>NCGF01000032.1 GCA_002281485.1 Sphingomonas sp. 28-66-16
GTCACGTCAGCAGCAAACAAATTGCGATGTATGGGATTGTTGTTAATCAAATTACGGAACTGGTTCTCACCGTGATTATAATAACCATCAAGTTCCCAGCCGCCACCTATGTTCCAGTTAAGCCCAGCTACACTTCGCCATGTGCGACTTCGGCTGCTTGCCGTTTCGATACCAAAGTCCAAATTCGACCTACCTAGATTGAAGCTCGATACTCTCGCAGCATCCATCCGTGCCGCGATCGATGCAGGTAAAAAGGCATTGTCACGAGTGATAGTTATTTGGTTCGCCAGGACACCTTGTGTCGAAGCTACATATCCGTATTTGGAAGTGGATTGGCTCAGCCCTCCTTCGAGGAAAACCGTAAGCTTCTCGCCGAATTTGTATTCACCACGAGCATAACCAACGGTTCGATCGATTCCTCCCGATAGATCGCGTCCCAGAATTGGCGCATCGCCACCAACTTGAAACAAACCAGCACGATTTGTTCCGTAATTGAAGGGGGCGGTAACGTCGCCGCCGAGAAACTGCGTGCCAGCCAAAGGACCGCTGGTAATTAGGCCGCCCGGCGCCAAACTCGTACCGACACCGGCCACGACGGTGCGACTTGGCGAGGAGACGCCGCTTGGAACAATCCCATAATAGGCGTCCGTGATCCTGCGTCCCGTGAAGGCTCCAACGGGCGCGACCTCGAAATGCTCTAAATTCGCCACGATGTGCCCGGCTCCTCCCGCAAAAGATGTGCCGGCAGTCAGCGAAAGCTTCTGCGATCCACTATCCCCGTAGGTAGATATTCCGCCCTGCGCGCTTGCCTTTATGCCCGTGTAATTGCTATCTAGGATGAAGTTTACAACGCCCGAGACAGCGTCTGATCCGTAAGCTGCAGATGCCCCCCCAGTCACGACCTCGACTCTCTTGACCAACGCCTCCGGAAACAATGATACGTCGGGCACACCACTTGCGTTCGACGATACAAAGCGTCTGCCATCGAGCAACACCAACGTTCGACTGGTGCCGAGGCCACGAAGGTTAAGAAAGCTGGCGCCGTTGTCCCGGGTTCCCGACTGCGTGCCTGTCTGCGGCCGGGAAGAGTTCTTGAACGCTGGAAGCTGGTTAAGCGATTCCGCGATCAACCCTGGATTGGCGGTGGCGAGTTGATCTGCAGACACGGCGACAACCGGCGTAGGTGCCTCCAGTCCGGAGCGCAGGCGACTGCCAGTCACAACAATATCTGCTGTCTGCGTGGTCCCTTCGGGAGAGTCCTTTGCCGGAGTTTCCGTACCTGCCTGGGAGGCAGCGGGCGCATCTTGGCTCGATCCGAGCCGCGCCTGCGCCGGGCTACTGGGTTCTGGTCGCGATACTTGCGCAGTTGCTATGCCAGCGTCGAGCAAACTGAGGCTTACAAAAGACACCTGACAATAAAATCTAGCCGCAATGCGGGCACCCTTCAGCATACGTCCTCCTCCAGAATTCTTTTGGCCGCCACCCGTTGCCGTTCTCGGCTTCAGGGCAATCGGGTCAGTATTCGTTGTCCCACGCTTGCATAACCGACCAGGCGCCGGCACGCAAAGTAAATATCATACCAAAGTAAATATCATACCAAAGTTGAGTGTTTGGTCCCGGCGTTTGATGGTGCGGGTTGACCTGCTCCCCGTTTTCAGGCCGCCGATAAGTTAGCTTTGGTGTCCTTATGCCGTTGGCGGGGGCGGTTGGTGAACTCGCCGGGTGCCATGCCGCCGAGGCTGCTGTGCGGTCGTACGGTGTTGTAGTCCGTCCGCCATGCCTCGATGATCCGTCTCGCCGCAGCCAGCGATGGGAACAGGTGCTCATTCAGACACTCGTCGCGAAGCGACCATTGAACGATTCCACGAAGCCGTTCTGCTGCGGCTTGCCGGGAGCGATGTAATGCCACTCCACGGCGGTGTCCTGGCACCAGGCCAGGACAGCAAGACTGGTCAGGTCGGTCCAGTTGTCGCTGACCGCCATGCCCGGCAGCCCGCGTCGCGGGGCAATGGCGGTCAGCTCGCACACGACACGCCGGCCTGACAACGAGGTATCGACGATGCACGCCAGGCATTCCCGGCTGTAATCGTCGATGACGTTGAGCAATCGGAACCGCCGGCCGCAGGCCAATGCATCCTATACGAAGTCGAGCGACCAGCACTGGTTGGCTTCCTGCGGGATCGCCATCGTCGGCCTGCTCGTGGGCGGGGTCGCCCATGGAATCCAGAACAGTTCGAAGCCCGGGAAGCCACCCACATCATCGGGTGGGCAGCGCCGCTCGCGTCAAGTCCATCGCCCCGGGTCACTTGCTAACTTCGACCAGTAACGCATCGACGTCGGCGCAGACGATCGAACCGTCCTTCAATTCGCCGCGTACGAAACGCTTGCGTCCTTCGCTAGCCGCGACGCGTACGGTTAGCGTCAAGGGTTTGTCGATCGGGGTAAGTGCACGATAGTTCACGTGTAGATAGGCGGTCCTCGTGCGCAGCGCGCTGCCGTCGTTGACGGCGCGGCCGACGACTTCGTCGAACAACATCGCAATCGCGCCGCCATGCGCCGCGGCACCCACGCCGAGAAAACGACGACCGAACGTCACGGTCGCAGCGACGCCGTGCTCATCTACGGAGTCGAACATATAGACGGGCACGGTGAACCGGCCCTTCGCCGGCAAGTCGAGGCGTCTGCCGGCGTAGCACTCCTCTTCAGCGACAGCGAACGCACCCAGGCGATCCGCCCATTCATCGAGATGTACGACCAGTTCGGCCATCGTTGCATCGTCGGGCCGAGATCCTACGAGCCGGTCGAGGAAGATGTTGGTCGCGGCTTGGGTCCGGGCATAGGCGTCGGGCGAAATGGTCATGGTGGTCCTCGCAGCTTCGAACGATCGTATCAGCTATCCGTGCGCTCTGCAGAGTCAGAGGCGGATCACGCGCTTTCCGGAGTTTTCGCCGCGATACAGGCCTGCGAGGGCGTCGGGCGCCCGTTCGATGCCGTCGAGGATGTCTTCGCGATAGCGCAATCGGCCGTCCCGCACCCAGGACGCGAGTTGGGCGACGGCATCGTCGTAACGATCCGCGTGATCGAAGATGACGAACCCCTCCATCCGTGCGCGTTTCACCAGCAGATGCCGCTCGACCCGCAGCCCTGTCGGCCAATCGCTCCAGTCGCTGACCGACGCCGTACCGCACACGACCACGCGGGCGCGCTGTGCAAGGTGGCGCATGACCGTGTCGCTGATCGATCCGGCGACATTGTCGAAATAGATGTCGATCCCATCAGGGCAGGCTCGGGCAATGGCATCGGACAGGCCGTCAGCGCGGTAATCGATCGCGGCGTCGTAGCCGAATTCGGCCAGGCAGGCCGCGACCTTGGCTTCACCGCCCGCGATACCGACGGTGCGACATCCGATGATCTTCGCGATCTGGCCCACAGCGGAACCCACCGCACCCGCGGCGGTCGATACCAGGACTGTTTCACCGGCTTTCGGCTGACCGATAAGGGTCAACGCCAGCAGCGCGGTGACCCCATTGATGCCGAGGACACCAAGCGACAGCGAAGGCGGCAGATCGTTCTCCAGGACCTTCCGCACAATGGCGTCGGGGCGGATCGTCGCGTAATCCTGCCAGCCGAACCAGCCGGTCACGACGTCACCGGGGGCATAATCGATGGCGCGCGATACGACCACCTCGCCGACCGCGAGCGAACGCATTACGCCACCGATCGGCACCGGCGCCGAGTAATTGCCGATGTCTGCGATCCATCCGCGCATGGCGGGTTCGACCGAGAGGAACGTATTGCGTATCAGCAGTTCGCCGTCGTCCGGCGCGCGTACGCCATCCTGCCGGATCGCAAAATGCTCCCCCTGCGCGATGCCGGTGGGACGTGCGACGAGCACGACCTGGCGGTTGGAGCGGTCAGAAGGCAACATGATCGCCTCCCTTGAGTTCGAGGATTCGGCGCGCCTCGTCCGGGGAGGCGACTTCAAGGCCGAGACCCTCGATGATCTGGCGGACGCGGGTCACCTGCTCGGCGTTCGACCGCGCGAGTTGTCCCTTGCCAAGCCACAGATTGTCCTCGAGCCCAACGCGGACATGCCCGCCCATCGACGCCGCCATCGCCGCGACCCGCATCTGCGCCACGCCGGCGGCGAGCACCGACCAGCGGTAATTGTCGCCGAACAGGCGGTCGGCGGTACGCTTCATGTGCATCACGTCGTCAGGATGGCTGCCGATCCCGCCCATCAGCCCGAAACAGGTCTGGATGAACAAGGGGGCCTTCACGAGCCCTTCGGTCCAGAAGTGATGGAGGTTGTAGAGCATGGAGGTGTCGTAGCATTCGAACTCGTAGCGCGTACCGGTCGCGTTCAGGGTCTCCAGCGCATAGCGGATGTCCTTGAAACTGTTGCGGAAGACGAGGTCCTTGGACCCCTTCAGCATCGGCTCCTCCCAATCGAACTTAAAGTCCTTGTAGCGTTTGAGCATCGGGAACAGCCCGAAGTTCATCGAACCCATGTTAAGACTGGCGACCTCCGGCTGCCAACGTTCGGCCGGGCGCACACGCTCCTCGACCGGCATGTAGGGCGAACCGCCGGTCGTGAGATTCACGACCACGTTTGAGAATTGTTTGATGATCTTCAGGAAAGGTTCGAATGCCTCCGGAGTCTGGTCCGGTCGGCCATCCTCCGGGTTGCGGGCGTGAAGATGAACGATGGCCGCTCCCGCCGCGGCAGCGCCGAGCGCGGCATCCGCGATTTCCGACGCTGTAATGGGAAGATGGGGCGACATGGTCGGGGTGTGGATAGATCCGGTGACGGCACAGCTGATGATGATCTTGGACATAGGGAGTTCCTGTCAGATGTTTCGGCTGGCGGCGGCTATCCCGGCTTCGTCGAGCCCGGCTCGGTCCCGTAGGACGGCGGTCGTATCGGCACCGAGCCGCCGGCTGGCGCGAAGTGGGACGCGCGGCACGCCGTCGAACACGAACGGCGATTGCTGGACAACGATCGGTCCCAGATCCGGATGATCAAGGTGGAGCAGCGATCCACGCGTATGCATGTTATCGTCGTTCATGACCTCATCCAGGGTGCGCACCGGCGCGCAGGGGACATGGGCGGCCATGAGCATGTCGAACAGCGCCGCCGTGGCTTGCCGCGACGTCCAGTCCGTGACCGCGGCATCGATCAGGTCCATGTGCGCCACGCGCGCCTGCAACGTGGCAAAGCGCGGATCGTCGGCCAGCACGTCGGCATCCATCAACCGCGACAGGCTCCGCCAGTGAGTCTCGCCAACGCAGATGATTGCGATATAGCCATCGGTTGTCGGGTAGACGTTGTATGGCGACTCGGCGAGCCCGGCGTGGCGGTTGCCGGTGCGCGGCGGCTTGTCCTGGTCCTGCGATCCCCAGTGCAGGCCTAGGCTGGAACTGAGCGATGCATAGACCGCATCCTGCATCGTTACCTCGACCCGGCGCGCGACCCCGGTGCGCTGGCGGTCGAACAAGGCGGTTATGATCGCACCATATAGATGCGTACCCGCGAAGAAGTCGGCCACCGCGGGGCCGGCCTTCACTGGCGGGCGATCCGGGAAACCGGTCGTGTGCATCACGCCGCTCATCGCCTGCACGGTCAGATCCATCGCCGGGTAGCTCTTGTAGGGCCCATCCCGGCCGAAGCCTGAACTCGATGCATAGATCAGCCGCGGATTGAGGTTCATCAGCGCATCCGCGCCCAACCCGAGGCGGTCCATCACGCCGGGTGCGAAATTCTCGACGATGACGTCGGCCGATGCGACAAGCGCCCGCAGCGCGTCCTTGCCCGCTTCGGTCTTTAGATTAAGGACGATCGACTGCTTGCAGCCATTGAGCATGGCGAACGGCAGCGCGGCACCGCCGACCACCGCGCGTCGTCGCAGCGATTCACCGCCTGGCGGCTCGATCTTGATGACGTCGGCACCGCCGAGTGCGAGCAGATAGGTGGCGTAGGGGCCGTTGTAGATCTGGCTGAGATCGATGATCGTCAGCCCTTCGAGCGGATATGTCACGGCATGACCTTTGTGCAGGACGCGGGATCAATAGGATTTGGGCAGACCAAGAACCTTTTCCGCAAGGAACGACAGGATCAGCTGTTCGGTAATTGGTGCAATCCGGGTCAGGATTGACTCGCGAAACAGGCGTTCCACCTGATATTCGCGGGCATAGCCCATGCCGCCATGCGTCAGAACCGCCTGAGTGCATGCATTGAACGCTGCACGACCGGACAGGAACTTTGCGGCATTCGCCTCGGCACCGCACGCCTGGCCTGCGTCGTAGAGGGACGCGGCGCGCAGGCACATCCAATATGCGGATTCCAGGAAAGCCCAGCACTCCGCCAGAGGGTGCTGGATGCCTTGGTTCTGGCCGATTGGGCGTCCAAAAACGTGGCGATCACGGGCATAATCGGCAGCGCGACGGATCGCGTCACGGCCCAAGCCGATCGCCTCGCTGCCGACGAGGATGCGTTCCGGGTTCAGGCTGTGCAGGATATAGGAGAATCCCTTGCCCTCCTCCCCGATCCGATCTTCGTCGGCGATGAAAAAGTCATCGATAAATACCGCGTTGGAATCAACGCCGTTGCGACCCATTTTGTGGATCCGTCGCACTTCGATCTGGGTGCGGTCCAGATCTGCATAGAAAAGGCTCATGCCATCGGTCGGACGCTTGCACTCGTCCTTGGGCGTGGTCCGTACCAGCAGTACGATCTTGTCGGCGACCTGGCCGCTAGATGTCCACATCTTGCGTCCGGTGACGCGGTACCCGCCGTCGACCTTCGTGGCGAAGGTTTTGATGCTAGTCGTATCGAGTCCGGCATCCGGCTCAGTCACGCCGAAACACGCTTTCTGCTCACCGTTGATCAAGGGCGTGAGCCAGCGCTGCTTCTGCTCGGGAGTGCCATGAACGACAATCGCGTGCGGGCCGAATAGGTTGATATGGATTGCCGAGGCGGCCGTATAGCCGCCCCCGCTCGAAGAAGCCGCGTGCATCATGATCGCGGCCTCGGTCACGCCCAGTCCAGCGCCGCCCAGTTCTTCGGGCATGGTAATGCCCAGCCACCCTCCATCGGCCATTGCGCGATGATATTCCTGCGGGAAGCGTGCATTCTCCTCGCAGTCGGTCCAGTAATCGTCGCTAAAGTCCGCGCAGATACGCCGGACGCTTTCGTCGATGGCTTGATGCTGTTCGCTCAATACGAAATCCATATTGTCCTCTCATGAGTTCTATCGTGGGGTCGCGTGGTGGGTGCGCGCCAAATCGTCGCGAAAAGGGGGGGCGGCGATCGCGATCAGGCGCGCCGCACGCTCGTCCACATCGGCTCCGCGCAGATCGGCGACGCCGTGCTCGGTAACGACCATGTCGATGTCGGTGCGCGCCAGGCTGGCAACCCCCGGCGGCGACAGGCGGGCGCTGATTCGTGATATGGATCCGCGCGAGGCCGTCGCGGCAAGCGCGACGATGCTGAGGCCGCCAGCCGAATACTTTGCCGCACGCGCGAAATCCGGCGCGCCGCCGGGGCCGCTGACCGGTGTGCCTGCGACATATTCGAGATTACACTGGCCCAGCAGATCGACTTCGATCGCCGAATTGACGGCGACGAACCGATCGACGCGTGCCAGCGTGGCGGCATCGTGCGTGACCTCGCACCCTGCGATTGAGAAATCACGGCGATCCGCCGCCCAGTCGTAGAAGCTCTGACTCCCAACCATCGTGCAGCCTTGATGACGCCAATCGTCGTCGAGCGCGCCGGCCTCGGTCAGCAGGCGAAATCCTTCGCCAATCATTCCGGTCTGAATGCGCAGGCGCCGATGTCCGCGCAGCGCGCTTGCCAACGCCGCCGGGACCTTGCCAATGCCGACCTGCACCGCGGCGCCGTTGGGGACATATTCCGCGATGAACCGGGCGATCCGACCCGATCCGGGATCAACTGCGCCCGGATCGTGACGCGTCAGCGGCACATCGACCTCGCCCTTGATGGTGAGCTGCTCGCCAGCCACAGAGGGAGCGTCGTGAATATAGGGCATGGCGTGGTTGACGATGCCGATGACTTGCCGCGCCTGCTGCAGCGCAAGCGGCATGAACTCGGCCGAAAAACCAAGCGAATAGCGTCCATCAGGCCCGGGGGGGGAAACCTGTACGACAGCGATGTCGAGAGGTTCGCGACGCTCGACAAAGTGCCGGACCACGCCTCCATAGGCCACAGGCAGCCAACGATAGCGTCCGGCTCGATGCGCCGCCGCGCACTCGGGCGGCATGAACAAGCCGGTCGCGACGCTGCTTGGATGCCAAGCCCCGACGTCGAAGCGGTTTAGGCCGGCCACGGCGCAGGTAAACACCAACAGATCACGCGTGCGATCCGGATCGTTGCGCCAAGCGTCGAGCATCGCGATCGGTTCACCTGCCGAACCGGCCATCAGTACGCGGCTTCCCGGCCGTATGGCGTCGAGCAAGGCGGCCAGGTCATTCATGCGCTGCGGGCTTGCACCATGCCCAGCACATGACGTGCCTGTTTCAGATGAGGGATATCGAGCATCTTGCCGTCGAGACCAACAGTGCCCGCTTCCGCTGCTCCGGCGAACGCCGCCACCACGCGGTGCGCGAAGGCGATCTGGTCCTCGCCCGGCTGAAAGCTGCGGTTTATGGCGGCGACTTGGCCCGGATGGATCGCGATGCGCCCAGCGAATCCCTCGGCAAGAGCTGCGCGACAGGAGGCTTCGAGCCCTGCCTCATCCCTGAAATCGACATATAGAGTTTCAATTGCTGGCACTTCGGCTGCATGTGCGGCGAGCAGCACGAGCGAACGCACCATCCGATAGGTGAACGCCCACTCACCATCGGGACCCAAATTCGTGCTTGCTCCGACCGCGGTGGAGAGATCCTCCGCGCCCCAAGTCAGGCCCGCTAGCCTGGCGAGTCCAGCATCGGCATAATCGCCGAGCCGGAAGGGCGCTACCGCGGTCTCGGTTGCTACAGGCAGGATGCGGGTCGCGCCGCCGCGTTGGCTGTGCTGCGCCTCGAACGCGTCGAGATAAAGCGACAGTGCGCGAACGTCTTGGGGCCCATTGGCCTTGGGCAGCATGATGCCGTCGGGCGCCCCGCTCATGATCGCGACAAGGTCGTCGAGCGCTATACCGCTCTCTAGTGGATTGATGCGGACCCAAAGTTCGCTCGGACGGCTTCCGCGAGGACGCTCGGCTAGGAACGCCGCCACCTTCATGCGCGCAATCGGTTTCTGCTCCGGCGCGACGGCATCCTCCAGGTCAAGGATGAGCGCGTCTGCGCCGGCGCCGTCTCCTTTGGCAAGCTTCTTGTCGCTGTCGCCGGGCAGGAACAGCCATGACCGCGCGATCATGCCGCCACCGGCCGTTTGCGCTGGAGGCCTGAGCGCCGGCAGGAGGCGACCAGATCGCCGTGCTGGTTGTAGGCGCGGTGGAGGAAGGTCACGATTCCTTGGTCGGGTCGCGACTTGCTCGCGCGCAGGTCGATAACTTCCGATTCGACCCGCACCGTGTCGCCGTGGAAGAGCGGTTTGGGGAAGCGGACCTCGTCCCAGCCGAGATTGGCGACCGCCGTGCCAAGGGTCGTGTCGCCGACCGATATGCCGACCATCAAACCTAAGGTGAAGGCGGAGTTGACGATCCGCTGACCAAATTCGGTCTCGGTGCGACAATATTCCTCGTCCAGGTGAAGCAAAGCGGGGTTGTGCGTCATCGCGCTGAACAGGACGTTGTCGGTTTCGGTCACCGTCCGGCGAATCGGATGCTGGAACACGTCACCGATCGTCAGTTCGTCGAACCATTTTCCCGGCATGGATCCGCTCCTCAAAACCTGTCTAACGCGGAGGGCGCGATCGCGATGATACCTGCGCCGCTGTCGTACATCGGCGTGATAGCCAGCCGCTTGCAGGCCCTCTCCCGCGACAGGCACTAGCGCCAATGTTTGGTTTGGTCGACCGAAATTTTTGGTCTGATATTTACTTGACGACCTAGTTTCGCGACGGCATACAGCGATTAACAACGATAGAAGTGTCGAAGGGGGGATTGCGCTGGAAATGTCGCCATGGGCGGCCCAAAGCATTGTCGTGTCGCAACATTGCGGTTCTGCGCAGCGGTCGAGACGTACAATGCGCCAGACGCAATGTCATAACTTCGGATAACAATACTGAGAGGGAGGCGTCCTTGTCCTTATTTTCCGCCGCAGATGATGATTTCCATTTTGATCAGATGTCGGATCGATGGTGGATAACCGAAACGGCGTGGTTTTCGTTCTGCCATCCCGAAACCGGGCTCGGCGGTTGGCTCTACACGATGGTGCGTCCGAACATCGGTACGGTCGCCGGTGGTGCCTGGATCTGGGGCCCGGATGCACATCTGCCGTGGGAGGTGCCCTATTCCGCGAACTACACCGCATTGCGCCTGCCGCGCGACCAGCGCCTGACTGACATCACGTTGCCGACGGGCGTTTCCATGAAAATGCTGGAGCCGCTGACGCGCTACCGGCTCGGGTTCAAGGACGAGGGCCGCCTCGACCTGGACCTGGTGTTCGATGCGGTGATGGAGCCGCGGGCGCTGCGGAAGGGGGATTCTTCCTTCAAGAACCTCAATCATTTCGACCAGTTCGGGCGAGTGACCGGCACCATCGTGCTGCATGGCCAGACGATCGCGATCGACTGCTACGGGATGCGGGATCGCAGCTGGGGGCCGCGGCCCGAACATCGGCCGGGCAAGAGCGCCTATGTCACCGGCATGGCCTCCCCCGACGAGGCGTTCCTCGCCGTCACCAAGTGGAACGACGCAGCGGAATCGGTCGCCTATGGCTTCATGATCCATGAAGGCGTGACAGGCGATCTGGTGTCGGGCCGCCGCATCGTCGAGCGCGATCCGAAGGCCGGCTGGGTCAACCGCATCGTGATCGAGGCGAAGGACGAATTCGGACGGCCGTTGCTGGCCGAAGGCGTGCGGCGCAGCGGCATCATCATCAACCGGCACAGCTTCATCGACAGCAATGGCCTGATCGAATGGAAGATCAACGGGCAAGTCGGTCATGGCGAGGACCAAGACATGTGGCCGGTCCACGACTGGTCGGCGTTCCGGCGCGACTCACGGGCGGTCTGATCGTGATCGGTGTTTCTATCTTTTTGGTTCGGGCGGGCGGACTCCAATGAGCAACATCGTCGGAATCGACGTCGGCGGCACTTTCACTGACCTGGTCTATTCGCGCGACGGCGCGACGATCGACCGTGTCGTCAAGGTGCCGTCGACGCCACAGGACCCCAGCATCGGCCTAGTCGATTCGCTGAGATCGGCGGAAGTGGACGCCGGTTCGCTAGAGACGATCCTGCATGGCACCACCATCGCGACCAACGCGGTCATCGAGCGACGGGGCGCCACTTGCGCGCTCATCGCCACCAAGGGGTTCCGCGACGTGCTGGAACTCGGTCGGCGCGATCGACCCGGCATGTACGGCATGTCGGGGGTCCAGCAACCGCTGATCCCGCGCGAGCGGCGCTGGGAGATCGCCGGTCGGATGGATCACGAAGGCCATGTCGTCGAGCCGCTGGACGAGCGCGGTCTGGAAGCGATGGCCGCGGCATTAGCCCAGGAGAAGCTGGATTCGATCGTCATCGCCTTTCTCCATTCCTACGCCAATCCCGATCACGAACAGGCCGCCAAGGCGATATTTGAACGCGCCAATCCGGCATGGCAGGTCGTCGCCTCGAGCGATGTGGTGCGCGAATACTACGAATTCGAGCGCACCAGTACGGCGGCGGTGCAGGGCTATCTGCAACCGCTCGTCTCGCGTTACGCCCGCAACCTGCGGCAGCGTCTGGCCGAAGTCGGTTTTACGCGAGAGACGCTGGTCATGCAGTCTAACGGCGGGCTCATCCCACTCGAACGACTTGGCGACCACGCCGCCAACATCGTTCGGTCCGGGCCGGCCGCCGGCGTGATGGCAGCGGCGAAGATCGCCGGTGCGGCGGGCTTCAATCACGTCATAACCGGCGATATGGGTGGCACGAGCTACGACGTCGCGGTGGTCGTGAACGGCGAACCGCGGATCGCCGAGACGACCGAACTCGATTTCCGCATACCGCTGCGCCTGCCCATGATCGACGTCCACACCATCGGAGCCGGGGGCGGGAGCATCGCGTACATCGACCGCGGCGGGACGCTGCAGGTCGGTCCGCGCAGCGCGGGCGCGATGCCGGGTCCCATCTGCTTCGGCCGCGGCGGCACCGAACCGACCGTCACCGACGCCAATGCGGTGCTCGGCCGGATCAACCCGGAGCATCCGATCGGGTTGAAGTATCTGAAACGCCTCGCCGTCGACAAGGCCCGGGAGGCAATGGGCAGACTCGGCGCGCCGCTAAACCTGGATATCGAGCAGACGGCCGAGGCGATCCTGACGATCGTCAACGCCCGCATGGCCCGGCGTACGCGGTTGCTGACGGTCGAGCGCGGCCACGATCCGCGGAACTTCGTGCTGGTTGCCTTTGGCGGTGCGGGGCCGCTGCATGGCAGCGCGATCATGCGCGACGTCGGCATCCGCACCATGCTGCTGCCACCCTATCCGGGCGTGCTGTGCGCCCTTGGATGCATGGTGGCCGATCTGCGCTACGATATGTCGCAGACGATCGAACGGCCGATCGCCGATCTGGACGATGCGACCGTCGTCGGCATGCTCAAGGCCCAGCGCGACATGGGCGACGCCCGGCTTGCCGCCAGCGGCACCGCAACCGAGCGCACGGACTACGGTCAGATCGCCGAGATCTCCTATATCGGGCAGATACATCCGCTGCGCGTGCCGATCGACGGGAACTCGAACCTTGCCGATATGGAACGCCGCTTCGAAACGGCCTACGAGCTGGAATACGGCAACACGCTGGGGCCGATCGGCAAGGTTCTAGTGAGCCTCATGACGACGGTCCACGGGATGCGGTCGCAGGTCGCATCGGCCGCGGGCCACGCCGGAGCGTCCTATGTGGCTGAGCCCGTCGAGCATCGGCAGGTCTATTTCGGTAGATGGGTCCGCACGCCGATCTTCCAGCGCGAGGCGATGACGCCGGGCGCTAGCTTCTCTGGTCCGGCGATCGTCGAACAGGCGGATACCACGACCGTGATCGAGCCAGGGCTTGCGGCACGGGTCGATGCGCACGGCAATATCCTGGTGGAGTTGGCTTGATGGATCCGGTCACGCTCGCCGTCGTTCGCGGCGGCATCGAACAGATCGCGGACGAGATGGATCTGCATCTGATCCATGCCGCGATCTCCCCCATAATTTCCGAGACGAACGACTGCGCCAACGGGTTCTTTCACCCCAAGACCGGGGAAACCATCGCGCAGGGCGGCTACGGCCTGCCGCAATTTCTGGCCAACATGCAGTTCACCGTGCAGCGGCTGATCGAGATCGCGCAGGCGCAGGGCGGGTTCAAGCCGGGCGACGTCTGGATCGTCAACGATCCTTATATCAGCGGCACCCATCTGAACGACATCGTGCTGGTGTCGCCCTATTTCGCCGACGGCGAGCTCTTCGCCCTGCAGGCCAACACCGGCCACTGGATGGATCTGGGCGGCAGCGCGCCGGGTGGCTGGGTTCCCGCCGCAACCGAGATCTATCAGGAAGGCACGACCATTCCTCCGGTCAGGCTCTATGACGGCGGCGTCCGAAACGAGGCGGTGATCGCGATCATCACCGCCAATTCGCGCATGCCGGACCAGTTGCTCGGCGATATGGCGGCGATGACGAACGTATTCGCAGTCGGTCGTCGAGGGCTTAACGCGCTGGTCGATCGCTACGGCATCGCGGTCCTATCCGATTGTATCGACGAGATGATCCGGCGCTCCGAAACCGAGATGCGCTCCTACATTTCCGATATCCCCGACGGGCGCTACACATTCGAGGATTTCTTCGACAATGACGGCGTCGGGCAGGATCGCCTTCCGATCAAATTGACGGTCGTGGTGTCGGGATCGGACCTGCTTTTCGACTTCACCGGGACGTCGCCGGCGGCCAGGGGGCCGATGAACATCGCCGACTGCACGACCAAGTCGATGTGCTTCGTAGCGCTGAAGCATCTTTTTCCCGACGTGCCGGTCAATGGCGGCGCCTTCCGACCGGCACGGTTCGTGATCCCGGAAGGATCGATCCTCGCCGCGCGACGCCCCAGTCCGGTTGGGGGGACCACCGACGTCACCCAGCGGGTCGTGTCGATGGTGTTCGGCGCGCTCGTCCAGGCGATCCCCGATCTGGTTCCCGCCGCCAGCTTCGGCACGACCGGGGTCGCGACCGTCGCAGGCGCGAAGCCTGGCAATGGCGATTACTATGTCGCTGTGTATCCGTATCCCGGCGGGTACGGCGCGACGCGCGGATCGGACGGGCTGGTCAACGGCACGCCGCCCGGTTCGATGGCCAAGTTCATGTCGGTCGAGATGTCGGAACACCGTTATCCCGTACGCTTCGCCTACTACGGCATTCGTGAGAATTCAGGCGGTGCCGGTGCGCGGCGGGGCGGGTGCGGCACGCAGTACGGCATCGAGATGCTCTCCAACTGCGTGGTGTCAGTGCTGGGGGACCAGATCGACAGCCCGCCGCGTGGTGCCATCGGCGGCCATGCCGCCGCGCCGAATGCGGTTCGCTTCACGCTCGATGGAAAGGATTGGATTCCACCATTTCGCAGCAAGGCGGAGAAGATACCTGGCAGCCACGGTGACGTTCTCCACGTCGCCTCACCCGGGGGGGGCGGGTTTGGCAGCCCGGTCGATCGCGACGCGGCGGATGTCGTCACCGATCTGAACGGTGGCATGATCGATCTGGACGTCGCCCGCCGGATCTATGGTGCGTCCGTTGAGGTGTCGCATACAGTTCTCGACCGCCCCGTCTATGCCATCAAGCGTACGGAGGACGATCGATGAACGACCCGATGGCATTCTCCACGCCACACGTCGTGATGCCCCCAGCGCCGGTCGTCGACACGCCGGCATCCACCGAAGAGCTGCTGCGCTGGGCCAGCGCGGCCGTCGGAGGGCCGATCACCGACTGGCATCAGATTTCCGGCGGAAATCGCTACCAATCCTTCACGATCTCGGCGCGCGACGCCGATGATGAGGAACGACGCTATTATCTGCGATACCAGCTCCCGCGTTCCGTTTCGGTCGAACCCTATACCGTGCTGCGCGAAGTTGCCTTCTATCGGCTGCTTGAGAAAAGCGGCGTGCCGGCGGCGCGCCTGGTGGCAGTCAACACCGACCTGCCAGCGGTGCTACTGGAGCATGTCGACGGGATCGCCGAATATCGTCGGCTGGTCGACATCGCCGAACGTGAGACTATCGCGATGGAGTTCACCGACGCGCTTTCGACGCTGCACGGCACGCCCTTCGATCTCCGCATCTTCCCCGATGCAGATCGGCGACGAACGCTTCCGGATTGTGCCGCGGCAGAAATCGCCGACTGGAAGGCGATGTACGACGAGGTCGCTGTCCGGGAACCGTTGATTGAAACGAGCCTGCGCTGGCTCGCGGACAACGTGTCGCCAGCGGAGGGCGCACCCGTGCTCGTCCACGGCGATGCGGGACCCGGCAATTTCCTGTTCAAGGGCGGGCACCTCAGCGCGATCATCGACTGGGAGTTCGCCCATCCCGGCGACTGGCACGACGATCTGGCGTGGTTCTCCATGCGCTGCGTGATGGAACCGGTGCCGGATTTCCCGGCATGCCTGCGACGGTACGAGATGCAGTCCGGGCGCACCATCGATGTCCGGCGCCTGCGTTTCTATCAGGTCCTCGTCTCGACGCGCGTGCTGATCGTCCGGCATCGCAACGTCAGTGGCGAACACGGGAATTCGATCGTGTCGCGGGCGCTCAACCGGCGGTTGCTGACCGCGGCGCTGGCGGCGGCGAATGATATTGTGCTGGCGCCGTTCGTGCTGGCCGACGTTCCGCCGACCGACCAAACAGAGCTTTACGACTTCGTCATTGCCGGCTTGCGCGATGATATCAGCAGCCGCAGCGACGACAAGCATGTCGCCGCATCATCCAAGAACCTAGCGAAGATCGTCAAGTTCCTGCGCGAAATCGACCGTTATGGCGTGATCCTGGAGCGTAGCGAGATGGCGCGTCTCGCCGCAGTTCTGGGCGACGAGCCGTCTTCCAGGAACAGCGGATATCTTGCTTTGTCGAGCGCGGTGTCGGCAGGCGCGATCGAATTCGAGGTCGCGTTGCGCGTGTTCGCCGAAGGCGCACGCTGCGACGCGATACTCGCGGCGTCGGCCTCCGGCCGAATAGCGAACAGGACTTGGCCCGACGTCGAATAACGCGCGGGCGAGAAACGCAATGATAAGTGACGGCGCACCAAAAATCGCCGCATAATTGGAGGGAGAGGTCATGCCTAAACGCGCTGGTGACTTGAGGACTATATATGGCTCTGTCAGCCTGATCGCCGTGACGGCGGCATCGCTGTCGTGGGGATTGCCGGCGTCCGCGCAGGAGGCCGCGGCACCCATCGCGCCGCAAGAGGCACCCACGGCCAAGCCCAAGCCCTCCGATCTCAGCGACGGGGATATCGTCGTCACCGCGCGTCAACGCGGGGAACGATTGATGGCGGTGCCCGTGGTCGTGTCCGCGATTTCAGCGGACAAGATCGAACAGACCAACGCGATGAACCTAGAGGCGATCGGCACGCTGACCCCGACGGTCATCGTGGCGAACTACAAGTTCAACGGAGGCGGATCGATCGCCATGCGCGGCGTCAGCTCCCCGGCGAACCAGCTCGGCTTCGAACAGGCCGTGTCCGTAGCCGTCGACGGGATCCAGTCGAGCAACGGCCAGATCGCGCAGCTCGGCTTCTTCGACGTCCAGCAGGTTGAAGTACTAAAGGGACCGCAGGCGCTGTTCTTCGGCAAGAACAATACCGCTGGCGTGATCGCGGTCACAACCGCCGGACCGACCAATCAGTTCGAGGCGCGCATCAAGACGGGGTATGAGTTCGTCGCCCGCGAATATACTACGGAGGGCTATATCGCCGGGCCGCTGACCGACACGCTCGGTGCGCGCCTTGCGGTCCGGTACCGCAACATGGAGGGATGGCTGCACAATACCGCCGCGCCAATCGCCAATCCCTTCTATCGACCAGCCAGCGGCGCACCCGGTTCGGTCGGGCTGCTGACCGGGCGCAACAACGACCGGCTCGGCGAAAAGGAGATCATAGCGCGCGCCACGCTGAAATATGAACCGTCCTCCGCCTTCACCGCGGTGCTGCGCGCGACGATCAATCACGGCACCGACAAGAATGCCGGTGCCGGATCGCAGAATATCGGGCCGTGCTCGGATGGGAAGCCGCGGGTCTTCGGGATCGTGGACCCCTTTGGCGACTGCAAGGCGGACAACCGGGTGTCGGTCGGCAATATTCCGTCGGCGATCGCGGCGACGCTGCCGCGCAAGATCAACGCCGACGGCTCGCCGAGCGGCAAACTCAACGCCGCGACCATATCACTCGGTCTTGACGGCAAGCTGGGGGATTTCAGCATCGCGTCGCGCACCGGTTTCAACCGATTGAATTACGTCGTGTTCACCGGCGGCGACCACACCACGTTTTCGCAATTTGCCGTATACGAGGATCAGACCCAGCGCGATATCAGCCAGGAAGTCCGCATCTCCAGCGACTTTGCGGGGAATCTGAATTTCGTCACCGGCGGCTTCTACCAGGATACCAAGCGTGACGTCTTCCACGACGTCATCCTCAATCACGGCAACTACAATGCCGTGGCGAACCGGTACGAATCCTTCAATTCGGAAGCGTTCAGCCCAGGCAAGACGGTGTCGTTCTTCGGGCAGGCTATCTTCAAGATCCTGCCGGAAGTCGAGCTCGCCGGCGGCGCGCGGTGGACCAAGGAGACCAAGACCTATCGCAAATATAATCTCTACGGGATCGGCTCGTTTGACACGAGTGCGATGCTGTACCCCGGATCGAACGAGGTCGGGGTGCTGAAGGGCAAGTTCCGCGATACCAACGTGTCGCCGGAGGCGACCATCACCTGGCGACCGGACAGCGACCACACCGTGTTCGCCGCCTATCGCAGCGGGTTCAAATCCGGTGGCTTCGGCCTGACCAACCCGCTGCAGCGCACGACCACGATCGGGGGCAACGACTTCGAATCCGAAACGGCACGCGGTATCGAGGCCGGTGCGCGCGGCCTGTTCGCCAATCGCAGGCTGAGCCTCAGCGCCGCGGTCTTCGCCTATGACTTCAGCAATCTGCAGGTGAATACCTACGATCCCGTGCTTGTCGCCTACAGCATCAACAATGCGGGCAAGCTCAGGCAGCGTGGCGCGGAACTGGAGACCAGCTATCGGTTCGATCGAGATTTCCAGATCCACGGCGCGCTGTCGTACGTGAACAACAAATTCCACGACTATGTCGGCCAGTGCTATTCTTACACGTTCCCGACCGGGGCCACGCGCGCCACCGCCGTGCCGCCGCCCAACTGCTCGTTCATCAACGCAACGGCGCTGACGCTGCAACAGGACTACGAAGGACGGACTTCGGCGCGTTCGCCGAAATGGTCGGGCAATGCCGGCTTCGACTATGCCAGGCCGATCGGCAGCTATCGCATGGAGTTGACTGGCGACGCGCTCTACAGCGGCAGCTATTATGCGGCCGATACGCTCGTCGATGCCTCGCGCCAGAAGGCTTATGTCACGCTCAACGCCAGCCTTGCGGTGAGCCCCGACGACGAGTGGTGGAAGCTGTCGCTCGTCGGACGCAATCTGACCAATCGATACAACATCCTATATGCCGTGGACCGGTCCGGCGGACAGGGGGTTGCCGGAGCGATCGGCGAGCAGCGCGGCGTCGTGTCGCGCGGTCGCCAGGTCGCGCTTCAGGCGTCGGTCAAGTTCTGAGCGTATGCGTGGTACGGCGGTGGCGGCCTATGTCGCCACCGGACCCGACACATCGCTGCGCAACGACCGCCGCAAAATCCCGCTCCATGTCGGTGCGAACGTGAATCGGGAAACATCATGAGCAGCATCGATATCACCGGAGCGCACGATGCACCGGTCGTCGAACGGCATAGTCGCTATCGCTTCGTCGTCCTGCTGTTGCTGATGTTCGCCTATTGCATGAACTATATGGACCGGCAGGTCGTCAGCATCCTCGCCGTCCCGATCAAGACCGACCTGCAACTGTCGGACTCCCAACTCGGCCTGATGGGTGGGTTCGCCTTCGCGATCTTCTATTCCTGTCTCGGCATCCCGATCGCGCGGCTGGCGGATCGCAAGAACCGTGTGACGATCATCTCACTCGCGTTCACGGCTTGGAGCGTGTGCACCGCGCTTTGCGGGTTCGCCAACAACTTTGTTCAACTACTCTTCACGCGCCTGCTCGTCGGGGTGGGCGAGGCTGGCGGCGTTGCCCCGACCTATTCGCTGCTGACGGACTATTTCCCGCCGCGTCAGCGCGGCAAGGCAATGGCGGTGCTGACGCTGGGGTTGCCGCTCGGTTCGGCACTGGGATTGTTGCTCGGAGGCTATTTCGCGCAGCATTACGGATGGCGCGCCGCATTCTATCTGCTCGGCGCAATCGGCGTGGTCACCGCGCCGATCGTGTATTTCGGAATCCGCGAACCGCAGCGTGGGCGCCTGGACGGCGATGTCGCCGTGCCGACTGCCACCACGAGCCTTGCCGACGTCCTGCGCCATCTGGCGCGTAAGCCGAGTTTCTGGCTGCTTTCGTTTGCGGCCGCCACCGCATCGATGCTGAGCTACGGGCTCGGCTTCTGGCTGCCGACCTATATCTACCGCAGCCAGAACATCTCGCTGGCCGAAACCTCTTACGCTTTGTCGGCGGTCACCGTTTCCGGCGGGCTGATCGGCCTGCTCGCCGGCGGCGCGATCAGCGACTGGTTGGGCGAGGCGCGAAAGGGCGCCTACGCGGCCGTCCCTTGTGTGGCGTTCGTGATCGGCCTGCCGTTCATGCTGCTGGCCATGTCGGTCCATCAGCTCGTCCCTGTCCTGTTGCTGCTGTTCATACCGCAGGCTGCCGGCGTGGTCTGGATGGGGCCGTCGATCAGCGCGGTCCAGCATCTCGCGCCGGTGCATATGCGCGCAACGACCTCGGCAATTTTCCTGTTCATCGTGAACCTGCTCGGCCTCGGCATCGGGACGCTCGCCTTCGGCGCGCTATCCGACTATTACCACTCCAGCTATGGTGACGACGCGCTGCGCTATGCCATCATTACCGTTGCAATCGTTCTGTATCCCATCGCCGTGATCATGTTTGGTCTGGCATCGCGCCGCCTGGAACGGGATTGGGAGACCTCCTGATCGACCAGGGCGAACCATGAAGAGTCAGAAGTCCTTGATTTTCTGAGCGGTTATATCGCGGTAGGCGGTCACGTGACGGCTCATGCGGTTGAACGCTGCTTCGCCCTCCTGCTCCTCGATCGCGCGCATGATCGAGGTATGGGCTTTGATCGCCGATGCGCGGATTTCCGGCGTTGTGACGTCCTGATAATCCATCGCTTCGCGGATCGGCGTCGTGATCGCCTCGATCAGCGCCATCAGCGGTTCGTTCTGGCTGGCACGCGCGATCGCCAGATGCCATTCGAGATTGATCCTGACGTGACCCCCAACGTTCATCCAGCCAAAACTAGAGTCCGTTCGTGGTTTTCGCGCGTGAGCGCGGGCGAAGCAATGGCCTGCACGCGTGCAGGCCA
>NCGF01000007.1 GCA_002281485.1 Sphingomonas sp. 28-66-16
GCGCTTGCCGGTGCGCTCGATCACGCCGTGCAGCCAGGCATAGGCCAGCGTCGGCAACAGCGCGCTCAGCAGCCACAGGATCGTCGCGTCGCGGTTGAAATGATGCTCGCCCAGATACGACGTCGTGAACGGCACCAGCGACAGCGCGAATAGCAGCAGCATGTTCGACCAGACCAGGCCGTTGGTCACGCGGCTGGCATGGCTGAACAGGCGATGGTGATTGACCCAATAGATCGCGATATAAAGATAGCTCAGCACATAAGCGAGGAACACCGGCCACAGCGCCCAAAGCTTGTCGATCCCTTCCTCGACCGGGGCACGGAGTTCGAGCACCATGATCGTCACGATGATCGCGATCACACCGTCCGAAAACGCCTCGACCCGCCCGACACCGGGCGGGCCTTCGACGTCTGGAGCAGGTTCGGTCGTCGCCATCCCCCGAGCCTGCCGTCAGTTCTTGGCCTTGTCGACCAGCTTGTTCGCGCCGATCCACGGCATCATCGCGCGCAGCTCGGCGCCGACCTTTTCGATCGGGTGGGCAGCCGCTGCCTTGCGCGATGCCTTGAGCTCGGGCTGGCCGGCGCGGTTGTCGAGCACGAAATCCTTGACGAAACGACCCGCCTGGATGTCGGCGAGGACGCGCTTCATCTCAGCCTTCGTTTCGGCGGTGATGATCCGCGGGCCGGTTTTGATGTCGCCATATTCGGCGGTGTTGCTGATCGAATAGCGCATGTTGGCGATGCCGCCTTCATAGAGCAGGTCGACGATCAGCTTGGTTTCGTGGAGGCATTCGAAATAGGCCATTTCGGGAGCATAGCCCGCCTCGACCAATGTCTCGAAACCCGCCTGGATCAGATGGGTGATGCCGCCGCACAGCACCGCCTGTTCGCCGAACAGATCGGTCTCGCACTCCTCGCGGAAGGTCGTCTCGATGATGCCGCTGCGGCCGCCGCCGACGGCACTCGCATAGGACAGCGCCAGCGCCTTGGCATAGCCGTTGCCGGAGCCGCCTTCGGCTTCCTGCGCGACAGCGATGAGGCAGGGCACGCCGCCGCCCTTCTGATATTCGCTGCGGACGGTATGGCCGGGGCCCTTGGGCGCGATCATGATCACGTCGAGATCGGGGCGCGCTTCGATCAGGCCGAAATGGACGTTCAGGCCGTGCGCAAACGCAATCGTCGCGCCTTGTTTCAGGTTGGCATGGAGATCGTCGGCATAGATCGCCGCCTGATGCTCGTCGGGCGCAAGGATCATAGTGACGTCGGCCCAGGCCGCCGCTTCGGCATTCGACATGACCTTGAAGCCGGCGGCCTCCGCCTTCTTGGCAGTAGCGGAGCCGGGGCGGAGCGCGATCGCGACTTCCTTGACGCCGCTGTCGCGCAGGTTCTGGGCGTGAGCGTGGCCCTGCGATCCGTAGCCGACGACCGCGACCTTTTTTTCGGTGATCAGGTTGAGATCGGCGTCGCGATCATAATAGACTTTCATTTCGGTTACTCCCTTATCCTGTTTCTCGACCGTCACCGCGGACTTGTTCCGGGGTCCACCGCGCCTCACCAGCGATTCTTCGTGGTCAGGGGTAGGCCCCGTAACAAGTCCGGGGTGACGGCTAATGATGGGCGCGGACTAAGCCGCTTCTTTGCCACGCGCGATGGCGACGATGCCGGTGCGCGCGACCTCGATCAGCCCGACTTCGCGCATCAGCGTGATGAAGGTATCGATCTTCTCGCGCCCGCCAGTCACTTCGAACACGAAGCTCGAGGTCGTCGCATCGACCACGCGGGCGCGGTAGACATCGGCGAGCCGCAGCGCCTCGATCCGGTGATCGCCGGTGCCGGCGACCTTGATCAGGGCGAGTTCGCGTTCGACATGCGCGCCGAGCACGGTCAGGTCGGTCACCGAGTGCACCGGCACGAGTCGGTCGAGCTGGGCGAGAATCTGTTCCATGACATGGTCGCTCGCCGAGGTGACGATCGTGATCCGGCTGACCGACTGGTCGGCGGTGACGTCGGACACCGTCAGGCTCTCGATATTATAGCCGCGCGCAGTGAACAGTCCGGCGATCCGCGCAAGGATGCCCGGTTCGTTGTCGACCATCACGGCAAGCGTGTGGCGTTTGGCGGCTTCTTCCCTGATGCGCATCAGACCAGCGCCTTCGATTCATCGTCCATCACCCCGGTCACCTGATCAGCGGCGAGGATCATGTCGGTGTGGGCGGCGCCCGACGGGATCATCGGAAAGCAATTGGCGGATTGCGAGACGCGGCAATCGACGATCACCGGCCCGTCATGCGCGAGCATCGCGGCGATCCCCGCGTCGAGATCGTCAGGATTGTCGATGACGATCCCCTTCCAGCCATAGGCCTCGCCAAGCTTGACGAAATCGGGCAGCGAGTCGCTGTAGCTTTCGGCATAGCGGCTCTCATAGGTCAGCTCCTGCCACTGGCGCACCATCCCCATATATTGGTTGTTGAGGATGAAGATCTTGACCGGCAACCGGTACTGCGTCGCGGTCGCCAGTTCCTGGATGTTCATCTGGATCGATGCTTCGCCGGCGATGTCGATCACCAGCGCCTTGGGATTGCCCAGTTGCGCGCCGATCGCGGCGGGGAGGCCATAGCCCATCGTGCCGAGCCCGCCGCTCGTCAGCCATTTGTTCGGCGCCTCGAAATCGAAATATTGCGCCGCCCACATCTGGTGCTGGCCGACCTCGGTGGTGATGATCGGCGCTTGCCTGTGCGTCGCCTCCCACAGCGCCCGGATCGCGCGCTGCGGCATGATCTCGGTCGCCGACTCGACAAAGTCGAGGCAGCGTCTGGCGCGCCAGCCCTCGATCCGCTGCCACCAGTCGGCAAGATCGGGCTTGGGGTGCTGGCGCGCCTTGTAGACCCGGATCATCGCCTCGAGCGCGTAGCCGATATCGGCGATGACGGCCAGATCGACCCGTACCGTCTTGTTCACGCTGCTGCGGTCGATATCGATATGCACCTTGCGCGAGTTTGGGCTGAACGCATCGAGCCGCCCGGTCACGCGATCGTCGAAGCGCGATCCCATCGCGATGATCAGATCGGCCTGGTTCATCGCCCAATTGGCTTCATAGGTGCCGTGCATCCCGAGCATCCCGAGCCATTGGTCCGACGAGGCCGGAAACGCGCCCAGCCCCATCAGCGTCGACGTGACCGGCGCGCCAGTAATCCGCGCGAGTTCGCGGAGTAGCTGGCTCGCGACCGGCCCCGAATTGATGATCCCGCCGCCGGTATAGAAAATCGGCCGCTCGGCGGCGGCGAGCATGTCGACCACCTGTTCGATCGCCGCCGGATCTGGCTTGATCTGCGGGCGATAGGTCTTGTGCTTGATCGGGCCGGGCTTGGTATAGCGGGCGAGCGCGACCTGAACGTCCTTGGGAATATCGACGACCACAGGCCCGGGTCGGCCCGAGGTGGCGATGTGAAACGCCTCGTGGACGATCGGGCCGAGCTTGGCGGGATCCTTCACCAGATAATTATGCTTCGAGCAGTGGCGGGTGATGCCGACGGTATCGGCCTCCTGAAATGCATCGGTGCCGATCAATGCCGTCGGCACCTGGCCGGTGATCACCACCATCGGGATCGAATCCATCAGCGCATCGGTGATGCCGGTAACCGCGTTGGTCGCGCCGGGGCCCGAGGTGACCAGCACCACACCAGGCTTGCCGGTCGAACGGGCATAGCCCTCGGCCGCATGCGTCGCCGCCTGTTCGTGCCGCACGAGAATATGCTTGATCCGGCCCGATCGGAACAGCGCATCATAGATCGGCAGGACGGCGCCGCCGGGATAGCCGAATACGATCTCCACGCCGAGATCGCACAGCGCCTCGACAAGGATATCGGCTCCGGATTTCTCGGTCATCATGCGTCCTTACCATTTTTGCAACGCAACAAAATTGTGCGAACCGGGCTGCTAGAGGTGCAAAATATGTTCGTCAACCCAATTGACGTAATCTAGTTTCAATTTTTCTAACGAGACTATCTGAATCTGTCTTCTCATCGAGTCCGCAGATAGCGAATAACCCGGGTGACGGCTATCGATAATGTCGGTCGAGAATCTCGGTTACGCGGCAGGCGGCTCGGTCAGTCCGCCGGCCCGATACCGGGCGTTCCCGCGATCAGCCGTCGCAACAGCGCCAGCAGGGTGGCGCTCTCGTCGGGGCTGAGCGCGGCCAGCGTCGCCTCGGTCGAGTGACCGAGCCGCTCTTCGATGCGCGGGGTGAGCGCACTGCCGGCATCGGTCAACGCGACCAGCACCAGCCGGCGATTGGCCGGATCGGGCCGCGCGTCGATCAGCCCGGCCGCTGCCATCCGTTTGATCAGGCCATGGGTGTTGGCCGGTTCCATGTCGATCCGTCGGCTCAGTGCGGCCTGGGTCATGGCGCCATCGGCAAGCGTCAGCAACGCCGACGCTTGCACCGGCGAGATGTCGCCGAGTCCATCGAGCGCATCAGCGGTATTCTTGCGCGCAAGGGCATAGGCCCGGCGGAGCAGATGGCCCACCTGCCGCTCCATTATCGATACCGGTTGGGCTGGGGCCGCGGCGTCTGGCTTCATGGGGCGAATGGACGGCATGGCGCGCAACCGCTCTGCGGCGCGCGCCCGCGATTGTCCAGCGGCACTCGGGCTCAGGCAGCCGTCACGGCCGCCTCGGCATAGTTCGCCCGGCCAAGCCTGGCCGCGTCGAAGATGCCGCGCTCTTCCACCCACAGATGCGTCTTTTCATACATCGCCGGCGAATAGGGCTCGAACACGATCCGCTCGCCCGGGCCAAACGCATCGACGTTGATCCGCTGATGATATCGCGCCGGAATCTCGCGGAGATAAAATGCCGCGTAGCGCTGGTGGTGGAGATCGATATCATGCTGCGCGCGGCGGAGCGCCTCGTAATAGCGCCTGACATCGGCGGGATCGACGCCCTCGGGCACCATCCCGACGATCATGAAGGTCGCATCGGCGATCTTCCTGAAGCCGAGCTGCTCGGCAATATAGAGCTGGATGCCGAACAAGGTGGCAGCGGAGGCTTCGCCCCGGTCGAGCCGGTCGAGCCGCTGATCGGGCGAGCCGGCAAAATTGAGCTTGATCCGGTCGGGCGTCATCACCGTCTCGAGCGCCTGGATCGTCGCATAATGACTGCCCGACTGGTAGCCGACGTCGATCGTCACATCGGCGAGATCGGCGAGCGACCGGACCGGCGATTCGGCCGGAACGAAGATGCCGCAGGGCGACACCGAATAGGCGTCGCGCCAGAACTGCCCATGGGCGTTCGATGCCGCCATGTTGACGGTCCAGTGGCACGCGCAGCTGATGCTGGCATCGCGCCCCTTCTCATAGCTTTGATACGCCCCCGACGGCTTGTCCTGCGTGGAGGCGTTGAAATCGGTGAAATCCATCTGATCGAACACATAATCGGTCAGGCCGGCGTCATTGAAATAGCCATTGGCGTCGGCAACCCATTCCTGCAGGCGACCATGGGTATGGATACGAAAGGTCATCACGCGCCTCCTTCGCCGTCGACTTTCGCGGCGTTTGTATTATGATCATAACATAGCCTTGGACGCAAGGGGGCGTGTGACCCGGTGTGCGAGCCGCGCCGCAGAGATTGAGAAACCAACCGGATCGTGCAAAACCGTCCGTCAATACGGTACTAAGTCACTAAAACTTCGAGCCGCAGCACGCAGAATGGCTGTGTGACATATTGTATCATAACATTTTACTATGGCTTACGTGTAAATTCGAATGGCGGCTCCCCGAACAGTCGAATAGCCGACCGCGATAAACAAAAGGGGAGGATTTATATGCGCACCGTTTTCGGCATTGCCGCTGCTTTGCTGGCTTCGACCAGCGCCTTTGCGCAAACCGCACCCGTTCAACCGGCGCCTGCACCCGCCGCGACCGACGAGGCACCCGGCGACATCGTCGTGACGGCCTCGAAGCGCGAACAGTCGCTTCAGGATGTCAGCATCGCGGTGAGCGCCGTCGGCGCCGACCGGCTGGCCACTGCGCAGGTCAACAACCTTCAGGATCTGCAGACGATCGTCCCGTCGGTGAATTTCGGCAGCGATTTCAACCAGGCAAAGATCTTCATCCGCGGCGTCGGCGCCAACACGTCGACGACCGGCAGCTCGACCGGCGTCGCGCTGCACGTCGACGGGGCTTATGTCGCGCGTGCCGAGGCGCAGTTGACCTCGCTGTTCGATCTCGAACGCGTCGAGGTGCTGCGCGGACCGCAGGGCACGCTTTATGGCCGCAACGCGGTGGGCGGATCGGTCAACCTGATCACCGCCAAGCCGACGACCGAATTGTCGGGCTATGGGCGGCTGACCTATGGCAATTACAACCAGCTGGTCGCCGAAGGCGCGATCAGCGGCGAGATCATCACCGGCGTGCGCGCGCGCCTTGCCGTGAAGACCGAAAATCGCGACGGTTTCGGCAGGAACCCCGTCACCGGCGGTGATATCGACGGCCTGAACCGCCGCATGGGCCGCGTCCAGCTCGACTTCGATCTGGGCCCGCGATCGACATTGTTGTTGAGCGGCGAATATTTCCGCCAGAACGACACCTCGGGCGCGATCCATTATCTGCGGGCATCGTTTCCGGGCGTCGCGCGGCTCGCGCCGCTCGGGGTGGGCGGTTATGCGACCAACCCCCGCGATCTCGCCAGCGAATCCTATGTCGGCACCGACAGCGAGAGCTATGCGTTCACCGGCACCTATCATGTCGATCTGTCGGATAGCATCGGCATCACCAACATCGCCAATTATCGCCGCTTCAAGACCTCGCTGATCCAGGATCTCGATCTCTCGGCGGTCGTCGATGCGCTCACCACCAACGGCCAGGCGACGACGATTCAGGAGCGCCGGATCGACAGCAAGCAATGGTCGAACGAGCTTCAGCTCAACGTCAATACCGAGTTCGTGAAGGGCGTGGTCGGCTTCTATTATTTCGACGAACGCCAGCATCCGCGCGACACGGTCGGGCTGCAGGCCCGCAATGGCCTGCCCGGCAATATTCCGCTGCTGCAGGCCGCCGGTGTCCTCGACCAGGCCTATTTCAACTGCGGCTATAACCCCGGCACCGTCACCGGGGGCGGCGTGATCGCGCCCAAGCGCGTCTGCGCCCGATCGAACCTCAACACCCAGGCTTACGCCCTGTTCGGCCAGATGAACGTGAGCCTCGGCATGCTGAGCGAGTCGCTCGACGGCGTGTCGATCAAGATCGGCGGCCGCTATAGCGACGAACATGTGTCGTCGGAAAACCCCTCGACGATCGTTGCGCGCAACGGACTCGGCCCGGTGCTGGTCAATACCGAGGCGAGCACGCACACCGAGCGCACCTTCCGCAACTTCTCGCCCGAAGCCGGGATCGAATGGAAGCCGAACCGCGATCTGCTCTTCTATTATACCTATTCGCAGGGCTTCAAGGCGGGCTCGGGCGAAAACGCCGCCGGCAGCACGACGATCGTCAATCCTGAAAACATCCAGAACCACGAACTGGGCGCCAAGGCCACGTTCGGACGGCTGTTGTCGGCCAATCTCGCGCTCTACAGCTATAATCTGCAGGGCCTCCAGCTCAACCGGACGATTTCGGGCGGCCCCGCCGGTTTCTCGACGATCTTCCAGAATGCCGCCGCCACCTCGGCCAAGGGCGTCGAGTTCGAGGTCTTCACGCGCCCGGCCGAGGGCTTCCGGCTCAATGCCGCCGTGTCGTACACCGACGCCCATTATGTCGATTACGTCACGCTCGATCCGCTTAATCCGGCCAACATCCTGACCGCGGGGTCGCCCGCATACAATGCGGTGACCAACCCCGATCCAACGGCCTTCGGCGCGCCCGGCGGCGGCAATATCCAGCTTGCCGGCAATGATACGCGTAACAGTCCGCGCTGGTCGTGGAACGTGCACGGCGAATATGACATCGACGCGCCGACGCTCAACGGCAAGTTCACGTTGAACGGCGACGTCTCGTACAAGGGGCAGACCTATTTCACCGAATATCAACGCGCGATCGAAGGCTCGCGCGCGTTCACGATGGTCGACTCGTCGCTGAACTATGTGAGCTACAACAAGAAATTCCACGCCCAGGTCTTCGTCAAGAACATGTTCGACGTGTTGCGACCGAGCAGCACCTTCAGCCTCGCCACGGGCCGCCTGATCGGGCAGACGCTGCTGCCGCCGCGCACCTTCGGGGTCGCGTTCGGCTATAATTTCTGATCGGTATCGTTCGATCACGGGGGAGGGGCGATCGCCGCTCCCCCTATGTGGCGTGCGATCAGCGTGTTGTTGCCGCGGTGATCGCTCGCAGGCTCGCCTCCAGCGCGGCGATCGCGATCAGATAGAGATCGCCGGCGTCTTCCGCGCCGGCCCGGCGCGCCTCCAGCAATCGGCGCGCGGCGCCCGGCCTGACGAAACCGGCGGCCGTCAACGCGCGCGCCTCGATCAGATCCTCGAGCACACCGCAATCGGCGAAGGCGCGGTCGAACAGCGGCGTGAAGCTTTCGGGGGAGGGGTCGCGTGCGATGCGTTCGTCGACCCCCTGCACTGCGAGCAGTTCGGCCAGCACGCGCCGATCGGCGCGCCATTCGAGCGGCAGGGCATGAGCATAGCCCGCCAGTTCGGGCGAAACCAGCGGATGAACCGGCCACAGGCCATGCCGGAGCATCTGCGCGGCGACCCCGGCGACGGCGTCCATCGCGCTCGGCTGGGCGAAATGCTGGAGTTGGCGGGCCGCCGCTTCGGAACGCGCCGCGCCGTCGACCAGCACGAGATCGGTGAACAGCTCGGCGCGCAGCCGCGCCGCGGCCGGATCCTCCACCGCAGCATTTTCTGGCGCATCGAGGCCATCCTCTGCCTCGTCGCGGTAGCGCGCGAACAGTTCGTCGCCGCCAAGGCCGGTCAAAAAGGTGCGGCAACCCTGCGCGACGGCCTCGCGATAGAGCCGGTCGAACGGCTCATATTGTAACTCCTCCCAGGGGGCGAAGGGCACGGACGGATCGGCGAGGCGCGCCGTCCAGTTCGGCATCTCGGCGGCAGCAAGCGGGGTATCGGCGGCGACGCGATCGATGGCGATCGCTTGCCGGCGCGCGGCCTGGGCTTCCCCGGCGGCGCCGGGCAGGATGATCCCGAAGCTGCGCACCTCATAGCCGAGAGCGGCTACCATGGTCGTGACTGCGGCCGAGTCCATCCCGCCGCTCAGCCCGCAGGCGATCGGCGCTGGCCCGGGTGGCAACGCCCGGTCGATCGTCTGCCGCAGCAACGCGCCAAAGCCCGCCGCCGGATCGACATCGGCGCGCAGCACGCGCGGGTAATCGGGCGGATGCGCACCATAGGGGCGCACTCGCCACCCGGTGCCGCTAGTCCAGCGCGCGTCGTGACGCGCTGCCAGCCGCCAGAGATCGGCGAACAGCGTCTGTGGGCCGTAAGGCAGATCGAAGGTGCGGAGATAATGCGCGGCCAGTTCGACATCGAGCCGCGGCCGGATCCAGCGATACAGCGCGACGGGGTCCCAATGCGCGCGCGCGCCGGTAGCATCGCCGGTCAGAAACAGCGGGACAGTCGCCCAGCGGCTCGACCGAAGCTCGATCGTGCCCCCCGATGCTTCTAGCCACAGCCAGTGGAGCGGCCAATTCTCGGTTTCGGCGCGGGCCTGAGCGACGAGGTCTTCATCGCCGTGCTGGAGATATAGCGAACGTTCGTCGAGCGCGGCGGCCGGATGCTCGAGGATCGCAAGCGCGATATGATCGACGCCCGACGAGAAAGCGTCGACCGTCAGCATCGGATGATCGAGCGGCACGATCGAGTCATCGCCCCGGACGAGCTTCCCGTCGGCACATTGCCAACTCCCCGTGCCCTTTGCCGTGAAGTGCAGCGCGAGCACGGGCGATCGAGTCGGCGCAGGGCTAGTTGTTGCGCTTCTGTTTGGCGTCGGCGGTATTGCCCTTCTTGTCGCGGCGATGCTCGCCCCAGATGGCGACGAGCGCATGGCCGAGCCGCGCGCGATGCAGTTCGGGCATGAAATCGCTCATTGGGTCGATCAGCGCGGCGGGCTGCTGGGCCGTCAAAACGCGCGTGGGGAGTGGTCTGCTAACGAGCTTGAGCATCGATGCCTCCATTGTTTGTCGGGGAGGAAATCGTGTCATGGCTTGTCCCTGCCGGCAACGTGAAGTCGAACGGAAACGGATCATTGTACCGCTCAAGTGGTTGGACCAAAAATAACCACGCTGCCGGTGTCGTTCGGCTGTCCGAACGAAGGTGGCACTCCTTTGATACTCGCATGAATTGGGCCGAAGCTGGTGCAATAGATCGCTGTACATTGGTCTATGTCAATCCGATCGACCTGGGTCTTGGCAGACATTCGTGCCAATTCCTTTGGCTGCGCCCCGGCGCTCCGGCACGATGCGCGAAAAAGTCTGCGCCGCGCGAAGGGTTTTTGCGGCTCATCCGTGATATCATTCGGGAGGCGCAAGCTGGGGCGGAGTGACGGTAGCTTGGTGGAGCAGGTCGGTATCGCCGGCGACGAGGCGGATGGCGATGCGGCGCTGATGGCGCGGATCGCGGCGCGCGATGCCGCCGCGTTCCGGTTGCTCGCCGATCGGCATGCGCTGGCGCTGCGCCGGATCGCTTACCGCATGCTCGGCGATGCGAGCGAGGCCGAGGACGTCGCGCAGGAAACGCTGGCGCGTCTGTGGCATCACGCCGCGCGCTGGCGCCCCGGCGCGTTCGGGGTGGCGGCGTGGCTCAACCGGATCGCGGTCAATCTGTGCCTTGATCGGCTGCGACGGGCGCGGTTTCACGGCGGCGGGGAAATTCCAGACCGCCCCGACGAGACGCCGATCGCCGATGCGGCGATGCTCGTGGCGCAGGAGCGCGCGGCGGTGGTCGCGGCGGTCGCGGCGCTTCCCGATCGCCAGCGGGCGGCGATCGTGCTGACCTATTATGAGGATTTGTCGAACGCCATGGCCGCCGATGCGCTCCAGATGAACGTCAAGGCGTTCGAATCGCTGCTTCATCGCGCGCGGCTGGCGCTGCGGACGGCGCTGGCGGCCGCCGGCGTCGTCGGTCCCGCCGATGCGAGGGTGGCATGACGGCGTCGCGCCCCTCCGAAATAGATGCCGCGATGGCGCGCGCGCTCGATCGCTTCGATGTGCCGTCGCCGAGCCCGGGCTTTCTCGATCGGGTGGCGCGCGTGCCGGTGGCCGGACCGGTCGCACCGGCAACGCGGGCGCGCCGGCTCGTCGATCGCGGTCGGCGCGGAGCGTGGGCGCGGCGGACGATGATCGGTGTGGTCGCGCTCGGTCTTGCCAGCGCGACCGCTGCGGCGACCGGCGTATTCGAATCGATCCGGGTGCGGTTGCCGGCGATCGCGACGATCCTTGCGCCGTCGCCCCCGCCGCCGGTCGCGGTCGCGGTCCACCATCCCGCTCGCAAGCGACCCAAGCCGGTCGCGCCGCCCCCCGCGCCGCCCTCCCCCGAAGCGATCGATCCCGAGCCATCGCCGATCGTCGCCGTCGATTTGCGGGCGCGCTGGCAGGCGCTGCCCGCTCCGGTCAAGGCGGTGCTGCGTGAGCGCGCGATGCGGCAGACGGTGACCCGCGTGCAGAATCGGCTCGCCGATCGCGGGATCGACGTACCGCGCCCGGTCATCCGGGCCGAGCTCGAGCGGCGTCAGGCGCTGAGGATGGCGGACCGCCGCGAGGAACAGGCGCGTCGCGAGGCGCTCGGCCTGCCGCCGCCGCCCCCCACCCCCGAGCAACTGGCGCGGTGGGCACGTCAGCGTGCCCGGGCCGAGGCGATCGTTGCCGAAGGTCGTCAATTGGGGCTGCGGGTGCCGCCATGGCTCGAACGGTTTGCCGCGCCGCCGGCAATAGCCGTGCCGGGCGGTGATGACAGCCTGGCCGCGCGCGAACCGGCGGCTGCCAACGCGGCGGACCCGGCGTCGAAGTCAGCCGATCCGCCGCAGCGATGATCGGACCGCGCGGCGAAAGCCCGGTCCTGTAGAAATCGGTTCGCCGGCGCGAAGGGAAATCGGGGGCGCTGCGTTTGCGAACCAGGGACCGGGCGCCGCCGTCCCATTCCCCAGGCGTCGATCGGCTCCCGGGGGGCGATCCCGATCAAGAGGGATCGCCCCTTTTTCGCCGTCGTCGGCCCGGGCGCGCAGCTTGCTCCGGCGGCGCGATGACGCTAGGTTCGCGCTTCGTTCTGCTTCGGAGTGCCGATCATCCTCGATCTCCCAATCATCGTTCTCATCCTCGTCGCCGCGCTTGGGGGGCTGGCGATCGGCTGGTTTCTCGGTGGGCGCGGCGCCGCGCAGGCGCGCGCCGAGCGCGATTCCCGAACCGAGGAGTTCCGCCGCGCGATCACCGATCTCGCTGGCGCCGAGGAGCGCGCCAAGGCCGGCGCCGCGCTTGCCGCGACGCTCGATCAGGTCCGCGACGAGCGCGATGCGGCGCGCACCGAAATCGCGACGCTGCGCGCCGAGGCGGCCGGATTCGACGCGCGCATGGCCGAATTGCGCGATGCGCGCGACGCGATGGCGGCGCAGTTCGCCGAGGTGTCGAACAAGCTGTTGGTCGAGGCGCAGGAGACGTTTCTCAAGCGCGCCGATGAGCGCTTCCGTCAGTCGGAGGAAACCACCGGCCAAAACCTGCGCTCGATGCTCCAGCCGGTCAGCGATCGGTTGACGCGCTACGAAGAGACGGTGACCAAGGTCGAGATCGATCGTGCAAGCGCCTTCGATCAGTTGAAAGGGCAACTCGAGGGGCTGCGGATCGGCCAGGAAAAGGTGAGCAGCGAGGCGGCCAAGCTGGTCAATTCGTTGCGCAACGCGCCCAAGTCGCGCGGCCGCTGGGGCGAGCAGCAGTTGAAAAACGTGCTCGAGACATGCGGGCTTTCCGAACATACCGATTTTCAGACCGAGGTCAGTGTCGCCGGTGGCGACGAGGGCGGGCGGCTGCGCCCCGATGCGATCGTCCGCGTGCCGGGAGGGCGCGCGCTGGTGATCGACGCCAAGGTATCGCTCAACGCGTATCAGGACGCGTTCGGCGCCGTCGACGAGGACGAGCGGCAAAAGGGGTTGGCGCTGCACGCGGCGTCGATGCGCGCGCACGTCAACGGGCTCGGCAACAAGGCCTATTGGAGCCAGTTTTCCGACGCGCCGGACTATGTCATCATGTTCGTGCCCGGCGAGCATTTCCTTGCGGCGGCGCTCGAGCATGATCCGACCTTGTGGGATTTTGCCTTCGACAAGCGCGTGCTGCTGGCGACGCCGACGAACCTGATCGCGATCGCCCGGACCGTCGCGGCGGTGTGGCGGCAGGAGAAGCTGGCAACGCAGGCCGCCGAGATCGGGCGGCTCGGCAAGGAACTCTATGATCGCCTCGCCAAGGTGGCCGACGATATGAACAAGGTCGGCAAGGGCCTCAACAGCGCTGTCGGCAATTTCAACGCCTTTGCCAATTCGTTCAACGGACGGCTGGTAGTGACCGGCAAGAAGTTTCGCGATCTCAACATCGAAGTCGGTGCGCGCGAGATCGAGGAAGTCGGCGCGGTCGAAGCGCTCGCGCGGGTCGATGATACGCCGCTGCTGTTCGACGAGCAGGCGTCGGGCGAATGAAGGCGACCGCCGTCGCGCGACGCGTCGCCGCTTCAGGCGGGCGGCCGATGCTGATTTGATCACCGATGTTGGTCTGGGGACGTCGCCGTCCGGGCGCGCAACGGCGTCCCGATGCGCGCCGATGCGCCTGATCGACCTTGGTTCGGGCACAAACAATCCTCGAAATGGATTGAAATTTCAGGCTTTAGTTAGCGATTTGGTAGGTAACGGTCGGGCATGACGGTTATGTCGGATAATTGCTGGCATGGGCGGCGGTTTGCGGCCGCATCGAAAGCTTCGCGATAACTCGACCGAGCGACCATGAGACCGGAAAGATACATGTCCGATCACCCATTATTGCCCTTGATAGAAGATCACGACGATTCGAACGGTCAGGGCGACCGGCGGACCGGCGCGCGTCATCTGTCGGTGATGCGGATCGTTCGCCTCGATATGCCGAGCGACCAGGGCCTTTGCCTGGTGCGCAACATTTCTTCGGGTGGGCTGATGGCCCATGTCTACGACCGGCTCGACGTCGGGGATTCGGTGATCGCGCACTTCAAATCGGGTTTTTCGCCGAGCGGGAAGGTGGTGTGGCGGCGCGATGCCTTTGCCGGTGTGCAGTTCGACCATCCAATCGATGTCGCCCAGATTCTGGGGGGCGACGATCATTCGACAGACGGCCAGACCGCCCGCGCCCCGCGGGTCCCGATCGACGTCGCCGCGCGCGTGCGGATCGGTGCGCTCTACCGGGCGGTCAAGCTGGTCGATATCTCGCTGCGGGGCTGCAAAATCGAGACCGATCACCCGCTCGTCGCTCGCCAGCAGATCGTCACGACGTTCACCGGGCTGCCGGCAATCGCCGGCACGGTGCGGTGGACGCATGACGATCTGGCAGGGATCGCCTTTGATCGTGCAATTGCTTTCGATGTGCTGGCGCGCTGGCTCGCCGATCTCAACGCGGCGCGGTCCCCCGACGGACCCGAACGGCTGCGCGCCTAGCGCTGCGCCGTCTCCGTCTGCTGGGCGAGCACTTCATAGGCCATCACGGCGGTGGCGATCGCGGCATTGAGGCTGTCGGCCTTGCCGAGCATCGGAATCTTGACGCGGACATCGCATTCGGCGGCATAGTCGGGCGGCATCCCCTGCGCCTCGTTGCCGGTGAGCAGGAAGGTCGGGCGCGGATAGGTCGCCTGGCGATAGCCGGTTGTCGTGTCGAGGCTCAGCCCGACGAGCTGACCCGGGCCGGCGCGCAGCCAGGCGAGGAAGTCGTCCCACTGAGTCTGAACGATCGGCACAGTGAACAACGCCCCCATGCTCGCGCGGACGGCTTCGATCGAAAAGGGGTCGACGCACTCGCCGATCAGGATCAGCCCGCCTGCGCCGACCCCGTCGCCGGTCCGCAGGATCGTGCCGAGATTGCCCGGATCGCGCAGGCGCTCGGCGACCAGCCAGATGCCCGCCGTGCCCCGATCGAGCGAATCGAGCGGGCGGGTGAACTCGGCGAAGACGCCGACCACCGCCTGCGGATTGTCCTTACCCGACAATTTGGCGAGGATGTCGGGCGTCGTCTCGACCGCCTCGCCGCCGGCGGCTTCGACCGCCGCCACGAGCCTTATGACGAGCGGATGCGCGGCGCTGTCACGCGCGTAGAACAACCATTGCGGTACGCGCCCGCCATCAAGCGCTTCGGTCAGGATGCGGAGCCCCTCGGCGAGAAACAACCCCTCCTCGCGCCGGTGGCGCTTCTCGCGCAATTGCCGCACCCGCTTGATCAGCGGATTGGAATAAGCGGTGATCTCGCGCGGCATCGGCTGGTTACTCTTCGCCGAACTTTGCCTCGACAAGCTCGGCGAGCGCGTTGACGGCCGCCTCGGCGCCGTCGCCCTGCGCGCTGATCGTGATGATATCGCCCATCGCGGCGCCGAGCATCATCAGCCCCATGATCGACGTGCCCGTCACCGGCGACCCGTCCTTGACGACCGCCACCTCGACCGGCTGGGTCGAGGCGAGGGTGACGAACTTGGCGCTCGCGCGTGCGTGAAGCCCGCGACGATTGGTAATCGTGACGGTGCGGCTGATTTTGGTCACGCGGCGGCTTCACCCAGCACTTCGGAGGCGACCGAGATATATTTCCGACCTGCCTCGCGCGCGGCCGCCACCGCCGCCGTCACCGTCATCGCCTTGCGCGCGCCCTCGAGGCGGATCAGCATCGGCAGGTTGATTCCGGCAATCACTTCGACCCGGCCCGGCTCCATGAGCGATATCGCCAGATTGGAAGGGGTGCCGCCGAACAGATCGGTCAGCACGATCACGCCGCTGCCCGTTTCCACCTCGGTGATCGCGGTGGCGATATCGGCACGGCGCCCTTCCATGTCGTCCTCGGGGCCGATTGAAATCGTCGCGACGTGCGATTGCTTGCCGACGACATGCTCCATGGCCGTCACGAATTCTTCGGCCAGGCGGCCATGCGTTACCAGCACCAGCCCGATCATCTGCGCCCGATCACTTCACAAATTCCCCGAATGGTCGTCACGGTCGGTTGCGGTCGCCGGCGCGCCTTCAAGCGAGTCCTGCGGCGCGGCTCGAAGGTCGCGATGCCTGACCGTGGGCGAAAATCCCGCGTCGCGCAACAGCGCAGCCATGCGTTCGGCGACATGGACCGACCGGTGTCTCCCTCCGGTACAGCCGAACGCGATGGTAACATAGGATTTTCCCTCGGCGCGGTAGCGCGGCAGCAGCATCAGCACGAGCGCGTCGATCGCCGCCATCGAAGTCGCGTAAGCCACATCCTCGGCGATATAGGCGCCCACTTCGGCATCGAGTCCGGTGCCGGGCCGCAGCGCCTCGTCCCAATGCGGGTTGCGCAGAAACCGCATGTCGAAGACCAGATCGGCCTCGCGGGGCAGCCCGCGCGCAAAGCCGAACGACATCACCGAAAGCGTCGGTTCGCCGAGTTTCGATCGCGCGAAGGTCTGGCGGATCTGTTGTGCGAGTTCGTTGGCGGTCAGGTTCGAGGTGTCGATCAGCCGATTCGCCCAGCTCCGCAACGGCGCGAGCAGGCCGCGTTCGTGGGTGATGCCGTCGGCGGCGGGTCGGTCGATCGCCAGCGGATGCCGACGGCGCGTTTCCGAATAGCGTCGTTCGAGCTCGGTGCCCGAGCAATCGAGGAACAGCGTACCGATGTCGTAGCCGTCGTCCTGGCGCAGCTTGTCGATCCGCTTGACGATCTGGTCGGGATCGAAATCGCGGGTCTGCGCGCCGATCCCGATCGCGAGCGGGCGATCGGCGCCGTCGCTGCCATCGGCAGGCGGGGTCGCGAGCAACCGATCGATCAGCCGGATCGGCAAATTGTCGAGCACTTCCCAGCCGAGATCCTCGAGCGTGTTGAGAACCGTCGACTTGCCCGCGCCAGACATGCCGGTGACGAGCAGGATTTCCTTCGATTCGCGCGTCAACGGATCGACCCTTCGAGTCGCTTCAGTGCCAGCTCGATCTTGATCGGGGCCGAGGCATGATGGCCCGACAGCCGAAGCACGGGCACGTCGATGCCGGCGATCCGGCGCGTTTGCACTTCGGCCGGCAGGCGCTCGACCTCGCCCTCGAGCTCGACGAGTAGCGCCACGGCGACATCGTCGACATAGGGCATTTCGATGATGCCGATGCCGCGCACCTCGATCTTGCCGGCAATCGTCGCCGGCGACGTAGCGAAAAGCTGCTTCGCCTGGCGCTTGAGCACCGTGTAATCGTCGCTGACGAGGATGGCACCTCGATCGATCAGCCGCAATGCGAGGTCCGATTTTCCCGCCCCCGACCTGCCTTCGATCAGCACCGCCCGCCGGTCGAAGGCGACACAGGATGCGTGCAACGTCTCGGACGAAACGATCGTCATTTCGGTTTCTCGATCATCGATGGTCGGCGAGCGGCAATGTCACCGTAAACCGCGCGCCGCTCAAGCGGTCTTCGCGCGATTCGACGGTGATCGATCCCTGATGCGCGTCGATGATCGTCCGCGCAATGGCGAGGCCAAGCCCGGAATGCTTGCCGAAAGCCTCGCCTTCGGGCCGAATCGACTGGAACCGCCGAAATACTGCCTCGCGCGCCTCCTCGGGGACGCCGGGGCCTTCGTCTTCGACATCGATCACGGCATCGCGTCCGGCACGGTCGATCACGATCGATACCGTGCCGCCGTCGGGCGAAAAGGATATCGCATTGTCGATCAAATTCTCGAATACGCGCTCGAGCCTGCCGCCTTCGCCGATCACGTTGAGCGGCCCGTTCGCGTCGCGCGCGACATGAATGCGCACCCCGCGCTCGATGCCGCGTTCCGAGCGCGACCGGTGGAGCGCCTCGATCATCTCCGCGACATCGACGGGTTCGAACTTCGCCCGGCTGAGCTGGGCGTCGAGCCGCGAGGCTTCGGAGATATCGCTGATCAGTCGATCGAGCCGGTGAACGTCATCGCGGATGATCGCCGTCAGCCGTTCCTGCAACTTCGGGTCGCGGACCGCGCCAAGCCCTTCGACGGCGGAGCGGAGCGAGGCCAGCGGGTTCTTCATCTCGTGCGTCACGTCGGCGGCAAAGGCTTCGGTCGCATCGATCCGCAGCCGCAACGCCTGGCTCATGTCGGACAGCGCGCGGGCGAGCATCCCGATCTCGTCGCCGCGCGAGGGCAGGCGGGGCACCACGACTTCACGTGCCCGCCCGAGCCGCACCCGTACCGCCGCGCGGGCGAGCCGTCGCAGCGGCCTGACGATCGTCCGCGCGAGAAACAGCGAGAGGAGGATCGAGGCGATCGACACGACCAGCAGCACGAGACTGAGGCGGAATCGCTCGAGCCGCACCGTCTGGGTGATGTCGCGCGCATTGATCGATGTCATCACCACGGCATCGCCGGGCAGCAGCGCCGCTGCCGTGATCACCGGGGTGCGATCGGGCGCCCGCCAGACGGTGGCGACCGCACGGTGCGATGCCTGGGCGGCGCGGACGTCGGGCCAGGTCTGCCCCGCGCGGCGCTCGCGATAGAGCGGCGCGCGGGCAGCGCCGACGACGGTGTCGATCATTGCATCGAGGAACCGGCCGGCATCCTGACCCCAGGGTTCCTTGTCGGGATCGATCAGGCTGAAATTGCGCAGCCCCATCGCGCGCGTGTCGGCGGTCTGGGCACCGCTGGCGCCGAACAGACGGATGCGGGTGCCGGTCGTCACCGCCAGCTGCTTGGCGAGCGCCTCGCGGGCGTCGGGCGGCGTCGCGGCGAGCGCCTCGGCGATCAGCTGGGCTTCGCGGATCGCCTGGGCCACGCGGCTGTCGACGATCCGGCTGCGATAGCTGTCGAGATAGAAGAAGCCGCCGGCGAGCATCGCCAGCGCAAAGATGTTGACCGCGAGAATCCGGCGCGTGAGCGAAACGCGCCCCGACCACCGCAGCGTCAGATCGCGGTCGTCGCTGCGCGCGAAATCACTCCTCGGAGAATCGATAGCCGGCGCCATAGAGCGTTTCAATCGCATCGAATTCCTGATCGACCTGGCGGAACTTGCGGCGGACCCGCTTAATATGGCTGTCGATCGTCCGATCGTCGACATAGATGTCGTCCTGATAGGCCGCATCCATCAGCTGGTTGCGCGTCTTGACGATCCCCGGTCGCTGCGCAAGCGTCTCGAGGATCAGAAATTCGGTCACCGTCAGTGTCACGGCTGTCCCATCCCAGGTCACCCGGTGCCGTGCCGGATCCATCGCGAGCCGCCCGCGCTGCAAGATCTCGGCCGGGACTTCGGGCTCGCCGGTCGCGCTGGGCTGGGTCAATTCGGCGCGGCGCAGGATTGCGCGGATCCGGGCAATCAGCAGCCGGTGCGAGAAGGGCTTGGCGATATAGTCGTCGGCGCCCATCGCCAGTCCGAGCGCCTCGTCGAGTTCGTCGTCCTTCGACGTCAGGAAGATCACCGGCAGGGCGCTCTTCTCGCGCAGCCGACGCAACAGCTCCAGGCCGTCCATGCGCGGCATCTTGATGTCGAAGATGGCGAGATCGGGCGGATTGTCGATCAGTGCCTTGAGCGCGGTTTCGCCGTCCGAATAGACGCGCGTCAGAAAACCCTCCGCCTGAAGCGCGATCGATACCGAGGTGAGGATGTTGCGATCGTCATCGACGAGCGCGATAGTAGCCGTCATCGGCGTTGCGACCCTTTGTGTGGGGGCTGGTCTGTTGGCGACACGCCTAGGCCAAAGCGATGCAGGGCTCAACCATTAGCGGCGCAAGCGGGTTTGACCGGGGGGCGATCGCTCGATATGCGCGGCGTAGCATACGTATGCGTGTCGAACGCATCGTCCCACATTAGGAGAGACCAAGTGACCGATCGCATCCCTTCGTTGGGCCTCGATGCCCAGGGTTTCGCGACGCCGGCGACGATCCACTGGAACCTGATCACCGCGCCGCTGGTCGAAGCCGCGATCGCGCGCAGCGAGGGGCATCTCGCCGCCGAAGGGCCGCTGGTCGTCGCCACCGGCCGACACACCGGGCGCTCGGCGCAGGACAAGTTCATCGTCCGCGATGCCGAAACCGAAAACACCGTGTGGTGGGGCAAGACCAACAAGGGGATGACGCCCGAGCATTTTGGCGCGCTCAAGGCCGATTTCATCGCCGCGCTGGGCGAGAAGGACACGCTGTTCGTCCAGGACCTGTTCGGCGGATCGCAGCCCGAGCACCGCGTCCGGGTGCGCGTGATCAATGAACTCGCCTGGCACAATCTGTTCATCCGCACGCTGCTCGTGCGGCCCGAGGCGCACGAGCTCGCCGGGTTCGAACCCGAATACACGATCATCGATCTGCCGAGCTTCAAGGCCGATCCGGCGCGCCACGGCTGCCGCAGCGAGACCGTGATCGCGGTGAACTTCACCGAGAAGCTGATCCTGATCGGCGGCACCGCCTATGCTGGCGAAATGAAGAAATCGGTGTTCGGCCTGCTCAACTATCTGTTGCCGGTCGACGGCATCATGCCGATGCATTGCTCGGCCAACATCGGCCCCAAGGGCGACACCGCCGTGTTTTTCGGCCTCTCGGGCACCGGCAAGACGACGTTGTCCGCCGACGCCAGCCGCACGCTGATCGGCGATGACGAGCATGGCTGGTCGGACACGGCGGTCTTCAATTTCGAGGGCGGCTGCTACGCCAAGATGATCCGTCTCTCGGCCGAGGCCGAGCCTGAGATTTTCGCGACCACCAAGCGCTTCGGCACGGTGCTCGAAAATGTCGTGATGGACCCCGACACCCGCCAGCTCGATCTCGACGACGCGACGCTCGCCGAGAACAGCCGGGGCTCGTACCCGATCGACTTCATCCCCAATGCCTCCGAGCATAACATGGGGCCGGTACCGAAGAACATCGTGATGCTCACGGCCGATGCGTACGGCGTACTCCCGCCGATTTCGAAGCTGACGCCCGATCAGGCGATGTACCATTTCCTGTCGGGCTATACCGCGCGGGTCGCCGGCACCGAAATGGGCGTGACCGAGCCCGATGCGACCTTCTCGACCTGTTTCGGCGCGCCCTTCATGCCGCGCCACCCGAGCGTCTATGGCAACCTGCTGAAAGAACGGATCGCCAAGGGCGGGGTCGATTGCTGGCTGGTCAACACCGGCTGGACCGGTGGCAAATATGGCGTCGGCAGCCGCATGCCGATCAAGGCGACGCGCGCGCTGCTCAATGCCGCGCTCGACGGCAGCCTCAACGACGCCGAGTTCCGCACCGATCCCAATTTCGGCTTCGCCGTACCGGTGGCGGTCGAAGGCGTCGACTCGGCGATCCTCGATCCGCGTAACACCTGGGCCGACAAGGACGCCTATGACGCGACCGCGGCCAAACTGGTCGACCAGTTCGTCGAGAATTTCGCGCAATTCGCGGACCATGTCGACGAAGGCGTCCGACAATCGGCCCCCAGGGTGCGCCAGCCCGCCTGACCGGCCCGCTCCTCCGGGCCCTCCGATCGAGAGAAAGCCCGACCGATGACCGATCATTCCCCCCGCCTGTTCGAGACCGACGCCGCCGTGCGCTACGTCGGTCTCGGGCTGCTCGCCCGAACGCTGCCGCGCGCCGAGTGGACCCATGAAGCGCATTTGGCCGCGACGACCTGGCTGGTCGTGGAACGGCCCGAGATCGACCTCGATGTCGAGTTGCGGGGGATCATCTTGCGTTATAACGAGAGCGTCGGCGGGGTGAATGACGCGACCCAGGGCTATCATCACAGCATTACCTGCTGCTTTCTCGCCGCAGTCCGCGATCATGTTCGCGAGAGCGAAGGGCAGGGGCTTGCCGAGCGCGTCAACGCGTTGTTGCTGTCGCCGCGCGGGCGACGGGACTGGCCGCTGCGGCGGTATTCGCACGAGCGGCTCTTTTCGGTCGAGGCGCGCTTGGGGTGGGTGGCGCCCGATCTGGAGGCAAGCGGCTGAGGCTGACCATTTGACGGCTACTGCTGATTCGTCACCGCGAACTTGTTCCGGGCTCCACTTCCCCACACAGCTCGTCACTGATTGTCGCCCGGTGGACCCCGGAACAAGTCGCCCCCGTCACCCCTTCCGCGCCGCGATATGCGCGTCGATATTCCGCTCGAGCACGGTCATCGGCACATTCCCGCCCAGCACCACCGCATCGTTGAACTTGCGGAAATCATAGCGCGCGCCCAGCGCCGCCTGAGTCTTGTCGCGCAGCCGGTTGATCGTCGAATGGCCGATCTTGTAGCCGCAGGCTTGCCCGGGCCACGTGCAATAGCGATCGACTTCGCTGCGGACCTCTTCGGGGTTCGATCCGTTTTCGGTGACGAAGAATTCGATCGCCTGTTCACGGGTCCAGCGCTTGGCATGGATGCCGGTGTCGACGACCATCCGGCACGCCCGGAACGCGATCGATTGCAGATAACCGAGCCGCCCGGCGGGAAAATCGTCATAGACGCCGAGCTCGTCGGCGAGCTGTTCGGCGTACAGGCCCCAGCCTTCGCTATAGGCGCTGAACGTCATCAGCGTGCGGATCAGCGGCTGTTTGAAGGTATATTCGCCCTGCCAGGCATGCCCCGGAATCGCCTCGTGATAGGCGAGATCGGGCAGGCTGTAGCGCGTCCAGCGCGAGGTCGAGCCGAGGTTGATCCAGAAGCGCCCCGGCTCCTTGCCGTCGATCGTCCCGGCGCCGCCATAGGCGCCGGGCGCGCCGGGTTCGGCGGCGGGCGACATCCGCGTCACCTCGACGAAGCCCGGCACCAATGTTTCGAATGCGCGCGGCATCCGGCTGCGGATGTCCTTCAGCTTGTCGCGCAGATAGGCCATGATCTCTGCGCGCCCCGGATCGCCCTCGGGGAAGAGATAGCGCGGATCCTTGCCGAGCGCGGTCATCCGCGCGCCGACCGAGCCCTGGCTATAGCCCTCGGCCTTGAGGATGCCGTCCATCCGGGCATGCAGCCGCGCGAGTTCGTCGCGGCCCATCGCATGGACCTCGTCGGGGGTCATCGTCGTCGTCGTCGCGGCGCCGAGCGCCCAGGCATAATAGGCGTCGCCCTGCGGCAGTTTCCACGCCCCGGCATCGATCGTGGCATGCGGCTGCTGCGCCTCGAGCGCGGCGATTTGCCGGTCGAGCGCGGGCGCGATCCGCTCGGCGGCGAGCTTTGCCGCGCGCCCGCCGAAATCGCCCGGCATCGCGGTGGTCCGCCTGGCGAGCGAGGCGACGATGCCCCATTGCTCGATCTTGCCCGCGCGGGCGATGCGCAGTTGCTTGAGCGCCTGCGCCAACGCGAAATCGGGCAGGATCACCCCCCGTGCGCCCGCAGCCTTGACGCCCTCGGTCTCGCCATCGAGCTGACCGGCATAGGCCGCCATCCGGTCGAGATAGGCCTCGGCATCGGCCGGGGCCTGTACGCTATGATTGATGTCGAGCAACTGCGGGATGTCGAGATAGGCGCCGACATTCTGCGCAACGAGATAGGGCGAATTGCGCCACCCCGAGGTAAGCGTCGCGACATCACCATAGGGAAAGGCGAACCCCTCGACCGCGCCTTCAAAGGCGGTGCGCACGACGTCGACATTGGTGCGCATCCCCGGGCTCAGCGGGGCGAGATCGATCGTCCGCAACCGGGCAAGCGTCGCACGGGCAAGTTCGGCCGACCGGTGCAGCCCCGCCGGGCTACGATCGCTGAGTCGCGATTTGAGCGCGGCGCGCGCGCCTGTATCGATCCCGAGGCCCGCCGCTGCCTCGGGAAAATCGGCTAGAATCTGTTCAGCCGTCGCCGCGAGCATCGCTTCGGCGGCGACATCGGGGCCGGTGGCGGCCACGGCGGCGTGCGGCAGCGCCTGAAGCGCGGCGAGCGCGCCCGCGCTCCGCAAGATGTCGCGGCGGTTGAATGGCATTGGCTGGTCGCTCCCTTGAGGCTGCCGCCTTATTGCGGGCGCCGGGCGCCAGCGCAACCGGGGCGCTGTCGGTCCGGCGGTCGATCGGGTAGGAGAAGCCGGGCCGCGACTCGCGCCTGCCCATGGAGGAATGATGTATGTCGATGCTTGATGGCCTGCTCGGCCAGATCAACCAGAATGTCGATATCAAGAATCTCGCGTCGAAGGTGGGCCTGACCCCCGAGCAGGTCGAGATGGCGGTCACCGCACTGGGGCAGGCGCATCCGCAACCGGGCGACACCGTGACGACGGCGGCGGCTTCGACGGGCCTGTCCAGCGATATTCTCCAGCAGATCGTCGGCCATATCGGCGGCGAGGGCTCGCTTGCCCAATTCGCCAGCCTGCTCGGCGCCCAGGGCGGCATGCTCGGTCAGGTCAGTGGCATGCTCGACCGCGACGGCGACGGCAACCCGCTCAACGACCTTGCCGGGCTTGCCGGTGGCCTGTTCGGCGGGAAGAAATAAGCGCGATCGGGGCCGGATCGACGTCCGGCCCCGGCACGCGCTTCGTCAGTGCGTCAATTCTTCGGGGATGGTCCCGCCATTTTCGGCAAGCTTGATCATCACCTGCTTGTGGAGCCAGATGTTCATCTCGGCGCTGCCGTCCTTGGCGCCCGGGTAACCGAGTTCCTCGGCAAGCTGCTTGCGGTTGTCGAGGCTCGAATCGAGCCCCATCAGCTTCATCAGATCGACGATCGAGGTTCGCCAGTTGAGCTTCTGGTCGTTGTGCGACTGGATGTCGTCGAGCAGCGCGGTGACGTCGACCTTTTCGGGCGGCGCCGCAGCAACCGGTGTGGCGGCGGCGGGCGGGGCCGTCGGCGCGGTTGGGGCAGGGGCCGCCGGCGCCGCCTTGGCGGCGGCCTTTCCCCAGATTGCATCCTTGATCATGCCGAAAATGCTCACAGAAACTCTCCTTCAGATGGCCCGGAAAATGCCCCGGGGCCGGCGTTGGTCGACACCGGTCGGTACCATGGTCGGTAGCATCGCACGATGACAATCCGTCGTTCGCCCCGACAAGCGACGATCAGCCCGCCGGAGGGCCTTGCTCGGCGGGGAGGGGTTCGACCAGCAGCCTGCCGTCGCGCGCGCCGACGACGCGCAAGCGCGTGCCGCTCGGGCTGTCGGGGCCGATCGCCGGCCACGCGCCGTCGCCGACCCGTACCCGCCCCGTGCCGCGATCGATCGGATCGAGCACCTCGACGATCTCCCCGATCAGCCGCGCGGTGCGATCGTTGAGCAGCGGATCGGTCGAGGTCACCGGATAGTCGCGATACCAGCGCCGACCGATCGCGATCGACACCGCGCTCCACACGCCGAACGATACGAGCTGGAGCAGCGCCGGCAGATCGGGCAGCGCGATCACGGTGACGCCGGTCATTGCTGCGGCAATCGCCAGAAATACGAGGAACACGCCCGGCGCCGCCAGCTCGGCGCCGCCCAGCAGAATCGCCGCGATCAGCCACAGAAAGCCGACCGAAAGGGTCAGCCCGCCGATGATCACTGGTCGCGCGGCTCGAAAGGTCCGCGCGGCTTGACGGCCGGCGTCGGCGGCGAGGCGATATTCTCGCCAAGTGCCTCGCGCGCGAGCGATCCGATGCCGCCCAGCGTGCCCATCAGCTGAGTCGCCTCGACCGGGAACAGGATCGTCTTGGCATTGGGCGAGGTCGCGAACTTGCCGATCGCCTCGACATATTTCTGGGCGATGAAATAGTTGATCGCCTGGGTGCTGCCCTGTTCGATCGCGGTGGAAACGAGCTGGGTCGCCTTGGCCTCGGCCTCGGCGGCGCGTTCGCGCGCTTCGGAGTCGCGATAGGCCGATTCGCGGCGCCCTTCGGCTTCGAGGATGCGTGCCTGCTTCTGCCCCTCGGCGCGCAGAATCTCGGAGGCGCGTGAGCCCTCGGCCTCGAGGATGTTGGCGCGCTTCTCGCGTTCGGCCTTCATCTGCCGGGCCATCGCGTTGACGATGTCGACCGGCGGGCGAATGTCCTTCACCTCGACGCGGGTGACCTTGACGCCCCAGGGATTGGTCGCGTGATCGATCACGCCGAGCAACCGCGCGTTGATCTCGTCGCGTTTCGACAGCAGCTCGTCGAGATCCATCGAACCCATCACGGTCCGCAAATTGGTCGTGGTCAACTGCATGATCGCGACGAACAGGTCGGAGACTTCATACGCGGCCTTGGCGGCATCGAGAACCTGGAAGAACACCACCCCGTCGACCGCGACCATCGCGTTGTCCTTGGTGATGATCTCCTGCCCGGGAATGTCGAGGACCTGCTCCATCATGTTGATGCGGCGACCGACCGAGTAGAAGAAGGCGGGATAGAAATTGAGCCCCGGCCGCGCCACCGTGGTGAAGCGGCCGAAATGCTCGATCGTGTATTCATAGCCTTGCCGGACGATCTTCAGACTGGCGAAGAGGAACATGATAGCGAGTACGATCAGTGCCGAAATCAGACTGAACAGCGTGACCATTGCAACTTCCCTGGCGACGTGGGCCGACCAACGCCGGCATATCGCTTCTCTATCACAACGGCAGCGCGTGCGAAGCCAAATGCGACACGCCCAGCGCTGCAGCGGGCCCCTAGCGCATCGCCGAGGCTTTGGTTACATGGGCCGCCACGTCTCCCCCCGCCTTCAGGAACTGGCACCCCATGGACATCCGCCTCGGCCTCACTTTCGACGATGTCCTTCTCTATCCGGCAGAGAGCGACATCGTCCCCAGCATGGCCGATCCGCGGACCCGGTTGACGCGGGGGATCGCGCTCAACATTCCGATGATTTCCTCGGCGATGGATACCGTCACTGAGGCCGATATGGCGATCGTGATGGCGCAGCTCGGCGGAATCGGCGTGCTCCACCGCAATCTCTCGATCGAGCAGCAGGTCGCCGCCGTGCGCCAGGTCAAGCGGTTCGAATCGGGGATGGTCGTCAATCCGATCACGATCGGCCCGCAGGCGACGCTGGCCGAGGCGCAGGCGCTGATGGCGCGGCACCGGATCAGCGGCATTCCCGTCGTCGCCGACGGGGGCAAGCTGGTCGGGATTTTGACGAATCGCGACGTCCGATTTGCCGAGAATCCCACCCAGCCCGTCGCCGAGCTGATGACGCACGACAATCTGGCGACGGTCGCGCCGGGCGTGACGCAGGAAGAGGCGCGGCGGCTGCTCCACCAGCGCCGGATCGAAAAGCTGCTCGTCGTCGACGATGCCTATCGCTGCATCGGCCTGATCACGGTCAAGGACATCGAAAAGGCGGTCACCTATCCCAATGCCACCAAGGACGCTACCGGCCGGCTGCGCGTCGCCGCCGCGACGACGGTGGGCGATTCGGGGTTCGAACGCACGCGCGCGCTGGTCGAGGCCGAACTCGATCTGGTCGTCATCGATACCGCGCACGGCCACAACCGCGATGTCGCCCGCGCCGTCGAACGGGTCAAGGCGCTGAGCAATTCGGTGCAGGTCGTGGCCGGTAACGTCGCCACCGCCGAGGCGACCCGCGCGCTGATCGATGCCGGGGCGGACGCGATCAAGGTCGGGATCGGGCCGGGTTCGATCTGCACGACGCGGGTCGTCGCCGGCGTCGGCGTGCCGCAGCTGACCGCGATCATGGATTGTGCCGAGGAGGCCGCCAAATCGGGCGTGCCGGTAATCGCCGATGGCGGCATCCGCACCTCGGGCGATGTCGCCAAGGCGCTCGCGGCGGGCGCGTCGAGCGTGATGATCGGCTCGCTGCTCGCCGGGACCGAGGAGGCGCCCGGCGAGACGTTCCTCTATCAGGGCCGGGCGTATAAATCCTATCGCGGGATGGGGTCGGTCGGCGCGATGGCGCGCGGCTCGGCCGATCGCTATTTCCAGCAGGATATCAAGGATCAGCTCAAGCTCGTGCCCGAGGGGATCGAAGGCCAGGTGCCGTTCAAGGGCCCCGCCAAGGACGTGATCCACCAACTCGTCGGCGGGGTCCGCGCGGCGATGGGCTATACCGGCGCGCGGACGATCGAAGAGCTGCAGAAACGCGCGCGGTTCGTCCAGATCACCAATGCCGGGCTGGCCGAAAGCCATGTCCATGACGTCTCGATCACCCGGGAAGCGCCCAATTACCCGACCCGTTAACCCATGACGCCCTCGGCCCGCGTCCAGGCAGCGATCGAACTGCTCGACGCCATCATCGTCGCTGCGCGCGATTCGGGGGCGGCTGCCGATACGCTGATCGCACGCTATTTTGCCGATCGGCGCTATGCCGGGTCGAAGGATCGCCGTGCGGTTCGCGAACTGGTCTATGCGGCAATCCGGCGCGCGGGCGAGCGCCCGGCGACCGGTCGCGCGGCGATGCTGGCGCTGGCGGCCGGCGACCCCGTATTGCGCGCGCTGTTCGATGGCTCGCCGCACGGTCCGGCCGCGATCGGCCCGAGTGAGCCGGCGGCGATGGCTGGCGTGGCGCCGGCGTGGCTGGTCGATCGCTTGCTGGCGTCGGGCCTCGACGAGGACGAACTCGGCGCGCTGATCGATCGCGCGCCGCTCGACATCCGCGTCAACCGCGCCCGCGCCGACCGCGCTGCCGTGATCGCGGCGATCGACGGCGCGACGGCCTCGCCGCATGCTCCCGATGGCGTTCGGCTCCCCTCGGGGACCAATGTGGAAGCGCTCGATCTCTGGGCCGGGGGCGCGATCGAGGTGCAGGACGAGGGCAGCCAGATCGTGACGATGGCTGCCGCCGCCGCACCGGGGATGGCCGTGATCGATCTGTGTGCGGGTGCCGGCGGCAAGACGCTCGCGCTCGCTGCGGCGATGGCGGGGCAGGGGAGGCTGCTCGCCTGCGACATCGATCGCAACCGGCTGGCGCGGCTCGCCCCCCGCGCGGCGCGTGCCGGCGCGTGCAATATCGAGACGCGCCTGCTCGATCCCGGCAACGAAGCGGCGGCGCTCGCGGATTGGCAGGGCCGTGCCGATGTCGTGCTGATCGATGCGCCTTGTTCGGGGACGGGCACCTGGCGCCGCAACCCCGAAGCGCGCTGGCGCCTGACGCCCGCACGGCTCGAGCGGTTGATGTCGACCCAGGCGATGCTGCTCGCGCTCGCGGCGACATTGGTCAAGCCAGGTGGCGCGATCGTCTATATCGTCTGCTCGCTGCTCGACGCTGAAGGGGCCGGTCAGGTCGCGCACTTCATCGAGGGCCATCCCGATTGGCGCCCCGCGCCGCTCGCGCTGCCGGCCGGTCGCGCGCACGGTCCGGGCATGCGACTGACCCCTGCAAGGGACTCGACGGACGGCTTTTTTGTCGCAAGACTGACAGCGCCATGCTAGCCTCGAAGAGCACGACCATGTTGGAGAAGTTCATGCGTATCTCGACCGTTGCCGCTGCTGTCGCGCTCACGCTGGTGACGGTTTCGACTTCGCTCCACGGCCAGCGCCCCGACGATCAGGTCGATCCGCGCTCACTGTCGCTGCTCGCCTCGGCGCGCACTGCCCAGTCCGCCGGCAATCTCGATGCCGCCGCCGAGACGCTCGAGACCGCGCTTGCGGTCGATCCGCGCAACCGCGCGGCGTTTGTCGCGCTCGGCGACGTGAGCGAGGCGCGGGGCCTTCCGGGCAAGGCAATCCGCTACTATCGCGAGGCGCTGCTGCTCGAACCCAACGATCTCGCCGCCCTGACGGGGCAAGGCGAGGCCTATGTCGCCAAGGGCGCGCTCGAACGCGCCCGCCAGAATCTCGCCCGGATCCGCAAGATCTGCGCGCGCGGCTGCGCCGAGGCGACGACGCTGGCGGCGGCGATCGCCAAGGGGCCGGTGACCAATGTCGCGCAGGCGACCAAGCCGACCGTTACCGAATAGCGCGCGCTTCCCGGGCGATCGACAGGATCCGCGCGAGCGCGACGAATTCGGCGACGCTTACCGTTTCGGCGCGACGAGTGGGCTCGACGCCGATCATTTCCAATGCTTCGGCGGCGCCGGCCACGCTCTTGAGGCTTTGACGCAGCATCTTGCGGCGCTGGCCAAAGGCGGCGGCGGTGATCTGTTCGAGAACCGCCAGGCGAACATCGGCGGGGCTGTCGAGCGGGGTGAGATGGACGACCGCCGACATTACCTTGGGGGGCGGCGTGAAGGCCGAGCGGTGCACCGCCATCGCGACGCGCGCGGTCGTGCGCCACTGCGCCAGGATCGACAGCCGGCCATAATGTTCGCTGTCGACCGGCGCGACGATACGATCGGCGACTTCCTTCTGGAACATCAGCGTCAGGCTCTGCCACCACGGCACCCAGGGCGCCGACAGCCAGCCGATCAGCAGCGCGGTGCCGATATTGTACGGCAGATTGGCGACGATATGCGGCTTGCCGGCAAACAGCCGCGGCGCATCGACGGCGAGCGCGTCATCCTCGATGATCCGGAGTTTGCCGGGATAGGCGTCGCCGAGCTCGGCGAGCGCGGGCATGCAGCGGCGGTCGCGCTCGATCGCGACGACGCTCGCGCCGGTGGCGAGCAGCGCCCGCGTGAGCCCGCCCGGGCCGGGGCCGATTTCGAGCACCTCGGTCCCCGCCAGGTCGCCGGGGATCCGCGCAATGCGCGCAAGCAACTGCCCGTCGAGAAGGAAATTCTGCCCGAGCGCCTTGCTTGCCTGCAAACCATGGCGCGCGATCACCTCGCGCAGCGGCGGTAGAGCGGTCACCCGTTGCCCGCAGCGGCGCGGCGTTCGGCGGCTTCGGCGGCAAGCCTGATCGCGGCGATCATCGCCCCGGGCTCGGCGATATCCTGGCCGGCGATGCCGAAGGCGGTGCCATGATCGGGCGACGTCCGCACGATCGGCAGCCCGAGCGTGATGTTGACGCCTTCGTCGAAATGGAGCGTCTTGATCGGGACGAGCGCCTGATCATGATAGCAGCACATCGCCACGTCATAACCGGCGCGGGCGCGCGGATGAAACATCGTATCGGCGGCGAAGGGGCCGACCGCGTCGATCCCCTCGGCGCGCAGGGCAGCGATTGCCGGCACCAGAATGTCGTTTTCCTCGCTCCCCAGCGCGCCCTGCTCGCCGGCATGCGGATTGAACCCGGCAAAGGCGAGCCGTGGATGCTCGATTCCGAAATTGCGCGTCAGGCCGCGTGCGGTCGCCCGCGCCTTGGCGACCACCAGATCGATCGACAGCAGCGACGATACGCTGGCGAGCGCGACATGCGTCGTCATCGGGACGACGCGCAGCGTGGGCCCGGCGAGGAGCATCACGGCATTTTCGCGGGCGATGCCGCAACGCTCGGCGACGAACTCGGTCTGGCCGGGGTCGTTGAAGCCGATCTGATAAAGCTGGATTTTCGATACCGGCCCGGTCACGAGCGCGCTTGCTGCGCCCGAACGGGCGAGGCCGACGGCGAGTTCGAGGGCGTGCAGCGCACAGCGCGCCCCGTCGACATCGGGCCGTCCGGGCGTGATGGTGCCCGCGTCCTGGATCGAGACCACCGGCAAGGCGTGATCGAACGCGGCTGCCGCCTCATTGGGCTCGCTGATGCGCTCGACCGGGCCAGGCCATACCCGCTCGATCGCCCTGACGTCGCCCACCGCAAAGAAGACCGGGAGATGCTCCGCCCGGCGCGCCGCCCAGGCCTTGGCGACGATCTCGGGCCCGATGCCGGCTGGATCGCCCATCGATACGGCAATCGGCGCTACCATCGGCATGCCCCCCGCGAATTGCGCCGCAGCGCATCGGCCTCAACGATATTCGACGACCGCGTCGCGGCGGAGATCGCGCAATTTGTGATCGGCCCGCAGGTTGACGCCGCGCTGCTCCATCTGATTGCGGACCTGCTCCATGCTCGGTAGTTCGCCGCTCTTCGGCTCGTCGCGACCGCACAGAACGAGCGCCCGCACGCCATCCTCGGGCGTGCCGAACGGCGGCGTCGATTCGCCGACCTGCATTTTCATCATCATGTCCTGTAACGCCGGCGGCAGATCGCGCACCTTGATCGAATCATTGTCGACGACTTCGGCGCCGAGCGCGGCAGCCACCTTCGCCACATCGCCGCAGCCGCGCAGATTCTTGGTCAGATTGGCGAATTCGGACACGCGGTTCGATGCCTCGGCCTGGGTCGTTCCCTTGGGGAAAGCAACGCTGATCTGGCGGAGGCTGAGTTTGGCGTCGCGGCTGTCGGCGGTCAGGATCTGGCGCTTGTCGACGAGATAGAGCAGCGAATAGCCGCCCGGCACCTCGATCGGCCCGGCCAGCTGGCTGACCTTCATCTCGGTCGCCGCCTGGGCGAGCGAATCGGGCAACTGGTTGGCCTTGACCCAGGCAAGGTCGCCGCCGACCGCGCGGGTCGACGCGTCCGAGCGCGCCATTGCGATCTCCTCGAACGACCGACGCCCTTGCTGGATTTCCTGCATCAGTGCCTTCGCCTCGGCGAATACCTGCTGCTGTCGATCGGGCGTCGCCGCGAGATAGATTTCCTTGACGTGATATTCCTCGGCGCCGCGCGCTGCGTCGAGCCGCGCGATGATCGACTTCACTTCCTGATCGCCGATATTGACGAACGGATCGATCCGGCGGCGCAGATAGCGCGTCCAGGCGAGCTCGCTCTCGATCTGCCGGCGCAGCGAGCGTTCGGACGAGCCGATCGAGCGCAGATAGACGCGCATCTCCGGCACCGATTTGTTGAAATTGCGCGCAACCCGCTCGAAACTCTGATCGATTTCGGCGGACGTCACCTTGATATCGTTGGCGCGGGCTTCCTGGATCTGGAGCGTCTCGTCGATCAGGCTGCTCAACACCTGCAGCCGCAGCCGCTCGCGATCGCCGTCGGCGAGCTTGAGATTGTTGGCCGCCGCAACGAGCGCCAGGCGCTGATCGACATCGGTGCCGGTGATCACCGAATCGTTGACGATCGCGGTCGGCTTGCGGACGTTGGGATCGCGCTTGCCGAACAGCTGCAGATTGGCCGGGATGTTCAGATTGGTCTGCGGCAGCCCATCGTCGGGGACGGTCTGGGCGATCGCCGCCGCGCTCAATCCTCCCGCCAGGGCTCCAGCCAGGGCCATGCCGATGCCCGCAGCGACCGCGACCGAGACGCCGATCGGGCGCGCTTTTTCAAACGACTTCATTCTGCTTCAACTTCCCATTCGGATCATGAGCGGCCCCAATGGCCCAAATCTGCTGAACCTCAGCTTAGCGACCGAGATTGGTGAAGGCCAGCGTCAGCAAAAAGCTGTCGCCACGGCGGGCATCGCCTGTGTCCCGATAGTCGCGTTTCCACGTCAAGCCAAGCTTTACGCAATCATCCTCATAGGCGATGCCGAGCCGGTGGCGGACGGGGGCATAGCCGTCGGTCAGCGACAGCGGGTCCTCGGCCCGGTCGGTCAGATTGATCACCGCCGAGCCGAACACCGACCAGAAGCGGTGAAACTGCACCCGCGCGCCCACCCGCGCTTCCTCGCTGTCGCGCAAATCCTCGAGCGTCGGGGTGATGTTGCGGTTGAGCCGCAAATAGCCGAGCAGCAGATAGGTGCCGGCGGTGCCGATCGTCGCATCGATCTCGTTGCGGCGGATCGCGAGCCCGTCCTTGTCGAGCCGATAGCGGTGGGTGAGCGAGACGAACTCGCGGTAGCGCAGCACCGTCCGGCCGACGATGTCGGAGGCGCTGTCGGACAGGCCGGTGCCGGTCGGGACGAAATCGGGCTGGCTGCTGAATCGATAGCTCTGCCCGATATTGGCGTTGAGCGTGAGATCGGGGAGCGTCACGGCCCATTCGACGCCGTAGACGATGCGCGTCGTGCCCCCGAAACGATCATAGCCGGGGAAACGATTGAGCGCGAACAGGTTCGAATCCTCGAGATCGAACGATCGCGAATCCTCGTTCGGCACGATCAGATTGGCGATCTTCGGCGAGGCGACGATCTGGACGTGCGGGGTCAATTGCTGCGTGCCGTTCAGGAAACGGCCGATCAACGGCCATTTCACATCGAGCGCGAGCGCGGCAATGCCCCGCGCCTGGAAACCTTCGGTGCCGCGATAAAGGGCGACCGAGGTCGCGGCGGTGTCGTTGGCGTTGTAGACGTCGCCACGGGCATAGGCGGTCAGCGTGATTTCCTGGCCGAAGCGGGTGATGCGCCGCAAATCCCACCGCGCGCTGACAAAGGCGCGCTGCGTATCCTGCCCGGCAGTGCGACCGATCGCGAGCGTGTTGAGCTGGAGTTCGAGCTTGCCGCCCAGCAGCGGATCGTTGATCCGGCGACGATAGTCGATTTCGGGAAAGGCGAAGGGCTGAAGCGCCTGGCGATCGCCGACGCGCAACGTCTGCACCGCCCAGCCGGTGACCGAGAAATAGCTGTTGCGGTCGATCCGCTCGAGCTTGATCGTATTGCGCAGCAGATCGTCGCGCGAAATGTCATAGCGACGCAGGAAGGTGCTGTCGGTGGCGATGCGGATCGAGCCGCTCAGGCTCCACTCGGGCGACAACTGGAAGCGACCGACGCCCTCGATATAGCCGCGAAAGGCATTCTGGGTTGTCGTCGCGTTGGTTAGCGTATCGGTGCGCTGGCTGACCGTGCCCCAGCCGCCGATCCGATAGGCGCCGGTGCTGTTGAGCGCGCTATATTCGAGGCTCAACAGCGGCAGCGCGGCGCTGTAAAGGCGCGGCGTGACCTTGAGTCCGCGATTGGGCGCAAAGCTGAAATAATAGGGCTGGGCATATTCGGCGCCGTTGACGCGACCGTAGCGGATGTCGGGGGCCAGAAAGCCGCTGTCGGTGCCGCCGCCGACCGGGTTGGAGAAGGAGGGCAAAGGGAAGGCCGCGACCCCGAACAGATTGATCCGCGCCCCCTTGTAGAAAATCCGGTGCCGGGCGGGATCGTAGACGACCTGGACGGCGGTGATCTTCCACGACGGCTGTTTTGGACAATCATTCGAATCGAGCACCGCGCATGGCGAGTAGGCGGCGTCTTCGAGCATGATCTTCTCTTCGGATCGCGTCCCGCGTGCGGCGGCGATGCGGCCACCCTGATCGAGCACGACGAGCATGTTCTCGACCACGCCGTCCTTGAGCGTATCGGTCAATTCGACCGAATCGCCATAAGCCGCGTCGCCGGCCGGGTTCGATACGACGATGTCGCCCGTTGCGACGACCTGGCCGGTCTTGCGATTCCAGACGATCTTGTTGGCGCGGAGTCGATCGGCGTCGCGGTACATGCGGACGTCGCCGCTCGCGGTCACGATATCGGCCTCGCTGTCGTAATCGAGCGTATCGGCGCTGAACTGAATCTGCTCCTTGTCGGTCGGCAAGGCCGTCTCGGAAGGCGGCGCCGGCGCGCGCGGCGTCGCGCTCAGATCCTGTGCTCGTCCGGTGCCCGCCAGCGTCAGCAGGGCCGTCAACGCGCACGAACCGAGAAGAAATTTACGCTGCACGCCCGCCTTTACCCCGATGCCGCCGCAAAGCCGCAGCGCTTGAGCCGCCCTATCGCATCGGATGGGCGGCGCTGCAATCGCCGCGCGGTGGGGGGTGGCGCTTTGCCAGTGCGGGCGCGCTGGCCTAAGGGAGGGGAATCACTGATCGACTCCCCAAGGATTTTTAATGGACATCCAGTTTTCGCCCACCCGCCCCGAAGCGGCGACCGTCATTGCGCTCCCGGTGGAAAAGGACGGGCTCGAGCGCCTCGATTTCGGCGCCTTCGACGCCGCCGCCCAGCATATCGCGCGCAGCGCCGCGCGGGCCGGGCGCTTTGACGGCGAAGCTGGCGTCGTCGTCGAAAGCTTCGTCAGTCGCGGCGACCGCGTCGTCCAACTGCTGTTGATCGGGGTCGGCGGCGGTGGCGAAACCGATTACGAGCGCGCGGGCGGTGCGCTGACGGCCAAATTGCTGACCTCCGGGGTCGAGGCCGTGACGGTCGATTTCGCCGGCCTTGGCGGGGTGCCGACCGCGCGTTCGGTGGCGCGCTTCGCGGCTGCCGCCGTCCAGCGTGGCTGGCGGATCGACACGTATCGCACCAAGCTGCCCGAAAAATCCAAGCCGACGTTGCGCACGATCACGCTCGCGGGCGCCCCTGACGGCGCGGAATCGAGCTGGCATGTGCAGGAGGCGGTCACCAAGGGGCTCGCCCTGACCCGGATGCTCGTGTCCGAACCACCCAACATCCTGTATCCGGTCAGCTTCGTCGAACGGGTGATGGCCGATGTCGAGGGGCTGGGGCTCGAGATCAGCGTGCTCGGCGAATCCGAAATGGCCGAACTCGGCATGGGCGCGTTGCTCGGCGTCAGCCAGGGATCGGTCCGCGACGCGCGGCTGCTGGTGATGAAATGGTCCGGCAAGGGATCGGGCGATCCCGATCTTGCGCTGGTGGGCAAGGGCGTCACCTTCGACTCGGGGGGCATTTCCCTGAAGCCCGGGCCCGGCATGGAAGACATGAAATGGGACATGGGCGGCGCGGGGGCGGTGGCCGGCGCGATGAAGGCACTCGCGGCCCGCAAGGCGAAGGCCAATGTCGTCGGGGTTTGCGGTCTGGTCGAGAATATGCCCGATGCCGGCGCTCAGCGGCCGGGCGACATCGTCACCTCGATGTCGGGCCAGACGATCGAGATCCTCAACACCGATGCCGAGGGACGGCTGGTGCTGTGCGACGCATTGACGTGGGTGCAGAAGAACCACCGCCCCAAGACGATCGTCGACCTCGCGACGCTGACCGGCGCGATGATCATCGCGCTCGGCAACGAGCACGGCGGCTGCTTTGCCAATGACGATTCGCTCGCCGATCAGCTGCTCGCCGCCGGCAAGGCGTCGGGCGACCTGTTGTGGCGCTTCCCGCTGTCCGATGCGTATAACAAGCTGATCGACAGCCCGATCGCCGACATGAAGAATGTCGGCCCGCGCGGCGCGGGATCGATCACCGCCGCCCAGTTCCTCCAGCGTTTCGTCGACAAGGGCGTCCGCTGGGCGCATCTCGACATCGCCGGGATGGTCTGGGCCGACAAGCCCGGCGCGACCTATGACAAGGGTGCGACCGGCTATGGCGTACGGCTGCTCGACCGGTTCGTGGCGGACAATTTCGAGGGATAGGTCGGACGCGCCTCCCCGGCCCTCGCCGGGGCGGCGCACAAGGGGAGGCGTACGCGGAGAAGACGCCCATGCAGGTCGATTTCTACCATCTGACCGTCCGCCCGCTCGACCGTGTGCTGCCCCGGATCGCCGAGAAGGTCGTCGAGGCGGGCGGTCGGCTGTTGATCGTCGCCGACGATGCCGGCCGGCGCGAGATGCTCGACAAATTGCTGTGGAGCTATGCGCCCGACAGTTTCCTGCCGCATGCTCAGCTCGGCGCGGGGGATGACGCCGCCCAGCCGGTGCTCATCGCCGGCGACGTCGTCGCCGCCAATGGCGCGCGGAACATCGCCATCGCCGATGCGCGCTGGCGCGACGCGGCGCTCCAGTTCGACCGCGCGTTTCACTTTTTCGACGACGAGGCGATCGTCGAGGCGCGCGCCGCGTGGCGGGCGCTCGCCGATGCGCCCGGGGTCGAGCGGCGTTACTGGAAACAGACCGAAACCGGCGGCTGGGAACAGGCCGCCTGACCGCTGCTTGCAGGAACCGATGGCCGACGCTAAAGGCTCGCGCGATCCCTTCCCCCACACCCAAGCACAGGAACCGCACCAGTCATGGCCGCGACACGCACCTTTTCGATCATCAAGCCCGATGCCACCCGCCGCAACCTGACCGGGGCCGTGACCAAGATGCTGGAGGAAGCCGGGCTGCGCGTCGTCGCTTCCAAGCGCATCCACATGTCGCGCGACCAGGCCGAGGATTTTTACGGCGTGCACCGCGAGCGCCCGTTCTTCAACGATCTGGTGAGCTTCATGATCTCTGGCCCGGTCGTCGTGCAGGTGCTCGAAGGCGAAAATGCCGTGCAGCGCAACCGCGACATCATGGGCGCGACCAATCCGGCCAATGCCGAGCCGGGCACGATCCGCAAGGAACTCGCCGAATCGATCGAAGCCAATTCGGTGCACGGCTCGGACAGCGAAGAAAACGCCGCGACCGAGATCGCCTTCTTCTTCAAGCCCGAAGAAATCGTCGGCTAAGGATTGGCCCCGATACCGGCGCCTTTCTGCCGAAGGCGCCGGGCGGGCTTGCGCAGGCGTGGCTTGTTGGCGTCGACGCAGCCCTGATAGGGGGTCGCCGACAGCCGATCGAGCGCACAGCTGAAATAGAACCAGCTGCCCGGCTTGCCCGCGGGCGACGGGTTCCCCGAGGCATAATATTGCCCGTAGAGCGCGCGGGTCGCCGGATCGGCGATCGTCTTCGCCGCAAGCTGCTGCGCGCTCGCGGCATCGTAGCGGGCGAAGCCATAAGCCTCGCCGAAGCTGTATTCCTTCGCCCAGACCGCCGGCGTGCCTGGCCCGGTCGTACCGAAATTCGCCTGGGTGGTGACGGTGTAATCGATCGCCGCGCCGGTCGCCGGATCATAGCTGAAAACGGTGAATGCCGGGCGATTGCCGTTATAGGGGCTCACCGATGGCGCCATCTTGATCGCGAGATAGGGCGTCGAATCCGCCAGCACACGGAACTCGTCCATATGCGTGTGCCCGGCAAAGCCACCGACCAGCAAATCTTTATATTGCGCGGTAAGGCTCTCGAAATACGATAGATAGCTGTCCGACGCCGTCCACAGCGGCGACGGCGGATCGGTCGGTTTGCTCGATGCCGAATAGCCGTCGATCCCCGGCGGGATGTGCATCAAGAACGTCACATGCCGCCCCGACGCCTGTTCGGCCGCGAGCGTCGCGGTGAGCCATTGCAGCTGGGCGGTCGCCGGATCGGGCGCTCCCGGGGCGCACTGATTGACGTATTTGCGCGACCAGAACACGCTCAGCACGACGAAATCGAGATTGGCGACGGTCGGGTGCGGCACCAGATAATAGCCGCCCTTGTCGAAATCGCTTTCGGCGCCGGGCGCGGCGTGGACGAGCGGCAGATCGTCGCCGACACCGGCCAGAATGTCGGCATCGGGCGTCAGATTGTAATCGCCGCACGCCGAATCGTTGTTGCCGAGCGTCGCGACCAGCGGAACCGCGGGAAACGCTTCGGCGATCATCAGATTGACGAAATCCACCGTCTTGACGGTGAAGGCCTTTTGGGTGGCCGGATCGGCAATATAGCCCTGCAACTGGGGGACGAAACCGTGCGACAGATAATCGCCCGTGTAGACGATGTAGTCGAACGGCCCGGCCGACTGAGCGGCCGCGAGTGCCGATTTGAGCAGCGGATAATTGGTATCCTGTTTGCTGCGGCTGGGCAGGGCCGGCGCGGCCGATGCCGCGAAGATCGCCTCCCACTGATCGACGGGGGCGTCGTTCAGCTTCGCGAACAGCGTCGGATCGGCGAAGGGGTCGAAATGGATGTCGCTGAGCTGGAGAAATTTGCCCTGGACGGCGGCAGGGGGCGACGCCGGCGCCGCATCCATCTGCGCCTGCGCGGGTACCGATAGCGTCATCGCCGCCAGTGCCCATGACAGGCTTCGCATCAGGTCGGCGAAACGCATGCCCCTCTCCCCGGTGGTCGCGGCGCCCCATGTCGGCGACCGGCGGCGAAATCGATCGCCGCGCCGCCCATCGAACCGCGCGGCGGAAGCTATCCTTCAACGGCGGGCGGGTTCAACGGCTGCCCGGTGAGATGCACCCATAACGGCGCCAGCTTACCGAGGGCCGATCGCCGACCAGCGCGCGTCGATCGCCGCCTGCGTCGCGCCCTTGCGTTGATGGAGCATCAGCCCTTTCAGCCGAAAGGCGCGGCCTTCGATCAACCGCCCCTCGGTGCGCCAGACGAGATCATAGACGGCGGTATCGCTCAGATGCCGGTCGCCATCCCAGTAATCGGCGGTGATCAGCACCGGCAGCCGGCCCTCGCGCGTATCGGGGCCCTTGTCGGTCAGTTTGAGCAAGGGATCGGCGATCCATTTGCCGTCGATGACGGGATCGAGGCTGATCGTGCGGGGTCCGACGCCCAGCGCGGTCGGGAAGGCGATCGAGATCGCTTGCAGGCTGTGCGCCGCATCCTTCACCACGAGCCGCTTGCCGCCGGCTTCGGGCGTTGCGGTGAGCAGGATCGCGGCACGCGCCTTGGCCTCGCTCGCCTTTTCGCTGCGGCGCTCGGTCTCGTCGGCGCGCCGCTCGGCCCAGCTGCTCCACAGCGCGAGCGCCGAGATGATCAGGCCGGCGATCGCGACGATTTCGCCGAGCGTGACCCAGCGGCGGCGAATCGCGGCAGCTTCGGCCTTTTCGGCGGGGGTGTCGGGCACGTCGCTCATGCCTCGCGGTCGTCGAGCAACCGACGCGGGGCGATCAGCGACCAGCTGTTCGCGATCCGGTCCGCCACCCGCTCCCAATCGGTATCGGGCTGGTCGAGCCGCAAGCCGATCCAGCCGCTCGGGCCGAGATAGGGTGGAATGAAATAGAAATCGGGGTCCAACTCGACGAGCATCGCCTGCTCCTCGCGGCCGCTGGTCTTGACGTGCACGGCAGTGATCCCGTCGCCGTGATGATCATGCCAGAAATAGGCGAAGAATTTGCCCTTGAGAATGAAGAAGCCCGGCGAGCCATGCGACAGGCGCTCGTCGGTTTCGGGCAGCGCGCGGCAGATCGTGCGCACGCGCTCAAGCTCGATGGCGGGGTCGGGACTCATCGCGCGGCAAAGTCTGCCAGAACGCGCGGATAAAGGCGATGCTCTTCGGCGAGCACGCGATCGGCGAGCGTGTGGGGGGTATCGCCGGCGCGGATCGGCACGCTGGCCTGGCCGAGCACCGTGCCGCCATCGAGTTCCTCGGTAACGAGATGCACCGAGCACCCCGCCACCGGGTCGCCCGCTTCGATTGCTCGTGCATGCGTATCGAGACCCTTGTATTTCGGCAGCAGCGAGGGGTGGATATTGATGATCCGTCCGCGCCAGCGCGCGACAAAATCGTCCGACAAAAGCCGCATATAGCCTGCCAGCGCGATGATCTCGACGCCGGCCTCGATGAGCGCGGTGTCGAGCGCAGCTTCATAGGCGGGCTTGCCGATACCCTTGGGCGAGAGCGCCCAGCTGGCGAGCCCCCGATCCCTTGCCCAGCCAAGCCCGGGCGCATCGGGCTTGTCGGAGGCGACCAGCGCGATCGTATAGGGGCAGTCGGGTTGCCGCGCGGCATCGACCAGCGCCATCATGTTCGATCCGCGCCCCGAAATCAGAACGCCGACGCGTCTTCTAGCCATGATGCGTGGCCGACCAGGCCGCGCGCGCGCCCCAGTGATCGGCGGGCCCTTGAACGGTGCAGCCGCGCGCCCCGGCCTCGATTCGCCCGATCGTGAAGACTGTCTCGCCGGCTGTCGTGAGCGACGCCGCCACGCCAGACGCCGCGTCGGCGGCGACGATCGCGACCATGCCGATCCCGCAGTTGAAGGTGCGTGCCATCTCTTCGGGCTCGATCGCCCCCTGCGCCTGGAGAAACGCCATCAGCCGGGGCTGTTCCCAGCGCGCGGCGTCGATCGTCGCATGGGTGTCGGCGGGGAGCACGCGCGGCACATTTTCGAGCAGCCCGCCCCCGGTGATATGCGCGAGCCCCTTGATCCGGCGCTCGGCGAGCAGCGGCAGCAGGCTCTTCACATAGATCCGCGTCGGCGCCATCAGCGCGTCGATCAGTCTGATGTCGATGTCGAACAGCGCCGGTCGATCGAGCTTCCAGCCCTTGTCGGCGGCCAGTCGGCGGACCAGCGAGAAGCCGTTCGAATGCACCCCCGACGAGGCGAGGCCGAGAATCACGTCGCCCGGCGCGATCGCGGCACCGGTGAGCACCCGGTCACGCTCGACCGCGCCGACGCAGAAGCCGGCCAGATCATAGTCACCCTCGGCGTACATGCCCGGCATTTCGGCGGTCTCGCCGCCGATCAGCGCGCAGCCTGCCTGCAGGCATCCTTCGGCGATCGAGGCGATCACGCGTTCAGCGACGGCGGGCACCAGTTTGGCGGTGGCGTAATAATCGAGGAAGAACAGCGGCTCGGCCCCCTGGACGATCAGATCGTTGGCGCACATCGCGACGAGATCGACGCCGACGCCGTCATGCGCGTCATGCTCGATCGCCAGTTTCAGCTTGGTGCCGACGCCGTCGTTCGCCGCCACCAGCAACGGATCGACGAAACCCGCCGCCTTGAGATCGAAAAAGCCGCCGAACCCGCCGAGTTCGGCGTCGGCGCCCTTGCGGCGCGTCGCCTTGGCGAGCGGGCCGATGGCGCGCACCAGCGCGTTGCCGGCGGCGATCGAAACGCCGGCCTGGGCATAGGTATAGGGCGGGGTCTGGGGGGGCGAGTCCCGGTCGGTGTCACTCATCTTGAGCGGCCTAGCCATATCGCGCTTGGATTTCCACGCCTGCTTCGCCAAAAGGGCGCCGACATGGCCAATGCTCTCCTATCTCGCGGCGCACATTCGGGGCGGGCGTCACGCTTCCGTCGCGGTTTCGGCGCCGGCCTGGCGCTGCTGTCGCTCGGCGTTGCCGGGTCCGTGGTGGCGCAAATCGATGCTGCCGACCGGATCATCACCCCGCGCGTCGATGGCGGGAGCTTCGAAGTCGGCGGGATCGACGTCGATGTCACCGCCAAATCGGCGACGGCGGCGCGCTATGCCGGCTGGCGGGTCGCGCAACGCAAGGGCTGGCAGATGCTGGCGAGACGGATGGGCGGGCGGGTCGGCTCGCTGTCCGATTCGGCGCTCGACGGGCTGGTCTCGGGCATCGTCATCGAGAATGAGGAGATTGGCCCGACCCGCTATGTCGCTCGGCTCGGGGTGATGTTCGATCGCAGTCGATCGGCCTCGATCCTGGGGGTCGCGGGCACGATCACCCGATCGCCGCCGATGCTGATCGTGCCGATCGAATGGTCGGGCGGGGCGCCGGTCGCCTTCGAGCAACGCAGCGATTGGCTCGAGGCCTGGGCGCGGTTTCGCACCGGTAACAGCACGATCGATTATGTCCGGCCTGCGGGTACCGGCCCCGATGCGCTGCTGCTCAACGCCGGCCAGATCAATCGACCGGGGCGCGGCTGGTGGCGGACGGTGCTGACGCAATATGGCGCGTCGGACGTGCTGATCCCGATCGTCCACCTCTATCGCCAATGGCCCGGGGGCCCGATCATCGGCGCATTCCAGGCGCGCTATGGGCCCGACAATCACCTGCTCGCGAGTTTTTCGCTGCGGGTGGCCAATGGCGACGCGCTGCCGGCGTTGCTCGATGCCGGCGCCAGGCGAATCGACGAGGCCTATCAGCGCGCGCTGAGTGCGGGGGTGCTGCGGGTCGATCCGGGCTTGCTGGCGCGCCTTCCGACGACGGAGGCGCCCACCGACGAAACCGACGCAGCGACGCTCGCCGAGGATGCCGTCGACACCACCAGCGTCAGCCCGACAAGCAGCACCGTGACGGTTCAGGTCGACACGCCCACCGTGGCCGCCATCGGCGCCGCCGAATCGGCGCTTCGCGGCCTGCCGGGGGTGCGATCCGCCGTCACCACCAGTCTCGCGCTGGGCGGCTTGTCGGTGATGCGCGTCGGTTATGAGGGCGATGTGTCGCGGCTCGCCGCCGCGCTCGAGGCGCGGGGCTGGCAAGTGACGATCGGCAGCGGCGCGATCCGCATCCAGCGCGCCCGTCCGCTGCTGCCGCCGCCCAATGTCCAGCCGGAAAACGCGACCCAGGGATGAGCCAACTCGCCCTGCCGCTCGCCTGGCCCGACGATCCCCAGGAAGCCGAGTTTCTGCTCAGCACGTCGAACGCACAGGCCGCGCAGCATCTGCGGCGCGTCGGGGCCTGGCCGGTGATGTCGTCGATCCTCGTCGGGCCGCGCAAATCGGGGCGGAGCCTGCTGGCGCGGATTTTCGCCCGCCAGACCGGGGGCACGATCATCGACGACGCCGAGCGCCATCCCGAGGCAGCGATCTTCCACGCCTGGAATGCCGCGCAGATGGACCGGCGGCCGTTGCTGATCGTCGCCGATGCGGCGCCACCCGTCTGGAAGATCGGGCTCCCCGATCTCCGCTCGCGGCTGGGGGCAACGCCCTCGGTCCGGATCGAGCCGCCCGACGATCTGCTGATGCAGGCGCTGTTCGAGCGCGCGTTCATGCGGCGCGGGCTCGATGCCCGGCCCGAGCTCGTGCAGTGGCTGCTGGCACGGGTCGAGCGCAGCTATGTGGCGATCAGCCGTACCGTCGACGCGCTCGATCAGGAGGTTCTGCAACACCGCAAGCGCTTGTCGATCCCGCTCGCCCGGGCCACATTGGCCTCAGCCGGGCTGATCATCGACCGGCGCGCCGAATCGGGTGAAGCATCGTCATGAACCGTCCCGCGCATATTCCCGAAGTCGACGACGACGATCTGTTCGTGCAGGGCGCGGGCGGCGATCGCTATTTCAACCGCGAGCTTTCGTGGCTCGCGTTCAACCGCCGCGTGCTGGAGGAGGCGTGCAATCCGGCCCATCCCTTGCTCGAGCGGCTGCGGTTTCTGTCGATCTCGGGGTCGAACCTCGATGAATTCTTCATGGTGCGCGTTGCCGGGCTGAAGGGCCAGCAGCTTCAGGAGGTCGATCGGCTTTCGGTCGACGGGCTCAATTCGAGCCAGCAACTCGCGGCGATCGTCGCCGGCGCCGATGCGCTCGTCGAAAGCCAGCGTAACGTCTGGCGCGAGCTGCGGCGCTTGCTCGCCGATGCGGGAATATCGGTCCTCAGCTCGCGCACGATCGACGAGGCGCTGACGGTCGACGAGGTCGCCTGGCTCGAAACGCAGTTCCGCGAGCAGATCTTTCCGATCCTGACGCCGCAGGCGCTCGATCCGGCGCATCCGTTTCCGTTCATGCCCAATCAGGGGCTGGCGGTGATGTTCGATCTCGTGCGCCTGTCCGACGAACAACCGATCCGTGAGCTGGTGATGCTGCCCGCGCCGATGCCGCGCTTCGTCCGGCTGCCGGGCGAGCAGGCGCGCTATGTCGCGGTCGAATCGCTGGTAAAGCGCTTTTCGGAGCTCGTCTTTCCGGGCTATCGCAAGGTCGGCGCCGCCGAATTTCGGGTGCTGCGCGACAGCGACATCGAGATCGAGGAAGAGGCCGAAGACCTCGTTCGCTATTTCGCCAACGCGATCAAGCGCCGCCGGCGAGGCAGGGTGATCCGTCTCGAGCTCGAATCGGGCATGCCCGAAGTGCTGGGCAAGCTGCTGCGCGAGGAGCTCGGCGGCAGTGATGCCTTCGTTACCGAAAGCGGCGCTTTCCTCGGCGTCGGTGCGTTCGAGGCGATCGTCGACGAGGATCGGCCCGATCTCAAATTTCCGCCCTTTTCGCCGCGCTTTCCCGAGCGGATCCGCGAATATGGCGGCGATTGCTTCGCGGCGATCAAGGCGAAGGATATCGTCGTCCACCACCCCTACGAGACCTTCGACGTCGTCCTCGCCTTTCTAAGGCAGGCAGCGAGCGATCCCGATGTGGTGGCGATCAAGCAGACGCTCTATCGCGCGGGCAAGCAGCCCGCAGTGATCAACGCGCTCATCGCGGCCGCCGAGGCCGGCAAGTCGGTCACCGCGGTCGTCGAGCTCAAGGCCCGGTTCGACGAGGAACAGAACCTGCTCTGGGCGTCGGCACTCGAACGCGCCGGCGTGCAGGTCGTCTATGGCTTCATGGAATGGAAGACCCACGCCAAGGTATCGATGGTCGTGCGCCGCGAAGGCGGGCAATATCGCACCTATTGCCACTTCGGCACCGGCAATTATCATCCGATCACCGCCAAAATATACACTGATCTCAGTTTCTTCACCGCCGATCCTCGCATCGGGCGCGATGCGGCCCAGATGTTCAATTACGTCACCGGCTATGTCCAGCCGAGCGACATGCAGCTCGTCTCGCTATCGCCCCGCGACTTGCGCGCCCGGCTCGTTGCGCTGATCGACGCCGAGATCGCCAATGCGCTCGCCGGCAAGCCGGCCGCGATCTGGGCGAAGATGAATTCGCTGGTCGACCCTGCGGTGATCGAAAAGCTGTATGAGGCGAGCAATGCCGGGGTCGAGATCGAGCTGATCATCCGGGGCATTTGCTGCCTGCGCCCCGGCGTGCCCGAGATGAGCGAGCATATCCGCGTCAAATCGGTGGTCGGCCGTTTTCTCGAGCACAGCCGGATCTGGTGCTTCGGCAACGGCAAGACGCTGCCCAACGATGGCGCCAAGGTATACATCTCGTCGGCCGACTGGATGCCGCGCAATTTCGATCGTCGAGTCGAATATATGCTGCCGATCGAGAACCGGACGGTGCACGATCAGATCCTCGATCAGGTGATGGTCGCGAACCTGATCGACAACGAACAAAGCTGGGAATTGCAGGCCGATGGCAGCTATGTCCGGGTCGAACCGGGGACTCGCCCGTTCAACCTGCATCGCTATTTCATGACCAATCCGTCGCTGTCCGGGCGCGGGGCGGCGCTCCAGAACAGCGGATCGGTGCCGACTCTTTCGCTGCGGCGGCGTCGATGAACGCGCCCATTTGGCTGCCGGGCGCGTTCTGACCGGGTGGCAAGCCTTCTTTTCCGCAAGCCCCGCGCCGATGCGCTGACGGAGCCGCGTACCGCGATCATCGACATCGGATCGAATTCGATCCGGCTCGTCGTCTATCAGGGGCCGGCGCGCTTGCCCGCGATCCTGTTCAACGAAAAGGTGATGGCCGGTCTCGGTCGCGGGGTTGCCGAAACCGGCGCGATCGAAGCGGGGGCGATGAAGGTCGCGCGGATGGCGTTGGCGCGGTTCGCCGCCGTCGCCCGCGAAATGGATGTCAGCCGCTTGCGGACCGTCGCCACCGCTGCGGTGCGCGATTCGGCCAATGGCGGCGTCTTGATCGCCGATGCCCGCTCGATGGGTCTCGAGGTCGACCTGCTGACCGGTGAGCAGGAGGCCGTGGCGGCGGGCATGGGCGTGCTTTCGGCGATTCCGCTGGCCGACGGCGTGGTCGGCGATCTCGGCGGCGGCAGCCTCGAACTGGTCCGCGTTTCGGACGGCGCGGTGCGCGAGCGCGCCTCGTTTCCGTTCGGTGTTTTGCGCATCGCCGCGCTTCGCGCCAAAGGGTCGCGCAGTTTCGACCGCCGCGTTGCGGCCGCGATCGAGCAGGCCGGGTGGACCGGGAAGGGGCGGGGTCTGCCGCTTTATCTGGTCGGCGGATCGTGGCGCGCGCTGGCCCGGCTCGACATGCACATCACCGGCTATCCGTTGCCCGTCATCCATCAATATGAAATGCGCCCCGAGGCGATCACGCGGGTCGGCCGAACGCTCAGCCACATCGCCAAGGGCAAGTTGCGTGCGATCGACGCGCTTTCCTCGGCGCGCGTGCCGACGCTGGGCGACGCTGGCGCGCTGCTCGGCACGTTGTTGCGGCATCTGGGATCGACCACGACGATCGTCTCGGCCTTCGGGCTGCGCGAGGGGCTGTTGTTCGATGCGCTATCGCCAGCCGAACGACGTCTCGATCCGCTGATCGTCGCCGCTCGCGACGAGGGGCGCCGGCTCGGGCGATTCGCCGAGCATGGCGATCTTCTCGATGAATGGATCGCGCCGCTCTTTGCCGATGAGCCCGAGGAACTCGCACGGCTGCGCCATGCCGCGTGCCTGCTCGCCGATGTCGGGTGGCGCGCCAATCCCGAATTTCGCGCCGAACGCGGGGTCGAGATCGCGCTGCATGGCAATTGGGTGGCGATCGGCGCGCATGGCCGGGCGTTGCTGGCGCAGGCCTTGTTCACAGGACTCGGCGGCGGCAGCGAGTCGCCCGCGCCGCTCGGCGCGCTCGCGAGCCCGGCGGAGCTGAAGCGCGCGATGGCATGGGGACTGGCGATGCGACTCGGCCAGCGGCTGAGCGGCGGGCTGGCGGGGCCGATCCAGCGATCGCGGCTTCACGACGACGGCGCCGCCGTCACCCTCACGCTGTTGCCCGACGACAAGCCGCTGTACAGCGAAGCGGTCGAGCGCCGGCACAAGGCGCTCGCGAACGCGCTCGGTCGGCAGATGATGCTGGCGCGATAGCGTTCTCCTCGGTCCGATCGACCGAACCTGGAAACGGCGCAGGGCCGGTCGGGCGATCTCTATTCGGCGATTTCCTCGGCACGAGTCATTTTGAGCTTGCCGTTCTTGACCGCGAAGGCGAGCCGCCCCTCGACCAGCGCGAGCGCATCGCGGCCGAATTGTTCGAAGCGCCAGCCGTCGAGGATCGCCAGTCCCTCGCGCTGGCCGCCGGCGAGCGCTTCGAGATCCTCGGTGCGGGCGAGCAGCTTGGCGGCGACGTCGATGTCGCGGGCGCGGATCTTGAGCAGCAGCTTGAGCAGATCGGCGACCAGCGCGCCTTCCTTGCCCATGCCGGGCTTGCGATCGTCGCGCGCGGGCATTTCGGCCGCCGTCATCGGGGTGGCGTCGTCGATCGCCGCCATCAGCCGACCGCCGATGTCGTTGGTCGCCCAGGCGACCGATAGTCCGCGCACCCGGGCGAGATCGGCCTGCTTCTTCGGCGGCGTGCCGGCCAGATCGGCGAGCGTTTCGTCCTTGATGATCCGCCCGCGCGGCAGATCCTTGCCCTGCGCCTCGATCTCGCGCCACCGCGCCAGCGCCTTGAGCCGTCCGAGCACCTCGGGCTTGCGCCCGGCGATGCGCACGCGTCGCCACGCCTGTTCGGGATCGTTGCGATAATGTTCGGGATCGGCGAGCCGCTCCATTTCCTGATCGAGCCAGGCGCCGCGCCCGGTGCGCTTGAGCCGATCGAGCATCTTGGGGAAGATCGTCGACAAATGGGTGACGTCGCCGATCGCATATTCGATCTGGCGCTTGTCGAGCGGGCGGCGGCTCCAGTCGGTGAAGCGCGCCCCCTTGTCGACGGCGATGCCGAGATAGCTCTCGACGAGGTTCGAATAGCCGATCTGCTCGCCTTGCCCCAGCGCCATCGCCGCGACCTGGGTGTCGAACAGCGGATGCGGCGTCTTGCCCGTCAGATTGTAGACGATCTCGATATCCTGCCCGCCGGCGTGGAAGACCTTCAACACCTCTTCATTGTCGGTCAGCAGATCGAGCAGCGGCTTCAGGTCCATGCCCGCCGCCATCGGATCGATCGCCGCCGCTTCGTTCGCGTCGGCGATCTGGATCAGGCAAAGTTCGGGCCAATAACTGTTTTCGCGCATGAACTCGGTATCGACCGCGATGAAGGGCGATTGCGAGAGGCGGTGGCAGAGATTGGCGAGCGACGCAGAATCGGCGATCAAATCATGGATGTGCATGACCGTCCCTAGCATCGTGACGTCAAGGCTTCCAGACCCGCGACAGCAAGCGAGGCGCGTGGCGCTTGACAAGCCGCCGCCAAGCGCTTGTTAGGCCGCCATGCACATCTATCGCACCCATAACTGCGCCGAGTTGCGCCCCGATCATGTCGGCCAGGAAGTCCGCGTTTCCGGCTGGGTCCACAAGAAGCGCGACCACGGCGATCTCGTCTTCGTCGATCTGCGCGATCATTACGGCATCACCCAGATCGTCACCGAGGTCGACGGCCCCGCCTTCAAGGTGATCGAATCGCTGCGCACCGAAAGCGTCGTGACGATCACCGGCACGGTGACCGCGCGGGCGCCCGATGTGGTCAATCCCAACCTGCCGACCGGCGGGATCGAAATTCGCGCGACATCGGCGACGATCCAGAGCCAGGCGCAGGAATTGCCGATGCCGGTGGCGGGCGAGGCCGACTATCCCGAAGATATCCGCCTGCGTTATCGCTTCCTCGATCTGCGGCGCGAGCGGCTCCATGCCAACATCATGCTGCGATCGCGGGTGATCACCTCGCTGCGCAACCGCATGAACGCGCAAGGCTTCACCGAATTCCAGACGCCGATCCTCACGGCATCCTCGCCCGAGGGCGCGCGCGACTATCTGGTGCCGAGCCGGGTGCATCCGGGCAAATTCTATGCGCTGCCGCAGGCGCCGCAGATGTTCAAGCAGCTGCTGATGGTCGCCGGCTTCGATCGCTATTTCCAGATCGCGCCGTGCTTCCGCGACGAGGATGCCCGCGCCGATCGCTCGCCGGGCGAATTCTATCAGCTCGATTTCGAAATGAGCTTCGTCACGCAGGACGACGTCTTCGCCGCGATCGAGCCGGTGCTGCACGGCGTGTTCGAGGAATTCGCCGACTGGCAGGGAAAGGGGCGCAGCGTTTCGGCGCTGCCGTTCCGCCGCATTCCGTATCAGCAATCGATGCTGAAATATGGCAGCGACAAGCCCGATCTGCGCAACCCGATCCTGATCACCGACGTCTCGGATCATTTCAAGGGATCAGGCTTCGGCCGCTTCGCCGCGATGGTCGAGGGCGGCGATGTCGTTCGCGCGCTGCCGGCACCGAACACGGCGGAAAAGAGCCGCAAATTCTTCGACGACATGAACAGCTGGGCGCAGTCCGAGGGCTTTCCCGGCCTTGGTTACGCCACCCAGAAAGACGGCGTGTTCGGCGGGCCGATCGCCAACAATCACGGGCAGGAGGGGATGAAGGCGATCGCCGAGGCGCTCGGGCTCGGCCCCAATGACGGCATCTTCTTCTCGGCGGGCAAGGCATCGCAAGCCGCCAAGCTCGCTGGCCTTGCGCGCACCCGCGTCGGCGAGCAGCTCGGGCTGATCGATCAAAGCCGTTTCGAATTCTGCTGGATCGTCGATTTCCCGATGTTCGAATATGACGAAGACGCCAAGAAGATCGACTTCAGCCACAATCCGTTCAGCATGCCGCAGGGCGAGCTCGAGGCGCTCGAGACCAAGGATCCGCTCGACATCCTCGCCTATCAATATGACATCGTCTGCAACGGCGTCGAGCTGTCGTCGGGGGCGATCCGGAACCACAAGCCCGAGATCATGTACAAGGCGTTCGAGATCGCCGGTTACACCCGCGAGGATGTCGACCGCGATTTCGCGGGCATGATCAATGCGTTCAAGTTCGGTGCGCCGCCGCATGGCGGCTCGGCGCCGGGCGTCGACCGGATCGTCATGCTGCTCGCCGACGAGCCCAACATCCGCGAGGTGATCACCTTCCCGATGACGCAGAAGGCCGAGGACCTGATGATGGGCGCGCCCAATTATGCGAGCCCGAAGCAGTTGCGAGAACTTAATATCCGGACCGTAGACCTATCCCCGCCAAAGCCGGCCGCATAGCGGGCCGGGCAAGGGAATCGGGGGGGACGATGTTCGAACACCAGCTGGAGCCGGCGGCGCCCCCCGCGCTCGTACGCAGCCTCGGCGTGGTCGGCGTCCTGTTCCTGACGCTGTCGGTGACAAGCCCGGTGTCGTCATTGTTCGTGATCGTGCCCGGGATGATGCGCGTCGCGGGCACCGGCGCGATCTGGGCGATGTTGCTCGCCGGTCTCGTCTGCGTCGCGACCGCCTATGTCTATGCCGAGCTGTCGTCGAACTGGCCGGTGGCGGGCGGCGAATATGTGATGGTGGCGCGGACGCTGGGGCCGATGTCGGGCTTCGTCATGCTCGGGGTCAATGTTTTCAATAATCTGCTGTTTCCGCCAGCGGTCGGCCTGGGGCTCGCCTCGGTCCTCGGCGTCGTCATTCCCGGCATTCCCGCGATCCCGCTCGCCGTTACCGTGGTTGCCGGGGCGACCCTCGTGTCGCTGCTGCATATCCGCGTCAACGCATGGGTGACGGGCATCTTCCTGCTGATCGAGGTGCTGGCGGTGCTGGCGGTGGTGGCGCTTGGCTTCGGCCATGCCGTGCGACCGCTTGGCGCGATGCTGACCGATCCGGTGATGTCATCGGCCATCGGCGACGCGCTGATCCCGACTTCGGCCGCGTCGATCGGGCTGGCGACGTCGATCGCGATCTTCGCGCTCAACGGCTATGGCGCGGCGGTTTATTTCGGCGAGGAAATGCACGAGGCGCCGCGCAAGATCGCGCGCGCGGTGTTCTGGGCGGTGGGGCTGACACTGCTGCTCGAAGGCCTGCCGCTGGTCGCGGTGTTGGTCGGCGCCCCCGATCTTCCGGAGCTCCTTGCCAGCGACGACCCGTTCGGTCTGATCGTGCGGATGCGCGCGGGCGACACCGCCGCGATGTGGGTCTCGATCGGCGTCGCGGTGGCGATCGTTAACGCGATCATCGCGTGCATCCTCGCGTGCGCGCGCTTCTTCTACGGTACCGCGCGCGATCGCTGCTGGGGTCGGCCGATCGACAATTGGCTCGTCACGATCCACCCGCGGGTCGGCTCGCCCTGGATCAGCACGTTGATCGTCGGCGGCGCCGGCATCGCCTGCTGCTTCTTGCCGCTCGAGCTGTTGCTGGTGCTGAGCGGCACCGGGCTGGTCGCGATCTATGCCGGCATCGCGCTCGCGCTGATGGCAGGGCGGCGCAGCGGTTTGCTCGACAAGGCGCCGTTCAAGAGCCCGCTCTATCCGCTGATGCCGGTGGTCACTCTGCTCGCGCTGGGCTATGTCGTCTGGCTCAACTGGCTCGATCTCGAGGAGGGGCGGATGGGGCTGATCATGACGGGTGTGCAAATGATCGCCTCTGCCCTTTATTACTGGTTCGTGCTCAGGCGTCGCGGCCGGTGGGATGTCTTCGTGCCGGCGCTGGCGCGCGAGGGATCATGAGCATCAACCTCAGCGATTTCGAAGCGGGCAAATCCTATTCGGGCGATTATGCCAAGGACCTCGCCGATCTGCAGGAGCGCCTCGCGCATGTCCAGGTCGCCCATATTTGTCATCAGAAGCGCGCGATCGTGATGTTCGAGGGCTGGGACGCCGCGGGCAAGGGCGGCATCATCCAGCGGCTGACGGCGCGCTGGGACCCGCGCTATTTCGAGGTCTGGCCGATCGCCGCCCCCACGCCCGAGGAGAAGGCGCGGCATTTCCTCTGGCGTTTCTGGAAGCGCCTGCCGATGAACGGCGACATCGCCGTGTTCGACCGGAGCTGGTACGGGCGCGTGCTGGTCGAGCGGGTCGAGAAATTCGCGACCGAGGCCGAGTGGCGGCGCGGCTATGACGAGATCAACGAGTTCGAGGCGCAGCAGGTCGATTCGGGGACGACGATCGTCAAGCTGTTCGTCCATGTGACGCAAGCGCAACAGGACAAGCGCCTTGAGGAGCGGCTCGATCATCCATGGAAGCGCTGGAAGACCGGTTTCGACGACTATCGCAACCGCGCGCGGCGCAGCGAGTATCTCGATGCGATGGCGGAGATGTTTCGCCGTACCGAGACCCGCTGGGCGCCGTGGCACGTGATCGACGGCAACGACAAGAAGGCGGCGCGGATCGAAGCGCTGACGATCATCGCCCATCGGCTCGGGGCAGCGGTCCCGATGGATCCGCCGCCGCTCGATCCCGAACTCGAAAAGATCGCCAGAAAGGCGCTGGGCAAGGATTAGCCCCGCTCGCGCCCGTCAGCGTTTTCAGTAACGATACCGGGTCGGCACGGAGGGGTCGAGCTGGGGTTCGCCGGGTTTGAAATGGGTGCCTTGGCGGGCGTTGCCGCTCGACGAATACAAATCGTCGGGCGAGCGCATTTCGTCGCTGACCGAGCGGAATTCCTGATAATCCCGCCGCCGCTCGCAGCCGAGCCGGCGGACTTCGGAGTCGAATGCCTGCAGGCGGATCGTGACCGTTGCGACCTGGCCGACCGCACTGGTGAGCGTCGACGGGCGGCTGTCGAGCCCGGCGGCGATGTTGCCGCGTTCGAATTCGCGCCACAGCCGCGCGCAGGTTTCGGGATCGCCCGGAGCGACCTTGGTCAGCGACGACAATTCGCCTTCGAGCGCCATCGAAAACAGCCCGAGCGTGATCCCGGTCGAGCGGAACGCCGGCGACACCACGTCATCGGGGGCATTGCCGCGCTCGACATGCGCGGTGACGTGGGTGGTCTTGCCGTCCCCGGCCGGCTTGAAATCGGCGATCATCGTGGTGGCGACCTTGTCGCCGCTCATCACCACCCACCGCATCTGGTTGTCGCTGCGCTCGACCTTGAACGCAGGCGTGACCCCGCCGGCGGCATCGGGATCGGTCGCGGGCGACCCCGGCTGCTGGGTGATGTCGAGATCCTCGAGCGCGGCCATCACCTCGGCCTGCGGCCGGGCGACATCGCGCGACCAATGCGCGCCGCCAAGCGCGCCGGTCATGTAAAGTCCCCCGGCGAATAGCGGGATCGCGATGGCGATATTCTTGAGCATCCAGCGCACCCCCGACAATGTCGCGCCGACGCTAGTCTTGCCGCGTAAAGCCATGCTGAATTGAGATGGTTAAGCGCGCTCGAGGACGGCGTCGTCGATCATTGCGCGGTCATCAGCGCGTCAATTGCGCCCTGCAGGATATAGCTCGCGGCGATCTTGTCGACCCGCTCGGCCCGCTTGGCGCGGCTGATGTCCTCTGCGATCATCTGACGTTCGACCGCCTGGGTCGACCAGCGTTCATCCCAGAGCAGGATCGGCCGGCCGAGATCGTCCATGTTGCGGGCGAAGGCGCGGGTCGATTGGGTGCGCGGGCTGTCCGTCCCGTCGAGGTTGAGCGGCAGGCCGATGACGATGCCGACCACCGATTGCTGCACCATCAGCGCGCCGATCGCGGCCTTGTCGGCGGTGAATTTTGTCCGCCGGATCAGCAGCGCCGGCGAGGCGAAGCTCCACCCGGCGTCGGCGAGCGCGGTACCGATCGTCTTGGTGCCGACATCGAGCCCGATCAGGCGCCCGCCCTGCGGCAGGGCCTCGCGGAAAACGGCCTGGTCGGTGGTGATCATCGCTTCGTGAAGGACGCCAGCCGCCGCGCCGCATCGGCACGGACATCGGCCCAGAACAGGCTGTAGTCGTAGACATGGTAATTGTTGCCGGGCAGCACATAGCCGCTGATGTCGGCGGGCGGCGCGCCGATCAGCAGAAAACCGCGACCGTCGCAGCGCGCCGGCACCTTGCCGGCCGCAATCGTCGCGGTCGCGAGGTCGCTCGACGGTATCAGGCTGCCGAGATTGGCGGTGGCGGGCGCCGATGCATCGGGGGTGCCGGTGATCGGATTGGTGCAGATCATCGCGGTGCCGCGGCGCGGCTGGCCGGTGAAGCCTGTCGTCGCGTCGAACGTGTCGACGATCGCGGCCGGATCGGCAGGTTCGGCAAAGCTCTGCCACGAAAGGATGCATCCCGCCTGATCGGCGGCGGCACATTCGGGCAAGCCCATCGCCGGCAGATCGGCGGTCCGCGAAATCGGCCAGCCAACGACATAGGCGGCGACGATCCGCTTCGCGAGCGGCGTCCCCGCGACGCGTTCGCGCAGCAACCGCGCGAGATGGAGCGCGCCCTGGCTGTGCCCGGCGAGGATGATCGGGCGGTCCGGCCCCACCTCGTGCAGGAATTCCTCGAACGCCGCCGCCACGTCGCCGTAAGCGAGATCGAGCGCGCGCTGCGCCTCGACCTGGCTGGTCAGAAACGCGCCAAAGGTCGCCTGGCGATAGCGTGGCGCCCAGATCGCGGCGCTTTCGTTGAAGGCCGTCGCCTGACCGCGCAGGAACAGCACGGCACGGTCATTGGCGATCTGGTCGTCAAGCGGCGCGTTCCAGCGCGTGCGCTCCAGATACGACGTGGGGTGGATGTAGAACAGCGCTGCTGCGGGATCGGCCTTCGCGGCGTAGCCCGAGGGGGTCCAGCGCGCCGGATTGCCCGGCTTGTCGGGCCGCGCGATCCACATCTTCGGGTCGGCATAGGCCACCGGCTTGACCCCCGGCAGCGCCTCGAACCGGGCCGACGGCACCAGCGCGGCGCGCATCATCTGCGTGCCGAAGAAGGTGTAGGCAAGGCGACCAGCGAAACCCAGCACGATGAGGACAGCGACCAGATAGAGGAATTTGCGGGCCAAAATGCGCTCCCGTAGAGATGGTGCAGTGCAGCAAAAACGCGCCGACCGCAATTGAGATTTCCCTGCCCCACGAATGTGTCGCTTGCAATCGCGGCAGCGGCTATTGAGGCAAACAGGGTGCGGGGAGTGGCGGCGATGAGCGACGAGGCGAGCAAGCCGCAGGTGCCCGAGGCTGGCGAATGGCCGATCAGGCCGGCCTTGCTGGCCGCGATCGGCGCCGCCGCGGCCCTTGCTGTCCAGCAATTGCTCGATCGTAGCGGTTCACCCCCGCCGTTGGTCCCGCTGTCGATCGCGATCGGCATCGGCACCACGGCGACCGGGTTTGGTTTTGTCGCCGGGCGGCGGCGTCTGTCGTGGGCGGTGGGTTTTGCGCTCTCGATCGGGTTGATCGCCGCCCTGATCGTCCATTGGCAGGGCATCCCCGGCGGCGCGCCCGGTTTCTGGAACTGGCGGCTGGCCAGCCTGTTCCTCGCGATCGCGATTGCCTGCCCGCTTTTCCAGACGGCGCGCGACGAAGGGCGCTGGCGACTGCCCTATGCCGAGCTCCACAGCCATGCCTGGACCAACGTCGTGCTGTGGTTCGCCGGCTGGATCTTCGTCGGCGTGGTGTTTGCGATGGGCTGGCTGCTTGCGGCGCTGTTCAACCTGATCAAGATCGACCTGCTCGAAAAACTGCTCGAGAAGGACTGGTTCATGGCGACGCTGGCCGGGGCGGCTTTCGGCGGCGCGATCGGGCTGATGCGCGAGCGCGACCGGATCGTCAGACTGTTGCAGCGCGTCGTCACCGCGGTGCTGGGGGTGCTCGCGCCGGTGCTCGCCATCGGCCTGCTGCTGTTCCTGCTCGCCTTGCCCTTTGCCGGGCTCGGTGCGCTGTGGGAGGCGACGCGGTCGACCACGCCGATCCTGCTCAGCTGCGTGATCGGCGCGCTGATCCTCGCCAATGCGGTGATCGGCAACGGCACCGACGACGAGACGCGCGGCCCGGCCCTGCGCTATGGCGCGCTCGGGCTGGGCGCAGTGATGCTGCCGCTCGTTGTGATCGCGGCGATCGCGACCGGGCTCAGGATCGACCAATATGGCTTTACGCCTGATCGGCTTTGGGCGCTGATCTTCATCATCATCGCCAGCGCCTATGGGTTGGCCTATCTGGCCGCGCTCGTACGCGGGCAGATCGCCTGGGCGCCCTTCGCGCGATCGGCGAATGTGACGCTCGGGGTTGCCGTCGCGCCGATCGGGCTGTTCCTCGCGACGCCGATCGTCAGCTTCAACGCGCTATCGGCCAAAGACCAGGTCGCGCGGCTGCGATCGGGCCGGGTCGCGCCCGAGAAGGTCGACTGGGCAGCGCTGGCATTCGACTTCGGCGAACCGGGGAGGGCGGCGCTCAAGCGGCTGGCGACCAGCACGACGCCGGCAATCGCCCGGCTGGCGCGCGCCGCGCAGCGCAAGACGACGCGATATGCGCTGCCGTCGCCGGTCGACACCGACGACAGCCTCGCTAATCTCGCCGGGCGGCTGCGGATTCTGCCCCACCCGGCCGGGCTGCCGCTCGACCTGCAGAAATTGCTGCTCGACTGGCGCGGGTGCGGTGACGGGCAGCAAGGCCGCTGCACGGTCCTGTTCACCGCCGGCGCCGGCGAAGCGCTGGCGTTTCGCGACCGCTGCCTCGAACAGTTGATGGTGGCGCCGCCTTCAGGCCCGCCAAGCAGCGATCTCGTCACTCTCGATCAGTCGTGCCCGATCTCCCGCTACCGGAAGATCGGGAGCGATTGGCGACTGGTCGAGAGCGGTCAGCAGGTACGACCCGGACCTGCGGCGCAGGCGGCGCTCAAGGCGGGCATCGACTCGGAGCAGGTCGAGATACGCACCGCGCCGCGCCGTCAGCTGTTTGTCGGTGGCGTGCCGGTCGGCGATCCGTTCGAATAAGTTGCGTTTCGGCGAGGCGTAATGCTAGCCGCTGCGGCATGGCAGTAGACATCCCCACCGTCCGAAAAATCGCGAGTCTCGCGCGGATCGCGATCACCGAGGAAGAGGCCGCGCGCATCGCGCCCGAGCTCGACAATATCATGGGCTGGATCGAGCAACTCGGCGAGGTCGACACGACCGATGTCGCGCCGATGACGGCGGTGATCGCCAACAAATTGCGGCTACGCGACGATGTGGTCAACGCCGATCCGCTGACCGGGGGCAATATCCGCGACGCCGTGCTGGCGAATGCGCCCCAGGCCGAGCATGGCTTTTTCACCGTGCCCAAGGTGATCGAATAATGACCGACCTTACCGATCTCGGCATCGCCGCCATTCGCGATGGTATCCGTCTCGGCACCTTTTCGGCGCGCGAAGTCGCCGATGCCTTCATCGTGAAGGTCAGCCGCGCCAAGCCGCTCAATGCCTTCCTCGTCGAGACCCCCGATCACGCGATCGCCGCCGCCAAGGAAGCCGACGCTGCCCGGGCCGCCGGCGAAACGCTCAAGCCGCTCGCGGGCGTGCCGATCGGCATGAAGGATCTGTTCTGCACGCGGGGCGTGCCGACCACCGCCGCGAGCCTGATTCTCGAGGGGTTCACGCCACAGTACGAGTCGACCGTGTCGGGCAATCTGTTCGCGGCGGGGGCGGGGATGCTCGGCAAGCTAAACATGGACCAGTTCGCGATGGGATCGTCGAACGAGACCAGCGCGTTCGGCAATGTCATCTCGCCGTGGCGGCGCAGCGATGGCGGCAATGCGCCGCTCGCCCCCGGCGGCTCGTCGGGCGGCTCGTCGGCGGCGATTGCGGCGCGGCTCTGCCCGGGCGCGACCGGCACCGATACCGGCGGCTCGATCCGTCAGCCTGCCGCGTTCGTCGGCATTTCGGGCATCAAGCCGACCTATGGCCGTTGCTCGCGCTGGGGCGTCGTCGCCTTCGCCTCGTCGCTCGATCAGGCTGGGCCGATGGCGCGCAGCGTGCGCGACTGCGCGATCCTGCTCGAAAATATGGCGGGCTTCGATCCGAAGGACGCGACTTCGCTCGAACTGCCGGTGCCCAAATGGGAGGCCGGGCTCAATGCGAGCATGGTCGGCAAGCGAATCGGTATCCCCAGGGAATACCGTGTCGATGGCATGCCGGGCGAAATCGACGCGCTGTGGCAGCAGGGGATCGATTGGCTGAAGGATGCCGGCGCCGAGATCGTCGAGGTGTCGCTGCCGCATACCAAATATGCGCTGCCGGCCTATTACATCATCGCGCCTGCCGAAGCCTCGTCCAATCTCGCCCGCTACGATGGCGTCCGCTACGGGCTGCGCGATCTGCCGAGCGGCGCGAACCTGCAGGACATGTATGCCGCCACCCGCGCGGCCGGCTTCGGCGACGAAGTAAAGCGCCGGATCATGATCGGCACTTATGTATTGTCGGCGGGCTTTTACGACGCCTACTTCACACAGGCATCGAAGGTCCGCACCCTCATCGCGCGCGATTTCGACCGCGCTTGGGAGCAATGCGATTATCTTCTCACGCCGACCACCCCTAGCGCCGCGTTCGCGCTGGGCGAGAAGAGCGCCGATCCGATCGCGATGTATCTGAACGACGTCTTCACGGTGCCCTCGTCGCTCGCCGGCCTCCCCGCGATGAGCGTACCCGGCGGACTCGACGCGCAGGGGTTGCCGCTCGGGCTGCAGATCATCGGCAAGGCGCTCGACGAGCAGGGCGTGCTCAATGCGTGCCTGGCGATTGAGGAGCGAGCAGGATTTACGGCACGGCCGGGGGCTTGGTGGTAGACAAGTATTACCAGAAAATAGTATTACCTTTGCCATGAGCAAGCAGACCAACCTCACCGTCAAGGGGCAGGTGACGATCCCCAAGGACGTCCGCGACGCGCTCGGGCTCAAACCCGGCGAGCCGGTCGAGATCGACTGGCAGGGCGGCACCGAGGCGATCATCCGCAAGCCGGTGCGTGATTACGCTGCAGAACGAGACCGGCTGGTTGCGGAAATGCGCGCTGCATCTGATCGGTTCGCCCATCTTAGAGAAGGTCGCCCGACCGACGACATCATGCGCGATATTCGTGGGGATGATCCTTTTCCGCCATGATCGTCGTTGATACCAATGTGCTGATCGACATGCGGGAACTCGATACCGAGTGGCACGAATGGTCGTTTCGAGCGGTCGCGGATGCCCGGCTCAGCGGTCAAGTCGTCGCAATTAGCATCACCGTAGGGGAATTGTCCTTCCGGGGTGGATCGCTCGCCGAGCTCGAAGCTCTCTGCGGTGAATTTGGGGTTGGGATTTTGCCCTTGAGTAGTGCGGGTGCCTATTGTGCCGGGCAGGCACAGCGTGTTTATCGCGCGGCTGGCGGGCGTCGCGAAAAGTTGCTTGCCGATTTCCTGATTGGAGGCGAAGCGCAAACACTCGGGGCCAGCATTCTCACGCGTGACCCTTGGCATTATCGACGCTATTTCACCGACCTCACCCTCATTACCCCCGAGACTGACCATGGCTGACGCATCCCCCTACACCCTGCGTGGCGAAACCGGCGACTGGGAGGTCGTCGTCGGCCTCGAAGTCCATGCGCAGGTCACGTCGAACGCCAAGCTCTTTTCGGGTGCCGCGACCGCGTTCGGGGCCGAGCCCAACACGCAGGTGTCGCTGGTCGACGCCGCCATGCCCGGCATGCTGCCCGTGCCCAACCGCGAGTGCATCCGCCAGGCGGTGCGCACTGGCATGGCGATCGAGGCGCAGATCAACAAATGGTCGCGCTTCGATCGCAAGAATTACTTCTATGCCGATCTGCCGCAGGGTTATCAGATCAGCCAGCTCTATCACCCCATCGTGGGTGAGGGCGCGATCATGATCAGCCTCGACGACAAGAATCCCGACGCCGCGACCAAGCGGATCGGCGTCGAGCGAATCCATATCGAGCAGGATGCCGGCAAGCTGATGCATGATCAGCACCCGACGCGTTCCTATGTCGATCTCAACCGGTCAGGCGTCGCGCTGATGGAAATCGTGTCGAAGCCCGACATGGCGTCGCCTGCAGAAGCAGGGGCTTATCTGTCGAAGCTCAGATCGATCCTGCGCTATGTCGGGTCGTGCGACGGCAATATGGATCAGGGGTCGATGCGCGCCGACGTGAATGTCTCGGTACGCAAAGTCGGCGATCCGAACCTCGGCACCCGTACCGAAACGAAGAACGTCAATTCGGTCCGCTTCGTGATGGCCGTCGTCGAGCAGGAGGCCAAGCGCCAGATTGAAGTGCTGGAGAGCGGCGGGCGCATCGTTCAGGAAACGCGGCTCTACGATCCCGACCGCAACGAGACGCGGTCGATGCGGTCGAAGGAAGACGCGCATGATTATCGCTACTTCCCCGACCCCGATCTGCTGCCGCTGGTACTGGAGGATGATTTCCTCGCCGACTGTCGCGCAAGCCTGCCCGAGCTGCCCGACGCCAAGCGCAAGCGCTATGAGTCGCTCGGCATCACCCCCTATGCCGCTGCCGTGCTGACCGCCGATGTAGATGCGGCGCGCTGGTTCGATGCGCTGCTGGAGGCGGGATCGCCGGCGGTGGCGGGGGCGAACTGGGTGACGTCCGAACTGTTCGGGGCGCTGAACCGGCTGGGGAGGGAAATTGCAAACTCGCCGGTTACGCCAGCTCAGGCAGGCGAATTGCTCGGGCTGGTCGCTGATGGCACGCTGTCGGGCAGCCTCGCCAAGCAGGTGTTCGAGATCATGCTCGAAACCGGGCAGGGTGCCTCAGCGATCGTCGAGGAGCGCGGGCTCAAGCAGACCAGCGATACCGGCGCGATCGAGGCGATCATCGCCGGGGTGCTCGCCGCCAATGCCGACAAGGTCGATCAGTACAAGGCGGGCAAGGAAGCCTTGTTCGGCTTCTTCGTTGGCCAGACGATGAAGGCGATGGGCGGCAAGGCAAACCCCGGCGTGGTGAACGACTTGCTGAAGAAGGCGCTAGCTTAAACTGGGGGCCTGAACGGTGGACGCTTTTATGCACGGCACGGTCCACGAAGCGGGCGACGATCTGCAGGCGGCGATTTGCGCCGACTCCGAGAGTCTCCTGCTGTGGGAAAAGCTGACACCGCTCGGCCGCAACGAATTCATTTGCTGAGTCGATGACGCCAAGCAGCCAGCGACGCGCGCGCGCCGCATCCAACGGACGCGCGAAGAGCTGCTCGAAGGCAAGAAGCGGCCGTGCTGCTGGGTGGGGTGCATTCACCGCACCGACAAGCCGCCGAGCAAGTGGCAGCAGGCGGTGCTGATCGACAAGAAGCAGCCGAGCGGCGTTTAGGCGCCCGGGGTGCAGCCGCCCTTCAGCCCCGCAATCCACGCCTTGATCAGCGCCACGCCTTCCTTGTGGACGAGGCTGCGCCCCGTTTCGGGCATCATCTCGCCCGGGTCTTCGGTTTCGAGGCGATAGGCGAGGATCGAGCGCTCGGGATGGCCCGGGACGATGCCATATTGCCGATTGCCGGTGCCCCGCCCGGCGGCGATCGGGGGCTTGCACTCGCCCAGCTTGCGCAGGTCCAGCGTCGCGGAATCGAGCCACAGGCCCGACACGCGGGCAGGGCCGGTCGCGCTGTGGCAATGCGCGCAGTTGATGTCGAGATAGGCCCGCGCCTTGGCGTCGATCGTTGCCATCGCATCGTCGAGGCGGGCGTCGCGCGGGGCGGCAGTGGCGGCGGGGGCGCCGGTCAGATAACCGATCCGGGTCAGCCGGGTAAGCTGGTTGATATCGCCGCCGATGCCCGGAAAATCGCGGTTTAGGTGACGCGCCTTGGGGCCGATCGGGAAGATTTTCTTGGTGCGATCGGTCGCGTGGCAGCCGGCGCACTGGTTCACGTTTGGCACGGTGTAGGTGAAATGGGTGATCTTGCCGCCGTCATCGAAATCGAGCGGGATTTCGGCCCCGGTGCGTTGCAGCGTCGCCTCGGTCTGCTCGGCGTTCCAGACATAGGGCAGCGCATCCCAACCGGTCGCGCGTCTGACCAGCAGCCGCGTCTCGATCAGCCGGACATGGCTGAGGTCGAGGCCGGTCACCCCGGTCTGATAGCTGGCGGGCGTGACCTTCAGCACGCGGGCGCTGGTGCCGGGCGCGACGCCGGCGGGGGTGGTGTAGTAGAAGGTCTTGGTGATGATCGTGCCGACCGGGAAGTCGAAGGTCTTCACCGGATCATAGCGGGCGCTCATCCCCTTCGGCACGAACACCGCGCGCCATTTCTGCGCGTAATCGCTGAACAGGGGAGTCGCGAGCTCGTAGCTGACCAGCCCCGCGCGCGGCGCGATGTGGCCTTGCTTCACGTCGAACAGACCCCAGCCGGCGAGCGAGGCGGGGTTGTCGTCGGCGTGGAAGGTGATCGCGTCGGGATGGCTGGCGCAGGCGGCCAGCATCGCCGCACCGCACAGACCTACAAGGAGCCGGAACACGTAAACCTCACCCCTTGGTCATCGACGCCGGCAGGGTGATCTCGGGCAGCCGCGTCGCCGGGGCGCAGTCGAGCCCGGTGTCGATATGCGGGCTGGCCGATTTGTTGGGGCCATCGACGTTGAGCACCTTGGCATCGCCGTTCTGGATGCAGATGCCCGGCTTGGCGACCTTGGGGTTGACGAACCCGTCCCACAGCACCGCCGGCAAGGCGCCGCCGCCGAGCGCCTTGAGCGGGGCGTATTTCGCGCCGGGTTCGGTCCCGCCGCCGACGATGCGATTGCCGGTTACGTAGACATTCTCCGGATAGGGATCATAAGCCGCCGCGATGCCGCGCGTCGCCGCAAAGCCGAGCGAATAGAAGCTCGAGATGATGACGTTGGCGGTCTGGTTGTCCTTCAGATCATTGTCGAAAATTTCGACGTCGTCGTTGGAATTGACGATCACGCCAGACCCCGGCGGCACCGAGGCGACCGCCGTGCCCTTCGCGCCGAAATTGGCGTGGTTGTTGGCGAACACCTGATTGTGGAACACCCGCGTCTTGCTGCCCGGGACGGGCAGGTCGGGCATGTTGAAGACCAGGATGCCGCCGGCATTGCCGGTGACGACATTGTCATGGACGTCGGCGCCGGTCGAATTCTCGATCTCGATCCCGGCGACGTTGTTCTCGGCGCGGTTGCGGCGGACGATGATGTTCTTCGACTGGCCGACATAGATGCCGGCGTCCGACGCGCCCTTCACCACGCAATCCTCGATCAGCACGTTGGTGACCTGCACCGGATAGAGGCCATAGGCGCCGTTCGAGGTCTTCGGCTCGCCCGACCAGCCGACGCGCACCCGGCGCATCACCGCGTTGCTGGTGCCGTTGATCTTGAGCGCATCGCCCTTGCTGTCCTCGATCGCGACGTCTTCGAGCGTGAAATCATCGCCGGTGACGAGCAGCCCTTCGGCGCCCGAATTCTGCCTGGCGAACGAGAGCACCGATTTGTCCATCCCCGCGCCCTTGATCGTCACGCCGTTCGCCGCGAGGCTCAGGCTGCGGGTCAGTGCATATTTGCCGGCGGGGATGGTGATCACGCTGCCCGGCTTGGCGTCGAGCAATTGCTCCTGGAGCTTGGCCTCGAACCCCGGATCGATGACGAACCCCTGCGCGTCGGTCTTGGGGGCCGAGGTGCAGCCTGCCGCCAGCGCCAGCATCGCCACCGGGCCGATCATTCCAATCACGCGCATCGCATTCTCCAATCCCCAGCCCGGTCTTACGCCGGTCGCGCCATCCTAGGCGGCAGCGGGCGTCGCTGGCAATCGCCAACCGGCGCTCGGCGGGAGGCGAGGGCGCTGGCCTAGCGCGCTGCAACCTCGCCGACGGGGACGGACAATGTCACGGCCCGCGCCTCATGCGCGGCGATCGCTGCATCGCTCGCCAGCGTCAGCGAAATTTCGTCGGTCCCGTGGATCAGGCAATCGCGGCGAAACGGATCGAGCGCGAAATCGAACCGGTCCTGAAACGGCGTCGTCACCGTCATCGTTTCCAGATCGATCGTGATCGGGTCGGTCTCGGCGACTTTCATCAGCCGGTCGATCGCCGTCTGCGGCAGGACCACCGCGACCATCCCGTTCTTGAAGGCGTTGCCCGAGAAGATGTCCGAGAAGGAGGGGGCGATCACCGCGTTGATCCCCATATCCATCATCGCCCAGACGGCATGTTCGCGGCTCGATCCGCAGCCGAAATTGTCGCCCGCGATCAGGATCGGCGAACCGCTGTGCGCCGGATCGTCGAAGACATTGCCGTCGACCCGCCGGATCGTTTCGAACGCATAGGCGCCCAGCCTCGACCGGCTGACCGTCTTGAGATGATCGGCGGCGATGATCACGTCGGTATCGACGTTGGCGGCGCCGAGCGGATAGGCCCGACCTTCGACCTTGCGCACCGGGGTCATGCGATCATCTCCCGAACGTCGCTCAGCCGCCCGTTGATCGCCGCGGCGGCGGCCATCGCCGGCGAGAGCAGATGGGTGCGCGCGCCCGGCCCCTGACGCCCGACGAAATTGCGGTTCGAGGTCGAGGCGCAGCGTTCGCCGGCCGGCACCTTGTCGGGGTTCATGCCGAGGCACATCGAGCAGCCGGGTTCGCGCCAGTCGAATCCGGCGGCGATGAAGATCCGGTCGAGACCTTCGGCTTCGGCCTGGCGCTTGACCAGCCCCGAGCCCGGCACGACTAGCGCCTGGCGGATCCGCTCATGGATGTGGCGCCCGTCGAGCAGCGCCGCCGCTGACCGCAAATCCTCGATCCGGCTGTTGGTGCAGCTGCCGATGAAGACATTGTCGATCGCGATGTCGGTGATCGCCTGGCCGGGGGTCAGGCCCATATAGGCAAGCGCCTTGGTCGCGGTCGCGCGGCGCGCGGGATCGGCGAAGCTTGCCGGATCGGGCACGACGCCGGTCACGTCGATCACATCGTCGAGGCTGGTGCCCCAGGTCACGCTGGGGGCGACGCTGGCGGCGTCGATCCTCACGCTGCGATCGAAGCGCGCGCCGTCATCGCTGCGCAGCGTGCGCCAATAGCCGACCATCCGGTCCCAGTCGTCGCCCTTGGGCGCCATCGGACGGCCCTCGAGATAGGCGAAGGTCTTCTCGTCGGGGGCGATCAGGCCGCTGCGCGCGCCCGCCTCGATCGACATGTTGGCGACGGTCAGCCGGGCCTCGATGCTCAGCGCCTCGATCGTGCTCCCGCGATATTCGATGACATGGCCGGTGCCGCCGGCGGCGCCGATCCGGCCGATGATCGTCAGGATCAGGTCCTTGGCGGTGACGCCCAGGCCGAGCGCGCCATCGACGCGCACCTCCATCGTCCGTGACGGAGCGAGCTGGAGCGTTTGCGTCGCCAGCACATGCTCCACCTCGCTGGTGCCGATCCCGAAGGCGAGCGCGCCGAGCGCGCCGTGCGCCGCCGTATGGCTGTCGCCGCAGACCAGCGTCGTGCCCGGCAGCGTAAAGCCCTGTTCGGGGCCGACGACATGGACGATCCCCTGCGCCGCCGCGCGATCGTTGATGTACGGCACGCCGAATTCGGCGACATTGGCCTCGAGCGCCGCGAGCTGTTCGGCGCTGGCCGGATCGGCGATCGGCAGCCGCCGGCCCTCGGCGTCGACCCGCGCGGTGGTCGGCAGATTATGGTCGGGCACGGCGAGCGTCAGATCGGGGCGGCGCACCTGCCGACCGGCGATCCGCAAACCCTCGAACGCCTGCGGTGAGGTCACCTCGTGAACGAGATGGCGATCGATGTAGATCAGGCAGGTGCCGTCGTCGCGTCGCTCGACGACGTGTTCGTTCCAGATTTTCTCGTAGAGCGTCGTTGGCCTCATACTGCCTTTTCCATCATCGTCTGGATCCGTGCGCGCACCGCCTCGCCGAACGCGCTGCAGGATGCGGTGCCGCCAAGATCGGCGGTGCGGACGCCGTCCAGCAAAACATGCCGGACGGCCGCGCGCAACGTTTCGGCGGATGCGGGTGCCCCGATCGAGTCGAGCAGCATCGCCGCGCTTTCCATCGCCCCGCCGGGATTGGCGCGATCCTGCCCGGCGATATCGGGAGCGGAGCCGTGGATCGGCTCGAACAGGCCGGCCTTGCCCGTGCCCGTGCTGGCCGAGCCGAGCAATCCGATCGAACCGGGGATCACCGACAATTCGTCGGACAGGATATCACCGAAAAGATTCTCGGTGAGGATCACGTCGAACCGGGTCGGATTGTTGACGAGCGCCATCGCGGCCGCATCGACATAGAGGTGATCGAGCGCGACATCGGGATAATCGGCGCCGATCTCGGTGACCACGGCACGCCACAGCTTCGACGTCGCGAGCACATTGGCCTTGTCGACCGAGGTGACCTTGCTTCGCCGCGACCGCGCCGCGCGAAAGGCGACATGCGCGATCCGCTCGATTTCCGCGCGGCTATAGATGCAGACGTCGCTCGCCTGATCGCGCTCGAGCACATGCTCGCCGAAATACAGCCCGCCAGTGAGCTCGCGCACGACGAGGATATCGGCGCCGGCGATCAGCTCGGGCCGCAGTGGCGACAGGTCTTCCATGCCCGGGATGATCCGCGCCGGGCGCAGGTTGGCGAACAGGCCGAGCGCGCTGCGCAACCGCAGCAGCCCGCTTTCGGGCGTCTTCGGCGCGCCGGCCCATTGCGGACCGCCGATCGCGCCCATCAGGATCGCGTCGGCCGCGCGCGCGGCGGCAAGCGTCGCTTCGGGCAGCGGATCGCCGTGCCGGTCGATCGCTACCCCGCCGAAATCATGCTCGGCAAACGCCAGATCGAGGCCGGATCCGCTCGCGAGAAGCGTCAGGCACGCGACGGCCTCGCGCGTCACTTCGGGGCCGATGCCGTCGCCGGGCAGCAGGGCGATGGTCGCCGGGCGGCTCATGCGGCGAGCGCCACGGCGCGGGTGTCGGTCAGGCCAGTCTCGGTCACGTCATCATCCTCGCATCGTCATTCCTGCCGTCGCGCTCACCGATGCGCGCATAGCGGCACGATGGAAATCCCCCGACTCCGGTCGAGCGCGGTGCCGATGCCATGCCTTGGCGTCTGGCATCGGCCACCGGCCAACGGCCCCGGTCGGCGGGGCACCCGGTATCAGCAAACTAATATTGCGCAATAGGGGAGTTGGTGCGATGGAAAGTTTCTCCCAGCACCATCTTTTTCTCCATAAGGCGATCTCATGACCGATTCCGCGCTCCCTTCGCGTGACCTGATAGAAGGCGCCTCGCGCGCCCCTGCCCGGGCGATGCTGCGCGCCGCCGGCCTCGACGATGCGGCGATGGCCAAGCCGATCGTCGCGATCGTCAACAGCTGGTCGACCGTCACGCCGTGCAACATGCACCTGCGCGCGCTCGCCGATCATGCGCGCGAGGGGATCATCGCCGCCGGCGGCACGCCGGTCGATTTCAATACGATCGTCGTCACCGACGGCATCTCGATGGGGACGCCCGGGATGCGCGCTTCACTGATGAGTCGCGAATGCATCGCCGATTCGGCCGAGCTGGCGGTGCGCGGGCATATGCTCGATGCCGTGCTGTTCCTCGTCGGCTGCGACAAGACGATTCCGGCGGCGGCGATGGCGGCGGCGCGGCTCGATCTGCCGTCGGTCATTCTCTATGGCGGCTCGATCATGCCGGGTCGGCTGGGCGACAAGGCGCTGACGATTCAGGACGTGTTCGAAGCGGTCGGCGCGCACGGCGCGGGCACGCTCGACGATGCCGGGCTGCTCGCCGTCGAAAAGGCGGCGTGTCCCGGGGCCGGCGCGTGCGGCGGCCAGTTCACCGCCAACACGATGGCGCTGGCGATGAGTTTTCTGGGGCTGTCGCCGATGGGGCTCAACGATATTCCGGCGGTGCACCCGGGCAAGGCCGCCGCCGCTGCCGAGGCCGGACGGGTGCTGATGGACGCGGTTCGCGCCGGGCGCAACGCGCGCAGCCTGATCACGCCGGCAAGCCTGCGCAATGCAATCGTCGCGGGCACGGCGACGGCCGGTTCGACCAATCTGGTACTGCATCTGCTCGCAATCGCGCGCGAGGCGGGGATCGGCGACGACGACTTCACGCTCGACATGTTCGACGCGATTTCGCGCACCACGCCGGTGATCGCCGATCTCAAACCGGGCGGCCGCTTCATGGCTCCAGACATGACCGCCGCGGGCGGAACGCCGTTGCTCGGCAAGCGGCTGATGGAGGCGGGACTGATCACCGATACCCCGACGGTGACCGGCGAGAGCCTGTTCGCCGCCTTCTCGCGCGCCGCGGAGACGCCGGGCCAGGAAGTGATCCTGTCGGCGGCCGCCCCGCTAAAGCCGCGCGGCGGCTATGGCGTGCTCTACGGCAATATCGCCCCCGAGGGTTGCGTGGTGAAGCTCGCCGGACACGCCCGGCTTCAGCACGAGGGGCCGGCCAAGGTCTATGACGGCGAGGAAGCGGCGTTCGCGGCGGTCGACGCCGGCGAGATCGAGGCGGGCGACGTGGTCGTCATCCGCTGGGAGGGCCCGGTCGGCGGCCCCGGCATGCGCGAGATGCTCGGGGTGACCGCCGCGATCCAGGGCAGGGGGCTCGGCGACAGCGTCGCCCTCGTTACCGATGGTCGTTTTTCGGGCGCGACCTATGGCTTCATGGTCGGGCATATCGCCCCCGAGGCGGCGCGGGGCGGTCCGATCGGTCGGTTGCAGACCGGTGACCGGATCGTGATCGATGTCGATGCGCGGACGATCTCGACCGACGCCGATCTGGCGGCGCGAACGCCGTCGACGGCAATCCGGCCCGAACCGACCGGCGCCTTCGCGAAATATGCCCGGCTGGTGGGCTCGGCCTCGCAGGGCGCGGTGACGAGCGGCGTCTGATCGGAAAAGTTGTCCGGACATATTTGCATTTGCGCGACGATCGGTTAGGGTGGCGGCGTTCAGGATCGGGCACCAACGGCCCGATGCAAAGGGAGGCCTGCCTTGATCCGATCACTCCTCGCCGGAGCTGCGCTCGCGGTCGTTTGCTCAAGTCCGCTGGCGGCGCGCCAACTCGATCCCAATGTGCCCGCCGACGCGCTCGAGATCAGCAAGCGCACCCAGTGCGGCGCCAAGGACGGCGAGCCGGCGGTGTATCACTGGTCGGGCAAGGTCTATTCGCGGATCGAGGGCGAGCCCGACAGATTGCTGTTCCTGGGCGAGGGCATGAACATCCGCCAATGCGTCTCGGTCGACGATCCGAAGCGCGGCAAGGGCTATCGACAGGTCAGTCGCGAGGTGATGCTGTTCCTCGATCCCAAGACCGGCGAGATCGCGCGCAACTGGGCCAATCCCTGGACCGGCGAGACGGTGCCCGTCGGCCATATCGCCAATGATCCGGTCAATGGCCGTCCCAGCTTTCCGATCGGTGCCGATGGCAAGCCCTATACGATCAGCCTGAACCGGATGGGCCAATGGGCGCAGATGCCGGTCGAAGTGCCGCTCTTCTATGAAAATCCGCTCGGCGGCGATTATCAGGATTATGTCGGCAACAAATATCACGCGATGGAGATTTTTGATTTCGCGGCGCGCGCCGATGAATTGCTCGATACCAAATACCCGACCGCCTATCCCTCGGTCTCCTGGGTCCGGATCTCCGACTGGATGCCGTGGATGAAAATGCGCGGCCGCCACGGCAATATCGTTTTCAATGCGATGGGCACGAAGCTCAAGAGCTTCGACGAGCTGCCCAAGCTGCTCAAGGACGAGATCGCCCGTGCCTATCCCGCCTGGACGTCGCCGCCGCCGGCCGACGATGCCCGGCCCAACGAGACGACCTGGACGGTGTTCCGCAAACAGATCGACGCTGCGCGCAAGGCGGCGGCGCCGAAATAGCGGTCATTTCGGCGGGGTGAACAGCGCATCGTCGATCGGTGCGTCGACCCTGGTGTCGGTCCAGAACACCTCGTTGGCTTTCACCCCGTTATAGTAGAGCGTCACGTGCCGCGCCTGAAGCCAGCGCGGGTGGGTGAGGGTGACGAAATCGTCATAGGTGCGCACGTGCCACCCTTTCGGCGTCGCGAAGCCCATCGTGCGGATCGCGTAGCTCGCCTTGTCGATGCCGAACAACGTGACGCCGCCGTCGGGGTCGGTGAGCCGCACCATGTAGAGCGGATGGCCGTCGATGCCGTCGTCGGGGACGCGATCGGCCGTGAAGCCGGGATCGGCGGCGTGGCGGATGATGCCGAAGCCGAAATTGGTCGCCCAGAAGGCGTCGGCTTCGGCCTTGGGGATGATGCCGCGCTCGTTCCACGTGGTTGCGCCGTCATAGCCGATCGTGAACATCGGCTTGCCCTGCGCATTGGCGACGATTCGGACCTTGCCCTCGGCAGTATGCGCGGCCTTGCGGTCGGGATTGAACACGCGCCACATGCGATAGTCATCCGCCTTCGCGCGCGGCGCCGCACCGCGTCGCCCGTAAAAGATCGCGTGGCCCCAAAGCGTCAGGGTCTTGGCGCGAGCCCAGGCGTCGCCGCCGGCCGCTTCGGTAGCGCGCGCGAGAATCGCGGCGCCATCGGGCGTTTCCTGGGCAGGCAGCGCGGTCGCAGCGACGAGGATCGCCAGCGGCACGGCCAGGTGGTGGGGCTTCATCGGCATCTCCTTGCAACAAAAGGCCCCCGCCGAACAGGTTCGGCGGGGGCCAATGCGTCACCCATACATGATCATCAGAAGTTGAACGTCCCTTCGATACCGAAGGTGCGGCCCTTGCGAAGCGCCGTGAAGAAGGCGCGCGGGGCGCCCGTCTCGATCTGCGCGGGGCGCCCGTCAAAGGTCACCGTTGCGGCCGCCGGCAGCCCGGTCGTGCCCGCCCCGTAGCGATAGTCGAACCAGCGCGTCGCGAGCGGTGCCGAATCCTCGTCGGTCAGATTGCGGACAAAGGCAGCAAGACTGAACTGTCCCGATCGAACGCCGATGCGACCGTTGAGGAGGAAGGCGTCGCCGACCTGGGCAAGATTGTCGACCTGCACATATTTGCTCGATTCATAGCTGAAGTTCAGGTTGCTCCACAGCGACAGATTGCCGTGCAACGGCACCGTGTAGGTCGCGTTGCCGTTGAGCGTCACCGGCGATCCGAGCGGCAGCCGCTTGCCCGTGATGTCGCACAGCGGCAGGCCGGCAGCGGTCGGATTGCGATTGTCGAAGTTCGGTCGGATGCCACCCGAATTGAGGATGAACTGATCGGCATCGCACCCCGAGGTGAACCGCGCGTCGACATACGACACCCCAAAGCCGAGATTGAGCCGGTCGGTCGGCGCTGCTTGCACTTCGAGTTCGAATCCCGTGGTGCGTGCATTGCCCTGGTTGGTGACGATCGAGGTGATCGCGCCGGTGCCGTTCGGATTGGGAATCGCGGTGGTCAGCTGCACATCGGTGAGCTTGGTGGTGTATACCGAAGCCGAAACCCGGACGCGATTGTTGAGCAGCCCGAATTTGGTGCCGAGCTCGAACCCTTCCGATTTCTCGGCGAGATAGTTGACGAAATTCTGGCCGGTCTGCGTGGTCGCCGTGACGCCGGCGGTGCCGTTGAACCCGCTCGGTTTGCGGCCCTGTGCATAGATGCCGTAAAAGAGCAGCCCGCCGGGCGTCGAATAGTTGATCGTCACGCGCGGCGTTGTGCCGGTATCCTTGTTCTCGGGCCGGCAATTGGCGGCGGTGAAAGTCCCGAACACGTTGGTCTGGCCTGCATAGCCCGCGCAGAAGATCGGCGCCGAGGAGAAATCGAGCGATTTCCTCGTCTCCTCGGCATAGCGGACTTCGCCGGTGATCGACAGCCGCTTGGTAATGTCGACCGTCAGCAGACCGAACACCGCCATGTTTTCAAGCTCGTTTCGGCTCGAACCCGGTCCGCCGAGCGGATCGCCGACGATGGGATTGGCGAAGCTCAGATCCTTGCCATCGGTTTTCTGCTTGAAATAATAGCCGCCGATCAGGCCGCGCACCGGCCAGCGCTGCGGCGAGGCGATGCGGACTTCCTGGCTGAAATCATAGCCGTCGTTGCGCGTGGTATTGGCAAAGGCGGCTTCGGTGACGAGCGGGTTGGGCGCCGATCCGCCGATCGCCGGATTGGTGTTGAAGAAAAAGAACGAGTCGCTGTGATCGGAATCGGTGCCGAACAGATTGTTGTTCGCCCGGTAGCCCGACAGGCTGGAAAAGACGAAGCCCGATCCGGCAATGTCCCAGTCGATGATCGCGGTGCCGTAATATTGATCGTTCTGGATACCGTCGAACGCCGTCCCATCGAACACGCCGGTGATCGGCGCGGTGCGGAACGAGGGTGGCTGGCCGGTATATCCCGGGATGGTGATCGCGATTGGATCGGTATTCAGCCGCACGCCGTTGGGCTGGGGCTGGATCGTCCCGCAGAAATACTGGTTGTTGTTGGTCGATGGGCCAAGCAGGTTGGGGATATAGGGCAATGCGCTCGATACGGTGCGATACTGCGCCGAGCGGAAGCCCGGCTGGCAGTTGTTGGCGGCCGCTCCCTGGAGGAACAGCGCCAGCGGTCCATCGCGATTGTGCTGATACTGCCCGCGCAGCCGGATCTTGAGATCGTCGCTCGGGGTGAAATTGAGCAGCGCATAGATCGACTCGGTGCGCTCGCTGCCGACTTTGCGGCCGGTGAGCTGATTGATGTATTGGCCGCCATATTCATAATGGCGGCCGCCGATGCGAAAGCCAAGCAGGCCGGGAATGATCTGGCCCGAAACCGAGGCCGAAATCGTGTATTCGTTATATTGCGCGACCGAAGACCTGCCCGACACCGTCAGCTTCTCGGTCGGGTCCTTGGTGATGAAGTTGATCGCACCGGCATAGGTGTTGCGGCCGTAGAGCGCCGATTGCGGGCCCTTGATCACCTCGACGCGCTGGAGCGATTCGGGATCGAAGCCCTGGATGTCGCCCTGATAGTAAATGCCGTCGACGAAATAGGCGGCGCCCGATTCGACGCCGAACTGGACGTTGGCGAGCACGTTCGAAGCGCCGCGCACCACGGGCCGATCGGATGACCGTCCGAACGCCTGACTGAAGCTGATGCCGGTCGCCTGCTTGGCGAAATCATCGATGCTGTTGAGGCCGAGCGTCCGGATCTTGGCTTCGGACAGTACCGAAACCGACACCGGCGCTGTCTGCAGCGATTCCTCGACCTTGCGGGCGGTCACGACGATTTCTTCGAGACCGGTCTGTCCGGCAGGCGCCTCGGCGGCCGTCGTCGGTGGGGTCTGCTCAGCGGGCCTGTTCTGCGCCACCGCCGTTCCGGAACTCATCACCGTTGCTGCCAGCAAGGCAGCCCGCGTCACCATCCGCATCGAAACTCTCCCCCAAAAGCCACTTCCCAATTTGCCGAGACTTTCATTTGGGAATAAATTTGTCCAGACAAATTTTGATTGAGAAGAGCTGACGACCGTGCAACTGTTGCAGTCGTGTAACACTCATCGGACCGATATTGCCCGGCGACGATCGCGCCGGCGCTAAGGTCCGAGCTACGACCGAACGCGAAAGGAACGTCATGGCCGCCTATATGATCGTCACCGCCAGAATTGAGGATCGCGACCGGTTCATCAGCGGCTATGGCCAGGCCGCTGCGGCGCTGGTGGCGCAATTCGGGGGCAAATACGTGCTGCGCGGCCCCGGCGTCGAGCTGCTTGAGGGCAGCTTTGGCGACGGCGCTTCGATGGTGATCTCCGAATGGCCCGATCGCGCGGCTGCGCGGGCATTCTGGACCTCGCCCGACTATGCCGAGGTGAAAAAGCTGCGCGCGGGAATCGCCGATTGCCAGGTGTTGCTGATCGAGGCACCTAGGATCAACGGCTGATCCGAAAAGCGATCGTCGACGGGAGCTTGGCATGGCACGCAGCGCGATTTTCCGGGAGTTTGGCGGACCCGAGGTCATCGAATGGATCGACGTTGATCTGCCGCCGCCGGGGCCGGGCGAGGTGCGCTTCGTCACGCGCGCGGCGGGGCTGAACTTCATCGATACCTATCATCGCCGCGGCATCTATCCCGGCGCGCTGCCGAGTCCGTTGGGGATGGAAGGTGCCGGCGTCGTCGCGGCGCTGGGCGAGGGGGTTTCGGGATTTGCCGTCGGCGACCGGGTGGCGACCTTCGGACCGCTTCGCGGCGCCTATGCGACCGAGCGCAACCTGCCGGCCAGCGCGCTGTTCAAGCTGCCCGAGGCGATTTCCGACGAGATCGCCGCCGCGTCGCTGCTCAAGGGCTGTACCGCGGAATTCCTGGCCGAGCGCGCCGCAGCAGTGAAGGCGGGCGATTGGGTCCTGGTCCATGCAGCTGCGGGCGGGGTGGGGCTGATCCTCGTCCAGTGGCTGAACGCGATCGGCGCGCGGGTGATCGGCACCGTCGGCACAGCGGACAAGGCCGTTCTCGCCCGACAGGCAGGCGCCGAGGCGGTAATCCTCTACCGCGACGAGGAGATCGCCCCCAGGGTGCGCGCGATCACCGGTGGCGCAGGGGTGCGCGTCAGCTACGACGGCATCGGCCAGGCGACATGGAATGCCTCGCTCGATTCGACCGGGCGGCGCGGGATGATCGTCAGCTATGGCAATGCCGATGCGCCGGTGACGGGCGTCGCACTGGGCATTCTCGCGACCAAGGGCTCGTTGTATAACACTCGGCCGACGCTGTTCGATTACTATACCACGCCTGACGAACGCGCGGCTGGGGCGGGTCGGCTGTGGGACATGATCACGAGCGGCAAGGTGACGATTACGATCGGCCAGCGCTTTCGCCTCGAAGACGCGGCGCAGGCACAGCGCGACCTCGAAAGTCGCGCCACTCACGGATCGACGCTGCTCATTCCTTAGCCGGTGCCGGCAGCGTCACCAACGCATTGAACCATGTTCCACCCCACCCGTTGTCGACATAGATTCACCGCGCCGGCCACGGCGATTAGGCCGGCAACCCTTGATGCGCGGACACCGGAGATTTCGATGCTGCCTGATACTGTCCTTCGCGGCATCGTGCAGGCCAGCCTGGCACTGGTTTGGGTCATTCTGCTCGTCCGGATGATCGGCGCGCGGACGCTTTCAAAAATGACGGCATTTGATTTTGTGGTGACGCTGGCAACGGGCTCGCTGCTGGCTGCTGCAGGCTCATCGAAGGACGATGATGCCTTTGCCCAGGCGATTGCGGCGATGACGACCCTGCTGCTGGTGCAGTTGGCACTGGCATGGGCCCGCCGGCGCTTCGACTGGTTCCGACAAGGTATCGAGAACCAACCGCTGGTGTTGATGCGCAACGGGGATTTCATCGATTCCGCGCTGAGGCAGAGCCGGGTCGCGCGCAGCGACATCTACGTCAAGATTCGCCAGGCCGATGTGGCGATCGATCGGGTCTCGGCGATCATTCTGGAGACGACCGGCGACATTTCGGTCTTGACCAACACCATTCTCGAAGAGCCGCTGTCGGCGGGCATCAGAGGCGCCGATGCCGGCGGCCGGGCCGCCTGAGCCGCCTTGCGATCAGCGGCTGTCGATCTCGACCAGCTCCAGGAGTTCGCCGGCTGGGCCGATCGTCGTCGATGCCCGGCGACCAGCGTAAAACGGTCCCACGCGCGGCGCCGGCGGCGCAATCAGGGCAAGGTCCGGGCGATCGAGCGAGTCCACCGCCAGCGTCACCATGGCATTGCCCGGCGGCAGCATGCCCGCCGAGCGCGCCCGCACGGTCGCGACATCCGGATAGTCGTCGATCTCGACGATCGGCATTCGCCCCTTTTGGGCCATGCTCAGCGAAGTCATGTGCGGGTCGGGCAGGCCGAACGCCTTGTTGATCATCGTGTAGGGGATTGTGTACGCCCCGCCTTCATCAAGCCCGAGCCGCTGGGAATACCAGGCCATCGTTGCGGCGCGATCAGGGCTGGCGAGGATGACGATGAACAGGTGATCGACCGGCGACTGCGCGGGCGGGAGGTCGGACGTCGGCGTGTTCTCGCGCACTTCGTTGAGATAGATCATTTCGCGGCCCCGCCCGAGCATCTGCATCGCGACGAAATAGGGGAGGCCGGGGATTTCCTTTGGCGGGCCGATGATGTCGAAGCCGCTGCCGGCGAGCTTGTCGGGCCAGGCGAACACATCCTGCACGGTGATCTCGAACGCCGCCCAGCCATAAGTACGGGTCGGCACGAAACCGGGGTCGAGCGGTTGCTGCACCAGCCGGAGATAACAGGGCGCGCCGCTGGTTGGGGCGAGCGTGGCGAAGGGGGCGCCGGCATTGGCAGGGCACCCCCAGCTAGCGGCGAGATCGGCAGGAAGCGCGCCCTGCTCGACGACCGAGAGCCCGAGCCGGTCGCGGTAGTCGCCGAGACTCGCCTCGACATCGGGCACCGTCGCGAGACCGCCGATGATGCGGCCATGGGTGAGGAAATCGCTCATCGGAAGACCGGCTTTCGCTTGGCAAGAAAGGCGCCGACGCCCTCCTGAAAATCGGGCTGGGTAAAGGCGTCGGCGAACAGCGCGCTCGTCGTCGCATCGTCATGCGCCTGGCCGTTGAGGATGCGGCGGACCATCGCCTTGGCCTCGCGCGCGGTGTGCGGCGAATTGGCGGCGATCGTTTCCGCAAGCGCGAATGGATCATCGCCGAGCAAGTCGATCAGCCCGATCCGGAGTGCCTCGGTCGCGTCGACCAAGCCAGCAGTGAACAGGATACGCTTGGCCTGCGAGGCGCCGACCGCATCGACCAGCAGCTTGGTATCATGAAGCGAATAGACCAGCCCGAGCTTGGCCGGGGTGATCCCGAGGCGGGCGTTCGCCGTTGCGACGCGCAGGTCGCAGGCGAGCGCCAGCCCGCAGCCGCCGCCGACGCAATCGCCCTCGATAAAGGCGATGACGGGCTTGGGCGCGAGGGTGAGATCGATCTGCGCGCGGGCGATGGCGGCCTGATTGGCGGCGCGCCAGGCAGGATCGGTCGCGCCGGCGCCGAATTCGGCGATGTCTGCCCCGGCGGAAAAGGCGCCGGGTTCGGCCGCGCGCAGGATCAGCACGCGGACGGCGTCATCGGCCATGGCTTCGGCAATCAGGGCCGGGAATTGCTCCCACATCGCCTGGGTGATCGCGTTTCGTTTGGCAGCGCGATCGATGATGAGATGGGCGACGGCACCGTTCGTTCCGAGGCGCAGCATCAATTCCTCCCCGAGCTTGTCTCGGGGAGGACTTTGCCGATGATCCTCATGCCGGGTCCACCTTGGCCAGATGCTGCGCGATCTCGCGGCGGGTGGCGATCCAGACGCCGTCATGCGCACGCACGTGCTTCAGAAAATCCTCGAACGCCCAGATCCGCCCCGGTCGGCCGATGATGCGCAGATGCAGGCCGAGCGACATCATCTTGGGGTTGCCTTCGACGCCCTCGCGATAGAGCTGGTCGAAGCAGCGCCGGGCATAATCGAGCCAGTTGGCGGGGGTATAGGCGGGGTCGGTCCACATCTTCATGTCGTTGTCGTCGAGCTGATAGGGGACGATCGCAATCGGCCTGCCCGGCACGGTGGTGCGATCCCAGAAGGGCACGTCGCCGGAGTAATCATCCATGTGATAGTCGAACCCGGCCTCGATCAGCAGGCGGCGGGTATTGTCGGTGTGGAAGTAGCGCGACAGCCAGCCATATGGCCGCGTGCCGGTGGTCGCCTCGATCGATTGCACCGCCTTGGCGATGAAGCCGCGCTCGGCGGCCTCGTCCATCTTGAACTGGTGGACCCAGCGCCAGCCGTGGCTGACCGGTTCGTGCCCCAGCTCGCGGATCGCGGCGGCGATCTCGGGGTGGTTCTCCAGACTGAGCGCGGCAACCGTCCAGCTCGCCTTGATGCCGTGCTCGCGCAGCAACTTGACGACACGCGGGGCGCCTGCCTTGATGCCGTAGAGATAATTGCTTTCATTACCGTAATTGCGGATCGGCGACTTGATGTGGATGCCGAGCTCGTCGACCGGCTCCATCCCCCGGTCGCCGCGCGCGACGGTCATCTCGCTGCCTTCCTCGACATTGACGACGATGCTGAGCGCGAGCTTCGCGTCGTTCGGCCAGTCGATGCGTTCTTCTTTCAAAAGTCCCTCCTTTTTCCTCGTCCATGCTCGCAGGGAAGAGGGAATCCTTGCATTGCGGGCGGCCAAACCGACCCACTTTCCCGTCACCCCGGATCAAGTCCGGAGTGACGGGTTGGCTTGGCGACACATCACTTAGTGCATTTCCTCGCCGCCCGAGACATTGATCGCCTCGCCGGTCACGTAAAAGGCGTCGTCGCTCGCCAGCCAGGCGCAGGCAGCCGCGGTGTCGCTGGCAAGGCCGGGGCGGCCCATAGGATTCTTGGCGGCCATGTTTTTAAGATACGCCTCGACGCTCTCGAAGCCGAGCAGCTTGGAGAAATAGGCATTCTGTTCGGCCCCAAGCCCGGTGGTGACATGGTTGGGGCAAACCGCGTTGACGGTGATGCGATATGCGCCGAGTTCGACCGCCGAGGCGCGCGTGAGCCCGACCATGCCGTGCTTCGACGAGACATAGGCGGGCAGATGCGGAAAGCCGGTCTTGGCGGCCTGCGACGCGATGTTGATGATGCGGCCGCCTTTGCCTGCCGCGACCATCGCCTTGGCCGCCGCTTGCGTGCAGTAGAAGGCGCCGGACAGATTGACCGCGATGACCTTGTCCCAATCTTCTGGGATGACGTCGAGCAGCGGCTTCATCATGAACCCGATGCCGGCATTGTTGACGAAGATATCGATGCCGCCGAATGCATCGACCGCGCTCTGCACCAGCGCCTGGCACTGTGCTGCCGAGGACACGTCGCAGGCGATCGTCGCCACCGGCGCGCCGCGATCGCTCAGCTCCTTGGCGACGGCTTGCGCGGCATCGTCGATCTCGCGGTCGCTGACGACGCAGTTCGCGCCTTCATCGGCGAAGCGCTGGAGGATCGCCTGGCCGAGGCCCCTGTCCTTGCCCGATCCGGTGACGACGATAGTCTTGCCGGCAAAGCGCATCACAGATCCTCGGTCAGAATGAATTGCGGGTTGTCGGCAAAGTCCTGAAAGGGCGCGGCGAGTGCCTGGAAATCGGGCGTCGTCACATCGCCGACGAACGCGTCCATCCCGGTGATGTCGATCACCTCGACATAGGCATAGGGCGGCTTGGCGTCCGATCCGAACATGCCGGTTGCCCTGTGGACGGTGAAGCTGGTGACCGATCCGAGCGCGTTGACTGCCGGGATGTCGCCGGTGCGCGCCCAGGCTTCATAGGTAGCGGGATCGACGCCGGGCTTCAGGTTGAACAGGCAGATGATGCGCATCGCGGGGTCTCCTTCAGGAATTTGGTGGGGCATATCCGTGAATGCTCGCCTCGATTCGGCGGGCGAGCGCGATCAGCCGCGCCTCGCTGTGCGGACGGGCGACGAGCTGGACGCTGACGGGGAGGCCATCGCCATCGACCCCTGCTGGCAGGGAGAGCGCCGGCAAGCCGGCGATGCTGGCGAGGCTGGTAAAATCGGCTTGGGTGACGGGCGCGCGTTCGCCGTGCGGGAAGGCGGCCTGTGGCGCGGTGGGCATCACCAGCACGGCGTCTTCGCCGAGCGCGGCGATCAAGGCGGCGCGGGTATGCGCGATCACCGCAGGCGCAGGTGGGAGCGCGCCGACCGCCGTCATCACGAATTTCAGTTCGTCCGAGACCAGCGGCCCGTCGCGTGCCGCCCCGAGAGCGCCGATCAGCTCCTTGACCGAGTCCACCAGCCCGGCCATGCGGACGGCGGACAGGGTATCGCCGACGGCAAGTGTTTGGGTGGGCAGGTCGATCGCTCCGAGCGCCCGCCGATAGCCGGCCTCCACGCCCGGCTGGATTGGCACCTGCTCGATATCGGCGAGCGTCAGCAGCCGTTCGAAGGGTGCGTCGCTCGCGTCGCCGGGCGCCATGACTGCCCAGACCCGCGCGAGCATGTCGAGATCGCGCGCGAGCGGGCCGATGCAGTCGAACGCCGTGCCGAGATGGACGAGTCCGTCATCGCTGACCGCACCGAAGGTCGGCTTCAGCCCCCAGATTCCGCAATAAGCGGCCGGGATGCGGATCGACCCGAGCGTATCGGTGCCGAGCGCCATATCGCACAACCCCGCCGCGACGGCCGCCCCACTCCCCCCCGAGGAACCGCCCGGGGTAAAGCCATGCCGGTGCGGATTGTGCGTGCGACCGTAAAAGAAATTGTCGGTCGTCGCGCCGAGCGCGGCTTCGTGCATGTTGAGGGTGCCGAGGATCACCGCCCCTGCTGCGCGCAACCGCGCCACGATGGCCGCGTCGCGATCGGCGATGATGTCGCGCCGCGTGCCCATGCCGCCGGTCCACGGCAGGCCCTTGACCGCGATGTTCGATTTGATGCCGATCGTCACGCCCGCGAGCGGCCCTGTGCCACCCGTCGCATGCCGGTCCCAATCGACAAAGGCGCCCAGCGGGGCGTTGGCCGCATCAAGGGCGTCCCAGTCGATCACAGTCCGCGCTCGTCGATCAGCCGGATCGGCTTCTGGCGAACATCGATCTGGGTCAGCGTTGCCGTGCCGCCGGGTGCCTCGATCGCGATCGCGACCTCAACGCCCAGCCCATGCCGCAGCAGCGCCGCAAGCTCGCCCGCATCGCTGCCGCCCCGGCTTTCGAGGATTACCAGCATGTCGTCGCGCTGGGTGGCCGGGTCGCGGACCAGGCGGCAGACATATTCGCCGGTGAGATCGGCGCGATTCTCGATGATCGAGCCGATCGCGTGCGGGAAGACGTTGATGCCGCGCAGCTTGACCATATTGTCGCTGCGGCCCTTGAACCCGGCGATCCGCTTGAACGCCATGCCGGTCGCATTGGTGCCGGTCAGCTCATGCGTGATGTCATGCGTGTTGAAGCGGATGCACGGCGCGATATCGTCCTTGAACAGGCAGGTGACGACCATGTCGCCGGTCTCGCCGACGCCCACCGGCCCGCCGCTCTCGACATCGAGCAGTTCCAGATATTGCGCGTCCTCCCAGACATAAAGTCCGTCGCGCTCCGGCCCTTCACCAGCGATGCTGCCGGTATCGCCGACGCCGTACCAGTCGAAGGCTTTCGCCCCGCCCCAGGCCGCCTCGGTCGCGGCGCGATCCTCGGTGCCGAGATGGCCGCAGATCATGCGGATATCGATCTGGTCGAGCAGCCCGGTGTCGCGCGCGACCTCGGCCAGCTTGCGGAGATAATCGACGAAGCCCACCAGCACCGTGACGCCGAAATCGGCCATCAGTTGAACCTGATTGGCGCTTCGCGTCTCGATTCCCGTCCCCGCCGACAGGAACAGCGCGTTGGTGAAATGGGTGACGGCCTCGCGGATGTAATGCCCGCCATTGATCATGCCGTGGCCATAGACCGACTGGACGACATCATCGGGCTGCAACCCCTGCCAGCGATACATGCGGCCGACGAGCAGGTTGGTGATCTCGCGCCCCTTGGGGCCGAACAGCAGGGGTTGCGGACGACCGGTGGTGCCGCTGGTGGTGTGGAAGATCACCGGATCGCCCCCGCGCCCGGCGAAATCGCCATAGGGGGGATGCGCGGCAACCGAGGCCATCAGATCGGTCTTGTCATAGACGGGCAGTTTGGTGATGTCGTCGAGGCCCGCGATATCGCCGGGCTCGATCCCCTGCGCGCCCCACAGCCGCTGGTAGAAGGGAATTTCCCAGCCGCGCTTCATCAGCCGGGCGAATTGCCGCTCCTGGACGGCACGGAGTTGGTCGCGGCTCATGCCGGTGTAGCGCGCGGTGAAGGCGTCGCCGATCGGGTAATCGGCGAGCATCTGTTTCGAGTCAAAGGCTTCGAAATAGGTGGGAAACGTCATGCAGGCTCCGTGAACCAGGCGAGGGGGGCATCGAACAGGCGGGGGTCGGCATCTGGCGCAAGCGCGCGGGCGAGGCTGATCTTGGCCGCTGCTTGGGTGATGGAGAGCGGTGCATCCGGGCTGCCCAGCGTGGCGGGGATCAGATGCTCGGTCACCTTGCCGTCGCGCAGGGTGATGACCACGCGTTGCGGCGACAGCGCGTTGGGATCGGCATTGCCGTCATCGTTGACGATGACGCACCCGGCGAGATCGAGCATTGCCGGATCGGCGAAGGTCGCGGGCGTGAAAGCGCGCGGATCGACATGCCCGTCGCGCAGCATCAGCGCGGCGAGCAGCGGCAGGCAGAGCCGGGCATAAGCGGGCGTCATCTCGCTGAGCATCGGCCGCCCGACCAGCCGCTTGACGAGCGACGGCACGAACAGCTCGATCCGGGCGATGGCCGCCTGATCGAGCGCCAGCCCTTGCAACAGGCCAAGCGCGCCGTGGCTGGCGCGGCCCGAGGGAAAGGGCTTGGTGCTGATCTCGCTGATCCGCCAGACCGTCCCGAGATGATCGGCATAGGTCGCGAAGTCGCCCGCATCAAACAACCGGAAATAGCCGAACGGCCCCTCCAGCGCGTCATGCGGCCCGGTCAGCCCGGCCTTGACGAGATCGACCGCCATGATCGCCGATCGCGCGGCATTGCCGATTTGCAGCGGCAGCGCGATCGATCCCTCGACATGCGCCTGCATCGTGCCCGCGCAAAAGGAATAAGCGAGGCCGAGCACATCCTCGAGGGGGTCGACGCCTTCGATCCGCGCCACCGCCAGCGCCGCGCCGATGCAGCCGGCGGTAGCGGGGCGAAAGAAACTGAGCGGCGAGGTGGCAGCGATACCCAGCCCGCTGGCGATATCGACGCCGACCGCCAGCGCGGCCAGCGCGTCATCGGGATCGCAGCCCCCCGTTCGGTCGATACTTGCGCTTAGCGCTGCCGTGACCACCGACAAGGCATGGACGACGGCAGGTTCGTGGACCGCATCCCATTCGAGGCAATGGATGCGAAAGGCGTTGACGAAGGCGGCGCCAGCGGCGGGCAATCGCCCCGGCGAGCCGATCAGGCGCGCGTCATCGCCCTGCCCCCAGCCTCGCGCCGCCGCCAGCACGCCCGCCGACCCGGGGGCGGTCGATCCGGCCGCGCCGACCGTCAGCGTATCGGCGAGCAAGCGCTCAGCATCTGCGCGAACCGAATCGGCCAGCACATGGCTGGCCCGCACGAACGCCAACAGGCGGGCGGTCGCGCTCACAAAATCTCCTCCAGCCAGCCGACAATGCCACCAGAATCGTCGCCGTCGAGCGCCAGCGTCACCCCGCGCTCGGCCTGCGCCGGATCGAGCCCGCCCCAGGCGAAAAGCGCGCGTGCCTTGGCGATCACCCCGTCGCGCGACAGTGGCCGCTCCGGATCGCCGAGCGTGTCAATGAGCGCCTCGCTCTCGCCGCCACACCGCACCGTCGCGCCAAAATGCGCGGGATAGCGCGCCGTGATGGCCGGCGATTCGGTCACCGTCACTCTTGCGCGTGCTTCGGCCAACGCCGCAATCGAGTCGGGCTCGAAATCCGCCAGCGTCGGCAGTCCGCGTACCGCGACAACCGCAACCGCATGCTGCAGCGAGAATTTTGCCTGATGCGGCGTCGTTGGATCGGGTCGGTCGCAAAAGGTGAGCGCATCGGCGAAGGTCTCGACCTCGATCGGCCCGGTCAGCGCGCCGCGCGCGCGCAATGCCAGGGCTGCGTCGATCGCCGGATGGGCATGGCGGCAGGCACCCCATGGCTTGAAGCTGACCTCATCGATCCGCCACCCATCGCCGAACGTCATTGGCCTGGGGCTTTGGCAGGTGGCGGCATAGAGGCCCTGCACCCCCTCCAAGATATCGAGCGGACCGGTGATGCCGCTTCGCGCGTACATGGCGGCCGATTGCCCGGTTTCGACGGCATTCGCGACATGCCATTGCTTGGCCATGTTGGCGCTGTGCCGCGTTTGCCAAACCCCACCGCTGACCGATGCCGCGAGGGCCATGGCGTTCGCGACGACAAGCGCGTCCGACGAGGCGCTGCTCGCCTCGCACGCCGCAGCACCGATGACTCCGGCGGTCGCGGTCGGGTGATACTGCGCATAGTGATGGGCGTCGAAGCTGGTGCCGAGCGCGATCATCGCTTCGTACCCGCGTACGGCGGCCACCAGCATGTCGTCCATCGACTCGGCCAGACTGCCGAGCGCCACCGGCCAGATCACGGGGCCGGGGTGGAGCAACGCCGTCCGGTGGACATCGTCCATCTCCAGCACATTGCCCAGAAAGGCTGCCCGCACCAGGCCAGTTCCCTGAATGCTACCCAGCGCCCCCGCAACATCGCTTTGCCGCGCCCCCGCCACGCAGCCCATCCAGTCAAGCATATGGAGACGCGCCCGATCCCGAGCGACCGTATTGACGGGGCGCAGCAAATGCTGTGCAAGCCGCTCGGTTAGGCTATGATCGTTCATCGCAAACCGGCGCCGCTGACGTCGGCAATGGCTGGAGAAGTTGGTTGACGGCGCAAACCGCCATCAGGCCCCGCAAACCGCGTTATCTCGAGCTTGCCGATGATTTGCGCGCGCAGATCGGACGGGGCGATTTTCCCGGCGCCGATCAGTTCCCGACCGAGAGCGTGCTGTGCGCGCGCTACGGCGTCAGTCGCTTCACCGTCCGTGAGGCGCTGCGCACGCTGCAGACCGAAGGGCTGATCCAGCGCAAGCGCGGGTCGGGTACCGTCATCCAGCCCGCGGCGGCGCGCGGCGGTGCGTTGCACCAGCCGCTCTCGAACGTCGGGGAAATTCTGCAATATGCGCGCGATACGCGCGTTACCTTCGAACGCTTCGGCACGGTGGCATTGCCGCGCACGCTGGCCGATCAGATCGATCATCCGGCGAGCGGCAATTGGCCGCGCTTTCGCGGCCTGCGGCTGGGCCGCGATGCCGATCGGCCGATTGCCTTCACCGAGGCCTATATTCATCCCGATCTCGCCGACGCCGCCGATGCGATCGACGCCAGCGAACCGACGCTGTTCCGCCAGATCGAGCGCCTGTCGGGCGCGAAAATCGCACAGGTGACCCAGGATATTCAGGCAGTGGCCGCGACCGCCGAGATCGCCAAGGCACTCGGCGTCCCGCGGCGCAGTCCGTGCTTGCGGATCCTGCGCTGCTATGTCGATACCGGCGGCCGGGTGATCGAGATTTCGGCGAGCCATCATCCCGGCGATCGCTTCGCCTATTCGATGCATATCGAGGTCGAGCGCTGACGCCATCGCTCAACGCTCACCCAGATCGGGGGCGTCGCGTGGCGACCAGCGTTCGCTGGTGAAGCGGATGGCGGGCGCGATCTGATGTGCGCCATCATGCTCGACGAGCAGCCCGCGCTCGGCGACGACGGGCTGATCGAGCGCCTCGCGGAAATCGAGCACGGGAGCAAAAGCGACGTCCTTGTCGGCGAACCACGCGACCCATTCGTCGCGGGTGCGCGTCCCGAAGGTCTGGCGGAGGAAATCGATCAGCAGGGTCTGCTCCCCGGCCGGAGCGTCGCCGAGCGGGATCAGATCGGGGCGCTCGAGCGCCGTCAGCAAGGCGGCGACGAACTTCGCTTCGCGCCCACCGAGCACGACATGGCGGCCATCGGCGGTGCGGTAGACATTGTAGAAGGCGGCGCCGCCCAGCGAGCGTTGCGACGCCGATCGCGGCGCCGGTCCGCCCGCGATCGCGCTGCCGGCGACATGCGCGCTCCAGGGCAGCATCGAATCATACATCGCGATATCGACATAGTCGCCGCGCCCGCTGCGAGCGCGCCCGATCAGCGCCATCAATACCGCCGCGAGGGCAGTCAATCCGGCGGCCATGTCGGCGGCGGGGACCCCGGGCACCACCGGCGTGCCATCGGCGCCGTCATTGACCGACAGAAACCCGGCCATCGCCTGGACCGCCATGTCGTGCGCGGGATGATGCGCGAGCGCGCCGGTTTGGCCGAAGGCGCTGATCGAACAGTAGATCAGCCGCGGATGCCGCGCCGCGACGGTGGCATGGCCGAAGCCGAGCCGGTCGATCACGCCGGGGCGAAAGCCCTCGACGAGGATGTCGGCATCGGCGATCAGCGCCCAGAGCGCCGCCTTGCCGGCCGCGCTCTTCAGATCGAGCGCAACGCTTTGCTTGCCGCGATTGAGATTGCGGAACCAGACCGACTGGCCCGCCTCGAAAGGGGCCTGTGTGCGCGCGGGATCGCCGGCGATCGGCTCGATCTTGATCACCTCGGCGCCTTGATCGGCGAGCATCATCGTCATCATCGGGCCGGGCAGAAATTGCGTCAGATCGACGACCCTGATCCCGGCAAGCTTCGGCATCAGACGATTCCGCGTTGCTTCAGCCCGTCAATCTCGCCGGGATCGAAGCCGGCTTCGGCGAGCACCGCGTCGGTATCGGCGCCGAGCAGCGGCCCGGCGCGATTGGGCAGGCGTTTGCCGTCGAGCCTGATCGGGCTCGCGAGCACCCGCAGGTCGGCGCGATCGGGATGGGCTACCCTATCGATCATCCCGGTTTCGGCAAGAAACGGATTGTCGAGCGCCTCGTCGAGGGCGTTGACCGGCGCGACCGGCATATAGCCGCGGAGCAGATCGAGCCAATGGCGGGTCGTCTGCTGTTCGAACACCGCATCGAGCGCTTCGGTCAGGGCGTCACGATTGGCGAGGCGCGCATCGGGGCTGGCAAATCGAGCGTCGAGGGCAAGATCGGGGCGACCGATCCGATCGGTCAGCACCGTCCAGAACTTGGGCAACTGGGCCATCACGAACAGCCAGCCATCGGCGGTTCGAAACATCTGGCTCGGCGTTACCGACGGATGCGCCGATCGCGGCGCGCGGCTCGTGACATCGCCTTCGTTGAGATACCACATCGCTGGGTAGCTCGTCTGGTGCACCGCGCTCGACAGCAGATCGACATCGACGTCGCGGCCGGTGCCGGTGCGGGCGGCATCGATCAGCGCGGCCAGCAGCCCGATCGTCATCATCGTGCCGGTCATGAAATCGACCATCGACAGGCCGAAGCGCACCGGCGGCCCGTCGGGCTCGCCGGTCAGCGCGAGGAAACCCGCCTCCGCCTGCATCAGATAATCATAGCCGGGCCATTTGGCGCGGGGATTGTCGCGCCCATAGGCCGACAGATGCGCACAGACGATCGCCGGATTGATCTCGGCGAGCGCGGCATAGGTCAGCCCGAGCTTGGCGGCGAGATCGCCGCGCATGTTGTTGGCGACGGCGTGCGACGTCGCGGCAAGCCGGCGCAACACGGCCTGTCCCTCGGGCACCGTAAGGTCGAGCGTCAGCGATCGCTTGTTGAGGTTGAAGCTCTGGAAATACAGGCTCTCGCCTTCGCGCAGATAGTGCGGCCCGACGGCGCGGGCGGTATCGCCCAGCTTCGGCGGCTCGATCTTGATGACCTCGGCGCCGAGTTGGGCGAGGAACATCGTGCCATAGGGGCCGGCGCCATATTGCTCGGCTGAAAGGATGCGATAGCCGGTGAGGGGGAGGCGCATCTCGCTCACGCCGGGTTCCGCTTTACCCATTGCTTCGAGATGATCATGCGCTGCATCTCGTTGGTGCCCTCGCCGATGCACATCAGCATCGCATCGCGGTAATAGCGCTCGATTTCATATTCTTTCGAATAGGCATAGCCGCCGAAGATTCGCATCGCTTCCTCGGCATTCTTCACCGCCGCCTCCGAAGCGAAATATTTGGCCATCCCGGCTTCCATGTCGCATCGCTGGCCGCGATCATAGGCTTCCGCTGCATCGAAGGTCAGCAGTCGTGCCGCGCGGGCCCGCGTCACCATGTCGCCGATCTTCAACTGGATCGCCTGATGCTCGGCGATCGGCTTGCCCATTGTCTCGCGGGTCTGGGCATAATCGGTGGCCAGCCGGAGCGCACCCTCGGCCAGCCCGACCCCGCGCGCCGCGACGTTGATCCGCCCGAGCTCGAGCCCGCCGGTGGCCTGGAAAAACCCCTGGCCCTCGCGCTCGCCGATCAGATAGTGCGCCGGTACGCGATAATCCTCGAAGATCAGTTCGGCCGAATCGATCGATTTATAGCCGAGCTTTTCGAATTTCTTGCCGGTCGTGAACCCGGGTCCCTTCGGCGCGAGGAACAGGCTCATTCCCTTGTAGCGCGGATCGGCCCTGGTGTCGGTCTTGACGAGCAACGCAAAGCAGCTGCCCTGAATGCCGTTCGAGATCCACGTCTTGGTACCGTTGATCACATAATCGTCGCCGTCGCGCACGGCGGTGGTTCGAATCGCCTGCAGATCGGTGCCGGCATTCGGCTCGGTCAGCGCCAGCCCCCCCCTGATTTCGCCGCTCGCGAATTTGGGTAGCCAGAGCTGCTTCTGCGCCTCGGTGCCGAACTTCTCGACCGCGACGGCCATGATCAGGTGCGAATTGAAGATGCCGGTGATCGCCATCCAATGGGAGGAAATCCGTGCCACGATTTTGGCATAGGTCACCGCAGGCAGGCCAAGGCCGCCATATTGCTTGCCGATCGTCGCACCGAACAGGCCCATCTCGACCATCTGCGCGACGATCTCGGCCGGCCAGACGTCGTCATGGTCATATTTCATCACGACGGGGCGGACTTCGCGCTCGATCCAGCGATCGATCGCCTCGAGCAGGGCGGCTTCGTCGTCGACGTCGATTGCCGGGCGGATCATGTCCAGGGCGGTTGCCATTACATCAGTTCCTCAATCATCATGGCTCAGTCGTCTACCGGGCCAAAGCCCCGCTTCCAGATCAGCATCGTCCGATTGAACGTGCACACCACGTCGCCGTGCTGATTCTTGCCGATCGTCTTGACCGTCACCACGCCCTGTTCGGGGCGCGAGGCCGACTCGCGCTTGTCGAGCACTTCGCTTTCGGCATACAGCGTATCGCCCGGAAACAACGGATGCGTCAGACGGATATTGTCCCAGCCGAGATTGGCGACCGCCTTCTGGCTGACGTCGGAGACGCTCATGCCTACCATCAGCGCGACGGTGAACGGCGAGCACACCAGCGGTTTGCCGAATTCGGTCTTCTTGGCGAATTCATAGTCGAAATGCGCGGGATGGGTGTTCATCGTCAACAACGTGAACCAGACGTTGTCGGTATCGGTGATCGTTCGTCCCGGGCGATGTTCGTAGATGTGGCCGACGACGAAATCCTCGTAGCTTCGGCCGAAATTCTCGCGAAAGCGGCCTGGCGCCACCTCGATTACTCCATCACGCATCGATCAGTTCCTCTCCGGTGGCTTGCGCCAGAATGCGGCGATACCGCCGCATGACCGGCAACTCCAGCATGCGGCCACGAAACCTTGTCGCGGCGCCGCCGGCGGCGTCGAAGGCAGCCTGGGCATCGCGCGCTTCGGCGAGGAGGTCGGCGGATGGTCGCAGGGCGGCGTTGATCGTCGCGATCTGGCCGGGATGGATCGCCGCCTTGGCCTGAAACCCAAGTGCCTTGGCAAGCTGGGTTTCGGCGTCGAGTCCCGCGGTATCGTCGAGATCGAGATAGGGCACGTCGATCGTCGGGGCGCCCGCCTGGGCACAGCCGAGCAGAAACACGCCCCGCGCGGTGCGCAATGGTTCCCAGGCAAGCGCGGTGCCGAGTTCGGCGGCCATGTCGCCGCCCCCGAACATCATCGCGGCGACGCCCGGGGCGGCCGCAATCGCGGCGGTCTGCGCCAGCGCCGCCGGGCTCTCGATCAGCGGCACGATCTTGGCTCCCTCGCCGAGTGTGCCACGCACCACAGCGATATCGCCGGGGCTCTCCGCCTTGGCGAGCAGCACCAGCGCCGGCATCGCGCCGCCGTCCGCGATCGCGATGAGATCGCGCAAGCCGGCCGGGGTGGTGACCGGATTGATCCGGACGGCAAGCCGCGGATCGGCGGCGACGGCGGCGATCGCGGCGTCGCGCGCGTCTTGCTTTCCCTCCTCGGCGACCGAATCCTCGAGATCGATGCAGGCGACCGATGCGCCGCTCGCGAGCGCCTTGGCAAAGCGTTGTGGCGCGGCGCCCGGCACAAACAGCAAACTCGTAAGGCCGATCACCGAAGCCACGTCAATTCCCCCCTTGGGTTGTAGGGCTGATTTGTCCGGACAACTTGTGCAGGTCAAGCCCGAATCGCGCCCGTCATGGTTTCGCTACGCCCAGCCAGGCGGTTACGACGAGAAGACCATAGACAGCGAACACCCAAAGGCGCGTCTTGTCCATCGTGCGGCGAAGCGGCAGTTCGGTGGCGTCGGACGATCCGTCGCGCAGCAATGCGCCGAGTTGCGGTCCGACCGGCCTGAAAGCCACGTCGATCATGATCGCGGCGGCGAAGATCAGACCGAACAGCAACGCCTTCGTCGCCAGCCAGGGAAGGGCGATCGGATGGCCGGTCAGCAGCGATTCGATCCCGAGCCAGAGATAGAAGAGGGTGAGGGCGTATTTTAGCCAGCCCTCGATGCGTCGGTCACGCGCGGCGCGCGGGGTCATGTCGTGCAGATGCGCGTCCCACACCAGCCATAACCACGCGCCACCGACCAGCCATGAGGCCACCACCAGTCCTGCCGGCACGTCCCACCAGCCGCCCGCCGCAGCGACCGACAGCGACATCGGCACCATCAGCGCCCAGGCCGAGCGCGGGACCATGTCGACTTCGACCAGCAGCTTGAGCAGCGCGATACGCTGATCGAGCGTGTAGCGTTCGCGCTTGCGGAAATGCTGCCCGAGCAGAAAAACCCCGGCATCCGCGCCGAGCCAGAGAACGAACAGCAGCAAATGCCCGAAGACGAGTGTTCGATAGGCAAGCTCGCCCATGTGAAATTTCCTTGCATCGCAGCAGCGCTTGACAGGCCCGATGATACATGAAAACTTGTCCGGACAAATTATAAAAACGCAGGGTACGCCACCAATCCATGCCGGCGCGCGGCGCGGGCTAAAGGGAGACGTTTGATGAAACGCCATCTGCTGTTGATCACCTCGGCGCTGTCGATCTCGCTGGGCGCCGCCCCTGCCTTTGCCCAGAGCGCCGCGAGCAATACCCCCGAGGCGACCGACGACAGCGCGCAATCGACGGTGGGCGAGATCATCGTGACCGCCCAGCGCCGTGACCAGAAGATTCAGGACGTGCCGATCGCGATCTCGGCCTTTTCGGCGGACGAGCTTCAAGCGCGGGGGGTCACCAGCGCGCTCGATCTCGGTCAGTTCGTTCCCAATCTGATCGCGCAGAACAACACCGGCCTCGGATCAGCCAACGCCTATTATATTCGCGGCCTCGGCAATACCGAGACGATCCCGACCTTCGATCCGCCCGTCGGGACCTATGTCGACGACGTCTATCTCAGCCGCCAGAACGCCAACAATCTGAACCTGTTCGATGTCGAGCGGGTCGAGGTGTTGCGCGGGCCGCAGGGCACGCTGTTCGGTCGCAACACGACGGGCGGCGCGATCAACGTGATTCTGCGGCAGCCCAAGTTCGGCGATCTCGGCGGCTATGCCGAGGTCGGCTATGGCTCGTACAACAAGAAGCTGGCGCGGGCCTCGATCGACGTGCCGCTCGCGTCGACCTTTTCGGCCAAGGTCAGCGGCTATTGGCAGGATGACGATGGCTATGCCCGCAACGTCACGACGGGGCAGCGGCTCAACGATCAGGACGGGTGGGGGGTGCGGCTCGGCCTGCGCGGCGAGCTTGCCTCCTGGGCGCGCTGGTCGGGGGCCTATGCCCATATCGAGGACAATAGCGAAAACCTGCTCAACTTCGATTGCAATCCGGCGGCGCCGACGCAGTGCGACGGCCGTTTCATCACCACCGGCCTGATCGCCGGCCCGCCGGCCGCGACATCTCCCTATGCGCCGCTGGTGATTTCGGGTCGCAAGGCCAATTATCAGATGGGCAACTATACCCAGACCGATCTGATCACCTCCAACCTGCAATTCGATGTCGCGACGGACATGACGGTCAGCCTGATCACCGGCTATGTCTCGCAGCGCCAGCAATATGCGCTCGATTTCTTCGACGGTCGCGGCGGGCCGAGCCTGGCCACGCCGACCCCGCCGGTCCGCGGCTATCCGCGCGGATCGTTCGTGATCCTCAACGACGGCAAATCGGATCAGTTCAGCCAGGAGATCAAGATCAACGGCAAGATCGGCGGCAACCTGATCGATTATGTCGCCGGCTTTTATTATATCGAGGAAAACAACAAGACCGATTTCGCCGATGTGTTCGGCTTGTCGCCGACCCTTCAGCTGCTGCTGGCGGATCGGACCCTCACCAACCGCACCCAGGCCTATGCCGGCTACGTCCAGGCCGATCTGAACCTTACCCGGCAGATCACGCTGACCGCCGGCGTGCGCTATACCGACGAGACCAAGACCTTCGCGATCCGTGACAACCGCCCGCAGTGCAACGTCGTCGGCGCGTTGCCGGCGACCTGTCTCGACAATGCCAATCTGATCGCGCCTTCGGGCGTGCCGATCCCGACGGTCCAGAAGGTCAAATTGTGGACGCCGCGCTTCGCGATCAATTTCAAGCCGACCGACGACATTCTGCTGTTTGCAAGCGCCACGCGCGGCTTCAAGTCGGGCGGCTGGAATGCGCGGAGCACTGCTGCCAATGCGTTGCTGCCGTTCGGGCCCGAAAAAGTGTGGAGCTACGAACTCGGCGTCAAATCCGAATGGCTCAACCACCGCATCCGCGCCAACGTCACGCTGTATCAGGAGGAGGTCAGCGATCTCCAGACACCGTCGGCGCTGGTCGGGCCGACCGGCGCGATCACCTTTCTCACGCGCAATTTCGCCGATTATCGCAATCGCGGTGTCGAGGCCGAACTGACGGTGGTGCCGGTCGACGGCCTCAACATCTATGCCAATGTCGGGTATCAGGACGATGCCTATAAGCTGAAACCGAACCAGCCGCCCCTCGACGTCTATGGTATCCAGTCGGTCGCCGCCCAGGCCGCCGCGTGCCAGGCGCTGATCGCGGCCGGCGCAATTCCGGGTGGTACCGGCACCGCGCCGTGCGCCGCCGGCATCGTCACCGCCCGCGGGACGATCGCGACGCCGGTGCGTACCCCTGATTTCACGGTTGCCGTGGGTGGCAGTTACTCGATCCCGGTCGGTCGCTTTACGGTCGTGCCGTCGGTCAACGGCGCCTATCACAGCTATCAGGAAGTCCAGACGAGCAACTACACCATTTATTCGGGGGGGATCACCGGCACCAATGGCAGCTATCCCGCCAATCCATTTGGTGGCGCGGTGATCATCGGATCGGCGAGCCAGCCGGTCTGGCTGGTCAATGCCGGGATCGCGCTCAACGGGCCAGACAAGGCGTGGCAGCTGTCGCTCAACTGCACCAATTGCCTTGACGCGGTGTTCTCGCAGAGTGCGCTTGCGAACACGACGTACATCAATCAACCTGCAATGTGGACGATCCGGGCGCGGTACAATTTCTAAGGTGGCAACGGGCATGACGGCGGGGATTTCGATCGCGACGACTGCCGCCCGGCCCTCCGAGTTCAGGCGCGGGGCCAAGCCCCTGGCGGCGGCGCTGCTGGGCGTTGCGTGCGGCGCCTCGCCGCTGCCGTTCAACGTCCTGCCGCTGGTTCTCGGGCCGGTCCATGCGGAGTTCGGCTGGGATTTCGCGCAGGTCGCAGCCGGCGTGACGGTGTTCGGCATCGTCGCGTCGCTGCTCGCCCCCGTCTATGGCGGCCTGGCGGATCGGCTGGGGGTGCGGCCGGTGGCGCTGTGGTCTACCTTCGGCTTCGCGCTGGTCTTCGCGGCGTTTTACTTTGTGCCGGGCTCGCTGGGCGGCTGGTATGGCGCCTGGGCGATCCTGGGTCTGATCGGGATCGGATCGACCCCGGTGACGTGGAGCCGGGCGGTATCGATGTGGTTCGATCGCAACCGCGGGCTGGCGCTCGGCATCATGCTGATCGGTACGAGCATCGCCGCGATCATCGTGCCACAGGTGGCGAACAAAGCGATCGCGGCTGGCGGCTGGCGGCTGGCCTTCCCGGTCGTCGCGCTGTTCCCGCTGCTCATCGCCTTGCCCGTCGGGCTCGCCTGGTTTCGCGAGCCCCGTCCGGACGAACGCCCGGTCGGGGTCACCGATGCGGCCGGCGCACTGGTCGGGCTCACGCTGCGCGAGGCGGCGGCGGGGTATCGCTTCTGGGTGCTGCTGATCTCGATCCTGATCATCGCGCTCGCTTATGGCGGCGCGCACATCCACATGGCGCAGATTGTCGCGTTGCACGGCTTCACGCCGGCCATCGCCGCCAGTGTGCTCGGGGTGGTGGCGCTCGGCATTCTCGCCGGGCGGATCGGGGTGGGGCTGTTGTTCGATCGCTTCTGGGCGCCGGGCATCGCCTTTCCCGCCATGCTGCTGCCGGCGATCGCCTGCGTGTTGCTGATGGGGACGGGCGCCGATCTCTCGGTGCTGATGTGCGGCGGCTTTCTGCTCGGCTTCGCCGCCGGTGCCGAGAGCGACGTGATCGCCTTTCTCGCCGCACGCTACTTCGGGATGGCACATTACGGGCGCATTTACGGCGCGCTCTACATGCCGTTCGGAATCGGCTCGGCGATTTCGCCGATCCTCTACGGCGTCGTCCGCGACCGGACGGGGAATTACGATCTGATGCTGGCCGCGGCGGTCGGCATGTTCGCGGTCGGCGGCGGCTTGTTGCTGACGCTTGGCCGCTATCCGGTCCTGGGGGCACGCGATGGCGACGATCGCTAGGCACGATCGCCTCGAGGCGATCATCGACGCCGTCGGCAGCGCGGCGATCGTCAGCGATCCCGCTGCGCTCGCGCTTTACGGCCAGGACGTCTTCTCGCTTGGCGTAACGCCGCTCGCGCTGTTCCGACCGACCAGCGTCGCGGATCTCGCCGCCGGCGTGGCGGCTGCGACCGCCCAGGGGATCGCGGTGGTGCCGCGCGGCGGCGGGATGAGCTATACCTCGGGTTATCTCGCCGATACGCCGGCGCTGCTGGTCGATCTCGCCGGTCTCGACCGGATCCTCGAAATCGATCCGGTCGACATGCGCGTGACGGTCGAGGCCGGGTGCAGTTGGGCGGCGCTCTACGAGGCGCTTCACCCGCGCGGGCTGCGCACGCCCTTATGGGGCACGCTCTCGGGGATCAAGGCGAGCATCGGCGGCGGGATGAGCCAGAACGGGCTGTTCTGGGGCGGGCGCGACGGAACGATCGCCGGCAGCGCCTTGTCGTTCGACGTCGTGCTCGCCGACGGCACGATTCTGAGCACGGGCAGCGCCACCCTGCGTCCGTTCGGGCCTGACCTGACCGGACTGTTCGCCGCCGATTGCGGGGCGTTGGGCATCAAGGCGCGGGTGACGCTGCCGCTGGTGCGCGAGGCAGCGGCATTGGCCTATGGCAGCTTCGCCTTCGCCGCCCCCGATCGCTTCGTCGCTGCGACCAGCGAGATTGCCCGTGCCGGCCTCGCCAGCGAAAGCTTCGGGTTCGATCCCTTCCTCCAGGCGCAACGGATGAAGCGCGACAGTCTGTCGAGCGATGCCAGGGCGCTGGTCGGCATGATGAAGGCACAGGGCGGTTTCTGGAAGGGACTGAGGGAAGGGGCCCGGGTGGTCGCTGCCGGGCGCAGTTTTCTCGACGAGGCGCGCTTTTCGATTCATACCATCGCCGAGGGGCGAACCCAGGCGGCCGCCGATGCCGATATGGCCGCGATTCGCGCGATCGTGGCGGCACAAGGGGGAACCGAGGTCGAAAATACGATCCCCAAGGTTCTGCGCGCCAATCCGTTCCCGCCGGTCAATTCGATGCTCGGTCCCTCGGGCGAGCGCTGGGTGCCGGTTCACGGCGTCGTCCGGCACAGCCGCGCGCTCGCGACGATCGAGTCGATCATCGATTTGTTCGAGGCGCACCGCGCCGAAATGGAAGCGCTCGATGTCGGTGCGGGCTATATGTTCCTGCCCGTCGCCGCGACGGGGTTTCTGATCGAGCCGGTGTTTTACTGGCCGGATGCCCAGGCCGCGCTGCATAGACACGCGGTCGAGCCGGCACATCTCGCCCGGCTCACCGAGTACCGCAGCAACCCGCCGGCACGCGCGCTCGTCGAGAAGCTGCGCGCGGCCATCATCGCGATCTTCGGACGGATGGAGGCGGTGCATTTCCAGCTCGGCCGCGCCTATCCGCTCGCCGAGCGAATCGACCCGGCAGGCTGGCGGCTGCTACAATCGGTCAAGGCGGCGGTCGATCCGCGCGGGCTGATGAACCCGGGGGTGCTGGGGCTGTGACGACAGCGTTCGCCGCGGTCGCGATGCAACTCACGGCACGGTCGGTCGAGGCGTGCGCCGATCGTGCCGCCGCGAGCGCGCAGATGACGGCGATGATCGCCGAGGTGGGTGTCAGGCTTCGCGGCGCTGCGATCTTCATCGAGCAATATGGCGGCACGCCGGTCCGGCTCGCGGTGCTGCCCGAATATCTGCTGACGAGCTATCCCGGGCGCATCTCCATTCCCGATTTCGCCGCCAAGGCCGCGATCGATGTCGACGGGCCCGAATATGAGGCATTCGGAAAGCTGGCGCAGGGACAGGGACTCTTCATCGCCGGCAACGCCTATGAACGCGACAGGCATTTTCCGGGGCTCTATTTCCAGACGAGTTTTGTCGTTGCCCCCTCGGGTGACGTCGTGTTGCGCTATCGCCGGTTGAACTCGATGTTCGCGCCGACCCCGCACGATGTCTGGTCGAACTATCTCGACATTTACGGGCTCGATGGCGTGTTCCCGGTGGCGAAGACGGAGATCGGCAACCTTGCGGCGATCGCGTCGGAGGAAATCCTCTATCCCGAAATCGCGCGCGCCCATGCCTTACGCGGTGCCGAAATCTTCGTGCACAGCTCGTCCGAGATCGGGTCGCCCAACCCGACCCCCAAGGCGATCGCCCGCCGCGCGCGCGCCTTCGAAAACATGGCCTATATCGTCTCGGCCAACACCGCCGGCATCAGCGGGACGATCATGCCGCTCGCCTCCGCCGACGGCAATTCGGTGGTGGTCGACTACAAGGGCCAGATCCTCGCCGAAGCCAATCCGGGCGAGACCTTCACTGCCTTTGCCGATCTCGATCTGGGCGCGCTGCGGGCGCAGCGCCGCAAGCCCGGCATGACCAACCAGCTTGCGCGGCAGCGGCTCGAACTGTTCGCCGACAGCTATACCGGCCGATCGGTCCAGCCCGCCAACAGCCTTGCCGATGCCGATGGCGGCTTCCAGATACCCGATCGGGATCATTTTCTGCGCGTCCACGAAAGCGTGATCGCGCGGCTCGCCAAGGATGGGCTGATATGAAGCACGACGTCGCACCCCCCTATACCGCCGTTGCGCGCCATGCGGTGTTCCCCGAGCCTAGCCATGACGAGGCGGCGCGCTTCGATTTTCTGGCGAATTTCAACAAATACATGTCGGGCACGCTCGGGCCCGGGAACAAGCGCGCCTATGAAACGCGCGTTCTGCCCGCCTTCATCAAGGAGCATGGGCGCCCGCCCGGGGACCGCTTCGAGATCAGGCGGGCGATGAACAAGGACCCGTGGCACCGCTTCTGGTCGGCGCTCAAGCGCAACTCGATGGAGATGCGCCAGCAGAACGGCCGCCAGATGGTGCTCCGCCAACTCGACGAGCTCGACGCGAGGGTGCGTCAATTCAATGAGGGTCGCGAGACGCTTCGGCTCGATGCGAGGGTGGCGGTGCCACGCTATCAGCAGGCAGTCGATATCCACTGCATGCCCGGCAGCTATCACGGCGAAGAACGACCCGGGGACGTCTCGGCGGGGGCCAATTATGATTGCGGGATTTTCGCGACGACGGCGGGCGGCCTTGGCGCGCTGAGCGATGGCGGCGGTATGGCGCTGGTCGAATGGGCCCGGCGCGAACGGCCCGGCTGGGCGCCGAAGCGGATCCTCGATCTGGGTTGTACGATCGGCCACAATATCGTCCCGCTCGCCCTCGCTTTCCCCGATGCCGAGGTCGTCGCGATCGACACCGCTGCGCCCAGCCTGCGTTACGGCCACGCGCGCGCGCAGGCGCTCGGCGCCCGCAACCTCAGCTTCGTGCAGATGAACGCCGAGGACATGAGCGCCTTTCCCGATGGCCATTTCGATTGGGTGCAGACGACGATGTACCTCCACGAACTGTCGGGCACCGCCTTGCCGCGGATCATCGAGGAGGGATTCCGCGTGCTCGCGCCCGGCGGGCTGATGTTTCATCTCGAACAGCCGCAATATTCCGACGAGATGCCACTGTTCGAACAGTTCCTCCGCGATTGGGATGCCTTCAACAACAACGAGCCGTTTTGGTCGGCGATGCACGCGCTCGACCTGAAACAGATCATGATCGATGCCGGCTTCCCCGCGGACCGCCTGTTCACGACCGGGGTGCGCGCGGTCGTCGACACGGCGATCTTCCCCCGACAGGCGGCGGACGAGAAGGAAGACTTCGGCCGCGCGGCCTATTGGAACGCTTATGGCGCGTGGAAGCCGGAATGACCGACGGACTTGACTGGATCGGCCTGTCGGGGAAGCGCGCCAAGGGCAAGCGCCCCGACTATTTCGACGATCCGGCGATCGACCGGCTGATGTCGATCACGATGGCGCTGGTGGGCGAGGTATCGGTGCTGCGGCAGCGGCTCGACACCGCCGAGCGGCTGCTCGAAGCAAAGGGGGTGGTGTCGCAAGCCGAGATCGAAACCTATGTCGCCGATGCCGACGCCGCCTATGCGCGCGGGGTGATGACCAAGGCCTATATCGCCCGCGTGATGCGCGGCGTTCAACAGGCGATGGAAGCAATGGCGGTAGACGAAAAGCCGATCGAGCAGGTCAGTCGTGATCTGCGCGAAAGCTAGCCGATGCCGCCTCGATTGCCGAATGCGTCAGGAACAGCCGCCGCCGACGTCGAACCGCTTGGTGCTGTTGGCGCCGATCACCTCGATGCCCTGCGACCCGGTGATCCCGGTCAGCGCGATCGTCACCGTGAAGGGCTTCACCGCATCGAGGCAAAATCCCCCCGGCAGCGTGCCGACGACTTCGATGCCCCAATATTCGGGGCACCGGACATACATCAGCGGGATCAGCGAGACTTCCATGTTGATACAGGGCGCTTCGCCGCTGACCACAAGAAAGAAGCTGTTGTTGACGAAGCCGCCAACGACCTCCGCCTTGTCGAAATTGATGACACGGCTGCTCTGGGCGGCAGACGTCATTTCGATCACGTTCATGGTCATAGTTCCCCCGGGGCGACGGCGCGTTGAAAGTGAGGAGTCATCTATACCAGATTCGATAATGATTGAGCGACGTCGCCGGACAACTCAGACCAATCTGGAGCTTTCCTTTCGATGAACCATCGCACCGTGCGCGGCCGGATCCGCTATACCTCCAAAAAGCCCGAGATGATCGACGTCGAGCGCGGCCGCGAGTGGTTTGCCTTCACTCATCATGGCGACGGATCGGTGGTGCTGCGCGCGCAATGCGAGATCGAGGAGCCCGCACCGACGGTCATGCGCGACGTCATCTATGCGATCGGGCCCGACGGCAAACCGCGCAACCTCCACGTCCATCTGGTGGTCGGCGATGTCTTCATGGGGTCGGGCTGGTTCACCCTCGCGCATCGCGACGATGGCGGCACGATCGACTGCCAAAGCGCGGGGCCGTCGATCGGCCGACTATCGCAGCACGTCGATTTCGCCGGCCCGCTCGACGGCTTCGGCACGCATCCGATCGTCGGCGACGGCTATCTCACCCGCTGCCTCGATCTGTCGAGGGGGCCGCATCGCCGCACGATCCGCGTCTATGTGCCGTCGCCCGATCATCGCGGCGCGACGCCGCCGATGGCATCCGAAGTGCTGATCGACCTCGAATATTGCGGTGACGAGACCGTCACCGTCGCCGCCGGCACTTTTGACTGCCGCAAATTCGCGTTCATCGATTCGAGCGACGGCGGGATGGGCGGCAAGGAGCATCCACGCTATGAAATCTGGGTGACTGCCGACCGCGACGCGGTGTTCGTCCAGGGCGGGGTCGGCGGCTATATGGCCACCTGGTACGAACTGGTCGAACTGATCCGCTAGTCAGCGGCGCCAGCCGCGCCGGTCAGGGGTCGACCTGATCGATCCCGGCGGCGCTGAAGGTCGCCCGATATTCGGCATCGCCGACCTTGCCGACCATGTCGCTGCGCAGTGGCGCCTCGGGATAGACGGCGACGACATAATCGCCCGCCGAGGGGTTCAGCCGCAACGGCTTGATCGTTTCCTGATAGGTCTTTGAATGCCAGAAGGCCCGGGCATTGGCGAGGCACGGGAAACGCACGATCAGGTTGGTATAGCCCTTGGGGGGGGCGCCCTCGAAGGTATCGAGCGCCGCCGGCGCATTGAGATAATAGCCGCCGAGGCGCTGATACAGGCCGCTATCGGCGATTGCCTTGGCATAGGCGATCATCCGCGCGCGATCGATCGTCGGCCCCGAAACGACCATCAGCACCGGCTTGTTGTCGCAGCCAGCCGGTTGGGGAAGCGGGGCGGGCGTCGGACCGGCTACGGCCAGCAGCGCAAGCATCAGAATCATCCTATCCTCCCAGCAACTGGTTCATTTCGATCAGGATCCCGTCGGGATCGAAGAAATTGCATCCCTTCACCCGGATGTCAGGGCCGCCGCCCCGTCCCGGATAGGTCTGCAGCCGCGGCGGCGAGGTCATCGTGACCCCGGGCACTTTGGCCGCCGCGGCGCAGCGGCCCTCGACATCGTCGGTATTCATCACGATCACCACGCCGCCATAGCTCATCCGTTTCGGGTAGGGTTTCGCCTTCCCGAGCGTGGGGCTCGTCCATTGCATCAGCCCGATCCACCCTACCCAGGGATCATTGCCGTTGAGCAGCACGAGCCGCGCGGTCGCACCCGGCGCCCCGGCGGGCAGCGCCACCCCCGACGTCGTGACACCGGTATCGTAATTGACCTTGAGACCGATGACGTCGCGATAGAGCTTGAGCGAGGCATCGATGTCGCGGACGATCAGGGTCGTGCGGCGCACGTCGGTGGGTACTTTTTCGACAGGCGCTGCCACGCCCGGCGAACTGCGTGGCGGCGGCGCGGTCTGGGCCCAACCGGGGGCTGCGATGGCGAGCAGCGCGAGCGCCGGGATTTTCATGCTGTTCTCCATTCGTCACAAAGCGTGCGGCGGATCGGCACGCCCTTTTCGAACCACTGCCAGGTCCTGGCCCGGGTGTTGCCGTCGTCGGCGAGCAGGATCGTCTCGATGAAATGCACGCCGGGTTCGTCGCGGCGATCGAGCCGGAGCATTACCGCACCCTCGCGGGTTTCCCAGCCGGTACCGACGAACCGGTCGGTGTCCCAGTGCAGCAGCCCGTCGCGATAGGCACCCGCGAAGCGTCGCTCGACGACGCGACCGTCCTCCCAGGTCAGCCGGTTGGTCTGGACATAGGCCTCGTCGTCGCGTCCCGGAAAGGCGCAGCGCGTCCAGGTGCGATGCTGGTCGATCAGCACGAAGTCGCGGCTGACATGGCGGTAGATGCCCTCCCATTCGCCCGCGTGGCGCAGCATGGTCGGCATGGTTCGGGCAAGGCTCATCGGGCATCCTCGGCATAAGCGGCAAGCGGCAGGGCGACGCCGGTCTGCCGGATCAGCGCCTGTTTGCGGAAGAAGCGCAGCAGCCCGCTGTCGCCCATCCGCGAGGGACCCAGTCCGCTCGACCCGAAACTCGATTTCTCGGCGTCGGCGACCATCGAGGTGAGCGCGCCGTCGTTGATCGAGATTGCCCCCGCCTCGAGCCGGACGGCGACGGCTTCGGCCTCGGCCGCCGTGCCCGCGAGCACCGCCGCCGACAGCCCGAAGGCGCCTTGATTGGCGAGGCCCACTGCCTCGTCGATCGTGGCAAACGGGGTCACCGGCAGCACCGGGCCAAAAGTCTCCTCGCGCATGATCGCCATCTCGGGCGTGACCTCGGTGAGCACCGTCGGTCGCAGATAGAGCCCGCCGCGTTGCTCGACCGTGCCGCCGCAGTGGACCACGGCACCGCGCGCGACCGCGTCGTCGATCTGTGCCTGAACGATTGCCGCCTGCTTCGCAAAGATGAACGGACCGATGTCGCCGGCGCCGATATCCGAATCGTTGAGCCGCACCTGTTCCGCGAGTTCGACCAGCGCTGCCAGAAACGGTTCGGCGATCTGCCGCGCGACATAGAGTCGCTCGATCGACTGGCAGGCCTGGCCCGTATTGACGACCGATGCCCGCAGCGCGATCCGCGCCGCCCAAGCCGGATCGGCGCTCGCAAGAATGATCATCGGATCCTTGCCGCCGAGCTCGAGACTCGCCGGGATGAAGGCGCTCGCGGCGGCAACGGCGACCTGGCGACCGGTCGTCACCGATCCGGTGAAGGCGACGAAATCGACCGCCGCAACCATTGCCGCGCCCGTGGTGCCGTCGCCTTCGATCACCGCGATCGGCAGTTCGGGTACTTCGGCGATTGCCTGCATCAGCGGACCGATGAAGCGCGGGGTGACTTCGGACGGCTTGACGATCACCGCGCAGCCCGCCGCGAGCGCCGGGATCGCATCGATCAGCGCCAGCGTGAGCGGAAAATTCCATGGGCTGATCACGCCGACCAGCGGATAGGGCACCAGCCGGGTCTCGAGCTCGATCCCCGGCACGGCGCTGCTTCTCGGATCGGGGCTGTGCGACGCGATCAGCGCCGGCGCCCGCGCTGCCCAGCGGTCGATTGCCCGGATCGTGCCGTCGACCTCGATGATCGAAATCGCCCGCCGACCGGTGTCGATCGTCAGCGCCTCGGCCAGTGCCTCGCGGTGGCGATCGATCGCCTCCGCCAATCGCCGCAGGATGCCGGCCCGCGTCTCGGGGCTGCGCGCCGCCCAGTCGGGCTGGCGATGCCGCAAGCTGGTCGCGAGATCGTCGATCGTGACGCTATCGAGCGGATCGATGCGATGATCGTCAAGACCGGTGCGCGGGTTCCGGATCGCGATCAACGCAGCGCCGCTCGATCGCCGCCGATCATCCGCATGCCGGTCATTTCCGCCACGACTGTCTCCCTCTTTTCGTCCCGTCTGATAGTGCGGAGACGATTAGGGCTTGTCCAGCGCAATTTGTCCGGACAAATTAGGGGCTATGAGGATCACGCGTCATTTCGTCGATATCGGGGGGCGCCGGGTCCATTACCGTCGCTGCGGCGAGGGGCCGGCGCTGCTGATGGTGCACCAGAGCCCAAGGTCGTCGGCCGAATATGAGTCGCTGATGCGGCAATGGGGGGGCTATTTTACCTGCATTGCGCCTGACACGCCGGGCTTCGGCCAGTCCGATCCGCTTCCGGCCGACTCACCGACGATCGACGATTTTGCCGACGCGCTGGCCGATCTGCTCGATTCGCTGGGGATCGACCGGGTCCCGGCTTATGGCTTTCATTCGGGCGCGATCATCCTGGTCACGGCGCTGAAGCGCCATCCGGCTCGATTTTCGCGGCTGGCTGCGGGGGGCTATGCGATCTGGACCGCCGAGGAGAGCGCGCTGTTCTCGGACCGCTATCTGCCGCCGTTCGAGCCATCCGACTATGGCGAGCATCTCACCTGGCTGTGGAATCGCCTGCTCGAACAAAGCTGGTTCTTCCCCTGGTTTGCGGTAACGCCGGCGCACCGTCTGAACTTGGCGCATGCCGATATCGGCCGGGTCGATGCGGCAGTTCGCGATATGCTCGATTCGGGGGCTGCCTATCGCGCCGGCTATGGCGCGGTGTTGCGGGCGCCGCGCGACATACCTCCCGCCGATGCGGTCACCCCGCCCGTGCTGATCACCGCCTATGACGGCGATCCGCTTCAGGCGCATATCGACCGATTGGGAACGATGCCGGCGGGGTGGGCCGCGCTCAAAGTCGCGAGCGTTGCCGAACACCAACTGGTGAGCCTTGCCTTTCTCCGCGCTGGCCACCCCGATCCGCGTCCGGTCTTGGTCGACTGCCCTGACGAGGGGTTTTGGCATGTGACCACCGCCGCGTTCGACGGGCTGATCCACTGGAGGGGGCGGCGGGGCGGGACGCTCCATCTTCATGCACCCGGGCGGGCGCTCGATCTGCTCGGCGCGGTCGACGGCCTGGCGATCGACCTGCCCGGGCACGGGCTGTCGGACCGCTGGCCCGACGCGGTGCCGACCCATTGGGCGCCATGGCAGGCGGTCATCGACGGTATCGCTGCGCAGTTCGGTTGCAGCGATATCGTCATGGAACCAGCACCCGCAGGCGACCCCGAGCGGCTGTTTCCCGATCTCGCGCCCGATCGTTTCGGGAGTTATCTCACCCGGGCCTGGGCAATCGTTCGCGCCGGTCATTTCTTCGAACCATGGTATGAAACCGGGGCGGCTGCGGCGCGCGCCTTCGTGGCCGACGAGGTTGCGGCGGGCGCGCTGGCACGCGAACATCGCGCCCTGATCCGGGCAAGCAGCGCCCGGGAATGTCTGATCGCACGGCGATCGATCGAGGGAGGAAGCTGATGGGAATTCGCGAAGACATGCCGATACTGGCGCGCCACGAGGGCGTCTGGGATGGCACCTATATCTATTACAATGCCGCCGGCGAAAAGATCGACGAGCATCGATCGCGGCTGTTCTGCCGGTTTCTCGATGACAATCCCGAAACGCCCTATCACCAGACCAACCACTATAGCTGGGCCGACGGGCGCACCGAAATCCGCGACTTCCCCGCCGCCTATCGCGACAAGCGCGTGTGGTGGGACAATGAGCTGATCGTCGGATCGGCGTGGGAAGTCGCCAATGACGACGAACGCCGCGCGGTCATGCTCTACTGGCAGCGCACCGGCGATCCCTCGCTCTATCTCTACGAGATGATCCAGATCGCCGATCACGGTGAATCGCGGTGCCGCACCTGGCACTGGATCCGCAATGGCGAGCTCGAGACCCGCACCGCGATCCAGGAGCGGCTGGTCACGCGCGACTGGCGCGCACTCGAAAAGGAAATGGAGGCCAAGGCTGGCTGATCAGGGCGCCTTTCCCCGAACCCTGTTCGCCAAGCTCTGGGACGCGCATGTCGTGGCGAGCCTTGGGCCGGGCGAGGATCTGATCGCTGTCGACCGGGTGTTCCTGCACGAACGCACGGGCGCGGTGGCGCTCCGCTCGCTCGCCGAGGCGGGGCGCCGCGTGATCGATCCCGCGCGGGTGTTCGCGGTCACCGATCACATCGTCGATACGCTGCCGGGACGCACCGGGACGCGTGTGCCCGGCGGCGAGCAGTTTCTCGACGCCACCCGTGCCGAAACGCTGGCGGCCGGGATCAGGCTGTTCGATGTCGACGACCCCGATCAGGGGATCGTTCATGTCATTTCGCCCGAACTCGCGATCGTCCTGCCCGGCGCGACGCTGGTCTGTCCGGACAGTCATACCTGCTCGCAAGGCGCGCTCGGCGCGCTCGCCTGGGGAATCGGCTCGACCGAAGCTGAACATGCGATGGCGACGGGCGCGCTGCGATTGACCCGGCCGAAAACGATGCGCGTGACCTTCACGGGGCGGGTCGGGACCGGGCTGACCGCCAAGGACATGATGCTCGCGCTGATCGCCGCGCACGGCGCCGGTGGCGGCAAGGGCCATGCGATCGAGTTTGCCGGTGAGGCGGTGCGGGCGCTCGATCTCGAGGGGCGGCTGACTTTGTGCAACATGGCGACCGAGTTCGCCGCGATGACGGGCTTCGTCGCGCCCGATGCAATCGTGTTCGATTATCTCGAGGGGCGCCGCTTTGCCCCCAAGGGTGATCAATGGCGGACGGCGATCGAGTCCTGGCGGCATCTGTCGAGCGACGCCGACGCATCGTTCGATCGCGAAATCGTGATCGACGCGGCGACGATCCAGCCGATGGTGAGCTGGGGCACCAGCCCGCAAAGCGCGGTCGCCATCGGCGGAAAGGTGCCGTTGCAGCCGGCGAGCGGGCTTGGCGATGCCGACTATCGCCGCGCGCTCGACTATATGGCGCTGTCTCCCGGCCAGCCGCTCGCGGGCACCATGATCGACGCGGCCTTCATCGGCAGTTGCACCAATGGCCGCCTGAGCGACCTTCGCCGGGCCGCCGCGATCGTTGCGGGCCGCCGCGTCGCACCAGGCGTCACCGCGATCGTCGTGCCGGGCTCGTCAGCGGTGCGGCGCGCGGCCGAAGCAGAGGGGCTCGACCGGGTATTCGTCGACGCCGGGTTCGAATGGCGGATGAGCGGCTGTTCGTTGTGCTTCTACGCCGGCGGCGACGGCTTCGCGCCGGGCGCGCGCGTCGTTTCGTCGACCAACCGCAATTTCGAGGGACGGCAGGGGCCCGGCATCAAAACCCATATTGCGAGCCCCGAAACCGTCGCCGCGAGCGCGATCGCCGGTGCGCTGACCGATCCGAGGAACGCATGAGCGCCTTTCCGCCCGTGCCCATTGTCAGTGGAATTGCTGCACCTTTGCTGCGCAACAATATCGACACCGACGCGATCATCCCCTCGCGCGAGATCAAGGGCGTCGGCAAGGCCGGGCTGGCTGGTGGCCTGTTCGCCGGCTGGCGATATCAGGCCGGCACGCGCGATCCCGATCCGGCATTCGTGCTCAACGATCCGGCCTATGCCGGCGCGTCGATCCTGCTGGCGGGCGAGAATTTCGGCTGCGGATCGAGCCGCGAACATGCCGTCTGGGCGCTGCACGATTACGGCATTCGCGCGGTGATCGCGCCCAGCTTCGCGCCGATCTTCGAGGGCAATTGTCTCCGCAACGGCATCATTCCCGTCATCCTCTCCGGCGATGCGATCGCGTCGCTGGGCCGCATCGTGACCATCGACCTGCTCGCGCAGACGGTGCAATCGGCCGATCACCGCATCGCTTTCGCGATCGACCCGGCGGCCCGCGCGATGCTCGCCGAGGGGCTCGACGCGATCGACCTCACGCTGAGGAAAGCGCCGGCCATCGCCGCCTTTCACGCCCGGGATCGACTCGCCCGGCCATGGATTTACCTGGAAGGTACCGCATGACTGATATCCTGATCAGCGAAGTCGGCCCGCGCGACGGGCTGCAATCGATCGACCGGATCATGCCGCTTGCCGCCAAAAAGGCGTGGATCGCGGCCGAGGCGGCGGCCGGCGTGCGCGAGATCGAGGTCGGCAGCTTCGTGCCACCCTCGTTGCTCCCGCAAATGGCCGATACAGCCGAACTGGTCGCGTTCGCGCGCACCATCCCGGGGCTGATCGTCGGCGTGCTGGTGCCCAATCTCAAGGGCGCCGAACGCGCGATCGCGGCGGGCGCACGCAAGCTGTCTATCCCTTTCTCGATGTCCGAGACGCACAGCCTGCGCAACGTCCGCAAAGATCACGCAGCGATGCTCGCCGAAATCGCGGCGATCGCCGAACGCGTGGCGCGCGAGCCGAATCCCCCGCATTTCGAAGTGGGTCTCTCGACGGCGTTCGGGTGCACGATCGAGGGCCATGTGCCAGAAGACACGGTCGTCCGCCTCGCCGAAGCCTCGATCGCCGCCGGGGCGGCCGAGGTCGGCCTGTCCGACACCACCGGCTATGCCGATCCGGCGCAGGTCAGACGTTTGGTGCGGCGGGTGAAGGCAGCGGTGGGCGCCGAGCGGCTCAACAGTCTGCATCTTCACAACACACGGGGGCTCGGGCTGGCCAATGCGCTCGCAGGGCTGGAGGAGGGGATCACGACGCTCGACGCGTCGCTTGGCGGGTTGGGGGGCTGCCCTTATGCGCCGGGCGCGTCGGGCAACATCGTCACCGAGGATCTTGCTTTCATGCTGGCGGCGATGGGCTATCGCACCGGCATCGATCTTGACGCCCTGCTGCGGGTGCGCGCGATCCTGAGCGAGGCTTTGCCGGGAGAGCCGCTTTACGGCTTCACTCCCGACGCTGGCCTGCCGCTCGGCCTCGACCGGCGCGCGGCATGAGCCCGCCGGCGCCGCTCGCCGGCCTCAGGGTCGTCGAATTCACGCACATGGTGATGGGCCCCGCCGCCGGGGCGATCCTGGCCGGGCTGGGTGCCGAGGTGATTCGCGTCGAGCCGCCCGGGGGCGATCAGACGCGGCGACTGATCGGATCGGGTGCCGGCTATTTCCCGATGTACAACCGCCACAAGGCGAGCCTGTGCCTCGATCTCAAATCGCCGCTCGGGCTGGAGGCGGCACGGCGGCTCGCGGCGAGCGCCGACATCCTGATCGAGAATTTTCGTCCCGGTGCGCTCGATCGGCTCGGGCTCGATTACGAGACGCTGCGCGCGCTCAACCCCCGGCTGATCCACTGTTCGCTCAAGGGATTTCTGCCCGGCCCCTATCAGGGCCGCACCGCGCTCGACGAGGTCGCCCAGATGATGGGGGGGCTCGCTTATATGACCGGCCCGCCCGGCCGCCCGCTGCGCGCAGGCGCGAGCGTCATCGACGTGACCGGCGGCATGTTCGGCGTGATCGCGATTCTGGCTGCCGTCGAGGAACGGCATCGCACCGGCAAGGGTCAGAAGGTCCAGGCGGCGCTGTTCGAGACGACGGTCTATCTCGTCGGCCAGCATATGGCGCAGATGGCGGTGACGGGGGCGGCAGCGGCACCGATGCCGGCGCGCATTTCGGCCTGGGCGGTCTACGACGTCTTCGAGACGCGTGACGACCCGGTCTTCATCGGGGTGGTTACCGACGCGCTGTGGGAGAAATTCTGCGCGCTGTTCGGGCTCGACTCGCTCTGGGCCGATCAGGGCTTGCGCCGCAACAATGATCGCGTTCGCGCCCGAGACCGGATTCTGCCCGAAATCCGCGCCCTGATCGCCGGTTTCACCCGCGCCGAGGTGATCGCGAAGCTGGAGGGAACCGGTCTGCCGTTCGCGCCGATCAGTCGCCCCGAAGATCTGTTCGACGACCCGCATCTGCTGGCATCCGGTGGTCTCGAAGCAGTCACGCTCGCGGACGGGACGACCACGCTGCTGCCGACCCTGCCGATCGATCTGGACGGCGCGCGCCCCGGTACGCCTGCGCACCTGTCCGAAGCCGGTCGCGAAGGCGAAGCGATCCTGGCCAGCCTCGGTTTTGACGACCGCGAGCTCGAGGCGTTGACGGGCGCCGAATGAACCGGCGCCCGTCTGCAGCTTAGCGCGTCGAAGCGATCGCGCCATCGGTCGCTGCGATACGCTGATCGGCATAGTCGCGACGCCGGTTTGCCAAGGTGACCGCTAGCTGCACCTGAGGACGGGTAGCGTCCCAGGCCGCGCGGTGGCATCGTTCGATCGCGGCGCGCCGCCAAAGTTCTCGCGCGTCCGCCCGCCCGCAAACCCGGCCGATGGCGATCCGAAGGCGCCTGTCGAGCATGGCCCGGCCTTCGGGGGCGGAAAGATCAAGGCCAGCAAAGCTGACCGCAAGCCGGCGAGGGCGCTCCTCGACGCCCCAGTCATCGTGCGCATAGGCTGCAAAAGCGCCCGAAAATATTATGGTCAATAGGCCTATCGATGCGAGAATATTCCGCGTCATGGTTTGGCTCCTGCTGAGTTCGTGCTCTGCGTTTCGGGGCGTTCGGGGCCATCCGAGTCGGCACGCGCGTCAGATACAGGCGGATTGCGGTCGGCACGGCGATGCTACGGCGTCAATTTACTTACCAGCGAATGACGGAACGTCGCGTGTCGATGCCGCTTCCGAGGCGCGGTATGCTACCGTCCTCGCAGGATCGCCATTGAACGAATGGTAGGTGGTGAACTGGCTCCCCGGGACGGATTCGAACCGCCGACCGATCGGTTAACAGCCGATTGCTCTACCGCTGAGCTACCGGGGAATGCCTGTGCGCGGAAGGGATACATCCCCTGCGAGAGGCGCGCCTATAGCAGCGCCTTTCTCAAGGATGCAAGGGCCCCGGCTTCGCTGTCAGGCGATGAATTGCTCCATCGTGATCCGGTCGTCGAGCGCGTGCTCGGGATCGAACAGCAATGTCAGCTCGCGGGTGCGATCGATCGCGACGTCGACCCGGGCGACATCGCGGACTTCGCGCTGATCGGCGACGGCGCTCACCGGGCGCTTCGAAGGCTCCAGTACGCGGATGCCGATCCGTGCCTTGTCGGGCAGGATCGCGCCGCGCCAGCGCCGCGGGCGGAACGCGCTGATCGGCGTGAGCGCGATCATCGCCGAGCCGAGCGGCAGGATCGGGCCCTGTGCCGAAAAATTATAAGCGGTCGATCCGGCCGGCGTCGCCGCGAGGATGCCGTCGCACGCCAGTTCGGGAATGACGATGCGATCGTTGAGCGTCACTTCGAGCTTCGCCGTTTCGCGCGTCTCGCGCAGCAGCGACACTTCGTTGATCGCCGGAAAGGAGTGGGTCTCGCCCGACACGGTTTGGGCGATCATCCGCAGCGGGGTGACCTTGAACGCCTTGCACCGGCTGAGCCGCAGTTCGAGGCCGTCGTGGCGCCATTCGTTCATCAGGAACCCGATCGTGCCGAGATTCATCCCGAACACCGGCAGGGCATCGCCGCGGCTGTCGAGCTGGGCGTGCAGGGTCTGGAGCATGAAGCCGTCGCCGCCGAGCGCGACGACCATTTCGGCGTCGCGCTCCGGCACCCATTCATAGGTGTCGCGCAATTGCGCTGCGGCCGCCTGCGCCGGCGCGGTCGGCGAAGCCACCAGCGCCCGGCGGAGTTGCGCCGTCATCCGCCGGTGACACTCATATGGCGCGCCACTGCCGGGGCATCGCCGCGCGCGATCCGAAAGTCGTGCCGGGCGGGCTTGATCCGCATGGCATGGTCGAGCGCCGAATCGAGCGCGTCGACGCCGCCGTCGCGCAAGGCTGTCTTGAGATCGACCTGTTCGTCCTGGCCGAGGCACATATAGAGCTTGCCCTCGGTCGTCAGCCGCACGCGATTGCAGCCCTCGCAGAAATTGGCGGTAAGCGGCGAGATCAGCCCCAGCCGTGTGCCCCAGGGCGCTACCTGCCAATAGCGTGCGGGCCCGCCGCTGCGATGATCGTCGCGGGTCAGCATGAACCGCGACGACAGATCGTCGAACACGGCGGTCAGCGGGAGGAATCGATCGGCGCGATCCTCGTCGATCGCGCCGAGCGGCATCGTCTCGATCAGCGACAGATCGAAGCCGTTGGCGCCGCACCAGGCGAGCATCGGCGCGATCTCGTCGTCGTTCAGACCCTTCAGCGCGACCATGTTGATCTTGATCGCGAGCCCGGCATCGCGTGCAGCGAAGATGCCGCCGATCACCTGATCGACGTCACCGTGCCGGGTGATATGGCGAAAGCGCGCGGGGTCGCGGCTGTCGAGGCTGACGTTGATCCGGCGAATACCCGCCTCGACCAGCGCCGGCGCATGCTCGGCCAGCCTTGTACCGTTGGTGGTCATCGTCAGCTCGTCGAGCCCCGCGCCGATATGGCGGCCGAGCCGGCGGGCGAGTTCGGCGACATCGCGCCGCACCAGTGGTTCGCCGCCGCTCAGCCGGATCTTGGTGATGCCCCGCGCGATGAACCGCTCGGCGATGATCGCGATCTCCTCGAGGCTGAGCAGCGCGCGCTTGGGAAGGAAGGTCATCTCCTCGGCCATGCAATACCGGCAGCGCAGATCGCATCGGTCGGTCACCGAAATTCGCAGATAGCTGATCGTGCGACCAAAGCTGTCGATCAGGGCGGGTGCGCAGGCCATCGGGTAGGAGCTAGGCGTTCCGCCCGTTCCAAACAACCCCATTGCTGGTGGATCGCGCACGCACACCGTGGCCGCCGATCGACCATCGTATTGCCGATTGGCGAAGCGCCGGCCGGTCGCTAGACCTGTGCGATGAGCGATCGGACGGTGTCGAGCGACGAGGCAGCAAACGAGCGCGGCTCTGCGTCGGCGCCGCTTTTCATTTTGTCTTTCCGGCAGCGGGACGAGCTTGCCGCGCTCGGCGCCCACGGCGGCTGGAACGTCGTTGCCGCCCGCCGTTCGGACGGCGCCGAGCAGCGTTTTCTGGCGAGCGGGGCGCAGGTGGCCGTTGTCGACGCGCGCGGTGCGCTTGGCGATGGGCTGACCGCCGTCGCGGCACTCGGCGACGCGGTGGCCGCCAATGGCGGCGCGCTGCTCGTCCTCGTGTCGCGCGGCGACATCGACGAGATCGGAACATTCTACGACGCCGGTGCGACGCATTTCCTCGCCAGCCCGCTCAGCGAACAGGAATTCGTCCAGGCGCTTCGTTTCGCCGCGCGGCATTGCGAACGCTTGTCGGGAGACTGGCGTCAGGCCGGTGCGTCGCCGGCGCCGCTGGGATGGCGGCTCGACCGGCCATCGGGGACGGTGCGGCTGACCCCGGCGTTGAGCGAACTGCTCGATACCAGCGAGATCGACAGCGCACGCGGGCTGCTTCGCCGGCTGGGGGTCGACGATCGGCTGATTGCCCTCAGCGCGCTCAGGCGCCTGGTCAGGAGCGGTGCTGCGACTGCCTTCGCGCATGATTTCGACGGGATCGGACGGGTCGTCCAGCATCTCCAGCTCGATTCTCAGGGCGGTTTCGTCGACGCGGTCGTCGAGCGGCTGCGGCCGGTTGATGCGCGGGTGGCGGTGATCGGCGACGTCCTGAGCGACGTGCGTGATGCCAATGGCGCGCGTCGCTGGCTCGATCGCCGGCTGGTCGATGGCGGCGAGCGGGCCGTGCAGGCGATGCTCGTCGCGCTCAACCGCTTCGATATCGTCAATGCCGCCTATGGCCGCAGCGCGGGCGACGGTCTGCTGCGCGCGGCGCAGCGCCGGATCGACGAGGTCGTCGGCGATCTGCTCGGGCGCGCGGCGATCGTCGCGCGGATGGGCGGATCGGAATTTCTGGTCGCGGCCGCCGAGGCGCCCGCGCGATTCGAGCTCGTCGCCGGGCGTGTCGCCGAGAGCCTGGCGCGCCCGTTCGTGGCCGGCGGCGCCATGGCGGTGCTCGGCTGCCGGATCGGCATCGCCGCCGCGCAGATCGACGACACCAGCGCCAGCCTGCTGCGACGGACCAGCGAAGCGCTCGCCGAGGCGCGCGCATCGGACAGCCTGACGATTCATGTCGCGCGCGGCGCTGCCGACCAGGGCGCATCGATCGACACGCTCGCGGTCGATTTGCGTCGCGCGATCGATCGCGCCGAGATCGACATTCTCTTCCAGCCGCAGGTGTCGATCACGACGGGCGTGATCGTCGGCGTCGAGGCGCTCGCCCGCTGGGACCATCCGGTGATGGGAGCGATCGGGGCCGAAACGCTGTTCGCCGCCGCCGATCGCGCCGATCTCGTCATCGGCCTGTCCGATCACCTTCAGCGCACCGTGCTCGCGCGCGCCGCCGCCTGGCCCGCCAGCCTGTCGGGATTGCGGGTCGCGCTCAACTTGACGGCGGCCGATATCGCGCGGCCAGGCTTTGCCGACATCTTTCTCGACCGGGTCGACAGCAGCGGCTTTCCGCGCGGGCGGCTGACCGTCGAAATCACCGAGAGCGGGCTGATCGAGGATCTGGGCATCGCCTCGATGCTGCTCGCGACGCTGCGCAGCGCGGGGTGTCGCGTCGCGATCGACGATTTCGGGACAGGCTATTCGAGCCTCGCCTATCTGAAGGCGCTGCCGCTCGATTATCTCAAGATCGACAAGAAGCTCGCGCAGGACATTGCCGGATCGACGCGGGACCGCATCGTCGTGCGCGGGGTGATCGACATGGCGCGTTCGCTCGGGCTGTCGGTGATCGCCGAGGGTGTCGAGACCGACGAGCAGCTCGATTTGCTCGCCAAGGAAGGCTGCCAATATTATCAGGGGTTTCTGTGCGCCGAGCCGCTCGACATGGCGGCGCTCGAGGCGATGGTGCTGGCGCGGAGGAAATGAGCATGCGGCATGGTTGGTCGGCAATGGCGGCTGTGGCGATCGTCTGGGTCGCGCCGGCGGTGGCGGCCACCAGCGAACAGGTCGCGGTCGAGGCGGCAATGACGGCGAGCGCGGCGGGCTGGAATGCAGGCGACGTCGTCGCCTTCATGGCCGTCTATTCGGACGATCCGCGGACCAGCTTCGTCACGAGGCAAGGCCTGCTGCGCGGCAAGGCGGCGATGACCGAACGCTACAAGACCCGTTACGATTTCGACGATCCGGCCAGACGCGGCATGCTGACCTTCAGGACGCTCGACTTCCGCCTCCTCGACCCGACCCACGCGCTCTATATCGGCCAGTATCTGCTGACCTATGGCGACGGCAAGACGCAGACTGGGCCGACGACGCTGGTGTTCGCGAAGGAAGCTGGCGGCTGGAAGATCATCGCCGACCATAGCGGGTGAGGGGCAAAAACGCCGAACGGACTGCCCTACCTATCGTTGAAACCGGCCCAGAGCACAGCTTATCCGGGGTCTCGACGTCGCTCGACCCGTGCCGGACGGTCGCCATGGCATCCGCCGTCATCGCCGATTGTGACGACTGCCTTGCGAAAATCATCCCGCCGCCTTGGCCAGCCCCCGCGCCAGCTGCAGCGCGCCGTTGAGCCGCGCCTTGGGATCGCCCCACGCCCTGGTCAGCACCAGTTTCGAATCCGGCCGCAGCTTGGCGATCGCCCCCACCCGCTCGACATAGGCGAGCAGGCCCGGAATATTGGGCGGGCGATCGTCGTGGAACGACACCAGCGCGCCGCGCGGGCCGACGTCGATCTTGGCGACGCCGGCATTCTTGGCGTGGAGCTTGATCTCGATCAGGCGGATCAGGTTCTCGGTCGCGTCGGGCAGCTTGCCGAACCGGTCGATCAGTTCGGCCGCGAAGGCCTCGATGCCTTGCGGCTCGTCGATTTCGTTGAGGCGGCGGTACAGACCCATCCGCAGATCGAGATCGGGCACATAATCGTCGGGGATCAGGATCGGCGCGTCGATCGTGATCTGGGGTGAGAAATCGCGCGGCCGCTTGGCAAGCCCACCGGCGCGGGCGTTCATGATCGCCTCCTCCAGCATCGACTGATAGAGTTCATAGCCGACCTCGCGGATATGGCCCGATTGCTCGTCGCCGAGCAGATTGCCCGCGCCGCGAATGTCGAGATCGTGGCTCGCGAGCTGGAAGCCGGCCCCCAGATTTTCGAGATCGGAGAGCACTTTCAGCCGCTTCTCGGCGGTTTCGGTGACGATCCGATCGGCAGGCGTCGTCAGATAGGCATAGGCGCGCGTCTTGGCGCGGCCGACGCGCCCGCGCAGCTGATACAACTGGGCGAGGCCGAAGCGATCGGCGCGGTGGATGATCATCGTGTTGGCGCTCGGGATATCGAGCCCCGATTCGACGATGGTGGTCGAGACCAGCACCTCGAACTTCTTGTCGTAGAAGGCGCTCATCCGCTCCTCGACCTCGGTCGGGGACATCTGCCCGTGCGCGACGACATAGCGGATTTCGGGGACTTCCTTCGTCAGGAATTCCTCGATATCGGGCAAATCGGCGATGCGCGGGGTGACGAAGAAGCTCTGCCCGCCGCGATAATGTTCGCGCAGCAACGCCTCGCGTAGCACCACCGGATCCCACGGCATCACATAGGTCCGCACCGCGAGCCGATCGACCGGCGGGGTCTGGATCACCGACAGCTCGCGCAGGCCCGACATCGCCATTTGCAGCGTGCGCGGGATCGGCGTGGCGGTGAGCGTGAGGACATGGACGTCGGTCTTGAGCGCCTTCAGCCGCTCCTTGTGCGTCACGCCGAAGCGCTGCTCCTCGTCGACCACTACCAGCCCGAGCCGCTTGAAGCCGACGCTTTTGGCGAGGATCGCATGCGTGCCGATGACGATGTCGATCGTGCCGTCTTCCAGCCCCTCGCGCGTTGCCTTGGCTTCCGCCGCGGTGACGAGGCGGGAGAGGCGACCGATCCGCAAGGGGAACCCCTCGAAACGCGCCACGAAATTGTTGAAATGCTGGCGGGCGAGCAGGGTGGTCGGGCAGACCACGGCGACCTGCAGCCCCGCCATCGCGGCGACGAACGCGCCGCGCAGCGCGATCTCGGTCTTGCCGAAGCCGACATCGCCGACGATCAGCCGGTCCATCGGCTTGCCCGCCGCCAGATCCTCGAGCACTTCGCCGATGGCGCGATCCTGATCGTCGGTTTCCTCATAGGGGAAGCGATCGACGAAGCTGGGATAGCCGCTCGAATCGGGTTCGGCGATATCGGCGGGGCGCAGCGCGCGTTCGGCGGCGATGGCGATCAGCTCACCCGCGATTTCGCGGATGCGTTCCTTCATCCGCGATTTACGCCGCTGCCACGCCTCGCCGCCGAGCCGGTCGAGCGTCGCGGCATCATCGCTGCCATAGCGGCTGAGCACGTCGATATTTTCGACCGGCACGTAGAGCTTGTCGCCGCCGGCATATTCGAGCGCGACGCAGTCGTGGGGCGAAGCGCCGACGGGGATCGAGGTCAGCCCGGTATAGCGCCCGATGCCGTGATCGACATGGACGACGAGATCGCCCGGCGAGAGGGTTGCGAGTTCGGCAAGGAAGGCGTCGGCCGATTTGCGGCGCTTGGCACGGCGGACGAGCCGGTCGCCCAGCATGTCCTGTTCGGTCAGCACCGATACCGAGGGCGCGGCGAAACCGTGGTCGAGCGGGAGAACGATCAGCGCGACATGCCGGTCGCCGACCCCGAGCGCTTCCTGCCAGCTCTCCGCCGTCTTGGCGCCCTTCAGCCCATGATCGGCGAGCAACCCGCTCAACCGCTCGCGCGCGCCGATCGAATAGCTGGCGAGCACAGCCTTGCGGCCATCCTTGCGGAGCTTGGCGATATGCGCGACCACGGCTTCATAAATATTGGCCCCGGCGGCCCGCTCGGCGCCGAAATCCTTGGCGCCGTCGACCCCGAAGTCGATCACGCCGGCGCTGTCGGGCTCGTGGAATTGCGTGATCAGATGCGCGACCGATGCGTTCAGCCGCTCCGCCCACTCATCGGCTTTCAGATAGAGCATCTCGGGCGGCAGCGGGCGATAGCTGCCCGGATCGCTCGACTGCGCGCGGACGCGGTTGGCGTGGTAATCGCTGACCGCTTCGAACCGCGATTCCGCCGCCGCCGCCACGCCTGAATCGCGCACGACGATCGCGCCATCCCCCAGGTGATCGAACAAGGTCGTCAATTTCTCTTCGAACAGCGGCAGCCAATGCTCCATGCCCGACAGGCGGCGGCTTTCCGATATCGCCTGATAGAGCGGGTCGCCGGTCGCGCTCGCCCCGAAGCGCTCGCGGTAACGGCTGCGGAAACGCTTGACGCTGTCCTCGTCGAGCAGCGCTTCGGACGCCGGGAGCAGGGTGAATCCCTCGACCCGTCCCGTTGTGCGCTGATCGGCGGGATCGAAGGTGCGTACGCTTTCGATCTCGTCGCCGAAGAAGTCGAGCCGCAGCCCGTGTTCCTCGCCACTCGGGAACAGATCGACCAGCCCGCCGCGCACCGCGAATTCGCCCGAATCGGTGACGGTCTCGACCCGCTGATAGCCGTTCGCCTGGAGCAGCCCGGCCAGCTTGTCGCGCCCGATCCGTTCGCCGGGCTTGAGCGTCGCGACCAGTTGCCGGACGCGGAACGGCGTCAGCGTGCGCTGCGCGGCGGCATTGGCGGTGGTGACCAGCAGCTGCGGGCCTTTGCGCGGTTGCTGCAGCCGGTGGAGCGCGGCCACCCGCTCGGCCATGACGCGCAATGTGGGGGAGGCGCGGTCATAGGGCAGGCAGTCCCAGGCCGGGAAGCTGACCGTCTCGAGCTCGGGCGCGAAATAATGCGCGGCGGTGGCGATGGCGCGCATCTCCGCCTCGTCCGCCGCGATGAAGACGGCGCGGGTGGTCGCCGCGCGCGCGAGATCGGCGAGCAGCCATGGCAGGAAGCCGGTCGGCACGCCTGCAAGGGTGAGCGGGCGCTTGGCGGCGAGGATCGTCGAGAGGTTGGGCATTTCGGGTCCTAAAGCCCTCTCCCCGTTGGGGAGAGGGTTGGGTGAGGGGTGGCTCCAGGCGTTGCGCTTGGGGCGCCCCGTCACCCCGACCCTCTCCCTGCAGGGGAGAGGGAGTAGTTCAACTCAGCGTGGGCACGTAGTTCAGCGTCTTGAGCGCCGCCAAGATCGACCCCGCATAGCGTTCCGGCGCGACGTCCGTCCCCATCGCCCAGGCCATGATATCGACATCCTGTTCCTCGAGCAGCGCCTCGAACAGCAGCATCTCGTCCTCCGACCAGCCTGCGCCATGCGCGTCGAAGAACCCGCCGATCAGCAGATCGGCCTCCTTGGTGCCGCGGTGGTGCGCGCGGAAGTGCAGGCGTTTCAGGCGGGTGGCGCGGTCCATGGGGCTTCCAACGACGATTGGCCGGCGGGTGCTTTGCGCA
>NCGF01000041.1 GCA_002281485.1 Sphingomonas sp. 28-66-16
AAATCTCCGCATGATGGGCTTCGATCGCGCCGAAAATGATGAGGGCCGCAAACAGTCATGGCGCTGGAAGACCACGCTCGAAACCGGCACCACCATGATTCTCGAATTCCTCGCAGACGATCCGGAACGTGCCGGCGGTAAGGTCCAGGAGCTTCCCGCAAAAGGTAAAGTCTCGGCGCTCAATATCCCGCATGCCTCCATGGTGTTCGACTTCTACGAGAGCGCCGAGATCACCGCCCAGCTGCTCGGCGACAACGGCGTCGTCACGGAAACCGTCCGATACGCCGACGTAGTCAGCTTCACCTGCCTGAAGGCGTTCGCGTTCGAGAGTCGCTTCGAGCCCAAGGATGCGCATGACCTCGTCTATTGCCTCAACCATGTCGACGGCGGCGCCGAAGCAACCATCACTGCCTTCCGGAAGGCGCTGGAAACCGGGTACCGAGAAACGATCCTCTCCGCGCTTGGCCTTCTCGCAACGCATTTCTGCGACGATGAGAAGACTGAGGGCTATCGCAAGGATGGCCCAGTCGCCTTTGCAAAATTTGAGGCAGATCCAGGGGACGATGAAGAAGGCGGTCGTGACCGCCGCATCTTGCGACAGCGCCGGGCCAGCGCGACAGTAGCGACAATCGTCGAGCCGATTGTCAGGATAACAACGCGATAGTCATTCGCAATAAGTTCCGTGTTGTGATTACGTGACCGAGTTGCCCTGTGGCTTGAGCTGTATCGAGGCTCGATACTTTCGCCGGCACCGCGGCCAAAGTCGCCGGCCATTTTTACCCGCAACCGAGTGGTGGGGTGGAAGTTGCGCCCCGAAGCTCAACATTGGGAAATGGTATAGTCGCGACAAGCTGGTGCCAATCTCCGGCAGCTAGGCTGCGTCCATGACCCATCTGCGACCCATCTTGATCTTGGTTCTTGCATTCCTTGTTGCCGCCTGTGGGACCAAACCGACGGCCTCGCCTGCCGCACCAGCCAAGGTCGAGGCCGTCGCGCATGAAGACGACCTGCTGCGGTTGACGCTGACGCGCGAGGCGCAGGCGCGACTAGGGATTGCCACAGTTCGAGTGGGTGCAAGCAGCGCCAGCGCGACGCGGGCGACGAGCGGCGAGATCGTGGTGCCGGCCGGGGCCGGCGGGGTGCCGACCAATTCGGTGAGCAACCTCCAGCAATTGAGCAGCCAGCAAGTCGTCGCCGATGGCGAGGTTGCCCGGACGAGGGCGCAGCTTGGCCTGGCGCGGATCGCGCTCGATCGTGCTACCGCGCTGGTCCGCGAAGAAGCGGGTAGCGTCCGCGCGCGCGATGAAGCGGCTGCTGCGCTTGCCGCCGCCAAGGCCGCCGCCGATGCCGCCAGCGCGCAGCGACGGCTGCTCGGGCCGTCGATCCGGTCGCTCGCCAGTCAATCGACCTTGTGGGTGCGCGTGCCGGTGTTTGGCAGCGATGTCGCAGCGATTGAGCGCGGGCGCACGGCGACGATCCGACCGCTCGGCAATACTGGCGCACCGCGCGCTGCCCGCCCGGTTCAGGCGCCGCCATCGGCGAATGCGGTCGCTGGCACGGTCGACCTCTATTTCGCGCTAGACAATCGCGACCGCGCCTATCGCGTCGGCCAGCGGGTCGGTGTGACGCTGCCGATTGCGGGCGGCACGACCGATGGCCTGTCGGTGCCGACATCGGCGATCGTGCGCGACATCTACGGCGGCGAATGGGTCTACGCTAAGACCGCGCCCGACAAGTTCATTCGCCAACGGATCGAAGTCGCCTCCACGCAAGGCGATCGCGCGATTCTGTCGCGCGGCCTTACACCGCGTGCGGAAGTCGTCACGGCGGGTGCGGCGGAGTTGTTCGGCACCGAGTTCGGCGTGGCGCACTGATGCTGGCGTGGTTGGTTCGCGCCGCGCTCACCCAGCGTGTGCTGGTGCTTGCCTGTGCGGTGTTGCTGGTGGTGCTCGGCGTGCGCGCCTCGACCGACGTGCCGCTCGACGTCTTCCCTGAGTTCGCGCCGCCCAAAGTCGAGATCCAGACCGAAGCACCGGGCCTGTCGACCGAAGAGGTCGAGAGCCTGATCACCGTGCCGATCGAAACCGCCGTCAATGGTGTGCCCGATCTGGCGACCTTGCGCTCAAAATCGGTGCTGGGCCTGTCTTCGGTCACGATCCTGTTCGATCGCGGCACCGATGTGATCCGCGCGCGACAGCTGGTGCAGGAACGCGTCACGCAAGTGCAAAGCCGCTTGCCGAGCGCCGCGCGACCGCCGGTGATGCTGCCGCCGCTGTCCTCGACCAGCCGGGCGATGAAGATCGGCGTATCGTCCAAGAAGCTCGACCAGATGCAACTGTCCGAGCTGGTGCGCTGGACGATCCGGCCCCGGCTGATGGCGGTGCCGGGTGTCGCCAACGTCGCCGTCTGGGGCTATCGTGACCGGCAATTGCAGGTGCTCGCTGACCCCGACCGGTTAAATGCGGCGGGGGTGACGCTCAACGAGTTGCGGCTCGCGACGGGTGACGCCGTACTCGTCGGCGGTGGCGGCTTTGTCGACACGCCCAACCAGCGCCTCGCTGTGCAACAGGCGAGCGCCATCCAGACCGCCGATGACCTGTCGCGCACCGTCATCAAGATCGCCGGCGACGCGCCGGTGCGGATCGGCGATGTCGCGCGGGTGACCGAAGGATATGCCGCGCCGATCGGCAATGCGATCATCGACGACGGCCCCGGCCTGATGCTGATCGTCGAGAAGCAGCCCACCGGCAACACGCTGCAACTGACCCGCGATGTCGAGGCGGCGGTTGCCGAATTACGCCCCGGTTTGAAGGATGTGAGGGTCGATACCACGATCTTCCGCCCCGCCACCTTCATCGAACGGTCGATCGACAATCTGTCACGCGCGCTGATGATTGGCTGCCTGCTGGTGGCGATCGTGCTGTTCGTGTTCACGCGCGACTGGCGGCAAGCGTTGATCAGCCTGGTCGCGATCCCGCTGTCCTTGCTCGGCGCGGGGCTGGTGTTGCTATGGAGCGGGGCGACGATCAACACGATGGTGATCGCCGGGCTGGTGATCGCGCTCGGCGAGGTGGTTGATGATGCGATCATCGATGTCGAGAATATCGCGCGAAGGCTTCGGCTCAATCGCGAGGCGGGCAATCCGCGATTGGCGTTCGATGTCGTGCTGGCGGCCTCGCTCGAGGTGCGGACAGCAGTGGTGTTCGCGTCGCTGATCGTGATGCTGGTGTTCCTGCCGATCTTCTTCCTCGGCGGGGTCGCGGGCACGTTCTTCCAGCCGCTGGCGATTGCCTATGTGCTGGCGATTGCCGCGTCGTTGCTGGTGGCGCTGATGGTGACGCCCGCGCTCTGCCTGTTCCTGTTGCCGAATGCGCCGATCAAGGCGGAGGGCGACACGCGCTTGGTCGGCTGGTTGAAGCAGCGTTACGCCAATACGCTGCCCCGCCTGATCGCCCGACCGAGCCTTGCGATGGGGATCGTCGCGGGCGGGTTGCTGCTCTCCGGCATCGGCTATGCGGGCTTCAAGGACCAGTTCCTGCCCGATTTCCGCGAGACCGATTTCCTGATGCATTTCGTCGAAAAGCCCGGCACCTCGATCGAGGCGATGGACCGCATCAGTATCCGCGCCTCGAAGGAATTGCGCGCGATCCCCGGTGTCCGCAACTTCGGCGCGCATATCGGCCGCGCCGAGGCTGCCGACGAAGTGGTCGGGCCGAACTTCACCGAATTTTGGATCAGCTTGGACGAGAAGGCCGATTACGATGCCAGCGTCGCGAAGATCAAGGCGGCGATCGATGGCTACCTCGGCCTTTACCGCGACGTGCTGACCTATTTGCGCGAGCGTATCAAGGAGGTGCTGTCGGGCGCAGGCGCGACGATCGTGGTGCGCATCTTCGGTCCCGATCAGGA
>NCGF01000033.1 GCA_002281485.1 Sphingomonas sp. 28-66-16
GCAACACCGCAAGCTCGCCGCTTAACATCAACCCCCAGACGAGGCCCGCACTCCGCTAATTTACGCCCCGAGCTGCGCCAAATGTTCTGACGACGGACATATACGGTTGTTCAACTCGATAGTCCCCGGCCACCATGCGGACGGGATCGGGCCGGGGCCATCGGTAGGGTAAGCCGAGAAACTCGGCCTGACGGGTCGTGTCGCGCAAAAGATAAGGCGTCCAGAGGGGATCACGCCCGTCGAAGAACTCCGGTGTCCTTACCGCCAAGGGGTAAACCGGACGGACGTTGCAAGCGACGTCATAGGTGCTCTGAATTTCCAGGAGCCGCGGTACAATCAAATATGAATATGGTGACCGAAAAGACCAGTAAAGATCGTAGCCAAGCATTCTTGAACCTCTCACACCACAATATACGCAGCGTATTGCTGCAAAAGCTGGCATCCGCAAATAAGGCGAATGCAGAATCTCCAATTTGGCGGACCGTCTCACTGAGAGCGGTCCAGCATGATCAATGGCACACCCCACCAGCTCCGAACATTCGGGGCGACGGAGCGCCGGTCGGTTTAGCCGCTATCTGAGGCGGCGAGCTTTCTAAGGTTCTCTTCGTGCGTGGTCTTGTCGATCCTGTAGGTTGCAATGGCCACAATCATCGCAATCCATAGCGACAGCACGATCGGCACGTAGTAGGCTCCCATCCGCCAGATCGCGTCAGCACTGACGTCCTCCGGCTTGGCACCCGGCGAGAGGCCCGCGACTGTCAGGATCGTGGTGGCGGCGATCACCCCGATGCCGCGCACGGCCTTATCGATGAATGTCTCGGCGGCGATGAAGACGCCTTCCGATCGCCGGCCCGTTTGCAGTTCGCTGTCCTCGACCAGATCTGCCAGCATCGAAGCGAACAGGATCTGGAAACAGATGATCAACCCGACATCGATGATGTTGGCGATGGTGACGAACCAGAAGATGAAGGGCGTCCCATTAGGCGGCAGCATGTCCACGAGGCGCAGGATGATAGGCATCGGTGCGCCGACAAAGGCCACCAGCCCGACAATGATGGCGCCGCGCTTTTTGCCCAAACTGCGGGAGACGCGTGGCGCCAAAACGAGCCCTATCCCTGCAGCGAGGAAGGTGCCGATGAAGATCGCTGCGGTCTGGCGCTCGTCGAACGCCCAGAAATAGGTTAGGAAATAGAGCGCCAGGCCCGCGGCGAGGCCGCCTGCGATTGCCGCCAGCATGGCCGCGATGAATAACGAGACAAAGGAACGGTTCGAAAGCGTCTCGATCAGCTCACGAAATATGGTCCCGATGGTCAGTTGGCGTTTGGGTGGCGCCGACTTCAGGTAAAGAATACGCGCGTGGGTGCCGACCGCGCTAACGAGGATTGACAGCAGAATGGCGAGCGCCCCGACCAGCCCGTAGATCGGGTAGGCATCGCGGTTGAACCGCCCGTCAGCGATGGTAGTGGTCACGAACATCGGGAATAGAACCGCGAAGGTCCAAACCGATACCGCGTTGCCACCCACCCAGGCGAGAAAATACCTCAGGCTGTAGAGCGACGTGCGCTCGTGATAGGCTGGCGTGAGTTCAGGAACGAGCGCGCTCGCCGGTGTACGGTAAAAGGTGATCGCGGTTCGCACGATCACGGACAGCGATAGCAGGTACCAGAACAGCGCCGTCTGGGTGGCGTGCTCAGGCGGCGTCCAAAGGAAGTAGAAGCTCGCCGCCAGCGGGATCGCCGAGCCATAAAGAAACGGATGGCGCCTGCCCCAGCGCGAGCGAAGGTTGTCAGACCAATAGCCGACGATGGGGTCGCTGATCGCATCGCACAGCAGCGAGATCATGAGTGCCAAGCCGACCAACCGCGCGTCGAGGCCGACGACCTGACTGTAGAAGATCAGCAGGAAGAAATCGAACGCCGCCGCGGTTACTCCCGGAGCGATTGCACCAATACCGAATGCCAGCTTGGTGGGCCTCGAAAGCGGCGGCGGCGCGCCTTCTCCCCGTACAGTACGGGTTGATTGAGGTAGATCGGACGAGCGAGCAGATGCAGGCGTATCGGATTGATTGTACACGCGTCCGCTCTCCTCGCCTGCCATTGGCAGTTGCAGGCCGGACGCGCGATCTTCAATCCTTGGCGCGCAACCGGAGAGTGTGGTATTCCATGGTCTGCATTAATGCGCAATATTAAATACGAGAGATATGTCCCGATCCGCACACCAAGATACGCGAACTGCCCTGCTTCAGTCCGCACAGCGTCTCATCGCCGAGCGAGGCTTGGGGACGGTCTCCGTCAAGGACATCACCCGCGCCGCCGGTGCGCGCAATCCGAGCGCGGTCCACTACCACTTCGGGAACGTGGAAGAACTGATCAAGGAGGTTTTCACCCAGCGTTACGGTGCGATTGAGCAGGAACGTGCACTGCGTCTCAGCAGGGTCGACGAAGCCGATCCGGCGCGCCGCCTTGTTGCACTGATCGCCGCAGCAATTGCCCCGTTTATGGAGTCCTGCCTTGACGAGGAAGGACGGCTCTACGTCAGTTTCTGCCTCCAGGTTTCGTCCGATCCGCGCTTCAACCTGCTCGAGTTGGTCACCAAATTCGGCATGCCCAGCCTCCTCTCGCTGCGCGCCCAGGTGGTCGATTGTATGCCGAATATTCCCCAGGACGTGCTGAACGCGCGTCTACGCCAAGCCTTTTCGATATCGCTCGTGCAAGCAGCGGATTATGCCCGTCAGCTGGACGCGGGATTGCAAATCACGGTCGAGTCCGCCGTCCGCGAAGCGGCAACGACCCTTGCCAGTTATGTTTCCGCAAAACTCGACTAGCCCCTGCGGGTTTCAGCCCAGCCGGGCCCGCGAATAGCGGCCTTCTGACCGTCCGCCGTTCGCGGACGTGGGCACGCTGCGCTGCGGTTCTCGAGTTCCGGCATTTTTGGCTCCATCTGAACTGAATCCAAGCAGGTACAGGCGCTGCCGCAGGGCAACTAACCCAATCAACTCGTCATGCTTCCGGCTGCACAGTCCGCGTTAGCTGGCGGTCCTCGCACCATTCAGCGGGACGGGGCCTGCTTGACGATGGCGGATCTCGTGGCGCGCCCTGTCTTGGCCGTTGGTCAACCGCGTCGATCGCGCCCGGCGTGCAGGCCTTGCATGGCCTCATTCATCGCCGTGTAATGTACTACATTAAATATAGGCCCATCGACTCGTGAGTCAGGCGATGTGCCCGAGTCGAAGCAACAAGGAGAACAAATGTGAAAAGAACGCTTATAATGGTCAGCGCAGCGGCGCTGGCTTGCGCGCTGCCGGCTGCGGGCACAGCGAGGACCCAGCCGTCCGGCGAACTGATGAAAGGATTGGGATTTGCCGACCGGCAGGCGCGCCAGGGCAACCAGGCCAGCCGTCAAACCTCGCGCACGGGCGCCCAGTCGCAGCGCCAGACATCGCGGACGGGCAAACAGTCTCAACGCCAGACCACGCGATCGGACACCGCTGACAAACGCATCGAATCGCGCAGCGACATCGCGAATGATCGAACAGATGCCCGCACCGACATCGCCAATGATCGAACAGACGCCCGCGCCGATTTTGCCCAAGACAATTGGCGCGGATATTATGCAGCGCGCCCGGTGGGCTATCGCGTGAACGTACTGCCGACATCTTATACGCGCGTGGTGGTTGCCGGCAGCCCATATTATTACCATTCCGGGATCTATTACACGAGCGTCGGCGGCGGATATGTCGTCGTTGCGGCGCCAGTCGGCGCCCGGCTCACCATATTGCCAGCGGGCTACAGGGCGGTGGTTTGGCAGGGCTCGACCTATTACTACGTCAACAACGCCTATTATGCGCTCGACCCTGCAACCAGAGCCTACGTAGTCGTAAGAAAGCCCGCCGGAATCGTTGTAGTCAAATAATCCATTAGAGGATTCGACCGGCAATCCTAAGCCTCCGCTCCAGTCGGCTTTTCTCGACGTCTATTTCAAGCAGCGAACGAAGTCCGTCAGATCGAGGCGGGTTTGCAGATTGCCGCTGGGCCAGCGGTCTGCGAAGCTTCCGCGAAACTGTCGGACTTCATCGCAGCGAGGGCTAGTGACCGCCGCACTTGCGTGAAAGGCACTTGGCCGCTCGACATTTTCCCGGGGCGCGAAGCGGCCACCACAATCCACCTGAACGAACGTCAGATTATTTCGCTTGGCGCTCCAAAGCGCACTGTCGGCAATCCCGCCCATACTGTCGCAAGGCTCGAACGAAACTCTAACACAGCCTTCAGCAGCTCTCGTCAACAGTCGAGTACGTCGTCTACGCTCTTGCCCGCTACAGCCGCCGATCACCGCCGACTCTACTACCCCTCACTCCCACTCGATCGTTCCGGGTGGCTTGCTCGTATAGTCATAGGTCACGCGGTTGATGCCCTTGACCTCGTTGACGATGCGGGTCGCGACCCGGGGCAGAAAGCCGCCGGGGAACTCGAACGCCTGCGCGGTCATCCCGTCGGTCGAGGTCACCGCGCGCAGCGCCAGCACATTGTCATAGGTTCGCCCGTCGCCCATTACGCCGACCGAACGCACCGGCAGCAGCACCGCAAACGCCTGCCAGATCGCGTCGTACAACCCGGCACTCCGGATTTCCTCGAGATAGATCGCATCGGCCTTGCGCAATATGTCGCATCGTTCCTTGGTCACTTCGCCCGGAATACGGATCGCGAGCCCCGGCCCGGGGAACGGATGCCGCCCGACGAAGATGTCGGGCAGGCCGAGCTCGCGCCCGAGCGCGCGGACCTCGTCCTTGAACAATTCGCGCAACGGCTCGACGAGCTTCATGTTCATGCGTTCGGGCAGCCCGCCGACATTGTGGTGGCTCTTGATCGTCACCGAGGGCCCGCCGGTGAAGCTGACGCTTTCGATGACGTCGGGATAGAGCGTCCCCTGCGCCAGGAACTCGGCGCCACCGATCTTGCGCGCCTCGGCCTCGAACACCTCGATGAAGGTCGCGCCGATGAACTTGCGCTTGGCCTCGGGATCGGTGACGCCGGCGAGCCCGCTTAGAAAAAGCGTCTCGGCGTTCACATGGACGAGCGGGATATTGTAATGGTCGCGAAACAGCCCGACGACCTGCTCGGCCTCGCTCGCGCGCATCAGCCCGTGATCGACGAACACGCAGGTCAGTTGCTCACCAATCGCTTCGTGGATCAGCACCGCCGCCACCGCTGAATCGACCCCGCCCGAAAGGCCACAGATCACCCGCCCCTTCCCGACCTGGGCGCGAATCTCGTCGATCTTGGTCTGGCGGAACTCCGCCATCGTCCAGTCGCCGGTCAGCCCGCAGACATGGCGCGCGAAATTGGCGATCAGCTTGCCGCCATCGGGGGTGTGGACGACCTCGGGGTGGAATTGCATCGCGTAATAATGCCGGTCGTCGTCGGCGATCACCGCATAGGGCGCGCCGGGGCTGGTCGCGACGGTGCGGAAGCCCGGGGCGAGGCTGGTCACCTTGTCGCCATGGCTCATCCATACCTGGTGCCTGTCGCCCTCGGTCCACAGCCCGTCGAACAGCGCGCAGCGATCGCCGACCTCGATAAAGGCGTGGCCAAATTCGCCGCTCTCGCCCAGCGAAACGCTGCCGCCGAGCTGCGCCATCATCGTCTGCTGGCCGTAACAGATGCCGAGCACGGGCACGCCGCTGTCGAAAACGATATCCGGCGCGCGCGGGCTGTCGGCGTCGAGCACCGAGGCCGGGCTGCCCGACAGGATCACCCCCCTGGGCTGCATCCGCGCGAATGCGTCGGCCGCGCTGTTGAACGGCGCGATCTCGGAATAGACGCCGGCCTCGCGCACCCGCCGGGCGATCAGCTGGGTGACCTGGCTGCCGAAATCGATGATCAGGATGGAGTCGGGATGCTGTGTCATGGGGCCAGATAGCGGCGCCGCGCGGCGAAGACCAGCGGGGTAAGGCGCCATGGGGAGCCGCCGGCGCGCATCGGCCGCTTTCCCCGTCGTCCAGGATTGTTGCCGGCCCGCAGGGCCCGGCCCCGCCCGTCCGACGCGGGGCGCGATCGACGCCGGGTCGGACCCGCTCCGGAACCCGTGAAGCCGTCATGCGCTGTTGACAGGAATCGCGTCCTCGTAGCGGCTTCTGCGCTGCTTCGGGTGCGAGCGATCACCTTGGCCAAGCTCGACATGGCGTTTCATCGCCTCGCGCGATACCGTCGTTTTTGCGTTCATCCACACCGGCAATCTTGCCACCGCGGTTTCGATCGGAGGCCTCGCCATTTTCACCAAGCTCCTCCTCTATCTCGTCCATGAACGGCAGGCGGCGCGGCTGACCTTCGGCATCGAACGGCCATGACCTCTCGCTGGCAATGGTTCGTGCGGTTGCTGCTGCGGCGCATCTGGTTCCGGGCCGCGCTGTTTTCGATCTTTTCGGTCGGGCTGGCGCTACTGGCGGCCTTCGTCGCGCCGTTCGTGCCTTATACCATCAGCACCAAGATCGGCTCGGACGCGGTCGACAATATCCTCGAGATCCTCGCCTCGAGCATGCTCGCGGTCACGACCTTCTCGCTCACGGCGATGGTCTCCGCTTTTTCCGGCGCCAGCAGCACGATCACCCCGCGTGCCACGCAGCTGCTGGTGCAAGACGCGACCGCGCAGAACGCGCTCTCCACCTTTCTCGGCGCCTTCCTGTTCTCGATCGTCGGGATCTGCGCCTTGTCGACGGGCATCTACGGCAAATCGGGGCGGGTGATCCTTTTCGTCGGCACCATCCTCGTCATCGCGATCATCGTTTTCACCCTGCTGCGCTGGATCGAGCATCTGTCGAGCTTCGGACGCGTCGGCAGCACGATCGAACAGGTCGAGCGCGTGACCAAGATGGCAGTCGAGCAGTCGGGATTCAGGGTCCGCGTGACGGTCGCCGAAGTCGATCGGGCAACCACCGGCCGGTCCGTGTTCGCCGACGAGATCGGGTATGTCACTCATGTCGATCTGGGAGCGCTGACCGGGCTGGCAGCCGACGAGCAATGTCCGATCGACGTGCTGGTGAGCCCCGGCACCTTCGTGACGCCGCAGCGCCGCCTGGCGACATGGCAACGACCCGACACCGATGCCGACGCGGCCGTCCGAGACGCGTTCACGATCGAGCACCGCCGCGAATTCGATCATGATCCCCGTTTCGGCCTGATCGTGCTGTCCGAAATCGCCTCGCGGGCGCTTTCCCCCGCCGTCAACGATCCCGGCACCGCGATCGCCGTGCTCGGCGCCGGCGTGCGCGTGATGGCCGGCTTCCTCGCGGCGAGTGACGAAGCCGAGAGCGACGACGACGCATCGGGCCGGGTCAGGCTGCCCGATCTCCTGCTCGACGACCTGCTCGAGGACCTGATCCAGCCGATCGCGCGCGACGGCGCCGCGCTGGTCGAAGTCGCGGTCCGGCTCCAGCACGCCATCGGCGAGATGGCCGCGCTTGCACCGGTGGCGGCACACGGAGCATTTGCGCGCTATGCCGCCGAATCGCTCGTTCGAAGCGAGACGGCGATGACGTTCACGCCCGATCTCGACCGGGTGCGCGCGGTGTATCGCGGCTATTGGGGCGCGAGCGTACAGCGCTGAGCGTGGCGGCTATTTGACCGCCAGCCCGGTCCATTTCGCCGCGAATGCCCATAGGTCGGCCGCTTCCTCGATGATCTTGTCGGTCGGCTTGCCGCTACCGTGACCGGCGCGCGTTTCGATACGGACGAGATGCGGCTTGGGGCCGATATCGGCGGCCTGGAGCGCGGCGGTATATTTGAAGGTATGGCCGGGGACGACGCGGTCGTCGGTATTGGCCGTGGTCGCGAGGATCGCCGGATAGTCGCGCCCGCCCTTTACATTGTGATAGGGCGAATAGGCGTAGAGGACCTTGAAATCGGCCTCCTTCGACGGATAGCCATAATCATCGACCCAATAGCGCCCGGCGGTGAACTTGTCGAAACGCAGCATGTCCATCACCCCGACCGCGGGCAGCGCGGCGGCGAACAGATCGGGCCGCTGGTTGACCACCGCGCCGACCAGCAACCCGCCGTTCGAGCCGCCCTGAATCGCCAGCTTCGCCTTTGAAGTGATCCCTTCGGCGATCAGATATTCGCCCGCGGCGATGAAATCGTCGAACACATTCTGCTTGTTGGCGAGGCGGCCGGCGTCGTGCCACGCCTTGCCATATTCGCCGCCGCCGCGGATGTTGGCGACAGCGAGTACGCCGCCCTGCTCCATCCACGCCAGCCGCGTCGCCGAGAAGCCCGGGACACTCGAAATGTTGAACCCGCCATAGGCGTAGAGCAACGTCGGCTGCGGCCCCTTGGCCAGATCCTTGCGGTGGACGACGAACATCGGCACGCGCGTACCATCTTTCGACGCGTAGAATTTCTGCTCGACGACATAGGCATCGGGGTCGAAATCGACCTTGGGCGCGGCCCAGGGGGTCGCCTTGCCGGTCGTCACGTCATAGCGGTAGATCGTCGTCGGCGTCGCATAGCTGGTGAAGGCATAGAAGGTCTCGGGATCGTTCGCGGTGCCGCCGAAGCCGCCCGCCGCGCCGATCCCGGGCAGCGGCACCAGCCCCGCCGGCTTGCCGTCGAGCGTATAGCGGCGAATCTCGCTCTTCACATCGGCGAGATAGTCGGCGACGAGCACGCCGCCGATGATGCCGGCGCCGTCGAGCACCGAGCGGTCTTCGGGGACGATCTCGCGCAGCGCCGGGCGCGCCTCGCGGACGTCCATCGCGACGATCCGCTGGCGCGGCGCGCCCTTGTTCGTCCGCCAGTAGAAGATCGGCCCGACATTGCCCGCGAGCTGCCACTCATTGTCGAGCCCGGGAATGATCGTGCGGGGCTTGGCCCCCGGCGTGGCGAGATCGAGGAGGCTGATCTCGTAACGGACGTCGGTGCCCTCGGTGGTGGTGATCACCAGCCATTTGCCGTCATCGGTGACTTCGGCGCTGTGCCCGCGCCTCGGCTTGTCGGGGGTGGCATAGATCAGCGCGTCGGCGGCCTGGGCGGTGCCGAGACGGTGGAAGAAGATCTTCTGATTCTCGTTGAGCGCCTGGAACTTCGCGCCCTCGGCCGGGGCCGGGAACGCCGAATAATAGAAGCCCGAGCCGTCCTTCGCCCAGGCGAGCGCCGAGAATTTGACCCATTCGATCGTGTCGGGCAGCAGCGCGCCGGTCGCGACATCGAGCACCTTGACGGTGCGCCAGTCGGTGCCGCCGTCCTGGATCGTGTAGAGCAGCTTGCTGCCGTCTTCGGACGGGCTCCATTCGCCGAGCGCGGTGGCGCCGTCCTTCGACCAGCCATTGGGATCGATCAGCACCCGCCCCGCGCCGTCGACGCTGTCGCGCACGAACAGCACGGCCTGGTTCTGCAGCCCCGAATTATGGCTGTAGAAATAGCGGCCGCCCTTTTTCACGGGGATCCCGAAGCGTTCATAGTCGAGCAATTGGGTCAGCCGCGCCTTGAACAGATCGCGCCCGGGCAGCGTCGCCAGATAGGCGTTGGTGACGGCATTTTCGGCATCGACCCATGCCTTGACCTCGGGATCGGTGCGGACGTCGTTCTCGAGCCAGCGATAGGGATCGGCGACCTTGATCCCGAATTGGTCGTCGACCTGATCGACGCGGCGGGTCTGCGGATAGGATAGCGGCGCGGTCATCTGAACACTGGTCTCCGGGCGGGTCTTGGCGAGCGAAGGGCTGGCGGCGGCAAGCAGGATCAGGGGCAAGGCGCGGCGCATCGGCAGGTCTCCGGACAAACGAAAGGAGCCGCACCCTATCAGGCGCGACTCCTTTGCCAAGAACCTCTGCCGAGAAGCTCGATCGCCGATCAGGCGACGCGGGCGCGCCGATCAGGCGGCGTCGGCGTAATCGTCTTCGCCCATCAGCGGGCCCGAATCCTGGCCCTTGGCATCGACGTCACGATCGACGAATTCGATGATCGCCATCGGCGCCGCATCCGAGCCGCGCGGGCCCATCTTGATGATGCGGGTATAGCCGCCGTTACGGTCGGCATAGCGATCGGCAAGCACGTCGAACAGCTTGACCAGCTGGGCATCGTCGAGGATCCGCGCATGCGCGAGGCGACGGTTGGAGAGGCCACCCTTCTTCGCCAGCGTGACCAGCTTTTCGACATAAGGGCGCAGTTCTTTCGCCTTGGCGACGGTGGTGGTGATCTGTTCGTGCTTGATCAGTGCTGCCGCCATGTTGCGGAACAGCGCTGTGCGGTGGGCCGAAGTCCGCGAGAGTTTACGACCGCCGACGCGATGGCGCATGATTCATATCCTTCGTTCGTTAGGGGGCCGTACAAGGTACCCCAGACCTGGTTGGGACGGTGAGCCAACCTATCTTGCCGTCACCCCGGGGCTCGCCCGGGGTCCCGCTTACGTGGCCCGCGTCCGAAGAAGCGGGACCCCGGGTCACGCCCGGGGTGACGAGCCAGAAAGGCTCAACCCATGATCTCCTGCTCGAGCTTCTTGGCCATCTCTTCGATGTTCTCAGGCGGCCAGCCGGGGATTTCCATGCCCAGCCGCAGCCCCATCGACGACAGCACTTCCTTGATCTCGTTCAAGGACTTGCGGCCGAAATTCGGCGTGCGCAGCATCTCTGCCTCGGTCTTCTGCACGAGATCGCCGATATAGATGATGTTGTCGTTCTTCAGGCAATTCGCCGAGCGGACCGAGAGCTCGAGCTCGTCGACCTTCTTGAGCAGATAGCGGTTGATCTGCTGGGCATCGCCCGCCACCTCGCCGCCGGCCGCTGGTGCCGCCTGGCCGATCGGCGCCGAACGCACCATCGCCGATTCGTCGAAGTGCACGAAGAGCGCGAGCTGGTCCTGCAGGATGCGGCCGGCATAGGCGACCGCATCGTCGGGAGTAACGGTGCCATCGGTTTCGATCGTCAGCGTCAGCTTGTCGTAATCGAGCTCCTGCCCGACGCGGGTGTTCTCGACCTTGTAGCTGACCTGGCGGACCGGCGAATAGAGCGCGTCGACCGGGATCAGGCCGATCGGCGCATCGGCCGGGCGGTTGGCGACGGCGGGCACGTAGCCCTTGCCGACATCGGCGGTCAATTCCATGTTGAGCGTCGCGCCGTCATCGAGATGACAGATGACGAGATCGGGGTTCATCACCTCGATATCGCCCGACACGGCGATGTCGCCGGCGGTGACGGCGCCGGGGCCGGTCGCCGAGAGCTGGAGCCGCTTGGGGCCTTCGCCCTGCATCCGCAGCGCGATCTGCTTGACGTTCAGGACGATGTCGGTGACGTCTTCACGCACACCGGCAAGCGACGAGAATTCGTGCAGCACATTCTCGATCTTGATCGAGGTGACGGCGGCACCCTGAAGCGACGACAGCAGCACGCGGCGCAGCGCATTGCCGAGCGTCAGGCCAAAGCCCCGCTCGAGCGGTTCGGCCACGAAGGTCGCCTTGCGCTTCGAATCGCCGCCAGCCTTGCGCTCGAGGCTGCTGGGCTTCTTCAGTTCCTGCCAATTCTTTGCATTCACGGACACGGGCTTCCCCTTGGTTTTGGGCTGGCGCTAAGGGCATGCACCAGCCGGTGGGAGACTTGTTCGCGCCAGCGTGATCAATCGCGCACGAACGAGCCGTAATCAGACGCGGCGGCGCTTCGAAGGGCGGACGCCGTTATGCGGGATCGAGGTCACGTCGCGGATCGAGGTGATCTGGAAGCCGACCGCCTGCAGCGCACGCAGCGCCGATTCGCGGCCCGACCCGGGACCCTTCACTTCGACTTCGAGGGTGCGCACACCGTGCTCGGCGGCCTTGCGGCCCGCGTCTTCGGCGGCGACCTGGGCAGCATAGGGAGTCGATTTGCGCGATCCCTTGAAACCCATCATGCCTGCCGACGACCACGAAATCGCGTTGCCCTGGGCATCGGTGATCGTGATCATCGTATTGTTGAAGCTGGCGTTGACATGTGCGACGCCGCTGGTGATGTTCTTGCGCTCGCGCCGACGAATGCGCTGAGGTTCGCGTGCCATTGGTAAAATCCTAACCCTGAATCTCTATTACGGAGAGCGGGAGGCGGTCTGCCACCAGCCTGCCTCCGGCGGAGTAATTCGCGCCCCGCGCGAATTACTTCTTTTTGCCGGCGATCGGCTTGGCCTTGCCCTTGCGGGTGCGCGCGTTGGTATGCGTGCGCTGGCCGCGAACCGGCAGACCCTTGCGATGACGCAGCCCGCGATAGCAGGCGAGGTCCATCAGACGCTTGATGTTGATCGACGTCTGACGGCGCAGATCGCCCTCAACCGTATGATCGGCATCGATCGTCTCGCGAATCTGCAGCACTTCCTGATCGGTCAGGTCCTGCACGCGGCGCTCAGGGGCGATGCCCAGCTTGGTGGTGATTTCCTGGGCCTTGGTGTTGCCAATGCCGTGGATATAGGTCAGCGCGATCACCACGCGCTTGTTGGTCGGGATATTGACGCCCGCAATACGTGCCATGAAATTTATTCTCCTGCTCCACAGGGCCTGGCATGGCTGCACCGGCCCCATCTCATCGCGTTGATTTCCTTAACGCACGACACCGGCGCGCGCGAAAGCACCGCCGGCAACGGAGTGTTGGAAGTCGCGTCCGATAGCCGCGACCAGCCACCCTGTCAAGCGGCGGACGCCCGCCGCTTGCTATTTGGCCGCAGCCGCGCCGCTCTCGGCCGCTGCCTTGAGATTGATCATCTGGAGCGCGAGCACTTCATCGACCATCGGCGCCATCGCCTCGGCGCCGCCCCTGATCTGGCCCGCGACCAGATAGGTCAGCGTCACCTTGGTCGCGCCGTCGCCTTCGGGCGTCAGCAGCAGCGTCAGCGTCCCGGTCACCGCCTCGGCCTGGAGCGGGCCGAGGGCCGCGCGCATCCGGATCATCCGCGGCGGCTGGATATAGACGATATGGCCATGCTCGACGCTGCCCTTGCCGGGCAGCTTCTCGCAGAAACAGCCGGTCGCCTGCGAATCGAGATAGAGGTTCGCGCTGTCGCCCGAATAGGTGTGCTCCTTGTCCCACCAGCGCTGGGGGCTGCGCAGCGTTTCCCACACCTCGGCGATCGGCTTGTCGACCGTGACGGTCTGGCCGAGTTCGAAGCTGGCGGGGCTGGCCGAAACGATCTCCGCCGACGCCGGCACCGCGACCGTCGATACCGCCAGCATCGCCATGAACTTGATCGACCGCATATCCATTCCCCCCAAAGAGCCAGCCGCGTTCAGACCCCGATGACTTTCACCTCGGCGCGTTCGCCTCGAGCGCGGACGCGAAACATGCCTCGAGCGCGGGCCAGCCGTTTCGCCTTCTCGACACGAACCGACACGGGCCTGATCCTCCCGCAATCATCCCGCTTTAACGCCGAACGCCGGGCCGACCAACCGATCGCTCATGCTTCGGGCAGCGACTCGATCGTCTGTCGAACCCAGCGCATGAAATCGCGGCCGACCGACTGCACGGCGGCGGATGCCGCGACATAGGCAGCGTCGTCGCTGTCGATCGATGGTGCCGACCAGGCCGATTGATGCTCGGCGATCGTCGCGCGCAAATGCCCCTGGCGCCGGCGCAGCTCGGCGTAGAGATCGTCATTGTCGGCGATCGGCCGATACCGCTCGCCGAGCGCCATGATCGCCATCGTCCGGATCGCGAGATCGCGCCGCGCCTCGATCAGGTCGCTCTTGCGGCGCGCGTCGGTCCGGCTCGCAACCTCCGCCAGCCGGGCGGCGACCGATTCGACGCCGTCGAGCGCTTCGATCATCTGCGTGCGAGTCGTCATCGATAATCCCCGCCCCCGGCCCGCTTCTATTCGCCGCCGTCCGCCCGGCGCCGTCGGGCGTCAATCGGCATCGAGAATGGCTTTCAGCGCTGCCGTGACATGATCGATATCGGCCATGCCATCGACATGGCGCACGAGCCCGCGGGCTTCGTAGATCGGCAGGATCGGCGCGGTCTTGGCGCGATATTCGGCCATCCGGGTGCGCACGGTCTCCTCGTTGTCGTCGGGGCGGCGCTTGAATTCGGTCGACCCGCAGACATCGCACACCCCCGGCACCTTGGGCAGCGCGAAGCTGTCGTGATAATTGGTGCCGCATCTGGCGCAGCTGAACCGGCCGACGATCCGCTCGACCAGCGCATCCTCGTCGACGTCGAGTTCGATCACGAAATCGAGCTTGCGCCCGCGTTCGGCGAGCAGGGCATCGAGCGATGCCGCCTGCGCGGCGGTGCGCGGATAGCCGTCGAAGATCACGCCCTGCGCGGTATCATCCTCGTCGAGGCGTTCGCCGATGATCCCCGAGACGATCTCGTCGGAGACGAGCTGGCCGGCTTCCATCACCGCCTTCGCCTGGCGACCGACCGCGCTCTCCGCCTTGACGGCGGCGCGCAGCATGTCGCCGGTCGAGAGCTGGACCATGCCGCGATCCTTCTGGAGGCGGCTCGCCTGGGTGCCCTTGCCCGCTCCTGGTGGCCCCAGCAGAATGATGTTCAAGTCCGCTTATCCCCTCGATCGGGCGCCTGCCCTCTCAACGGAGCCGGCCGCCCTTCAGCTTCGCCTTCTTGATCAGATCGCCATATTGATGCGCCAGCAAGTGGCTCTGGATCTGCGTCACGGTATCCATGGTCACATTGACGACGATCAGCAAGCTCGTTCCGCCGAGGTAGAACGGGATCGACAGCGCCGACACCAGATATTCGGGCACGAGGCAGATGATCGCCAGATAGGCCGCGCCGATCACGGTGATCCGGGTCAGCACATAATCGAAATAGATTTCGGTGTTCTTGCCCGGGCGGATGCCGGGAATGAACCCGCCATAGCGCTTCAGATTGTCGGCCGTTTCCTCGGGATTGAACACCACGGCGGTGTAGAAGAACGAGAAGAAGATGATGCCGGCGCCGTACAGCGTCATGTAGAGCAGCGAGCCGTGCTGGAGATACTGGTTGAGGGTGATGATGAAATCGCCCCAGTTGCTCTGGCCCTGGACATAGCTGCCCGCGAACTGGGTGATCGTCAGCGGCATCAGCAGCAGCGACGAGGCGAAGATCGGCGGAATCACGCCGGCGGTGTTGATCTTCAGCGGCAGATGGCTGCGATCGGCCTGCATCCCGCGCTGGGTCTGACGCTTGGGATACTGGATCAGGATGCGGCGCTGGGCGCGCTCCATGAAGCAGATGAACAGCACGAGCACGATCACCGCCGCGACGATGCCGATCAGCCGGACGGGATCGAGCGATCCGGTGCGGCTGCCCTCGAACAGATTGTAGAGCGTCGTCGGCAGATTGGCGACGATGCCCGCCATGATGATCAGCGACACACCGTTGCCGATTCCGCGGCTGGTGATCTGCTCGCCGAGCCACATCAGGAACATCGTGCCGCCGACCAGCGAGATCACCGCACCGACCCGGAACAACATGCCGGGTTCGACGACGGCCGCGACGCCCTGGCTCGCGCCGAACGCTTCGAGCCCGACCGCAATGAAATAGCCCTGGACCGCCGTCAGCCCGACGGTGCCGTAGCGGGTATATTGGTTGAGCCGCTTGCGCCCGCTCTCGCCTTCCTTCTTGATCGCAGCGAGCGTCGGCGACAGCGAGGTCGCGAGCTGCACGACGATCGAGGCGGTGATATAGGGCATCACGCCGAGCGCGATCAGGCTCATCCGCTTGAGCGAGCCGCCCGAGAAGCTGTTGAACAGATCAAGCACGCCGCCCTGCGTCTGCTGCGAGAGCATGCCGAGCGCGGTCGGATCGATCCCCGGCAGCGGGACATAGCTGAGCAGACGGAAGACGATCAGCGCGCCGATCGTGAACCAAAGGCGCTTCTTGAGATCGGTCGCCTGCGAAAACTTCGAAAAGCTGATGCCGGAGGCCATTTGTTCGGCTGCGGATGCCATATCGTCCAATCGTCCTGGAAACATAAACGGCGGGAAACGTTCCTGACGCCCCGCCGCTCATATAGTCACGCAAGCGGCCTTGCCTAGCGTCTGATGTGCCATTGTGGCGGGGGGCACCGATCGGGGTGCCCGGCCGTCACGACGGCGCGACGCACCTTACGCCTTGAACGACGCCTTGTGCGCCTGGCGCTCCTTGTACTTCACGCCCTTCTTGGCGGCGGCCTTTTCGTTGGCGGGGACGACATGGATCACGTCGACCGTGCCGCCGAGCTTTTCGACCGCCTCGATCGCGCCCTTCGACGCGCCGGCGACGGTGAAGTTCAGCTTGGTGGTCAACGCCCCCTTGGCGAGCAGGCGGACGCCGTCCTTGCCACCGCGCGCGAGGCCGGCGGCCTTGAGCGCGGCGTGATCGAGGTTGCCGTCGGTGCCGAGCTTGCCCGCGTCGATCATCTTCTGGATCGCGCCGAGATTCACCTCGGCATAATCCTTGGCGAAGATGTTGTTGAAGCCGCGCTTCGGCAACCGCATGTGGAGCGGCATCTGGCCGCCTTCGAAGCCGGCGATGGAGACGCCCTCGCGGCTCTTCTGGCCCTTCTGGCCACGGCCGGCGGTCTTGCCCTTGCCCGAACCGATACCACGGCCCACGCGCATCCGCGACTTGCGGGCGCCTTCATTGTCCCGGAGTTCGTTCAATTTCATGTCGTGCACTCGCTTTCGCTTATTTCGCGCTGATTTCTAAAGCCCGCTCCCACGAGAGAGAGCGGGAGCCAGGGCCTTTACCCCTCGACGCTCACCATATGCGCCACCTTGCGGACCATGCCACGCACTTCGGGCGTGTCGGTCAGTTCGACGGTCTTGTGCATCTTGTTGAGCCCCAGGCCGATCAGCGTCGCGCGCTGATCGCTCGTGCGGCGGATCGGCGAGCCGGTCTGCGTGATCTTCAGCGTCTTCGACGCCGTTTCCTTCTTCGCCATCTGTCTTACTCCACGACCGCGAGCGCGTCGGCTTCGGCGGTCTGCGACCCACCGCGACCGAGCAGATCGGCGATCTTCTTGCCGCGACGCTGCGCGACGGCCTTCGGGCTGGTCTGGTTGGTCAGCGCCTCGAACGTCGCACGGATCATGTTGTACGGGTTGGAGGTGCCGACCGACTTGGTCACCACGTCCGCGACGCCCAGCGATTCGAACACGGCGCGCATCGGGCCACCGGCGATGATGCCGGTCCCCTGCGGTGCCGAACGCACGGTCACGAGACCCGCGCCGAAATGGCCCTTGGCGTCATGATGCAGCGTGCGGCCTTCCTTCAGCGGCACGCGGACCATTGCCTTCTTGGCAGCAGCCGTCGCCTTCGAAATCGCTTCCGGCACTTCGCGCGCCTTGCCATGGCCGAAGCCGACCCGGCCCTTGCCATCGCCGACCACGACGAGCGCTGCAAAGCCGAAGCGCTTGCCGCCCTTCACCGTCTTCGACACGCGATTGATGTGGACGAGCTTTTCGATCAGCTCTTCGCCACCGTCATCGCCACCGGGACCGCCGCGACCGCGATTGTCACGACCGCCACGATTGTCGCGGCCGCCACGATTGTTGCCGCCGCCGGGGCCGCCACGACCCGGGCCACGGTTGCCACCGGGGCCGCCACGGCCAGGACCGCTACGGGCCGGCGCTTCGTTCATCGTCGGCGCGCCCTCGGGGTTCGCCGTGACGTCCGGCTGAATTTTTTCGTCGGCCATTCTTAGAACTCCAATCCGGCTTCGCGCGCGGCCTCAGCCAGCGCCTTGACGCGGCCATGATACAGGAAGCCGCCACGATCGAAGACGACCTGCTTGACGCCCGCCTGCACGGCCGCTTCGGCCACGCGCTTGCCGACCGAGCTGGCCGCTTCGATGTTGGCGCCCGACGTGCCGCGCACGTCCTTTTCCAGCGTCGAGGCAGCGACGATCGTCTTGCCGGCGGCATCGTCGATCACCTGGGCATAGATATGCTTGCCCGACCGGTGGATCGACAGACGCGGACGGCCCGAGCCCCGCGCACGCAGCGCCGAGCGGTTGCGGCGACGCCGCTTCTCGAAAAGAGACATTCCCTTGGTCGACATTATTTCTTCTTCCCTTCCTTGCGGAAGATGAACTCGCCGCGATACTTGATGCCCTTGCCCTTGTAGGGCTCGGGCTTGCGCCAGCGACGGATTTCTGCCGCGACCTGACCGACCTTCTGCTTGTCGATCCCGCTGATTTCGACCGTGGTCTGATCAGGCGTCTTGATCTCGATGCCGTCCGGAATCGCATAGTTGACGTGGTGGCTGTAGCCGAGCTGCAGGTTGAGGTTGCGACCCTGCGAGGCGGCGCGATAGCCGACGCCGGTGATCTCGAGCACCTTCGAGAAACCGTCGCTCACGCCCGTCACCAGATTCTGCACCATCGTCCGCTGCATGCCCCAGAAGGCGCGCGCGCGCTTGGTGTCGTTCGCGGGCTTGACCGAGATCGCGCCGTCTTCGAGCGCATAGCTGATGTCTTCGAACAACGGCATCGTCAGCGTGCCCTTGGGGCCCTTGACCGAGATCTGGCCCCCGTCGATCGTGGCGGTCACGCCCGCAGGCATGGTCACCGGCTTTTTACCAATGCGGCTCATCAGAATACCTCCGCCAGCACTTCGCCACCGACATTCTGTTCGCGCGCTTCGGCATCGGACAGAACGCCACGCGGCGTCGAGACGATCGTGATGCCCAGGCCGTTCATGATCCGGGGCAGATCCTGGCTACCCGAATAGACACGGCGGCCAGGCTTCGAGACGCGCGCGACATGCTTGATCGCCGGCTGACCCTCGAAATATTTGAGTTCGATGCGGATGCCCTTGGCAGGCCCCATCTCTTCTTCGGAATAGCCGCGGATATAGCCCTCGCGCTGAAGCACGTCGAGCACGCGGGCGCGCAGCTTCGAGCCCGGCGTCAGGACGGAGTCCTTGCGCGCGCGCTGGCCGTTGCGGATGCGGGTGAGCATATCACCAATGGGATCGGTCAGTGCCATATCTCGTCCTTACCAGCTCGACTTCGTAACGCCGGGGATCAGGCCCTTG
>NCGF01000034.1 GCA_002281485.1 Sphingomonas sp. 28-66-16
CTTGGTGTCGCGCGCCATGACTTCGAATTCCTCGATATGGATCGAGGTGAAGACGTCGTCCTTGACGATGCGCTCGCTGATGAGGATCGAATCCTCATAATTATAGCCATTCCACGGCATGAACGCGACGAGGCTGTTGCGGCCCAGCGCGAGCTCGCCGAATTCGGTCGACGGGCCATCGGCGATGATGTCGCCGGCCTTGATCACATCGCCCACCTTCACCAGCGGGCGCTGGTTGATGCAGGTGTTCTGGTTCGATCGCTGGAACTTCATCAGCGTGTAGATGTCGACGCCCGACTGGCCGGCCTCGACTTCACCCGTGGCGCGGATGACGATGCGGGTCGCATCGACCTGATCGACGATGCCCGAACGCTTGGCGCCGATCGCGGCACCCGAATCCCGCGCAACCGTCTCTTCCATGCCGGTACCGACGAACGGCGCCTCGGCCTGGACGAGCGGCACCGCCTGGCGCTGCATGTTCGATCCCATCAGCGCGCGGTTGGCGTCGTCGTTTTCCAGGAACGGAATGAGCGAGGCGGCGACCGAGACGAGCTGCTTGGGGCTGACGTCCATCAGTGTGATGTTGTCGGGGATCGCCATCAGGAATTCGCCCGCCTGCCGCGACGAGACGAGTTCCTCGGTGAAGCCGCCATCGCTCGACAGATCGGCGTTGGCCTGCGCGATCGTGTGCTTGGCCTCCTCCATTGCCGAGAGGTACACAACGTCATCGGTGACCTTGTGGTCGACGACCTTGCGGTACGGCGTCTCGATGAAGCCGTATTTGTTGACGCGGCTGAAGCTGGCGAGCGAGTTGATCAGACCGATGTTCGGGCCTTCCGGCGTCTCGATCGGGCAGATGCGGCCATAATGCGTCGGGTGAACGTCGCGGACTTCGAAGCCGGCGCGCTCACGCGTCAAGCCGCCCGGTCCAAGTGCCGACACGCGGCGCTTGTGGGTGACTTCGGACAGCGGGTTGGTCTGATCCATGAACTGCGACAGCTGCGACGAGCCGAAGAACTCGCGCACTGCGGCCACTGCCGGCTTGGCGTTGATCAGGTCGTTGGGCATCACGGTGGACACGTCCACCGAGCTCATCCGCTCCTTCACGGCGCGCTCCATGCGGAGCAGACCGACGCGGTACTGGTTCTCGAGCAATTCGCCGACCGAGCGGACACGCCGGTTGCCGAGATTGTCGATATCGTCGATCTCGCCCTTGCCGTCCTTCAGGTTGACGAGCGTCTTGACGACTTCGAGGATGTCCTCGGTGCGCAGCGTGGTGACGGTGTCCTCGACGTCGAGGTCGAGGCGCATGTTGAGCTTGACGCGGCCGACCGCCGACAGATCGTAGCGATCGGGATCGAAGAACAGGCCCGAGAACAGCGACTCTGCGGTCTCCAGCGTCGGCGGCTCGCCGGGGCGCATCACGCGGTAGATGTCCGACAGCGCCTGCTCGCGCTCCTCGGCCTTGTCGGCCTTGAGCGTGTTGCGGATCCACGGACCCGTCGCGACGTGATCGATGTCGAGCAGTTCGATCCGGTCGATACCGGCCTTGTCGAGCAGTTCGAGATTCTCGGCCGACACTTCGTCACCGGCTTCGATGTAGATCTGGCCGGTCGTCTCGTTGATCAGGTCATAAGCCGAATAGCGGCCGAAGATTTCCTCGGTCGGGATCAGCAGGTCGGTGAGGCCGTCCTTGGCGGCCTTGTTGGCGGCGCGCGGCGAAATCTTCTGGCCATTGGCGAACACGATCTCGCCGGTCTTGGCGTCGATGATGTCGTACATCGGCTTTTGCCCGCGCCAATTCTCGGCCTGGAAGGGAATGATCCACCCGCCCTGGCCGCGAACGAAGGTAACGCGGTTGTAGAAATAGTTGAGGATTTCCTCGGACGTCAGGCCGAGCGCGTAGAGCAGCGCGGTCACCGGCAGCTTGCGCTTGCGATCGATGCGGACGTTGACGATGTCCTTGGCGTCGAACTCGAAATCGAGCCACGAGCCGCGATAGGGGATCACGCGCGCCGCGAACAGATATTTGCCGCTCGCATGCGTCTTGCCGCGGTCATGGTCGAACAGCACGCCCGGCGAGCGGTGCATCTGGCTGACGATCACGCGCTCGGTGCCGTTGATGATGAAGGTGCCGTTGCCCGTCATCAGCGGCATGTCGCCCATATAGACGTCCTGCTCCTTGATATCGAGCACCGACCGAGCCTCTGTATCGGCATCGACCTCGAACACGATCAGGCGCAGCGTCACGCGCATCGGTGCCGCATAGGTGATGCCGCGCTGGCGGCATTCCTCGGTATCGAATTTGGGGGGCTCGAGCTCGTAATTGACGAAATCGAGCTCGGCGGTGCCGGCGAAATCGCGGATCGGGAAGACCGAGCGGAGCGTTTTCTCGAGGCCCGAGACATAGCCGATCGAGGGATCGCTGCGAAGGAACTGTTCGTAGGATTCGCGCTGAACCTCGATCAGGTTCGGCATCTGCACCACTTCGTGGATGTTGCCGAACACCTTGCGGATGCGGCGCTTTGCGGTGCCGCCCTCGATCATCTTGGATGCCATGGAGTTTTTTGCCTCAATCGTCTGTCGTTATCGGGCACGCCAGAGACGCAAAAAGCCGCGTGCTCCCTGTCGCGGGAACCGCAGCTCGTAGCGTCTCTGAAACCACGGCTCCCAATACGATCGAGGCACTGCGCGACGGCGCCTCATTTCCCGAAAGCTATGGTGGAGAGCGGGATATAGGCAGCGCACCCTGCCGTGTCAAACCCATGCGTCACATCGGCCATGCCATCGATAAGCAGGGCGCGCGCGGCCGGCGGGGTTGCGCGCTGGGCGCAGCGCGTCACTATCGCGCGTCCGATCGATGCTGGAGTCGCCCTTTTGATGAAACGCCGTTTCCTGGTGCTTGCCGCCCTCGCTGCCTGCGCCCTCACCCCCGCCCTCGCCCAGCAGGGCCCCGCGCCAGCCGGCGACATCCCCGCCAAATTCACCCCGCCGATCGTCGACCGCGATTATATCAAGCGCGAGGTGATGATGCCGATGCGCGACGGCACCAAATTGTTCACCGTCATCATGATCCCCAAGGGCGCGACCAACGCGCCGATCGTGCTGACCCGCACGCCCTATAACGCCGCCGCGCGCGCCAACCGGGTGGACAGCGACAAGATGCTGTCGGCGCTGCCGCTCGCCGACGAGATGTTCGTCCGCGAGGGCTATATCCGCGTCTACCAGGATATCCGGGGCAAATATGGTTCGGAGGGCGATTATGTCGTCACCCGCCCGGTGATCGGCCCGCTCAACCCGACCAAGGTCGATCACGTCACCGATGCCTATGACACGATCGACTGGCTCGTGAACAAAACCAATCTGCCGCAATCGAACGGCCGGGTCGGGATGATCGGCAGCTCGTATGAGGGCTTCACCGTCGTGATGGCGCTGCTTGCGCCGCACCCGGCGCTCAAGGTCGCGGCGCCCGAAAGCCCTATGATCGACGGCTGGATGGGCGACGACTGGTTCCATTACGGCGCTTTCCGCCTCGCCAATATCGGCTGGATCGCCTCGCAGACGGGCTACAAGGGCAAGGGCAGCGATCCCGCCACCGGCGTCTACGACAATTACGACGAGTTCCGCCGCATCGGCGGCGCCGCCGAATGGGCCAAGGCATCGGGGTTCGATCAGTTGCCGGCGTGGCAGAAAATGCTCGCCCATCCCGCCTATGAGGCGTTCTGGCAGGGCCAGGCGCTCGACAAGCTGGTCGCCGCCAACCCTTCGAACATCCCGACGATCTGGGAACAGGGGCTGTGGGATCAGGAGGATATCTACGGGGCGATCACCGCCTGGGAAGCGCTCAAGGCGAAGGGAAAGATCGGCAATAATTTCCTGGTGATGGGCCCGTGGCGGCACAGCCAGGTCAACCGCGAGGGCAGGGAGCTCGGGCCGTTCAAATGGAACGGCGACACCGCCGCGCAATTCCGCGAGCAAATGGTGCTGCCATTGTTCAACCAGTATCTGAAGGACGGCCCTGCGGCCGCGCTGCCGGCCGCGACGATCTACAACACCGGCGAGGATCACTGGGACCGGTTCGCGACCTGGCCGCTCGCCTGCGACGTCGGCTGCGCCCATCCGATGACGCCGATCTATCTCGGCGCGGCCGGCGGGCTGGGCTTCACCAGGAACGCGGCGGGGGAGGACAGCTATGTCGCCGATCCCGCCAAGCCCGTCCCGCATCTGCCGCGCCCGGTCAATTTCGAAGACGGCCGCTGGGGCGACTGGCTGGTGAGCGACCAGCGCGGAGTCGATGGCCGCCCCGATGTGATGACCTATCAGACGCCGGTGCTGACCAAGCCGGTCCGCGTCGCCGGCGCGCCGATCGCCGATATCTATGCCAGGACGACGGGCACCGACGGCGATTTCGTCGTCAAGCTGATCGACGTCTACCCCGACGAGGTCGCGTCGAACCCGAAAATGGGCGGCTATCAGCTCGCGATCAGCCTCGATATCTTCCGCGGCCGCTATCGCGACAGCTTCGAGAAGCCGAGCGCGATCCCCGCCGGCGCGGTGCAGCGCTACAAGTTCCGGCTGCCGACGGTGAACCATGTTTTCCAGCCCGGCCACCGGATCATGGTCCAGGTGCAATCGTCGCTGTTCCCGCTCTACGATCGCAACCCGCAGAAATTCGTGCCCAATATCTTCCTGGCGAAGAAGGACGATTACCAGAAGGCGACGGTGACGATCGAACGCGGCGGTGCCGCGGCGAGCGCGGTGTGGCTGCCGATGGTCGACTGAACCGGGCGCCGGTCGCGCGGCAATCAATCGCTGGCGGCGGGGCAGGCGAACGCGGCCGGGCGCAGCTTCGTTTCATGGTCGGGCGCGCCTTCGCCGCCATCGGGGTTGAGGCCGCGATAATAGAGCTTCTGCCACCGGTCCGCCGGCGCATGCGGCGGGTTAGCCTCGACGTTGCGCTGGAACGCCGTTCGCGCCTCGCTCCAGCGCTCATAGGCCTGCCGCAGCGCCGGTTCCTCGTCGATCGGGCGGATTTCGGGAGCGATCGCCGGCAGCACGCCGCGCTGCACCGGAAAGATATGGCAAAATGGCTCGTCGATTTTGAAGCTTATCCAGTGATCGGGGCGGGTGAAGCGCCAGTTCATCGTGAAGCTGTAGGGGGACCAGTCGGTTTCGATCAGCCCGCCGAGCGGGGCGATCCCGTCCTTGGCCTCGTTGGGCGATCCGCCGACCCACAGGTTCCAGCCCGGCGACGTTCTGAAGATGCCTTCGATGTGGAAGGTGATCGTGCCTTCGCCGAACAGGGCGACCGGCACCCGGGCGGGATCGGAGCCTGGATCAGCGATGATCTCGACCGATCCTGCCGATGATCCGCCGTGCCAGCAGGCGCGAAAGCCGGTCGAATTGAGGACTTCCCAGCCGTGGCTGTTGGCCATCACCAGCGGCAGACAGCGATAGGCGTAACGCTCCGGCGACGATTCCATCCAGTCGCGCCTCGGCGACGCCGGGCGAATTTTCGGCTGCCAACCGTCGAAAACATAGCAGGTGAGGCTAGGGGAGTCGGTCAACAAACCGTCCTTCGCTGCGAGCGGGCGAAGGGCATATGGCCAGCGAAAATTTATAGAAATAGCCTGCGGGACGCTGTCCCGATTTGCCGGCAACATTGGGAAACACACACGAAACATAACAATTGCTGAACGCTGAATACACGCGCATCCCACTGAAATTCGTTTTGATTCGAACGCCTTTGGGGAGGCGTTCGCCGGAACGGGATGGACGGTTGGTCCAAGGGGGAGAGCGATAATGAATAGCGTCAACCAGGTTAGTCGTGCGCCGAAAATCCGGAATTTCGGCCGGCGGCCTGCAAAGCGGCTGTTCATGAACGGCACCGCGACGATCGCGATTGCCGCCCTGACCTTCCCTGCATTCGCCGCCGCCGCCGCGCCCGACGGGGCACCGGTAATGGGCCTGTCATCCGCCAGCATCGGCGATCGCCTGGCGACCCAGCTGCTCGCGGCGCCCGCGCTTTATCGTCAGACGGTCCAGTCGAACGCGCGCGCGCTCGGACTGGCGGATCGCCCGGACGCTCTTGCGGCCCTGATCGAGCGGATCGGGGCGTTGCTCGCCGATAAGGCAGGACACGCCACGCTCGCGTCGCTGATCGAGTCGGCGGCCGTCACGCCGCCGGCAGGAGAGGCGTCAGCCCCCGTGGCGGCTGCCGCGGCGCACGGCCCGAGCCTTGGCCTCGTCGCCGGTCTGGTCGGCGCGCTTGGCGGCATGGCCGGTATCACCGTCGCAACGTCCGGATCGCCCAAGCCGACGCCGACACCGACGCCGACGCCGACGCCGACCCCGACGCCGACCCCGACGCCGACCCCGACGCCGACCCCGACCCCGACGCCGACCCCGACACCGACACCAACGCCGACGCCAACGCCGACACCCACGCCAACGCCAACGCCAACGCCAACGCCAACGCCGACGCCGACGCCGACGCCGACGCCAACACCGACGCCGACACCGACCCCTTCGCCAGTGGTGTTCGCGCCAACGACGCGCGTGCTCGATGCCGCGCTCGCCGAGCGGATGCGGACCGATGCCGAGTTCCGTGGCGTGACCCAGTCACCCGATCGGATCGCGATCGCCGGCAATAGCGGCGACGCGACCGGGGCGATGAACCCCTATGAGCGGGCCAAGGTGCACATTGCCTATGGCTATGGCCTGTCGGGTGCCGGGGTCACGATCGGGATCGTCGATTCGGGCTTCAACCTGGTCAACGGCAAGGCCGCCCACAACGAGTTTGACGGCGCCGGCAAGCTGACCGAGCTGACATCGGCGCCGGTGGTCTCGAGCGACGACCATGGTGCGCACGTCTCGGGGCTGGCGCTTGCCCAGCGCGACGGCAGGGTGATGCAGGGCATCGCCTATAATGCCAAGCTGGTGCTCGGCGAGACCAACACCAGCCCGGCCGGGTTCAAGGCGATCTTCGACGAATTCCGCGCTCGCGGCGCGCTGATTTCGAGCAACTCCTATGGCGCGCCGATTCTCGGCACCGAAGCCTCGCCGTGGAAGCCCGTCCAGACGACCAAGGATGGCCTGGAGGTTACCGCCAAGAACGCAATCGCCTATCGCGATTCGGCGGGCATCTCGAGCGCCCAGTTGCTTGCCGATCTCCAGGGCGGCACGGCCGCGGGCTGGACCGATGCGATTGCTAGCTTCAAGGCGTATCAGGCTGCCGGCGGCGTCATCGTCTTCGCCAATTCCAATTACGGCGCGAACGATATCGCCAACGGCGGCAAGGGGCTCGACAATGTCGATCTGCTGACCGGCCTGCCGCTGGTGTTTTCGGAGCTGCAGGGTGGCTGGATCGCGGTCACCAACGGGACGTCGGTAGGCTTGGCGGTACAGGCCAATGGCCAGGGCTATGTCGACAAGGCGACAAAAAAGGAGGGCAACATCTTCCTCGTCTCCGCGCAATGCGGACTCGCCGCCAATTTCTGCCTGACGATGGACGGCACGGCGCTCTGGTCTGCGTCAAACAAGGGCGTCGATAGCTATACGGTCCAGACGGGCACGTCGCAGGCGACGCCCGAAGTCGCCGGCATGCTCGCGCTGCTCCGCGAAGCCTTCCCGACCGCCAGCGCGGCCGATCTGGCCGCCCGGCTGCTGTTCACCGCTGACAACAGCTTCTTCACGACCAACACGACGGTGTCGACGATCACCACCGCCAGCTACACCAACGCCAACGGCACGATCACCCACAAGGTCAGCGACATCTGGGGCCATGGCTTCCCCAATCTCCAGAACGCGCTGGTCCCGGTCGGCACGACCTCGACGATCACCGCCGCCGGCCGCAGCCTGTCGCCGGCGTCGATCACCGGCACCGTGCAGCTCGGCGCCGCGTTCGGCACCGGTCAGTCGGCGCTGTCCTCGGCCCATTATCTGTTCAACGATCAGCTCAACGGCGTGTTCAGCGGCACGATCGCCGGCAATGTCGCCACCAGCGGCGACGATCGGCTGCTGACGACCTTCGGCGATCGCCTGCTCGATCAGAACATCGCCACCGTCGCGAGCGGCACGGGGACGACGCTGACCTTCGGCCAGGCCGTCGTGCCCGACGATAGCGGCCGGCAAGTGCGGCTCGGCAGCGTCTTCCTGATGTCGCAGGAGGTGGGGCGCAACGCCAGCCTCGCGATCGGCAGCGGTCTCAATATCGACAATACGCTCGGCTTCAGCCCCCGGCATGCGTCGGTGCGGACCGCCTCGCTCACCGATCGGGCGATGGGCATCCCGCTGCTGTCGATCGGCAGCCGCGCGCAAAACTGGATTTCGACCGGCTATCATTCGGGCATCCTGCGCTCGACGGTCGCGATGTTCTCCAGCGCGAACCCGGCCAGTCAGCGGCCGCTCAGCAGCCTCGTCACGTCGGGGCGCACCGACGGGGTCGTCGCCGATGTCGTGCTCGGCAAGCCGGGCCGGCTCCAGATCAACACCAGCATCGGCCAGTTCAACGAGCGCGATTCGTTTCTCGGGTCGCGCGCCAGCACGGCGTTCTTCGGCGCTTCGGCCTCGAGCGATTTCGTCCGCGTCGGCCTGCTCGCGCCGTTCGGGTCGCATTTCGCGCTCCAGGCCAATTATGTCACCGCGACCTCGAAAATCTCGGCGGCCGCCGATGGCCTGTTCGCCGGCTTCTCGCGCCAGCGCTCGGAATCGGCGGCGTTGAGCCTGATCGCGGACAATTGGGTGACCAAGGGCAGCCGGCTGACGATCGGCGTGGCCCAGCCGTTGCGGCTCGCCACAGGTGCCGCCACCTTGAACCTGCCCCAGCGGATCCTGCTCAACGGGCCCGGCGACTATCAGTATCTGTATCAGGCGAACGGCATTAATCTCGCGCCATCGGGCCGCGAGCTCGATTACATGGTCGATTACACCCAGCCGCTGTGGCGCAACGGCAGCTTCAACCTCGCCGGCATGGCGATCACCGAGCCGGGCCATAATGCCGCGGCCGGCATCGGCTATGCCGGCATGGCGACCGTCAGGGTGCGGTTCTGATCGGCGCCGCCGCGCTGGTGCTGCCGCTGATCATGGCGTCGACGCCGCCGGGGCCGCCGCACCGCCGCGACCCGGGCGCGCCGACGACGATCGACTATAGTCTGGGGGCGCACGGCGAAGGCCGCGTCCGCGTGACGTGGCCGACCGCGGGACGCGATGGCCGGCGGCGGCTGGCGTTGATCCATCTGTGGACCGGCCAGCGCTGGTGCCTGGCGGGCAAGGGCCGCTATCTGCGCGGAAATACGCGCGCCGATCGCGGCGGCAAGCACCGGTCGATCGTCCTCATCGACAGCGCCGAGCGGGCGATCGAACTGAGCTGGTGGCAGGGCCGTCTGCTGGTCGAGCGGCGCACCCCCGGCGCGCAGCTGTTTGATCCCGATCGATCGGCGTGCCGGTCCGAAGATCGGGCCGAATAGCGACGCCTATGGGTTGATCGGTTTGGAGGCGCCGAACGGGACGATCTTGATTCCGGCCGGCACTGTGTTGGGATCGTAGCTGCCCGTCGCCAGTCGGGTCCGCGCCGCGTCGATGATCGCCGCGATCAAGGCGCCATCGGGATGGTGATCGGCAGCGAGCACCACGAACGAGGCGCCGTCGCGACCGGCGAGAGTTGCCGCGCGGTGCAGCTTGTTGCCCTCGTCCGCCGGGACCGTCGCGTCGCGAAGGCCATGGATCAGAAACCAGGGTTCGTCGAGCGCGGCGACCGCGTCTTCGTTCCGATAGTCGTCCGGGACGAATGACCGCGCGATCGTGGGCACCAGCGCGCGCAAGCGCGTGAAGGTGCCGATCGTGAACAGCGCATCGAGCCGGTGCCGCTGTGCCAGATCGAACGCCACGCCACCGCCCAGGCTGTGGCCGATCACATAGACCGGCGCCCCGCCGGCCTGCTGCCGCGCGAGAGCGTAAAAGGCCTCGGCATCGGCGATGAGTCCGGCTTCGTCGGGTCTGCCCGGATTGGCGCTGTAACCGCGATATTCCGCCGCGACGATGCCATAGCCCAGCGCACGCGCCGGCGCGAACCAGTCGATCGTCCCGGTCGCGCTCGATGCATTGCCGTGCAGCACCAGCAACACCGGCATGCCGGGGCGGGCAGGGCGGACGATCCCCTTCAACGCCAGCCCGTCGCGGGTCGTCACCGAAACCAGCGTCGCGTCGGCGGGAAGGCCGGCGAGGCCGAGCGGGGCCGTCGGCGCGGGATAGATTTTGTCGTGGACGGAAGCCGCGGTCGCCGCCGAACCGCCCAGCCCGCTGACGAGCAAGCCAAAAGCGAGCAGGGGGGCGATGAGTCGTCGGGGCCGCATCGTCTCCACAATATCGCGTCGCGCAGGCACGCCAAGCGCGAATGGCGCGGATCCCCGCGATCGGGCGGCAGCGGATACGAAAAGGGCGACCCCGCAAGGGGCCGCCCTTTGTCGTCGATCGATCCGGCCTGGGCCGGAACGAGGCTTACTTGAGTTCGACGGTCGCGCCGGCGGCTTCGAGCTGGGCCTTGATCTTCTCGGCCTCGTCCTTCGAAACGCCTTCCTTGACGGCCTTCGGCGCGCTTTCGACCAGCGTCTTGGCTTCGGTCAGGCCGAGCTGCGTGATCGCGCGGACTTCCTTGATGACGTTGATCTTCTTGCCGCCGTCCCCGGTCAGGATGACGTCGAATTCGGTCTTCTCTTCGGCCGCAGGGGCGGCGGCGCCGCCGCCACCGGCTGCCGGCGCTGCAACCGCTGCTGCGGCCGAAACGCCCCACTTCTCTTCGAGCATCTTCGAAAGCTCGGCGGCTTCGAGGACGGTCAGTTCGCTCAGGCTCTCAACGAGCGCGTTCAGGTCTGCCATGTGTAGTCTCCAGTTCGGGGCGCCGGAAAAGTGCGGGGCCCCATCGTTGTCAGGTCAAAACAAAATCACCCGAAAATCAGGCTGCTTCCTTCTCCGCATAGGCGGAAAGCACGCGCGCGAGCTGCGCTGCCGGGGCCTGCGTGATCGTCGCCAGCTTGGTGGCGGGTGCCACCAGCAGGCCGAGGATCTTGGCACGCAGTTCATCCAGCGAGGGCAGCGTTGCGAGCGCCTTCACACCGTCAACGTCAAGGGCGGTCGCGCCCATCGCCCCACCCACGATTTCGAACTTGTCGTTCGTCTTCGCGAATTCCACGGCCACCTTGGCGGCCGCGACGGGATCGACGGAGGTGGCAAGACCGACCGGCCCGGTGAGCAGATCGCCCAGCGAGAGATAGTCGGTGCCATCGAGCGCGATCTTGGCAAGCTTGTTCTTCGAGACCTTGTAGCTCGCGCCGGCTTCGCGCATCTTCGTCCGCAGCACAGACGATTGTGCCACGGTCATGCCGAGATTGCGGGTCACGACGACCACGCCGACCTCGGTGAAGGTACGGTTCAACTCGGCAACGAGTTCGGACTTTTCAGCACGATCCATGCCATTCTCCACGTTTGAGCAGGCCGCCATGCAGCGACCCGCCCGGTTCAAACCGGACGCGGGGGGACATTCCCCCGCGACCAGGGTGTCCGTTCGATGGGGCATGGGACTGGGCGCTCGAGGAGCGACAGCAAACCGACGCGGGCCCGAAGGCTTTGCGCGAGCGGTAAAAATCCATTCCCCGTCTCGGCAGGAAATTAAGGACGGGCAAATCCCGGCCACCTACTGTCTCGGACGGCGACCCGGCGCGAGCGGACTCGAGCCGGGTGAGCGGCGCTGGTAGCGTCTGCAGCACCAAAGTCAAGGATCAGCGGCGACGCGCGCTCATCCGTCGAGCGCCGAATCGGGCATTGCCAGCCGGACGATCAGCCCCGCCGGCGCCCATTCCTTCGTGATCGTCGCCCGCAGCTGCAGTTCGGCCGCGCGCTGGGCCATTTCGGTGCCGAACCCGCTTCCGACGGGCGGTGTGGCGAGCGCCGGCCCCCCCGTCTCCTGCCAGACGAGCGCGAGCGCGCCGTGGTGGCGGACGATCTGGATCGTCACCTGCCCCTCGGCGACCGACAGCGCGCCGTATTTGACGGCGTTGGTCGCGAGTTCGTGGAGAACGAGCGCCAGCGCCGTCGCGCCGTTCGGGCCGACGGATACGTCGGCGCCGGAGACCAGAATGCGGCCGGGCGCCTGATCCTGATAGGGCGCGACGAGCGCCGCGATCAGGCCATGCAGCGTGCCGTCCTTGCGGCGCTCTTCGGCGCCGACGCTCGGCCGGACATAATCATTGGCCCGGGCGAGCGCGCCGATCTGCCGCAGCAGGCTGTCGACGAACGGCGCTGCCTCCGGATAGATTCTGCCCGAAAGCGTGATGATGCTCGCCAGCACCGAAAAGACATTCTTGATCCGGTGCGACAATTCCTCGGATACCAGCGCGCGCGCCTCCTCGGCATGCTTGAGCGCGTCGATATCGGTGCAGGTGCCGAACCAGCGGGTGATCGCGCCATGGTCGTCGCGGATCGGCAATCCCCGCGCGAGCGTCCAGCGATAGGTGCCGCTGTGATGGCGCAGCTGATATTCGATGTCATAGGCCTCGCCGGTCTCGACGGCGTGCCGCCACGCGGCGAGCGCACGTCCCCGGTCGTCGGGATGGACGACGGCGTTCCATTCCTCCCCGTCGGTCACCCCCAGCGGCACGCCGGTAAATTCATACCAGCGATAATTATAGAAATCGACATGGCCGTCGGGGCGGGTCGACCAGACCATTTGCGGGATGGTGTTGAGGATCGCGCGCAGATGGTGCGCATCCAGCCCCTGGTCGAACAATGTCGACGCCTCTGCCGGGCCGGTCGGCCCCGTGGCGTTTGCCGCAGCATTCTCGCTCATCTGCATCCTTGCCGCCGGGGCGCCATCGGGCCAGCCACTATTGGCAGGCGTAACGATCTAGCGGGCATTGCTGCCGCCGTCTGCTCACAAGTGCACATTGCAGAGGCGGCCGATTTCGATCAGATAAAGACGGGTGCCCGCAGACCCTGTTGTGGAATGACCGCGATGATTGCCGATTGCCCGTCCGACCCGGCGATTCACAATAATCTGCTGCGTGCCCTGCGCCCGGACGATCTCGCGTTGATCATGCCGAAATTGAGTTCGGGGGTCTGGGCGGCCGGTGCCATTTTGTACGAGCCCGGCGACAATGTGCACACGGTGTATCTGCCCGCCGAGCGCAGCCTCGTCGCGTTCGCCATTCCGCTGCACGACGGGCGCGGCGTCGAAACCGCGCTGATCGGTCGCGAGGGGGCGGTCGGCGGCATCGTCAGCAACGGCCGGCTGCCCGCTTATGCCCGTTGCCGCGTTCAGTTTCCCGGTCCCTATTACGCTATATCATCGGCCGATCTCGAGGCCGCCAAGGTCGAATCCCTGTCGCTGCGTCATCTCTTCTCGCGCTATGCCGATTGCGTCGTCGCGCAGATCTTCCAGTCGGTCGCGTGCAACGCCGCCCACAGCATCGAGCAGCGCACCGCCCGCTGGTTGCTCGCCGCGATCGATCGTGTCGGCGAGCATGAAGTGCCGCTCACCCAGGAGCAACTCGCCAGCATGCTGGGGGTCGGCCGCAGTTATGTCAGCCGGGTGATCCGCGCGCTGCGCGAACGCGGCGTGCTGAGCGTGCGCCGCGGGCACATCGTGGTCGCGAGCGTCGAAGGGCTGGAGGCGGCCGCCTGCGAATGCAATGTCGACGTCCGGCGCCACTTCGACACCGTCCTCAGCGGCGTCTATCCCAAGGAGGTCGAGCAGGCCGCTGCCTGAGCGGCCTGCCGCCCCGATCGCCCGGCCGCCGCGCGCAAAATTGCGGCTTCCGTTCACGTCGCACACGTGGTCTTGCTGGCCAAACCCGACACAGATTTTCAGGAGACCTTCCTTGCGGCTACTCATCGTCGAAGACGATCCGCGCGCCGCCCGGCAGCTGGTCGCCGATCTGGCCGAGCTGGGCCATGATAGCGAAGTGGCCGCCGATGGCCGGGCCGGGATCAAACTGGCCAGCGCCGAGAAATTCGACGCGATCCTGCTCGACGTGATGCTGCCGTTCGTCGATGGCGTGGGCGTGGCGGGGCTGCTGCGCGAGCGCGGCCTCGACGTGCCGATCATCATGCTGACGGCGCTGACCGCGCTCGAGGAAAGGCTGTCGGGGCTCGACGCCGGGGCCGATGATTATCTGGTCAAGCCCGCCGCGGCGTCCGAAATCGATGCCCGGCTGCGCGCGATCATCCGCCGAACCGCGCGCGCCACCGGATCGGGGATCATCCGGGTCGGCGATCTGGAGATCAACGAATTGCGCCACCGCGTGACTCGCCACGATCGGGTCATCGTCCTCCAGAACATGGAATTTCGGCTGCTGGCCGAACTCGCAAGACACGCCGGCAACGTCGTCACGCGGACGATGCTGTACGAGCGTGTCTGGAAATATGATTTCGAACCGGCCACCAACGTCGTCGAATCCTATATCCGCCGGCTCCGCCTCCAGCTCAACGCGGCCGGCGAGCGCGATCTGATCAAGACGATTCGCGGCGTCGGCTACATGCTCACCGAAGCCGACTGAGGTGCGGCCGCGCTCGCTCAGGTCGATCATGGCGATCTATCTTGCGATGTTCCTGGTCGCGCTGCTCGCGGTCCGGACGGCGAACTATCTCGTCGCCAACAACGCACTGCGGCACGAGGTCGATCGGCGGCTGGCAGCCGAGGCGGCCGAGTTTTCGGACCCCGCCCGGCTTGCCGATTGGCAGGCGATGGCGATCAGGCACGTCGCCGACGAACAGCAGGATCACGAGAGCGCCGATCTCTATTTCATGCTGCTCGACAAGGCGGGCCGGCATCTCGCCGGGCGCTTGCACCTCGATCGCCTGCCGCCGATGGGCTTTTCGGATTTTGGTCGCGAAGCCCGGGTGCCGGGGGTCGATCACGGGCGGGCGCTGGCGCGGCGCTTCGGCGACGGATCGGTGCTCGTGATCGTGTCCGACAACGACGACATCGATCGCTTCGACAGCCTGTTGTTTCGCGTCCAGCTGGTGGGGCTCGGCATCACCGCGCTGATCGTCATCGGTGGCGCGCTCTGGGTGGCGTTCACCGTCAGCGGTCGGATGCGGACGATGCAGCGCACCGTCGATGCGGTGGTGGCGGGCAATCTGCAAAGCCGGATCGCGCTCGACGGCTCGAACAGCGAATTCGATCGGCAGGCGGCATCGTTCAACAAGATGCTCGATCGCATCGGCGAGCTGATGAGCAACGTCCGCCATGCTGCCAAGGACGTCACCCACGAGCTCAAGAGCCCGCTCGCGCGGCTCCGGTCGCGCATCGCCGCGCTGGTGCGCCGCGACGGGCAGGGCGATTTTCAGGCGGAGGCCGAAGCGATTCTCGCCGAGACCGATCAGATCATCGAGCTGTTCGCGAGTCTGATGCGGCTGTGGGAGATCGAGGGCGGGCATCGGCGTGATCGTTTCGAGCCGTTCGATCTCGCCGAACTGATCGACGAGGTCGTCGACGGCCTGGCGGTGGTCGCCGAGGATGATGGCCACCATTTGTCGGTGATCGCCGGCCCGCCGGCACCGATCACGGGAGACCGCAGTCTGATGCGCCAGCTGCTCGTCAATCTGATCGAGAATGCGGTGCGCCATACCCCCCCGGGAACGCGGATCCGCGTCGCGACCGATCATGCGCCCGACGGACGGCTGATGCTGGTCGTCGAGGATGATGGCCCCGGGATCCCCGCCGACAAGCACGCGCTCGTCGTCCGCCGCTTCGGCCGGCTCGAGCAATCGGCGGGGATCAGGGGACAGGGGCTCGGCCTCACCCTCGTCGATGCGATCGTCAGGCTCCACGACGGCGCGTTGCGGCTCGAGGATGCCGCGCCGGGCCTCAGGGTCGTCGCGACCTTGCCCGGCCGGCCGGGTCATCGGCGGCGCCCCGCATAGCGAACCACTGTGCCGGCGACGAAAAAAGGGGCGCGGATCGGTCGATCCACGCCCCCCCGGCAATCCCGCCGTCGCGCGGCGGTCAGAAGTTGACCGATCCCTGCACGCCGATCGTGCGCGGCGGATTGAAGTTGGCATAGTCGCCGAGCACCGCGGCATTTGCCGCCGACCGGCGATAGATATGCTGCTCGTCGAACAGGTTGCGCGTCCACACCGACAGCGTGAATTTCTGGCCGATGTCGTTGAGCCGGATGTCGGTGAGCGCGAGCCGGCCGTTGACGATGAAGCTCGAGTCGGTCTTCACCGTTTCGGACTGGAAGCTGTACTGCGGATCGGCATAGTTGGCATCCAGATGCAGCCGCAGCTTGGTGTCCGAGCCGCGCACCGGCACGTCGTAATCGATGAAGCCCGAGGCGGCGTTCGGCGGGGTGTAGACCACGAACACCGGGGTCAGCACGCCGAAGGTCGGGCCCGGATTGGGGTTCGCCGTCAGCGGCACCTTGGTATAGGTGTATGCATAGGATGCCCCCACCGTCAGATGCTCGATCGGCTTGGCAGTGAAATCCACCTCGACGCCGCGGATTTTCGAGGTGCCCGGTGCGTTGGCGGTATTCTCGGTGTGCAGGTTGAAGGTCGGGTTGGGCGTCGTCGTCCCGGGCAGGAACTGGCTGGTGTCGACATTGTCGAAATCGGTCTGCGTCCCGGTGCGATCCATGATGTAGCCGGCCAGGTTCAGCCGAACCTTGTGATCGAGCAGGTCCATCTTGGCGCCGACTTCATAGGATTTGACCGATTCGGGCCCGAACGCGCCGAAGTTCGACGAGCGGTCATTGGCCCCGCCGGCGCGGAAGCCGGTCGAATATTTGGCGTAGAGATTGATGGTCTGCGACGCGTCCCACGCCAGCGTGACCATCGGATCGAACCGCCCGCGATCATAGGTGAACAGGTAATTGGTCGGGACGCCCGACACCAGATAGAGCGTGCCGTTGCGCTTGTCCTTGGTGTAGCGGCCGCCCACCGTCAGATGCAGCACCGGCGCGAAATCGGGCGTGTAGGTCGCCTGGGCGAACACCGCATAGCTGCGCGCCTTGGCGAAGCTCGCGCGCTGCAGGAAGCGCGATCCATATTCCCAGCCCTGGTTGCCCGAGCTGACCGGCCCGGTCACCAGCGAGCTGTTGATCGTATAGGCCGTGCCGGTCGCGTTCCAGCGGTTGGTCGACGGGGTTGCCGCCGATTCGCGCGCCTGTTCGTAGAAATAATAGAGCCCCGCGACGTAATCGAGCTGCGGAATGCTGCCGACGGCCTGAAATTCCTGGCTGAACTGGCTCTGGTACAGGTCCGACAGGCTGTAGCGGCTGAAATTGCCGTTCGGTGCGAACGCGACCCGCTCGGGGCCGCCCGAATTGTCCCACTGGTTGGTCGACACCTTGCGCCATGCGGTGATCGACCGGAACTCGATCGCGGGGGACAATTTATAGGCCAGCCGCACGCTCTCGCCCTCGGTCTTGTCGACGCTGTATTGCTGCGGCACGCCGACATCGGCGACGTCCTGCCGCGTGGGGTGGACGCCGACCAGCGGCGGCAGCGGCGCGATGCACGTCGTCGCCGAAATCGTGCCCGACACGCAGCTCGCGGCGCCCGGGGCGCTGCCCGGCAGCACGATCCGGTTGGTGGTGGTATCGACGACCCCCACCGTGCGCCCGAGCGGGTTGAAATTGACGAGCTGGCTGAAGAACGGCGTGTTCTCGTCGCGGGCCTTGTCGAAGGTCACATCGGCGGTGAACCCGTCGAAGGGCTGCCAGCGCGCGGTCACCCGGCCGCCGACGCGATTATACGCGTTCCAGCCGATCGACGACGCCAGCGGATCGCGGGTCGTGGGATCCTGGTGCTGGATGATGCCGTCGAGCTTGACCGAGATGTTCTGATAGGACGGCAGGTTGAGATGGAGCTGGCCATCATAGCTGCCATAATTGCCGAAGCCCGCGGTCGCGCTGCCGCCGAACACCCCGGTCGGCGCCTTGGTGACGATGCTGACCGCGCCGCCTTCGGTGTTGCGGCCGAACAGCGTGCCCTGCGGCCCCTTGAGCACTTCGATCCGCTCGACGTCGAACAGCGCCGCGTTCAGGCCCTGCTGGCGGCCGAGATAGACGCCGTCGATATAGATGCCGACGCCCTGGTCGCGCGCGGTCTGGTTCGCGTCGAACGGCACGATGCCGCGAATGCCCACCGTCAGCGCCGATTGGCGTGCCTCGAACGTGGCGATGCGCAGCGAGGGCACGCCACCATCGGCAAGGTCGATCAGGCTCTGGATGTGCCGGTCGGTCAGTGTCTTGGCGTCGATCACCGCGATCGCGATCGGCGTCTTCTGCAAATTGGTCTCGCGCTTGGTCGCGGTGACGACGATGTCGCCGATACCTGAATCACCGCCGGGCGCCTCGGTCGCCGCGGGCGCATTGGGCGCGTCGGTCGGCGACGCGGCAGCGGGTGCATTGGGCGCCGACGGGCGTGCGAAGGCCGGCGTCGCGGTAACCGCCAGCAAGGCGCTGCCCGCCAAGAGATGCCAGCGAAAGCCAGTTGAGAGATACATCGATCTAAACCCCTTTTGTGCTGATGGACTTCAACAGTCAGCCCGGCGGTTAGAGTTTGTATCAGTCAGTATCATTACAGTGATTGCAACGCGGATATACTCGGAAATTCATTTAGAGGTCATTTTCGAATTATTGGGAATTTGAGAATATTCTGTTTTAAAGCAGGAATACTCGGCAATATCCATTATTTTCTGGGACAGCCGCTGGGCAGAAAGGCCGGGCCGATCCGCCCGCGGTCCCGCAGCGGCATGCCAACGAAAAGCCGGGGCGCGCCCTTGGCATTTTCGTTTGGTGCATCGGGCGAGCCGGCGGACGACCCGATTCCGGGGAAGCTGACGCTGTCGGCAGAGCCGTCGGCGTCTCGCTGATGCCGATCTACGCGCGCCGCCGGCGCGACCCGCGCTTTGCCGAGGCGGTGCAGGCGGCGCTGCTCGACACCGCGATCCGCTCGCTCACCCCCGACGGCACCCCAATCGCCCCCGACCCCGAGGCGATCGCCGGGCTCCCCCCGCCGCTCGCGCGCATGACCCCCGACCAGGCGCTCCACCGCCTCGCGCTCCACCCAGAGGGCGGTGGCGCTGGGCGAGTGGAGGCGGGGGCATGATGCGCGGGTGCGGCCGGAGGAGACCGATGCGGAGCTGTTGCGGCTGCTCGAGCGGGCGGAGGCTCGGGTGCGGCGGGGGGAGGGAAGGGGGGAGGGGTAGGGGCGGCTTATCGTGCGTATGGGTAAAATCGCCCAACGCTAATAGATGACTGATATCGTCTCTTTGCCGCGCTTTGCCACAACACTCCTGACGTGTGCGGCGATATCCGGTACGGAATAATCGATCGCCAGCTCTACCACGCGTTCCAATCGACCACGCCGTGATCGCCAATAGGCATACGGATATTGTGGTATGCTCGAGAAGATGTTTTCGTCGCGCGGATGCGGCATCGGCTTCGTGCACCCACTGTTAATCGGACACAGCGAAATCCGCTCATAATGAGCAGTCACCAATGAGCGCGTGTCGACTTCGAGGACGTCGTGGATATGATTCCTATAGGCTTCTGCCTGAGTAAGCTTGTGCAGTCGCTCTAACGACAGCCAAAAGAAGACCTTGGAGTTGAGCAGTGCATACCAGTCGCTGGGCTGGAGGCGCGGGGGTAATGCTCGCTTTAAGCCGGAATCGCTCATCGGTATCTGGTCGCGGATGACAGCGCCAGGCAGGCCATCAGCCGCAATTGCGACGCTCTTTGGGCGGTGCGCCAGTTCAATCTTGGCTCGACGAGCGCCACCTACTTGGTAGAGGTCCATGAGCGCCGAAGTGCTTAGCAAACCGTACTTTGCGATTGCCGGCCAAGATCCGCATTCTGCCATATGGTAGAGCGTGGGGCAATTCGCGATGAGCTCGTCCAGCTCGGCATCGGTCACCACGATCTCCTGTCAATTACATTGCGCCAGTTGAAGTCGGTAGACAGTAATGAAACGGGCCGGCCAGAGACTCGCTCAACCTCTTCGACAAACCTGATTGTTTCAACAGTTAGCTGCTCAAATCGGAAGGCCTGACGGTTCTTGATTCCAAAATAGTCTACGAACGTCAGTGCTATGTCGGTTGGCCCGTTTAGCTGCACCGAATCTTTGAATTGCTCCCAATCAAACTCGGCTATACGCCGTTCCTTGTTTGTGGTGGTCGTCCGCTCGGCTTTTTTCAGAGGATCGAGCGGAATTCCGCTGCGCTTGTGAATCTCTTCCATATTTACTTCATACTCCATCGGACCCGAGGGCCCTCCCACGCGAATGGGGTACGTTCTGCATACCATGATGACCCGGCGCACGTTTGATGGGGCAATGCCCGCGTCCGCCAAGCATCCCGCAACAGTGGTATCTCGGCTGGTGACATGAGGATACTGCCCATGGTGGAGACTGAGCGATGTACCTTGCGTTCCCTCAAGAAGAATCCGATGACCTTTAACAAATGCATCAGCCAGAACTTTGCGGGCACTACCAAGAAACGGCTTCAGATCGGTGCAATCTTTAGCAAGAAATTTTTCCGTCTCAGCCTTATAGCTTGACCTGCCGGTCAATTTTCGAGCGGAAGCGATTCCAACGCCTTGTGCGGTGGAGCTTATGTTGCCGAAGAGAGCTTTTTCTTGTTCGATGTCTTCTTCGCTAATAACGATTGCTTGCCGGTCAATAATGAGCCGATCATTCGAAATCCCATGCTTTGCGATTTCGTCTAAGAGCTTCTTTGGATTTATTACCGCACCTGGACCAAGCAAGAGTTTGGCATTGGGTGCTCGTTGAGTCCCTGATGGCAAGTGGAAGTATTTTTCCGGCTCAGGCTCTGCGAAAACTTGATGCCCCGCGTTCGGGCCGCCGACCCGAACTAGTAGGTCATACTCGGGAGCTATGTGCCCAACGATATTGCCTTTTCCTTCGCTTCCGTACTGGCCGCCTATCAGTACATCTACCAATTTCTCCGCGCCGCGTGGATAGAGATTTAGGAGGGCGGTTGCCCGAACTAGTACGCTGGCTGCTGAGCATCGACCAGTATCGACGACCACGTCTGCGAGCTCCGCAAGAGAGTCGATATTCTTTTCCGTCTTGTTTCTCTTCAGAGAATCATATTCTACGCCAGCGTCGATCATTCGCGACCGATCGAGATACCGCTTCTTTAGTACCGTCGGATCAGCCTTGACGTGGATATGGAAAACTTCGGGGCCATATGCCCGACGGATAGCGTTTATCTGACCCTCAATTCGCACACTATCTACTACGTAGAGGCCGCTCGGTGTCTGACGCTGTGGACTAGCGTCGATTTCCCGTTGCAGAGCATCGGCGACCCACTGACCGCCATCTTCCTTATCTAACTTTTCGCCGGCGCGCTGGAGCGATCGTCGCTCTAACTTGACCCTGGGGACTGTACGGATAATCAGGTCCTTGGTTTTTATAACCTTAGCGCCATGTTTCTCGCGCAGCAGTTCAACCAAAGCAGATTTACCGGAGCAGATTGCCCCGGATACAAGCACCACTCTAAACGATGCTTGACTGTTCATTAGCCGAAAAGCTCAAGTTGCTCGCGCTTGGGAGGAATATCATAGACGGTCACCGCCAGTCCGGCTCTTACCAGCTCGTCCTCAATGATCTCCTCCACGACGCCCCAATCGCCGCGCGCGGACCCCGTTCCAATCTTCGGCATGTGGACCTCTGCACCAAGCCGCTTTGCATACTCCGCCACCTCGCGGAGGCCGATCTGCAATGCGCTGTAACGGACGCGTGGAAAAAGTGATGGTCCGAAACCGTCTTGTGCGACGATGCTCGCCAATGAGACCCCCTCATCCAGCTTGGTAATGAGCGCTCGCCCTAATCGCTGGTTAGGGACTAAATGAATGAATTTCTGCGTATATTCAAGCTCGGCTTGAGGATACTTCCGGGCAAATTTCCTCGCGACGCCGCCGCCCCACCTGATAGCGCGATCGTTGACTATCTGACAGATTACCTTTGGTTCTACACCAAGAGGATCGAGTATATTTCCATGAACATACCTTATCGGACTCTTTCCGAATTGGCTCGATCCAAGACGAACTATTCCTGCAACTCTCGGATATCTCGTCCCAGGATATCCTGGAATGCCTACAAATTCGATCGCAGTCGCGTCTCCGGTGTACCAGGTTTCCACTCCACGATCAGTGTGGCCGATTGCGACACAATTGCGGGCGGCGCTTTCGGCCGGAAGAACGATGCCTTGAACCTGTAGGAACGGTGCAAGGGGCGACGATACCGCGTAGTCAATACGATATCTCCGCTCATTGTCCGGATCACTAATCGGTGACGCAAAGAATACGGATATCGGGGTCTCAGCCACCTTTGCGAGACGAATAAGAAAGGCTTCTGCGGACACATCATAGCGTCGACGCTCGAGCATAAGGTCTTCTATGGGTTTGATTTCTATCGCCGCAGGCAGGCTGCCGATCGGCAACACGAACTCCGACGCGGCAATGTTGCAAAGCATTTCAAGCTGCCAATCGTCCGATGCGGGGTCGTGGCCATTTCTGTTGCGGATCTCCTCCCGCCAGTCTGGGAATAGCATATGCGCCAATTCGTGCGCGATCGAGAAGCGCACCCTCTCGCGGGGCTGCTGAGGGTTGAATTCGATAGTTGCGCCATCGGATGTGGCAAGCAACCGCGCGTCGGCGATGTTCGCATTGGCCGACATCTTCGCGCCGAGCAGTTCGACTATCTTTACAGGATTGAAAGGTGGTCCCTCCCAGCCTGCTTCTCGCGCCTTCAAGACAAGGTTGCGCGCCGTTTCTTGCATAGCAGAAATCGGGTCTGTTCCCCTCGCGAGGGCCAGCGCTGATTTGTTCGTCCAAGTGATGCCGACAGCTGGTGCCATCCCTAAATCCTAGATCAAGCAACCGCGCACTACCAGAGCGAGCATTGCACGGAGGATGCTGAAAATATCGCAGGCGACGCGGGTTTTTGAGGGACCCTAACGGACCCCCGTGGCCAACGTCGCCAGCACTGGTCTTAAGGACGTGATCGGTGCGAGCTCATCGCTAACCTCACAAAAAAAAGGGCCGGAGTTTCCCCCGGCCCTTATCAACTCATAGCTAACAGTCGAGGCCCGATCAGGCGCCGATATCGGCGGTATCGACCTTCACGCCCGCGCCCATCGTCGAGCTGACGGCGATCTTGCGGACGTACTTGCCCTTGGCGCCCGTCGGCTTGGCCTTCACCACGGCATCGACGAGCGCGTCGAAATTGCGGCGCAGATCGGCCTGCGCGAAGCTCGCCTTGCCGAGCCCGGCGTGGATGATGCCCGCCTTTTCGACGCGATATTCGATCTGGCCGCCCTTGGCTGCCTTCACGGCTTCGGCGACGTTCATCGTCACGGTGCCGAGCTTCGGGTTCGGCATCAGGCCCTTGGGGCCGAGCACCTTGCCGAGGCGGCCGACGATACCCATCATGTCGGGCGTGGCGATGCAGCGATCGAAGTCGATCGTGCCGCCCTGGACGAGTTCCATCAGGTCTTCGGCACCGACGACGTCGGCGCCGGCTTCGCGCGCCTCGTCGGCCTTGGCGCCCTTGGCGAACACGCCGACGCGGACATTCTTGCCGGTGCCGGCGGGCAGGGTGACGACGCCGCGCACCATCTGGTCGGCGTGGCGCGGATCGACGCCGAGGTTCATCGCGATCTCGATCGTCTCGTCGAACTTCGAGGTCGCATTGGCCTTGGCCAGCGCGATCGCCTCGTCGATGCCGTAGAGCTTCTCGCGGTCAACCGCGGTGGCGAGCGTCTTTGCCTTCTTGGTCAGTTTTGCCATGATCTCAGCCCTCCACCACGTCGAGGCCCATTGCCCGGGCGCTGCCTTCGATGATGCGGGTTGCCGCCTCGATGTCGTTGGCGTTCAAATCCTTCATCTTGGTCTGCGCGATCTCGGTCAGCTTCGACCGGGCGATCGTGCCCGCCGAGACCTTGCCCGGCTCCTTCGAGCCCGACTTGAGACCGGCGGCCTTCTTGATCAGGAACGACGCCGGCGGCGTCTTCGTCTCGAACGAGAAGCTGCGATCGGCATAGACGGTGATGACGGTCGGGATCGGCATGCCGACTTCCTGGTCGCCCGTCGCCGCGTTGAACGCCTTGCAGAATTCCATGATGTTCACGCCGCGCTGACCGAGCGCAGGGCCGATCGGCGGGGAGGGGTTGGCCTTGCCTGCAGGGACCTGCAGCTTGATATAGCCGGTAATCTTCTTTGCCATGATACTCACTCTGTCAGGGGGCGCGTCCGCGCTGGCCACGCCCCGTTCAAGTTTAGCGGTCCAAGCGGCCTCCCCCCAAAGGGCCGACCTCCCGCGCGACATCCACTGCGATAGCGTTGGAAGCTGGCGCGCATAGCCCAAGCGCGCGCGCGCCGCAACGATGGATTTGCTTTCGGGCGCGCAATGATCGGCCCGGCTGGCGAAGCGCGTCGGCGCCCCCATATTGCGGTTTCGATCGCCCAAGCCAAGCAATGGAGACAGGCCATGACCGACGCCCCCGATCCCGCGCAGAACCAGCCCGCCGGCTATGTGCCCCCCGCCGTCTGGACCTGGGAGCCCGGCAATGGCGGCCAGTTCGCCAACATCAACCGGCCCGTCTCGGGCGCGACTCATGAAAAGCCGCTCCCGGTCGGCAAGCATCCGATCCAGCTCTATTCGCTCGGCACCCCCAACGGGGTGAAGGTGACGATCATGCTCGAGGAGCTGCTCGCCGCCGGCCATCAGGGCGCGGAATATGACGCCTGGCTGATCAAGATCGGCGAGGGCGACCAGTTCGGCAGCGGTTTCGTCGCGCTCAATCCCAATTCGAAAATCCCGGCGATGGCCGATCATTCGCTCGATCCGCCGCTGCGGCTGTTCGAGAGCGGCTCGATGCTCGTCTATCTCGCCGAGAAGTTCGGCGCCTTCCTCCCCACCGACGCCCGCAAGCGCGCCGAGACGATGAACTGGTTGATGTGGCAGATGGGCGCGACGCCCTTCGTCGGCGGCGGCTTCGGGCATTTCTACGCCTATGCGCCGTTCAAGATGCAATATCCGATCGATCGCTATGCGATGGAGACCAAGCGCCAGCTCCATGTGCTCGACACGCATCTGGCCCGCCACGAGTACATGATCGGCGACGAGTATACGATTGCCGACATGGCGATCTTCCCCTGGTATGGATCGGGGCTGCGCGTGGCGTATAATGCGCGCGAGTTCCTCGGCATCGACGCGTACAGGAACCTCGCGCGCTGGACCGACCAGATCGGCGCGCGGCCGGCGGTCAAGCGCGGCGCACGGGTCAACCGCACCTTCGGCGATCCCGCGAAGCAACTGCCCGAGCGCCACGATGCGGGCGATTTCGATCGGGCGGTCGAGGTGGCGGGGTAGGGGCCCCCCGGATCCCCGGCCCGACCCGCTTGCAATGTTGGATTTTTCGCGCGAGATGGTCGGGCGCCATGGCCCGTCCGCTCTCCCGCGCGCAACAGCTCGAAAACGCCGCTTTCCTGCGGCTGCTCCGCCTCACCGGCAATGTCCGCGCGACGTGCGAGCGCTTGGGCGCACACCGCGCGCGCTTCACCCGCCGCCGCGCCAAGCATCCCGCCTTCGCCGCCGCGTGGGACGCCGCGCTGGCGGTCGCCCATGCCGCGCTCCGGGAGGGGGACCGGCCGCAGGACGGTCAAGGGGGCGCGCCGCACGCGAAACATCCGGCCTCCCGCACCGGCGAGCCCGAGCCGCATCTTCACCGCACGCCTGGCGGCCGCGTCCAGCTGCGCCGGTCGGGCGCGCGCCGCCGGCTGACGCGCGCGGCCGAACAGGCGTTCCTCGCCGCGCTCGGCGCGACCGCCAACGTCCGTCTGTCGGCCGCCGCCGCCGGCTTCTCGCACGGCGCCTTTTATGCGCGCGCGCGCGCCGATGCCGGCTTCGCGCGCGAAATGCGCCTCGCGCTGCAGATGGGCTATGACCGGCTCGAAATGGCGCTGCTCGAAGCGATGCAGCCCGGCAGCCACCGCGACGACGCGTGGCGCCACAATGATCCGCCGCCGATCCCGCCGATGACCGCGGCCCAGGCGCTGCAGTTGCTGTATCTTCACCAGAAGGAGGCGCGGCTGCTCGCCGAGCCCGCGCATCTCAGGCGCCGTCGCGGCGAGAGCGCCGATGTCCACAGCTTTCGCCTCGCGGCGATGTACGAGTCGAACGAGGCGCGCCAGCGCGAAGCCTTCGAGATCGCCGAGGCAGCGCGCCGCGCGCGCGGCGAGCCCTGGCTGTTCGGCCCCGAGCATCTCCCCGAGCGCCCCGCGCTGCCCGATCTCGCGCAGGTGACGGGGTGGTCAAAGGCGAAGGCCAGGCCGCACCCGGCGAGCCCCGCCGGCCGCGAGCCGGCCAGGGCCCGGCCGGCGGGCGGCACGGCCGACTCGTCCGACGATGCGGGATTTGGTCCCGCCTCGGGCGCGGACCACCCCCACGTGGCGCTGTTCGGCGGGTGGCGGTTGAAGGATTTGGAGCGATAGGGGCGGGAAGTGGGCCGGTTGCGGAACGGCAGCTTTCGGGGCACCGGGGCGCGAAGCGGCCATACGTTCGGCGCGTTTGCCGCATTGAGAGACCCAAAACTGGTCGTTTAGGCCGCCCTCTGAGTTCCCCACTTCGGTCATCTGTCTACTTCGGCGATCGGCGAGGGCCACGCTACCAACGGTCGCCAATTGGGTGACCAACGACCTGTCGTTGCTTTTACAAGGCATATCTGATTCTGTCACTTTGAGTTGGTCGAGCTTCAGATTGCAGTCTGGCCAATTATGGCATATGTTCCCGAATTGTTCTAGGAAGCGGCATGGCTGACGGAAGTTTAATCGAGTGGACTGATGCCACGTGGAACCCGGTCACGGGTTGTACGAAGATCACAGCTGGCTGTGACAATTGCTATGCCGAACGTTTTGCAGAGCGCTGGCGAGGCATTGCCGGCCATCCTTTCGAACATGGTTTTGACCTAACGCTCCGGCCAGAGCGGCTCGATCAACCGCTCCGTTGGAAGCGAAGCCGGATGATATTCGTCAATTCCATGAGCGATCTTTTTCATAAGGAAGTGCCGTTCCCATTCATCGATTCCGTATTTGACACGATGGAGGACGCCCATTGGCATGTATTTCAGGTGTTGACGAAGCGAAGCTCTCGAATGCGCGACTATCTGCAAACGCGTTATGCGGATCGCCAACCTCCCAACCATATCTGGCTAGGTGTATCCGTCGAAGATTCGGGGGGGGCTACCCGCATCAAACACCTTCGAGAAGCTCCGGCTAGTGTTCGCTTTCTCTCTGTTGAGCCGCTGATTGGTCCGGTCGGGCCGGTCGATTTGTCAGGCGTACATTGGGTCATCGCCGGCGGTGAGAGCGGCCCGGGAGCGCGTATCCTCAACATCGATTGGGCGCGCGACATTCGTGACCAGTGTGCGCGGCAAGGCGTAGCGTTTTTCTTCAAGCAATGGGGCGGGATCAGACCAAAGAGTGGAGGTCGCGAACTTGATGGTCGCGAGTGGAACCAGTTTCCCTCGAGCCAAACTGCTTTGGGCTAATGGCAATCGACGCCGCGCACTATGAGGGTCGCGAACCGGCGTTCGTTAAACACACGTTCCTAGATAAGTACCTGCCCGCACTTATTGGGAAGGTGTGTTCGAGGTACGACGAATTTGTCTATGTCGACGGCTTTGCCGGACCTTGGAAGTCAGCGGCGGGTGAAAAGTTCGAGGACACGTCGTTCGGCATCGCGCTCAATCATATGACTAGCCAGCGCCTGCTGTATCTATCCCGCGGGCGGCCTGTGCGCATGCGGGCGTTTCGGGACTGTCAGGATTTCCGTGTGCGGGCGGGCATAATGGGTAAAAAGGAGATCCCATATGTCCCGACGCAAAGAGCCTGCGATTCCGAACGAGCTTCT
>NCGF01000008.1 GCA_002281485.1 Sphingomonas sp. 28-66-16
CGATCGTGCTGATCGGCCTGATGGGGGTCGGCAAATCCACCGTCGGGCGCCGCCTGGCGGCGCGGCTCGGCTTGCCGTTCGTCGATGCCGACACCGAGATCGAGCGCGCCGCCGGCATGCCGATCACCGACATCTTCGAGCGCTTTGGCGAGCCCTATTTCCGCGATGGCGAGCGCCGCGTGATCGCCCGGCTGATCGACGGCAGGCCGAAGATCATCGCCACCGGCGGCGGCGCCTTCATCAATGAAGACACCCGCCAGCTGATTCTGGATGAGGCGCTCGCGATCTGGCTCGATGCGAGTCCGGCGGTGCTCGCCGAGCGTGTGCGCCGTCGCGACACCCGCCCCTTGCTGCGCAACCGGGACCCCGAAGAAGTGCTCGCCGAGCTCGCAAAGACGCGCAACCCGATCTACGCGCTGGCGCCGATCCACATATCGAGCCATCACGCGCCGCACGAATCGGCGGTCAACGCCATCATGAAGGCCATCGGCAAGTGATCGACATCCCCGTTGAGCTCGGCGACCGTCGCTACCCGGTGCTCATCGAGCCCGGAATATTGGCAGACGCCGCCACCTGGCTGGCGCCGATCGCGCGCGGTCGCCCGATGCCGATCGTCACCGATAGCAACGTATCGGCGCACGCCGCGACGCTCGACGCGGCGCTGTCGGCAGCCGGGATCGCGACGGCGTCGATCGTGCTGGCCCCCGGCGAGGGGAGCAAGAACTGGCCGACGCTCGAATTTCTGGTCGAGCGGCTGCTCGCGCTGGGGGTCGAGCGCAGCGATCATGTCATCGCGGTCGGCGGCGGCGTGATCGGCGATCTGGTGGGGTTCGCTTGCGCGATCCTCAAGCGCGGCTGCCGCTTCGTCCAGGTGCCGACGACTTTGCTCGCGCAGGTCGACTCCTCGGTCGGCGGCAAAACCGCGATCAACAGCCGGGCGGGCAAGAATCTGGTCGGCGCGTTCCACCAGCCCGCACTGGTGCTGATCGATCCCGATACGCTCGCGACTTTGCCGCCGCGTCAATTGCGGGCGGGCTATGCCGAAGTCGTGAAATATGGCCTGATCGACGACGCCGATTTCTTCGCCTGGTGCGAGCTGCACGGCGCGGCGCTGCTGGCGGGCGACGGCGCGGCCCGGCAATATGCGATTGCCCACAGCGTCGCCGCCAAGGCCCGGATCGTCGCCGCCGACGAGCGCGAAACCACCGGCCAGCGCGCCCTGCTGAACCTCGGCCACACCTTTGGGCATGCACTCGAGGCCGCGACCGGTTTTTCGGACCGGCTGCTCCACGGTGAAGGCGTCGCCGCCGGCATGGCACTCGCCTTCGCCTATTCGGCGGATCGCGGCCTGTGCCCTGCCGGGGCCGCAGCGAGGGTCGCTGCCCATCTACGCGCGGTCGGGCTACCCGATGGCCTCGCGGCTGCGGGAATCGACGCGAGCGGCGCGGCGTTGGTCGAGCATATGCGCCACGATAAGAAAATGGCGGGCGGCACCCTGCCCTTCCTGCTCGCGTGCGGCATCGGCGAGAGCTATCTCGACGGCTCGGTCGACCTCGCCGATGTCGAGCGCTTTCTCGACGCACAGCCGCGCTAGCCCGGTGCCCCGCGGCGTCGCCAAGGCCAATCTGCCGAGCAAGCTCTGCCCCGTCTGCGAGCGACCGTTCACCTGGCGCAAGAAATGGGAGCGGGACTGGGAGACGGTCGTCTATTGTTCGGATCGTTGCCGCTCGGCTGCAAAATCCAAGCGTTGACGATCGCGCTGTCCGCTAGCGTTTGACCAGCGTCACCTGGGCGACATCTATGCCGCCACCACGAAACCCGCCTTCGCAATACATCAAGTAAAAACGCCATAGATTGATGAATTCGGGGGTGAATTTACCGGGCACGGCACCGCGCTCGATCGCTTCCTCGAACGCCATTCGCCAGCGACGCAGCGTTTCGGCGTAATCGGCGCCGAAGCGACGCTGATCCTGCCAGTCGAGGCCATGCTGTTCCGCGAGTGCGCGGAAGCGGCTTTCCGACAGCAGCATGCCGCCCGGAAAGACAAAGCGCTGGATGAAATCGACGTTGCGCGCATAACGATCGAAGATTGCATCATCGATCGCGATATACTGGATCGCCGCCCGCCCGCCGGGCTTGAGCGCGCGGGCGATCGCCGCGAGGTAATCGGGCCAATAGGCCTGGCCGACCGCCTCGACCATCTCGATGCTGGCGATGGCGTCATAGCGCCCCGTGACGTCACGATAATCGGTGAGGCTGACGCGGACCCCGGCAAGGTCGAGCCGATCGCAGCGCGCGACGACGGCGTGCTGCTGTTCGGCCGACAAGGTGATCGCATGGACGCGCCGCCCCGCCTGTGCGGCAATCTCGACGAAGGAGCCCCATCCGCAGCCGATTTCGAGGATCTCGTCCCCCGGCGCGGTTGCGGTGCGCTCGAGAATCGCGGCGAGCTTGCGGCGTTGCGCGGTCTCGAGCGACTCGCCGGGCGCGGCAAACAGGGCGCTCGAATAGCTCAGCGTCGGATCGAGCCAGAGCCCATAGAAATCGTTGCCGAGATCGTAATGCGCCGCGATGTTCCGCCGCGCGCCGGCGCGGCTGTTGCGATGCCCGCGATTGATCGCCTGGCGAATGCGGCGGCCCAGCCCGCGCGACCGGCCCGCGTCCCCCAGTGTCAGCCGGTTGCGCATGAACAGGTCGAACAGCACGACCGGATCGGGGCTCGACCATTCGCGCTCGGCCCAGGCGACATACCAACCCGCCGAGCCGCCATTGGCGAGCCGGATCAGCGCGCGCCAGCTGGCGACATCGACTCGCGCCGCCGGCCCCGGCGCGCGCCCGCCGAGCAGCCGCTGCGATCCGTCGGGCAGGCTGAGCTCGATCGAGCCGCTTGCCAGCCCGGCGTCGATGCGATCGAGCGCCTTGTGAAAAAAGGCGGCGAACACGCCCAGCCAGCCGGCTTTGCGTCGCCTCGCGGGTTGCTCCGCAGCCCATTGATGTGCGTTCATCGCCTACCCTGCTGCCGGCCCCGCATCGCGCCTAGCCTATTTTCTTGACCGCTTCGAGAGCGCGTGCACGGGCCTCTCGGTGGCCGATGCGTTTTGGCGGATAGTCGCGCGGGCGGCAGCCGGCATCGTCGGGATCGTGGATGACGGCATCGCCGAGGCTGGCCAGTTCGGGCACCCAGCGCCGGATATAGTCCGCAGCATCGAATTTGGCCGACTGGCTGAGCGGCGCCATGATCCGCACGAACATGTTCGAATCGACCCCCGTCCCGGCATTCCACTGCCAGTTGACGGCATTCGACGCATAATCGGCGTCGACCAGCGTATCCCAGAACCAGCGCTCGCCCGCACGCCAATCGATCAGCAGGTGTTTGATCAGGAAGTTCGCGGTGATCATCCGCACGCGATTGTGCATCCAGCCGGTCGCCCACAGCTGGCGCATGCCGGCATCGACGATCGGGTAGCCGGTCTGGCCCTGTTGCCATGACGCCAGGTCGGCCTGCGCGTCGGCGCCGTCGCGCCAGGGAAAGGTGTCGAAGGTCGAGCGGGCGTTGGCCGATCCGTAATCGGGAAACTGGCCGATCACATTCTGCGCATAGTCGCGCCAGCCAAGCTCGCCGAGGAACTTGTCGACCGATCCCCCGGCACCGCGCGTCGCGTGCCAGACGGTCGCGGGCGACATCTCGCCGAAATGGAGGTGCGGCGAGAGCCGCGAACTTCCCTCGATCGACGGCAGATTGCGGCGCTCCTCATAGGTGGCGGCACGATCGAGGAAAGCATCGATTCGGGCGCGCGCGCCCGCCTCGCCGGGGCGCCATTCGTCGCGAAACCCGCAGGCCCAGTCCGGCTGCGTCGGCAGCAACGCCCATTGCTCGAGCCGATCGCTCGCCGGCCAATCCGCGGGCGACCCGATCGCTTCGGGACGCGGCAGCGGTGTCGCCGGCGGCATCGTCGCCTGCAATGCCCGCCAGAACGGGGTGTAGATCTTGTACTGCCCACCGGCGCCGGTGGTGATCGATCCCGGCGGCGCCAGATAATTGCCGTCATGGAGGACGAGATCGAGCCGCCTGGCCAAAGCGCCCTGCGCGTGCCGCCACCACGGCTCGTAGTGGCGGATCGCGTGCACGCGGGTCGCGCCCGCCGCTTCGGCGAGCGCCGCAAGCACCTCGTCCGACTTGCCCCGCCGCAGAATCAGCCGCGATCCCAGCCCATGCAGATCCCGATCGAGACTTGTCAGGCTGTGATGCAACCACCAGCGCGCGGCGGCGCCCATCTTTCGATGCTTTGGTGTCGCATCGTCGAGCACATAGACGGGTATTACCGGTCCCTCGCGCACCGCCGCCGACAAAGCGGCCTGATCGGCAAGCCGGAGATCGCGGCGGAACCAGAGGATGACGGGCGCGGTCATTTCCGGCAGCAATCGCTTTGGCGCCCGGCCGCATTCTGGCGAGGCGCCGGTCCGGGAAACGCGGTCGCCAACATTTTGTCTCGGCTCAACATCAAGGCCGCTCTAAGGCTGCGCCGGGCGCAACCCAAGCGGGAAAATGCCGTGCCCGCCAGCGCTCGCGCCTGCGAACGCCGCACCGAGCGTGAGGATCGAGGAGACGTGGCGTTCGGCCACCTCCATGGCGTCATGACCATAGCCGCCGCCAAGCGTGCTCGCGAGCGGAATTCCGCGGGTCGTGGCGAGGCGCGCGATCAGGCGCTCGCGATCCGCGAGACCGGCATGGGTCAGCCTCAGCCTGCCGAGCCGGTCGCCCTCGAACGGATCGACGCCGGCCTGATAGAGGATCAGCTGCGGCCGATAAGCGTCGATCATCGGCACGAGCGTTTCGGTGAGCCGATCGAGATAGGCCGCGTCGCCGATACCATCGGGCAGCGCGACATCGAGGGTCGAGCGCGCCTTGCGGACCGGGAAATTCTTGTCGGCATGGATCGAATAGGTAGCGATGCCGGGCCTGCCTGCGGTGAGCATCGCGGTGCCATCGCCCTGGTGAACGTCGCAGTCGACGATCAGCACCCGGGCGACGACTCGCTCTTCGACCAGCCGGACCGCCGTGATCGCGAGATCGTTGAAGACGCAAAACCCGGCGCCGGTATCGGCGAGCGCATGATGGCTGCCGCCGGCGCTGTTCGCCGCAAAGCCGCGCTCGAGCGCGAGCGTCGCCGCCAGCCAGGTGCCGCCGGGCACGGATTGCGCCCGGCGCGCCACCTGCGGGGTGACGGGAAAGCCGATCCGGCGTTCCTTGGCGGCGGGCACGCGCGCCTCGAGCACTTCGGCGACATAATCGGGATCATGGACCGCCTCGAGCCATGCGCGCGGCATCGGTGCGGGGAGATGCCAGTCGATCGGCGAAGCGCTTGCGACGAGCAGATCGCGGACCAGACCGTTCTTGTTCCACTGATAAGTCGAGTGCGCCGGTGCCGGCGCGACGTAATCGGGGTGATGGACGACAGCGAACACGCGTCTTAGGTAGGGGCCGCGGCGGCGAAACGCCATATTGCCAGGAGAGACTGCATGACCGAGCATTACACCCGCCCCGACGTCGCGCAGTTCCTCGCCTTCCTGAACGCGATGCCCGGCCCCAAGATGCACGAACTGCCCGCCGAGATGGGCCGCGCCATCTATGTCGCCAGCAAGGATGCCGCCGATCTCGAGGTGGGTGACCTCGCGGTGAGTCGCGACCTGGCCGCGCCAGGACCGGCGGGCGACATTCCGTTGCGGCTGTTCGATGCCCGCGCCGACCGCGGAGCAGGACCGGCGCTGGTGTTCTTCCATGGCGGCGGCTTCGTGATCGGCAATCTCGATACCCATGCCGGTATCTGCGCGGAAATGGCGCGCGAACTCGATCTGCCGGTGATCGCGGTCGATTATCGGCTCGCGCCCGAAAATCCGTTTCCGGCGGCGCCCGATGATTGCGAGGCGGTCGCCCGATGGGTCGCGAGCAGCCCCGCCGCGCTTGGCTTCGCGGTCACCGGCCTGGTGCTGTCGGGCGACAGCGCGGGCGGCGCGCTGACCATCGTCACCGCGATGGCGCTGCGCGATGCGCCTGCCGAGGTGCCGGTGATCGCGCAATTCCCGATCTACCCCACGGTCGACCGTGCCGAGGCCTATGCCTCGTTCGAGCATTTCGGCGAGGGGCGGTTGCTGACCAAAGACAGCATGACGTGGTTCGACAAGGCCTATGCCGCTGATGTCGCGCATTGGCGAGGGTCGCCGCTGAGCGGGGCGCATCATGACATGCCGCCGACGCTGGTGATGACCGCCGGACTCGATCCGCTGCGCGACCAGGGCCGCGCCTATGCCGCCGCGCTGATCGCCGAAGGGGTCCCGACGGTATACCGCGAGGCAGTCGGCAACATCCATGGCTTCGTGACGCTGCGCAAAGCCATCCCCTCCAGCCAGCAGGACGTCGCGGGGGCGCTCGCGGTGCTCAAGGGCATGATCGCCGAAGCGACCGCATGAGCCAGCCCGACGACCTGCCCTACCGGCCCTGTGCGGGGATGATGATCGCCAATCCGCAGGGCCAGCTGTTCGTCGGATTGCGCATCGACACCAAGGCCGAGGCATGGCAACTCCCGCAGGGCGGCATCGATGACGGCGAGGAAGCAGCGGCAGCGGCGCTGCGCGAACTCGGCGAGGAAACCGGCATCGCGCCCCGTCACGTGACGTTGATCGCCGAGGCACCGGGCGAATATTTCTACGATCTGCCCCCCGAGCTGATCGGCAGGATGTGGAAGGGCAAGTGGCGCGGGCAGCGCATGCGCTGGTTTCTCTACCGATTTCTCGGGCAAGACAGCGATATCGACATCGCCACCGCGCATCAGGAATTCCGCGCCTGGCGCTGGGCCGATCCGGACGAGGTGATCGCGCTGGCAGTGCCGTTCAAGCGCGACATCTACGCCGCGGTGTTCAGGGAACTCGGCCCGCATCTCCGCCCGGCCGACTAGCGGGCGCTCAGTAGGGCTTGGCCACCATCAGCCACACGGCGGCGACCAGCGGCACCGTGCCGATCAGCCCCCAGACGATCCAGTTGCGGCTGTCGCGCTTATAGGCCTCGGGAATCGTGCCGCCCCGCGCAAAGGTCTTGGCGACCTTGGCCTGGCGAATCTGGATCGGCACCAGCAGGCACAGCCAGATCGTGCCGGCGACCGCGAACATCACCTGGCTCCAGATCAGCCAGCCCGAGCCGAACGGGCTGACCCCGGCGATCCACAGCGCCCCATAGCCACCACCGATCGTCAGGATGATGCCCCAGAAGGTCAGGCTCCAGTCGGTGATCGTCACCAGCCGCTGGGCGAAGCCGACGATCAGCGGATTGCCCGTACGATCGGCGAAGACCTTCCAGAACGCCGTCGCGGTGATGTTGCCCATCAACATCACGATGCCGGTAATGTGAAGAAACTTCGCGATGTCATAGGCCATGGGCGCGCTTCAAGCGGCTGCCCGGGGCGGCGTCAAGAGCAGGTTTTGCCACATCGTTGTCGGTCGCCGGTCCTCGCCGTTGCGGCCGATCGCGCCGGAAAGCCCTAATTCGATGCCAATTCGGTGGAGAAGCGCGTCCGAAGCGGCTAGACCCCGGCCATGTCGAGCCTTTCCAATGGCGAACGCGCAGCCGTCGATGTCGCGCGATCGCAGCCGATGCTCGATCAGGTGCTGGCCTGGTCGGCGATCAATTCGGGCACCCGCAATCTCGCCGGCGTCACCGCAATGGCCGATCGGCTCGCCGATGCCTTCGCCGTGCTGCCCGGAGATGTGGCGCTCGACCCACCCGCGCCGGTGACCGCCGTCCTTGCCGATGGCAGCCTGACCGAGATCGACCATGGCGCGCATCTGGTGGTGACGGTGCGCGCCGATGCGCCGCGGCAATTGCTGCTGACGGGGCACATGGACACGGTTTTTCCCGTCGATCACCCGTTCCAGGGAACGCGCTGGCTTGATGACCGCACGCTCAACGGCCCCGGCGTGGCCGACATGAAGGGCGGCATTGCGGTGATGCTGGCCGCGCTTGGTGCGATCGAAGCCAGCCCCGTGGCCGCGCAGATCGGCTATCAGGTGATGATCAATTCGGACGAGGAAACCGGGTCGCTCTCGTCGGCGCCGCTGATCGAGCGGCTCGCGCGCGGCAAGGCGGCGGCGCTCACCTATGAACCGGCGCTCCCCGACGGGACGCTTGCCGGGGCACGCGGCGGCACCGGCAATTTCTCGATCATCTTCCGCGGCAAGAGCGCGCATGCCGGCCGCAACCCCGAAGACGGTCGCAACGCGCTGGTCGCCGCTGCCGATGTCGCGGTGCGCCTCAGCCGGGGGCGGACGACGGGCCTGTCGGTCAATCCGGCCCGGATCGAAGGCGGCGGGCCGAACAACGTCGTGCCCGATCTGGCGGTGCTGCGCGTCAACTTTCGCCCCGCCGGCCCCGACGACATCACCCGTGCCCAGGCTCTGCTCGACGTGACGGTGGCCACCGTCGCCGCCGAGCATGACGTCTCGATCAGCGTCGAGGGCAGGTTCAACCGGCCACCCAAGCCGCTCGATGCCGGCGCGGAAAAACTGTTCGCGCTCGTCAAGCAGGCCGGCGCCGATCTTGGCCTCGAAATCGGCTGGCGCGCGACCGGCGGCGTTTGCGACGGCAACAACATCGCCGCCTGCGGGGTGCCCGTCGTCGATACGATGGGCGCGCGCGGCGGCGCGATCCATTCGGCCGACGAATTCCTGCTGGTCGACAGCCTCGCCGAACGCGCGGCGCTTTCGGCGCTGACGATTCTTCGCCTGGCCGAAAGGGGGCATCAGTGACGTTTCGAATCCGCGCCGCGCGCGATAGCGATCTGCAGCCGCTTTATGAAATGGCGAAGCTGACCGGGGGCGGCTTCACCAATTTGCCCCCCGATCGCGCCTCGCTCAGGGCCAAGCTCGATCGCAGCCACGCGGCCTTTGCCAACGAGAGCGATGCGATCGGCGACGATCTGTTCGTGCTGGTGCTCGAAAACGGCACGACCGGCGATGTCCGGGGCACCTGCCAGATTTTCACCACCGTCGGGAAACGCTTTCCTTTCTACAGCTACCGGATGGGCACGCTGACCCAGCACAGCAAGGAGCTCAATCGCACCTTCCGCGCCGATCTGCTCAGCCTGACGACCGATCTCGAAGGGTGCAGCGAGGTCGGCGGACTATTCCTGCATCCCGGCGAGCGCGCCGGCGGGCTCGGCATGTTGCTCGCGCGCAGCCGCTACCTTTTCATCGCCCAGCACCGCGCGCGCTTCGCCGACCGGATCCTCGCCGAATTGCGCGGCATCATCGACGAGGCGGGCGGATCGCCTTTCTGGGACGGGCTTGCCGGGCGCTTCTTCGGGATGAATTTTCAGGACGCCGATCAGTTCAACGCGATCCAGGGGCATCAGTTCATCGCCGATCTGTTCCCAAAGCATCCGATCTATGTCGCGATGCTGAGCGAGGCCGCCCGGGCGGCGATCGGGATGCCGCATCCCTCGGGCCGTGCAGCGATGCGAATGCTGGAAAATGAAGGGTTTGCCTTTGAAAATTACATCGATATCTTCGATGGTGGCCCGACCATGACGGCGCGCACCGATCAGGTCCGCTCGATCCGCGAGACCCAGACCAGCCGGATCGAGACGATCGACGACAAGGGCGGTGAGGCGGCGCTGGTCGCCGCGGGCAGGCTGGCGGACTTCCGGTGCTGCTATGCCAGGGTCCGGTCGCTCGACGATGGCATCGCGCTCGACAGCGAGGCCGCCGCAGCGCTCGGTCTGCACCCCGGCGACAGCGTCGCCCATGTCGGGCGCGGGTGATGCGCACCGAAATCAACTTCGACGGGCTGATCGGCCCCAGCCACAACTATGCCGGCCTCAGCCCGGGCAATCTCGCCGCGACGCGCAACGCCGGCAAAACCTCGCACCCGCGCGCCGCCGCGCTGCAGGGCATCGCCAAGATGCGCGCCAACCTCGATCTCGGGCTCGTCCAAGGCCTGTTGCTCCCGCATCCGCGCCCCGACCTGCGCTGGCTCGCCGCGCTCGCGAGCGACTATGCCGATGCCCCGATGCACCTTCAGGCGCAGGCGATGTCGGCGTCGGCAATGTGGGCGGCCAACGCCGCCACCGTATCGCCCGCGCCCGATTGCGCCGACGGCCGCTGCCATCTGACCGTCGCCAATCTGGTGACGATGCCGCACCGCAGCCATGAGTGGCCGGCGACGCTGGCGCAGCTCGAGATCGCCTTCGCCAACCCCGCCTTTGCCGTCCATCGGCCGATCCCCGCGCCCTTTGGCGACGAAGGCGCGGCCAATCACATGCGAATGGCGCCCGCTCACGATCAACCCGGTGTCGAAATCTTCGTCTACGGCGTCACCGGCGGCCCCTTCCCCGCCCGCCAGCACCCCGAGGCGAGCGCAGCTGTCGCCCGGCGCCACCGCCTCGCGCCCGAACGCACCCTGTTCGTCGCGCAATCGGAAGCAGCGATCGCGGCGGGCGCGTTTCACAATGACGTCGTCGCGGTCGCCAATGGCGACGTCTTGTTCGCCCACGAACAGGCGTTCGCCGATCGCAACGGGTTCTACACTGCGTTGCTCGATCGCCTGCCGACCGCGACGATCGTCGAGGTGCCTGCGGCGGCGGTCAGCCTCGAGGACGCGATCGGCTCCTATCTGTTCAACGCGCAGCTCGTCACGCTGCCCGATGGCACCATGGCGCTGATCCTCCCCGAAGAAGCGCGCGCCAATCCCCGCGTCTGGGGCTGGCTTCAGGCGATGATCGCCGGCAACGGGCCGATCCGACGGCTCGAGATCGTCGATGTCCGCGAATCGATGGCGAATGGCGGCGGCCCCGCCTGCTTGCGGCTCCGCGTGGTCGCCGATCCGGCAACGATCGACCCGCGTTTCCTGATCGATCACGCCCGGCTCGATGCGATCGCCGCGATCGTCGAGCGGCACTGGCCCGAGGCGATCGACCCCGATGCGATCGGCAACCCGGCGCTGGTGCGCGATATCGTCGCAGCACGGGCAAGCTTGCTCGGTGCGCTCGATCTTGTCGGATTAATTGACAGTTTACCACGATCGTAAACTTGCAAACGGCTGATTTCAGGCGTTGGCCCGTGACTTGCTTAAGCAAAGCCATGTGGCAGAAGATGACCCGGCTGTTCGTGATCAAGACCAAGTTCGAGGCGTTCCTCGTCATCTACGGGCTCGGGGTCGGGGCGGTCGAACGCGGCGTCCATTATCTTCAGCAATATCCCGGCGTCGGCGGCTGGCTGCTGTTTTCGGTGTGCCCGATCGCGGTCTTCATGGCGGGCGCGCGGATCCTCGATTCGGTCGAACGCCAAAGCGGCGATTGATCGGTCGGCTTTGACCTCGCCGAACGCGCCGTAACGTGGCAAGCTGCGCCGATGTCCGCTGTCAATCCCGCAACACTGAGCGATCACGCGCTGGCCCGATCGATCGCTGAAGCGGCGGCGGCGCTGCTCCGCGACGTCCTGGCGCGCGCCGACTGCTCGGCAAGGATCCTCGGCGACCGCGGCGATCGCCAGGCAAATCGGCTGATCCTCGACTGGCTTCATCGTGCCCGCCCGGACGACTTCATCCTGTCGGAGGAATCGCCCGACGACGGCCGCCGCTGCGCCGCCCGGCGCGTGTGGATCATCGATCCGCTCGACGGCACGCGCGAATTTTCGGATGGTCTGGACGATTGGGCGGTCCATATCGGGCTGGCGGTCGATGGGGTGCCTCAAGTGGGCGCCGTCGCCCTGCCCGCAAGGGGACGGCTGTTTGCGAGTGACGATCCGGTCACGCCGCTGCCGCCGCATGTCGGGCGCCCGCGAATCGTCGTCAGCCGGACCCGTCCCCCGGCCATCGCCGGGCAGGTCGCCGAGGCGATCGGCGGCGATCTGGTGCCGATGGGATCGGCGGGCGCAAAGGCGATGGCGGTGCTGGCCGGCGACGCCGAGATCTATCTCCACGACGGCGGCCAATATGAGTGGGACAATTGCGCGCCCGCAGCCGTGGTGCTCGCAGCCGGGCTGCATGCATCGCGGATCGATGGCGCGCCGCTCGTCTACAATTGCGCCGATCCGGCGATGCCCGATCTGCTGATCTGCCGGCGCGAATGGGCCGGGCCCGTGCTGGCCGCGCTCGGCGTCGCCGTCCCGCCCGGGGACGCCAGCCAGTGACATAAACCTGTATCAAGTTTCGTCTAGCAGCTGTTAAGGATAGTTTCAGCCTATCCGCCGGGGGAATCGGGGAGCGCGATCTTGAAGCTGTTCAACGGCTTGTTTCTGCTGCTTGCAGCCCAGGCCTTGCTGTGCACGACGTTGCCCGCGGCAATTCTGCTCTGGACGCTCTCCGCGCAGTTTCAGACCTATCTCGCCGCGCATCATCTGGCGATCGGGGCGGCGGACGAGCGATCGCCCGAAACGATGTTCATGGAAGGCCGCGTCATCCTGATCGCGGCGGCTTTTGTCGTCCAGCTGATCGTGCTGCTGATCGCTGCCTGGGTCATCGCGCGGCGCTGGTCCGCCCCGCAGCGGCGCCTTTACGAGGCGAGTTGCGCCTTGGCCGAGGGCAATTTCGGGGCCGAGTTCGAAGAGGCCGGACCGCGCGAAACGATCATCACGATGCGCAATCTGCGGCGGATCGCGCAACGTTTCGATCGGCTCGAAACGGCGCGCCGTACCTGGCTCGTCGCGATCGCCGAAGAGCTGCGCAAGCCAGTCGCCGCGATCGACGCCGAACTTGCGGCAACGCGCGCGGCCAGCGGCACGGTGTCCGAAGACTCGATCGACAATGTCGGTCGATTGATCGATATCGCCCGCGATCTCGAAGCGGTCGCGCTCGCCGATCTCGGGCGCCTGCCGGTGACGTTCGCCACGGTCGATCCCTGCGCGCTGATCCACAACGCGATCTGGATGAACAAGCGCAAGGCCGAGCGCGCGGGGGTTTCGCTCGAATCGGGCAATCTGCCGGCCACCACGGTGATCGTGAAATGGGACGGCGCGCGCATCGAACAGCTTTTCACGGCGCTGATCGAAAACAGCCTGCGCTACACCCCGCCCGGCGGGCGGATCGTGCTCGGGCTCGAAGGCAGCAAAAATGCCTGGCGGCTCAACGTCGATGACAGCGCGCCCGGGGTCGATGTCGATCTTGCCCAGCGGTTGTTCGAACCCTTTTACCGGACAACGACCTCGCCGGGCGAATCGGTGACCAGCTCGGGGCTCGGACTCGCCACGGCGCAGGCGATCGTGGAAGCGCATCATGGCAGGATCCAGGCGGGAACATCGCCGATCGGCGGCCTTCGCGTGACCGTGGTGCTGCCGGCCAGCCCGCCGACCGCCTGACGATCAGCGACGGCGATCGGCGCCCCAGACCTCGAGATTGTTCACGCGTTCTACCGGGCGATGGGTCCGCAGCGTCGCGAGGCTGGCGAGTCCGGTCGCTTGGAGCAGCGCGCTCGCCGTGGCTTGCGCTGGTCCTGCCTCGGCGAGCGCCGCCTGCACGCGCTGCAACAGATAGAAGCGATAGGGCATCACCATCGTCGCGAGATTATGCCCGCGCCATGCGAAGCTGGCGCGGCCGATCACCCGGGTCATCGGATCGGGCAAGCCGCTGGTGCCGGTCTCGAGATCGGGATGCGCATCGATCCAGGCGTTGGCGAAGGCGACATGCGCAGCCAGTTCGGGCAGATAGTCCTCGGCGATGAACGCCATCAGCGCCTTGAGCGTCGGCGGGATCGCATCGTCGTCGATCAGCGCCTCGCCCGCCGCCAGATGGCCGCCGAGCAACGCCCCGGGGGCATTCATCCGCTCGACCCAGCGCCAGACATGATAGGCGCGCTGCTTCATCAGCATCGCTGGATAGGGGTCGCGCGCGAGATGCGGATAAAGCGGCCCGATCAGCCCGTAATCGCCGATCGTCGGCCGACCGCCGAGCAGATAGGGGGAATGCGCGAAATGGGCATCGAGCAGGTCGAGGAAAGCGAGATAGCTTGCCTCGATGGCGGGGATCGTCTCGGTCGAGATGCCGAAGCCCGACGCCGCCTTGCGCATCCGGCCGCTGGCGGCGCCGAATACCGCGTCACGCGCACCATCATCGGCGCCGGGCATCAGCGCCGCGACGAAATCGGTTTTCAAAAAGGCGAGGTTCGCCGCATCGAAGTTCCAGCGATAATGCATCGCCGGACGCAGCAACCCCTCCCCGCCGAACAGTTCGAACAGCAGCGACACGAGCCGGTGGATCGGCGTTTCGGGATAGGCTGAAAGCCGCGCGAGGCCCTTTGCCTCGACATGATCGATGATCGCGGCGCCGTCCTGGATGATTTCGCCGGCGGGGGTTTGCAGCACCGGGATGATCCAGCGCCCGGTCGCGGCGGTGATCGCCGGCCAGGCCGGATCGGCGGGAATGGCCTCTTCGAAATCGATCCGCTGCTTGATGAGATAGCTGCGCGCCTTGGCGGTGTAGAGCGAGCCGGGCATCCCGAACAGGCGATAGGCAGTCATCGGATTCCCTTCGGGCGGCGTCACTGCCGCGAACGGCAACTGCTTGGCCCAAAGATACGGTCGATTTCAAACAATTTGCACATTGCGCGCCTAATTCAGGCGGATCACAAGGTCAGGCAGCGGCCTTGCGCTGCTTGGCGAGCTTCTTGAGCACCATCTCGCGCTTCAGACGCGAGAGGTGATCGATGAAGATCACGCCCTCGAGATGGTCCATCTCGTGCTGGATGCAGGTGGCGATCAGCCCGTCGAGCTGCTCGTCGTGCGCCGCGCCATCGGCATCGAGCCAGCGCACCCGGCAGCTTGCGGGGCGTTCGACCTCGGCATATTGATCGGGGACCGACAGGCAGCCCTCGTTGTAGATATTCGCCGCGTCGTCTGCCGTGACGATCTCGGGATTGATGAACACCCGCGGCGCGCGCACCTGCTTGCCGTCTTCGTCCTCTTCCTGAAGATCGATCACCAGCACGCGCTTGGGAACGCCGATCTGGATAGCGGCAAGGCCGATCCCGCGCGCGGCATACATCGTGTCGAACATGTCTTCGATCAGCGCCCGCACCGATTCGTCGACCGTCTCCACGGGCGTGGAGATGGTGCGCAGACGCGGATCGGGCACTTCGATGATCGGAAGAACGGCCATGGCTCTCAGCTAGGAAAGCGCCCGGCTTTCGTCAAGTAACCGGGCGCCGCGCGCGGAGCGCCTGAGCGAGCGTTCCTTCGTCGAGATAATCGAGCTCACCACCGACAGGGAGACCGTGGGCGAGCTGGGTGACGCGGACCGGAAAGCGCTCGATCCGTTCGGCGACGTAATGGGCGGTGGTCTGCCCCTCGAGCGTCGCGTTCATCGCGAGCACGACCTCATCGATCCCCCCCGCCTCGATCCGGCGGACCAGCGAGTCGATGGCGAGATCTTCGGGGCGGACGCCGTCGAGCGCCGACAGCCGCCCGCCCAGCACATGGAACCGCCCGGGAAACAGCCGCGATCGATCGAGCGCCCACAGATCGGCGACCTCCTCGACCACGCACAACGCGCGCGGATCGCGGCGCGGGTCAGCGCAGATGCCGCAGGGATCGACGGTGTCGACATTGCCGCAGATCGCGCAGTCGGTCAGCCGCTCGCCGACCGTCGCCAGCGCGCTGAGCAAAGGCTCGAGCGCGGTCTCGCGCTTCTTGAGCAGATGCAACACCGCGCGGCGCGCCGATCGCGGCCCCAGTCCCGGCAGCCGGGCCAGCGCCTGGGTGAGCGCATCGATTTCGGAAGAAGCCATGCCCAGACAGATAGGGGGTTGCATGGGCATCTGCCAAGCGGCCAGAGAGCCCCCATGGCGCCGCACTCCCTCAGGATCGTCTTCATGGGCACGCCGGCCTTTTCGGTGCCGGTGCTCGAAGCGCTCGTCGATGCCGGGCATGACGTGGTCGCCGCCTATTGCCAGCCCCCGCGCCGCGCCGGGCGCGGCAAGACGCTGACCCCCTCGCCGGTCCAGGCGCGTGCCGAAGCGCTGGGGATTGACGTCATGACGCCCGTCAGCCTGCGCGACGCCGACGCGCAGGCAGCCTTCGCCGGGCTCCGCGCCGATATCGCGGTCGTCGCCGCCTATGGCCTGATCCTGCCGCGCGCGATCCTCGATGCGCCGCGCCATGGCTGCCTCAACGTTCATGCCTCGCTATTGCCCCGCTGGCGCGGCGCGGCGCCGATCCAGCGCGCGATCCTCGCCGGCGACGCCGAGACGGGGGTGTGCATCATGGCGATGGAAGCCGGGCTGGATACCGGTCCGGTGCTGTTGACGGGCAAGACCATGATCGACGGCAAGACGGCGGGCGCGCTCACCGACGAGCTGAGTGCAATGGGGGCGGCGCTGATGGTCGCGGTGCTAGGCGATCTCGCTGCTCATCCCGCGCTCCCCCAGCCCGAAGACGGCATCACCTATGCCGCCAAGATCGACAAGGCCGAGGCGCGGATCGACTGGACGCTGAGCGCCACTGCGATCGAACGCCAGGTCCGCGCCTTCAATCCCGTCCCCGGCGCTTTTTTCGAGCATGATGGCGAGCGCATCCGAATCCTCGACGCCGCCATCGATCGGGGCAGTGATCAGCCCGGTCGCGTGGTCGATGCGGGTCTCGGCATCGGCTGCGGCGAGGGGATTCTCCGACCACGGCTCGTCCAGCGCGCGGGGCGGGGCGTCATGAACGTCGCCGACCTGTTGCGGGGGTTCCCGATCCCGGCGGATACCCGGCTTTGACGCGCTTTGCGCTGACCATCGAATATGACGGGCGCCCCTTCATGGGGTGGCAGCGCCAGGCGCACGGGCCGAGCGTGCAGGAGACGATCGAGACGGCCGCCGCCCGGATCGTTCACGAAGGCGTCGCGGTCCATGCCGCCGGGCGCACCGACGCGGGGGTCCATGCCCGCGGCATGCGCGCCCATCTCGACGTCGCCCGGTCGATCACGCCCTTCCGGCTGATGGAAGGGCTCAATGCGCTCGTCCGGCCCGCACCGATCGCGATTCTCGACTGCCGCGTCGTCCCCGACGACTGGCACGCGCGCTTCTCCTGCATCGCGCGCCATTATGAATTCCGCCTGATCAACCGCCGCGCGCCGCTGACGGTCGAGCAGGGCCTGGCGTGGCGCGTGCCGGTGCCGCTCGATGCCGACGCGATGGCCGAAGGCGCTGCGCGGCTGATCGGGCGGCATGACTTCACCACGTTCCGCTCGGCGCATTGCCAGGCCGACAGCCCTATCCGCACGCTCGACCGGCTCGACGTCGCCCGCGATGGCGATGTCATCGCCGTGCGCGCCTCGGCCCGCTCGTTCCTCCACCATCAGGTGCGCTCGATGGTCGGCTGCCTCGTGCTCGTCGGCCAGCGAAAATGGATGCCCGACGCCATGACGTCAGCGCTCGAGGCGCGCGACCGGGCCGCGCTCGGCCTCAACGCCCCGCCCGATGGCCTTTATTTCCTGCGCGCCGATTATCCTGAGGCGATCAGCGACTGAACCGCGCGACCAGCTCGACATGCGTCGACCAGCGAAACTGGCCGACCGGCTGGATCCAGTCGAGCAAATAGCCGCCTTCACAGATCGTCTTCGCATCGCGCGCGAAGGTACCGGGATTACAGGAAACATAGGCAATCACCGGCGCCTTGCTTCCGGCCAGCGCCTCGGCCTGTTCGCGCGCGCCGGCGCGCGGCGGATCGAGCACGATCGCGTCGAAGCGATCGAGTTCGGCCACCGTCAACGGGCGGCGATAGAGATCGCGGTGCTCGGCGAACACCGGGCGCTGCGCCAGCCCCGCTGCCGCTTTGAGCGCAAAATGCGCGTCGCGCCCCGCCTCGGCGGCATAGACCTTGGCCGGGCCAGCGAGCGCCAGCGCGAAGGTGCCGAGGCCTGCGAACAGATCGGCGACCAGCGCCGACGGCCCGATCGCCTCCTTGACGCTCGCGACCAGCGCCGCCTCGCCGTCAGCCGTCGCCTGCAGGAATGCCGCCGTTGGAAAGCCAACCGGGACCTCGCCAAGCACGATCGTCGCGCCAACGGGTTCCCAGCGGGTTTCGGGTCCAAGGCCATTGTCGATCGACAGTCGCGCGATGCCGTTGGCCGCGCCGAACGCCGAGATCGCCTCGGCGGCCTCCAGCCCGGCGGCGTCGACCCCGCTGATCAAGACATCGACGCCCTGGTCGATCAGGCTCAGCGTGATCTCGACCCGGCGCTTGCCGGTGATCAGCCCGGCGAGCAGCCGCCGCAACGGCCGCAGCGTCGCGAACAGCGCGCGATCGAGGATCACGCACTCGGCAATGTCGATCAACTGGTGGCTGCCCGCCTCGCTGAACCCGAGCAATATCTGTTTGCCGAGCCGCTCGGCATGGAAGGTAGCGCGCCGCCGGCTGTATGCGGGCGAGAGCAACGGCGGCCGAATCGCCGTGGCGAGCCCCTGCGCCGTCAGCGCGCCCGCGATCCGATCGACGATGAAGCCCGCATAGCTTGCGTCGTCGAGATGTTGGAGCTGGCATCCGCCGCAGCGCGGGAAATGTCGACACGGCGGGGACTGGTGATGCGGCCCGCGCATGATGCTGCCATCGGCGCACAGCTGATCGCCAGGCGCGGTCAGCGCGCGATAGCGCCCGTCGCTGGTCACCCCTTCGCCGCGCCCGGCGATCCGCACGATCAGATCGGCATCACTCATCATCCGCCCCTGACATGGCTGAGCGCTGAAGCGAGATCATCGGCGATGAACGCGCCGCCACAACGCCTCGCGGCCTCGCCGTGCAGCCAGACGCCGCCACAGGCCGCGTCGAAAGGTGCCGCCCCGCCCGCGAGCAGCGCCGCGATGCCCCCGGCCAGAACATCGCCCGTCCCGGCGGTCGAGAGCCAGCTGCTCGCCGGCAGCGCGATCCCGACGCGACCGTCGGGCGCGGCCACCACGGTATCCGCGCCCTTGAAGACGATCACCGCGCCGGCTGCGGCAGCGGCGGCAAGCGCACGCTCGATCTTGCTGCCCTCATTCGTGCCGAAGGCCGCATCGAATTCGCCGCCATGCGGCGTCAGGATGGTGGCGCTCTGCCGCCCGGCCAGTCGCGCCGGATCGATCAGATGCAGCGCATCGCCATCGATCACGGTTGGCCTGTCGAGCGCGAGCACCGCATCGAGCCGCGCGCGCGCGATTGCATCGCGGCCAAGACCCGGCCCGATCAGGATCGCGCCGATCCTTGGATCGGCCAGGCTCGCGGCCACGAAGGGCTTGTGGACGATGGCCAACGGGCCGCCGCCCGCCCCACCGAGCACCAGCGCATAGCCCGCCCCCGCCCGCAGCGCCGCCGTCGCCGCGAGCAGCGCCGCGCCGGGCATCGACCCGGCGCAAACCGCGACCATTCCTCGATTATATTTGTGCGCCTCCGGCCCCGGCAGGGCGAGATCGGGCCGCGCGATGATCGACCAGCGATCGTCGCCAGGCACGCCGATATCGACGACCCGCAGCGCCCCGACATGCCGTGCGGCGGGCTGGAGCAGGTGCGACGGCTTGGCGGCACCCAAGGCGAGGGTGACATCGAAGCACGGCACATCCCCCAGCATCGCGCCGTCATCGCTGGCGAGGCCGCTCGGCACGTCGACCGCAATCGCCAGCGAGGCCGCCGCGACCAGCGCCCCAAGGCGCGCCGACAGCACTGGGTCCAACGGGCGCGACAGCCCGGTGCCGAACAGCGCATCGACGACGACCGGCGCCGGGCCGGCATCGGCGAGCGCCGCAACGGGCCCGTCCCAGCCTTGCCGCGCGCGCGAAGCCGCCGCCGATCCGGGATCGCCGCTCGCCGCGATCCGTACCCGGCAACCGGAGGCCTTGAGCGCGCAGGCCGCGACATAGCCGTCGCCGCCATTGTTGCCAGGGCCGCACAGCACCAGAATCGCATGATCGCCGGCCAGCCGCCGCACCCATTCGGCAACCCCCGCGCCGGCGCGCGCCATCAGGCCGTCGACGCTGGCCCCGGCGGCGATGGCCGTCGCTTCGGCGCGGCGCATCGCCTCGGCCGTCAGGATAGGCGCGCCTTCGGGGGTGATCACGGCGCCGGCTTGTCCTGGCCACGCACCGTCGCCGGCAGTCGATAGCGGTCCCCGCCCAGCGCCACTTCGATCTCGGCGGGGCCAAGCACCTGGACGATCGCCGGTTCGGCGCCATCGGCGGCGATCACGCCGCGCCCGTCGCCGGTGACGAGCAGCCGGTGAAAGGCCCCGTCAGGGTGGCGGACGGTGAGCGTCAGCCCGGCTGCCGAGGTCGCCCGGTCGAGCGTGCACACCCTGGCGAAATCGCTCGATCCGTTGCGCGCGCAGACGATGCGGCCATCGTCGCTCGCCGCGTCGCGCTGCGCCGCCTCGGCCTTGGCCAGCCCCTCGGTTTTCGGCGGTGATTCGCCACAGCCAGCGAGCAGGGCCAGCGCCAGGATGATCAAAGGGGGGTGCGTCATGGGGCCTCGAAATGCGTTGCTCACGCCTCCCATAGGCGCCGCCGGGCGTTCGCGGCTAGCCCGGCGTCGATATCGGTCAAGATCGCCGCCAGCCGATCGGCCCAACGCGCAACGCCGTCGGGATGATCGATCAGGTCGTTGCGGACCTCGATTGCGAGGCTGGCGATGCCGTTCCCCTCGCCGTGGCGGTTGAGCGTCGCGTTGAGCAGGCGACCCGAATAGGGTTCGTTGTCGCCGGTGACGACCCCGGCCCGGCGCAGCAGATCGAGCGCCAGCGCCGCCGCCCGGCGATCGCGATTGTAGAGGATGCCGATTTCCCAGGGGCGCGGCGCATCGCCGGTCTCGAGCGCGGGGGTGAAGCTGTGGATGCTCGCGATCAGCCGGGGCCGATGCCGCGCGATCTCGCGCGCGAGCATGCGGTGATAGGGCGCATGGAAGCGCGCGATCCGGTCCGACCGGTCGGCGCCGATATTGCCGGGGATCGCATGGCCATCGCTGATCCGGGGCATGAGACCCGGATGATCGGCCTGGCGGTGGAGATCGATCACCAGCCGCGACACCGTGGCGAGCACCGCTGGCGCACCGAGTCGCTCGGCCAGCGCCCGCGTCAGATCGGCAGCGCCGATGTCGATCGCGATATGCCGGGTCAGCAGTCCGGGCGCGATCCCGAGGTCGATGTCGGCGGGCACGGCGTTCGACGCATGGTCGCAGACGAGAAAAATATCGCCCTGACCCTCAATAATATCGGGGACTAGCGGCTCAGCCATCGCCGGGCACGCCGATGAGGCGAAGGGTGGCGCGCCGGGCGCCGCCCTTCGCCCATAATGGCGCCCGGGGTAACCGGGGACCACCGACGGACGAGTCGCCCGATGCGACGGACCCGCTGCGATCAGTATCGGCCAACACTGCTACCAAAGCGTAAAACCCGCGTGTCATGCCAGGGTCGATTCGAGCAGCCACCAGCCGGGCCGCGCGTGGCGGATCGTCGCCGCCGCTGCCGCGCGATCGGCGAGGCGTTCGAACAGCGCAAAGCACGTCGCGCCCGATCCCGACATCCGCGCCAGCATCACCCCCGTTTGTCCGGCGAGCATCGCCACCACCTCGCCGATCACCGGCGCCATCGCCCGCGCCGGCGCCTCGAGGTCGTTGCGTCCCGCCAGCGCGCGCTCGATCAGCGCGCCATCGGGGAGCGGCCCGCGATCGATCCCGTCCCACGCGGCAAATACCGCGCCGGTCGATATCGCGACGCCCGGGTTGACGAGCAGCACCGGCGTTCCGCCCAGCCCCTCGACCGCCGCGAGCTGCTCGCCCTTGCCGCTGCCGAAGGCGCTGCGCCCGAGCAGGCACGCCGGGACATCGGCGCCCAGTTCCTCTGCAATCTTGAACAGCGCCGGTTGGTCAGCGGCGATGCCGTGGAGACGCGCGAGCGCCCGGATCGTCGCCGCCGCATCCGCCGAGCCGCCGCCGATCCCCGACGCAATCGGCAGCCTCTTGTCGAGGACGATCTCGAGCGCGGCGGGCAGCGCGTAGTGCGCGGTCACCAGCGCCGCCGCGCGGGTGACCAGATTGTCGCCCTCCCCCGACAAGCCGTCTGCAAACGGCCCCGTCACCGTGAAGCGCGCCTGTGCCGCAGGCGCCACGCTGACCGTATCGCCATCGGTCAGGAACGCGAACAGCGTTTCGAGCGCGTGATAGCCATCGGCGCGGCGATGGCGAACGTGCAGCGCAAGGTTGATCTTGGCGGGGGCAAGCTCGACGATCATCACGCGATCAGTTCCGGGCAAGCCCGTCGGCGATCTTGGTCGCGAGCCGCGCGGCATCGGCACCTTCGGCGGTGATCGCGGCGGCCCGCCAGGCATAGCGCGCCTCATAGCGTCGGCCGGTGCGCCAATAGGCATCGCCGAGATGTTCGCTGATCGTCTCGTTGGCGGGTTCGCCGGCGGCGGCGCGTTCGAGCAGCGGCAGCGCCTTGGCATCGTCGCCGGCCTTGAAATAGGCCCAGGCGAGCGAATCGAGGATCGACAGATTGTCGGGCTTCAGGCTGCTCGCCTTTTCGAGCAGCCGGCGTGCAGTGGCGACGTCGCCGCCATGATCGAGCTGGCCATAGCCGAGATAGTTGAGCGCGATCGGCTGATCGGGCGCGAGCGCCACCGCCTTTTCGAGCAAGGGCAGCGCCTCGTCCCACTTGCCGGCCTGGTCGAGCGCGCCGCCGAGCTGCAGGTAGAGCACCCAGTCGACCGCTGGCCCCGCCTGGTCGATCGCCTGGCGATAGACCGCGGCGGCCTCGTCGAAGCGCGCAGCCGCCACCAGCCGGTCGCCGTAACGCTGCAGATCGGCAACCCCGGCATCGCTCGAACGCGCAATCGCCGCCGATTCCTTCAGCGCGTCGTCGTCGCGACCTGCCTTCTCGAGCAGTTCGACCCGTTCTACGCGCGCCGCTGGCGCATAGGGACTCGCCGGTTTGATCTCGTCGAGCACCGCCAGCGCGCTCGGCAACGCCTCTTCGCTGGTCAGTGCGGCAGCCAGCAACAGACGGGCGCGATCATTGCCGGGATCGACCCGCAACGCCGAACGCGTCAGCACGATCGACAGCGGTGCGGTCTCGTCGTCGCCGAGATCGGCAGCCAGCCGGGTCAGAATATAGGAGACGCCGAAGCCGAAATCGGGCTTTGCGCCCTTGCCCAGCGTCGCGCGCTGGCGGCGGATCAGCGGCTCATCGCCCGCCAGCAAGCTGGCGGCGAGATCGCCGCGACCCTGCCCGACAAGCAGCCGGGCTGCCGCCATCCTGAGCTCGAGCCCGCCGCGATCGACCCCGAGCAACACGCGCAGCAAGGCGACTCCATCGTCGATGCGGCCATCGCCGATCATCAACAACGCACGGGTTTCGGTCGCGTAATGCAGCCCGATCGGGTTCTTGCCGGTCAGCTCGAGCAAGCCGAGCGCGCGCTTGGGATCGGTCTGGCCGACCGACCAGGCGCGCAGCGGCGGCACCAGAAACGACAGCGGTCCGGCGCCCAGCCGCGCGAGCGCTTTGTCGACCTCGGCACTCGGAGCGGGCTTGGCGACGGCCGCCTCGGCAAGCGCCAGCACCGCCGAATCGGCTGGCGCGACCCCTGCCCGCTCGAGCACCACCCGGGCCCGGTTTGCCAGCGGGGCATCGCCCGCCGCCAGCGCGGCGCGATAGGCACGCACCGCGATCACCGGATCGTCAGGTGTCTTCGCGAGCGCCTCGGCATAGCCCGTCGCGGCGCGATCGACCTTGCCATCGGCATCGGCGGCGCGCGCGCGGACATAGGCCGCAAGGCTGGCCGGATCGCTCTCGGCGAAGGCGGGGGTGGCCGGCGCCAGCAAGGCGACGACAAGGACAGCGAACGCGACGGCAGAAGGATTACATGTTGGGATAATTCGGCCCTCCGCCGCCTTCGGGGACGACCCAGTTGATGTTCTGGGTCGGATCCTTGATGTCGCATGTCTTGCAGTGGACGCAATTCTGGGCGTTGATCACGAATTTCGGATCGCCCGTCTCCTGGCCGACCACCTCGTAAACGCCGGCCGGACAATAACGCTGCGCCGGCTCGTCATACATCGGCAGATTATACGCGATCGGCACCGATGCGTCCTTGAGGGTCAGATGGCACGGCTGATCTTCCTCGTGATTGGTGTTCGAGACGAACACCGAGGATAGCCGGTCGAAGGTCAGGACACCGTCGGGCTTGGGATAATAGATCTTCGGCATCAGATCCTGGCGCCAGAGGTCTTCATGATTGGGGTGATGGCCGAGCGTGAAGGGCATCCTGATCCCCCAGCTCTCCAGCCACATCGTCGCCGTCGCCAGCGCGGCGCCGACGATCATCCCGAATTTCTCGATCAGCGGCAGCGCGTTGCGGACGATCGACAGCTCCTTGTAGAGCCAGCTCTTTTCGAACGCTGCGGGGTAAGCGGTGAGTTCGTCCCCCGTCCGCCCCGCGCCGATCGCAGCGACGGCGGCTTCGGCGGCCAGCATGCCCGATTTCATCGCGGTATGCGTGCCCTTGATCCGCGGCACGTCGAGGAAACCCGCCGAGCAGCCGATCAACGCGCCGCCCGGAAAGACCAGCTTGGGGATCGCCTGCAGCCCGCCGTCGCTGATCGCGCGGGCGCCGTAGGAAACCCGCTTCGCTCCCTTCAGGATGGCGGCGATGTCGGGATGGGTCTTCCAGCGCTGCATCTCGTTGAAGGGCGACAGATGCGGGTTCTTGTAGCTGAGCCAGGTCACCAGCCCCAGCGCGACCTGATTGTTCGCCTGATGATAGAGGAATGCCCCGCCATGGGCATTGTCGTCGAGCGGCCATCCCTGCGTGTGAAGCACGCGGCCCGGCACATGCTGGGCAGGATCGATGTCCCAGAGTTCCTTGATGCCGATCCCGTAAACCTGCGGTTGCGAATCCTTGGCCAGGTCGAACAGGCGGATGAGTTGCTTCGAGAGATGCCCGCGCACCCCTTCGGCGAAGAAGGTGTATTTGGCGTGGAGTTCGAGCCCCGGCTGATAATCGGGCTTGCGCGTGCCGTCACGCGCAACGCCCATGTCGCCGGTCGCGACCCCCTTGACCGACCCATCCTCGTTGAACAGCACCTCGGCGGCGGCAAAGCCCGGGAAGATCTCCACCCCCAATCCCTCGGCCTGCTCCGCCAGCCAGCGGCACAGATTGCCGAGGCTGCCCGTATAAGTGCCCTTGTTCTGAAGGAACGGGGGCAGCAACCAGTGCGGCACCTCGCGATGGCCCTTTTTGGTGAGAATCCAGTGGTGATTCTCGGTCACCGGCGTTTCCGCCATCGGGCAGCCGCTGGTCTTCCAGTCGGGCAGCAACTCGTCGAGCGACTTGGGATCGATGACCGCCCCCGACAGGATATGCGCGCCAACCTCTGAGCCCTTTTCGAGCACGCAGACCGAGATTTCCTGCTCTTTTTCCGCCGCCAGCTGTTTGAGCCGGATCGCCGCCGCGAGGCCGGCAGGCCCCGCACCAACGATCACAACATCATACGGCATTGACTCGCGTTCGCTCATAATCGTCTCCAGGCGGGACGTTGCCGGGCTGTCGTCGCGTTCCGGCAACGTCTTGTCCAATCACGCGTGCCCGCGAATTGACCGCGCCGTCAACAGGGGACTCTATGCAAATCCATGGGGGCTGACCAAAATATCGACTGGAAACCGGTCGCAGCGAGCGCGCTGGCGTGGTGGCACGAGGCGGGCGTCGACGCGCTGGTCGGCGAAACCCCTCGGCGCTGGCTGATCGACGACGCGACGCCACGCAGCGCTGCAACGGCGCCGGCCGCGGCCGCGCGCGCGGCGCCCGCCCCGCCGACGCTGGCCATGCCCGGCACGCTGGCCGAATTCGAAGCCTGGCGGCTCGGCCCGCAGGCGCCCGATGCTGGCTGGAGCGGCGCGCGTATCGGCGCGCAGGGCAACGCCGCATCCGGCCTTGTGATAATCGTCGAGACCCCGGAACGCGATGATGCGGAAACGGGCCGACTCCTGTCCGGCCCTGCGGGTCGCATTTTCGATCGCATGCTCGCCGCCATCGGTCGCGATCGGCAGTCCATCTATCTTGCGCCGATGGCAGTGGTCAGGCCGGCCACCGGCCGCCTTCCCGGCGACGTCGAGGGGTTGCTCGGTCTCGCGCTGCGCCATCAGATCGGGCTCGCAGCGCCGCGCGGGGTCCTGCTGTTCGGTAATGCGGCGAGCCGTGCGGTGCTCGGGGCGGACGTCTCCGAGATGCGCGGCGGTTTACGCAGCTTTAACCATGACGGTCGAAAGATGGCGGTCGTCACCAGCCATCACCCGCGGTTTTTGTTGGAGCGACCAGCCGCCAAGCTCGACGTGTGGAAGGATTTGCAGTTGCTGAACCAAGGCCTCACCGCATGAGCAGAACGTTGCTGATAGTTGCCGCGCTGGCCTTGTCGCCGGCGGCAGCGGCGCTGGCGGCCGACCCGATCCTGCCGGTGGCGCGCGAAGCGCGTGCAGCCGATATCATTCCCGCGCAGCTCGATGCCGCCCAGCGGGCAGACTATCGCAAGGTTTTTGCGAGCATCGACGCCGGCAAGTGGACCGAAGCCCGGTTGCAGCTGGCAACGATGGCGAAAGGGCCGCTCCACGCGATTGCGCTGGCCGAAATCCTCACGGCCAGAGGCTCGCCAAAGGCCAGCGCCGAGGATCTCGCCCGGGTCCTCGCCGAGGCGCCTGATCTGCCCCAGGCCGAACAGATCGCGCGGCTCGCGAAAATGCGCGGCGTTGCCGAACTGCCCGATCTGCCCTTCACCCGCGCCTTGAGCTGGAATCGCGGCGCGCCGGTTCGTGCCCGTGCCAAGAGCTCGAGAAGCGATCAGGTCGCCGCCGAGCTCGCCGTCAAGATGCAGCCGTTCATCAAGGACGATCTGGGTGCCCCTGCCCAGGTGTTGCTCGAATCGACCGACGGCCTGTCTCCCGAAGCGCAAACCGAATGGCAGCAGAAGGTCGCGTGGATCTATTATCTGTCGGGCGACGATGCCAATGCCCGGGCCATGGCCGCCAAGGCGTGCCTGGGTTCGGGCGATTGGGCCATTCAGGCCGATTGGGTCGCGGGGCTCGCCAGTTGGCGTCAGAAGGATTTTGGCAGCGCCGAAGACAAGTTCAGCGCCGTCGCCAGCCGATCGAGCGACGTCGAATTACGCGCGGCCGCCTTGTTCTGGGCGGCGCGCGCCGACATGGCCGCCGGCCATCCCGAACGGATCACCCCGCGCCTGAAAAGCGCGGCCCAATATGAGGAAACATTCTACGGGCTGTTGGCGCGGCAGACGCTTGGCATCCGATCGCCCGACAACGGCCACGAGAATCAGCTCGCAGCCGATTGGGCAGCGCTGTCGCGGCGGCCGAACGTCAGGGTTGCCGCCGCGCTCGTCGAAATCGGCGAGACCGGGCTCGCCGACGAAGTGCTCAAGCGCGAAGCCAGGATCGGCGATGTCGGTGCTTTCCCCGCGCTCTTGCGGCTGACCGGCGCGCTCGATCTGCCCTCGACCCAGCTGTGGCTCGCGCACAATCCGCCTGCCGGCGCCTCCACCCCGGCGATGGCGCGTTATCCGGCGCCGAACTGGACTCCCGACGGCGGCTGGCGGGTCGACAAGGCGCTGGTGTTTGCCCACACGCTCCAGGAATCGAAATTCCAGACCGATGTCGTGAGTTCGGCCGGCGCCTATGGCCTGATGCAGATCCGCCCGGCGGCGGCGTCCGATATCGCCCGGCAACGCGGGATGCGGTTCGATCGTGCGGCCCTGACCAATCCCTCGACCAATATCGAGATCGGCCAGAGCTATCTCGAACTGTTGCGCGACATGGCGAGCACCGGCGGTCTCCTGCCCAAGGTGATCGCTGCCTATAACGCCGGCCCGGTGCCGGTCGAGGCGTGGAACGCTCAGGTCCGCGACGATGGCGATCCGTTGCTCTACATCGAATCGATCCCCTTCTGGGAGACGCGTGGCTATGTCGTGACGGTTCTGCGCAACTATTGGGTGTATGAGCGCGAGGTCGGCAAGGCCGCTTCGTCGAGCCGGGCAGCGCTGGCACAGGGGCTCTGGCCACGCTTTCCCGGCTTGCCCGGCGCGACCGCCGTCCGGATCGCCTCGCGCCCGCAACCGAATGTGACGGCCAGTGCCAATTGATCAATCGGCGGTTTTTCTGCCCGTCCGGATCGCCGTTCTGACCGTTTCTGATACCCGATCGCTCGCTGACGACCGGTCGGGCGACACGCTTGCGGCGCGGATCGACGCGGCGGGCCATATCCTCGCCGATCGCGCGATCGTTCGCGATGACGTGCCGGCGATCGTCGATCGGCTGACTCGGTGGATCGACGACAAGCAAGTGGACTGCGTCATCACGACCGGCGGCACCGGCGTGACCGGGCGCGACGTCACGCCCGAGGCGATCGAACAGGTGCAAGACAAGGCGATCCCGGGCTTCGGCGAGCTGTTTCGGTGGCTCAGCTATCGGACGATCGGCACCTCGACCGTGCAGTCGCGCGCCTGCGCCTGCGTGACGCGCGGGACCTATATCTTCGCACTCCCGGGATCGACCGGGGCCGTCAAGGATGGCTGGGACGGGATTTTGCAGGACCAGCTCGACAGCCGTCACAAGCCCTGCAACTTCGTCGAGCTGATGCCCCGCCTGATGGAACGCTGAGGCGCTATTTCGCCCCTTTGGCGGCGTCGCGCTTCTCCTTCACGAACCTGGCGAGATTGGCGTCCATCGTGACATACCAGTCGATCAGGTCGGCGAAATTGGCCTTGGTCAGCTTGCCGAGCGTGTCGATGTCGAACCACTCGCGCAACTGTCCCTTCTCGTTGAGCGACACCTTTAGAAACCGGTTGTTCTGGTTCCAGTCGTTCACCATCGCGTTGGTGAAGAGCGGCTCTGCTTCGTAATAGCTCTGAATGCTCAGGCCGTTGCATTTCAATGCCTTGCAATCGGTCATATCGACCGTGAAGCCGCTGCCGTTGGCGGCGCTCAGAATGTAGAAGGCCCCTTCGTCGTTCTTCTTCATCTCGGCCTTGTAGCCGGCACCCTGCAACGCGCTCGCGACCTGCTCCGGCGTCGATAGATCGATCAGCACGTCCTGCGCATTCGCCGCGCCTGTCAACGTCGCCAGGACCAGCGCGGTCATGGCCATTTTGCGATATCGCATCGAATTCCTCCCCCTCGTGGCAGCGCCAGTCTATCGCCGGATTGGCGTTACTCAACCGTGATTCATCGCACCGACATGCTCGCCCGCGCGTCAAATGTTCCTTGTTGGTTCTATTCGTTATGCTAAGCGGCCGGGATGGCAGTCAAACCCCGTTCGACTCGCGGCGCCACCAACAATGCGACCAGCGCCCGCTTCAACGTGCCGCAGACCGAGGCCGATGGCGACTGGCTCGACGCGCGCGAAGCGATTGACGGCGCCGCGCTGCCGCTCCGCACCCGTGTCACGATCGAGACCCCGCGGACGATCATCACCCGCAATCAATCGCCGGATATTCCGTTCGATCGCTCGATCAATCCTTATCGCGGCTGCGAGCATGGCTGCATTTACTGTTTCGCCCGCCCCACCCACGCCTTCCATGATCTGTCTCCCGGGCTCGATTTCGAGACGCGGCTGTTTGCCAAGCCTGACGCTTCGGCGCTGCTGAGGAGCGAACTCGCCAGGCCCGGCTATCGATGCGCCCCGATCGCCTTCGGGACCAATACCGATCCCTACCAACCGATCGAACGCGACTGGCGCATCACCCGGGCGTGTCTCGAGGTGCTGGCAGAATGCCGCCATCCGCTGACGATCACCACCAAATCGGATCGTGTGCTGCGCGATCTCGATATTCTCGTGCCGATGGCGACCAGGGGGCTGGCGGCGGTAGCGATGTCGATCACCTCGCTCGATCCGGAGATCGCGATGACGCTCGAACCGCGCGCGCCCAGCCCGGCGAAGCGGATGGCGGCGGTCAGGAAGCTCAGCGAGGCGGGCGTTCCGGTCTATGTCTCGATCGCGCCGGTGATCCCGGCGATTACCGACCATGAGATCGAACACATTCTCGAGCGCGCTGCCGAGGCGGGGGCGCTGGGGGCATTTTACCTGCCGGTGCGGCTGCCATGGGAGGTCGCGCCGCTGTTCAAGGCCTGGCTCGACGCGCATTTCCCCGATCGCGCGGCAAAGGTGATGGGGATCATCCGCGACCTTCGCGGCGGGCGCGAGAACGATCCCGATTTTCACACGCGGTTCCAGGGCCAGGGCCCGTGGGCGGCGCTGTTGCGCACCCGATTCGAGCTTGCCTGCCGAAAGCACCAACTCGGCAAAGCGCGCCTGAACCTGCGGTGCGACCTGTTCCGGCCCCCGCCGGGCCGACAGGGGGAGTTGTTCGGCGGCGATTGAGATCGCCTGCCGCGAGGCCTTTTCGAACCGGCGCAATTGAGCCATCCTGTCGGCGCCGCGACCGGCACCGGGGAATGGGGCAGTGTTCACGACCAGCGCACTGATGCTTCAGGCGGCCTTTGGCTGCATTTTGGCAGCCGCTATCGCCAGCCGCGGGCCGCGACCGCGCGTGCTGATCGCGATCGGCGCGGCACTGCTCGCCGCGCGCGCGGCCATGCCGCCCCGCGATCCGGTGACGATGGTCTGGACGGCGATCATCATCCTCGTCTGCGGGTATCTGCTCGGGCGGCGGCTGTTCGCCAATGCCGCCGTGCGCTTCAGCGACGAAGAATCGATGTTGCGGGCGGCGATCCTCGCCGATGTTCTCCCCAGCGCTGCGCGGCACCTGATCGATCAGGGCTGGTGGCTGGACGTCGCCGCTGGCGAGACGCTCACGCGCCAGGGCATGGCGATCGAGACCGTCGTCTTCCTGAGCAAGGGCAGCGCGCGCGTGCTGGTCGACGATTGCGACGTCGGCACGTGCACCAAAGGCGACCTGATCGGCGAGGCCACCGCACTGACCGGCGCGCCGGCGACGGCAACGGTGGAACTGACGTCGCCGGCGCGCCTCTGGTGCATCAAGGCATCGACCTTGCGCGCCTATATCGCCGCCAATCCGGAGATCGGCCCGCCCCTCGAGCGCAGCTTCCGCAACGCCCTGCGCGCCAAGCTGGTCGCCAGCAATCAGGCGGTCGCCGGCCGACGCGGCGGCGGCTGACCATCGGCCGTCGGCGACCGGGCAGGCTCAGCCCGCGACCAGCTGGTAATCCTTATATTGCGCCCTGAGCGCGGTCTTGAGCAATTTTCCCGTAGCGGTGTGCGGCAGTTCGTCGACGAACAAGATCTCGTCCGGCAGCCACCATTTGGCGACATGATGCATCAGATGCGCGTTGATCTCGGCCGGAGTGACGTCGCTGCCGGGCTTCCTGACGATCAGCAGCAACGGGCGTTCGTCCCATTTCGGATGATGAACGCCGATCGCCGCTGCCTCGGCCACGCCGGGGCAGCCGACGGCAGCGTTTTCGAGATCGACCGACGAAATCCACTCGCCGCCCGATTTGATGACGTCCTTGGCGCGATCGGTGATCTGCATCGTGCCATCGGCATGGATCACCGCGACGTCGCCGGTATCGAACCAGTTGTCGGCGTCGATGCAATCTTGCTCGGCCTTGAAATAGCGTTTGATCACCCAGGGACCCCGGATCTGGAGCCTGCCCGAGCTCACGCCATCGCGCGGCTGCTCGACGTCATCGTCGTCGACGACGCGGAGTTCGACGCCAAAGGGGATCTGGCCCTGCTTGCTGACCATGTCGAGCTGCTCGCCGAGGCTCAGCGAGTCCCAATGCGGCGGCGGCGCGCCGGCGGTGCCGATCGGCGAGGTCTCGGTCATTCCCCACAGATGCGCGACCCGTGCGCCCATCTTCATGATCCGCTCGATCATCGCGCGCGGCGCGGCCGATCCGCCGATCGTGACCTGCTTGAGATATTGGGGAATCTCGCCGGTCGCATCGATATGCTGGAACATCGCCAGCCAGACCGTCGGCACGCCCGCCGAATGCGTCACCTTTTCCTGGTTCATCAGTCGACACAGCACCGCCGGATCGTTGACGCACGCATAGACGAACTTCGCCCCCGAGAGCGCACCGGCGAACGGCAGCCCCCACGCGGCCGCGTGGAACATCGGCACCACCGGCAGGATCACCGCCTGCGACGAGATGTTGAGCAACCATGGCGCCACGCCGGCCATGGCGTGGAGCATCGTCGAGCGGTGCTCGTAAAGCACCCCCTTGGGGTTGCCCGTCGTCCCGCTGGTGTAGCACAACATGCACGGGTCGCGCTCGGGCCCCTCATGCCATTGATAATGGCCGTCGTGCACCGCGATGAGGCCTTCGAAACTGTCGGGGCCGTCGCCGTCGAAGCAGATATAGTGTTCGACGCTCGTCCAGTGCGGCTTCAGCCGGTCGACGATCGGCTGGAACTGCTTGTCGTAGAGCAGCACGCGGTCCTCGGCATGGTTGACGATATAGATCAGTTGCTCGTCGAACAGGCGCGGGTTGACGGTGTGGATGACGCCGCCCATCCCGATCGCGCCGTACCAGCTCGCAAGATGCCGGCTGTGGTTCATCGCAAGGGTCGCGACCCGGTCGCCCGGCTCGATACCCAGCGATTCAAGCGCTTGCGCGAGTTTCTTCGCATCGCGGGCGATCCCCGCCCAGCTCGTCCGGGTCTCCTGTCCGTCAGCCCAATGCGTGACGATTTCACGCGCGCCATGTTCGCGTGCGGCATGATCGAGCAGTCGCGGCACCCGCAACTCGAAATCCTGCATTCCACCCAGCATCATCGCTCCTATCCGACGAGCGCCAGCCGCTTCGTCTCGGCGGTCTTGAGCGCTACCTCGGTGACACCCTGCATCGTCTCGATCCGGCTCGCAAGTTCGCCGTCGAGCAGGAAGTCGCGACCGAGCAGCAATTCGGCCTCGCCGCCGCCGGGCAACGTCGCACGCAGATAGACTTCGCCGCGCGCGCCGCGCGCCTCGGCGATCAGCGCGCCCAATTCGGCAATCACGGCGGGGGTCTCGACGGCGATCTCCATCACCATCCGGGCATGGTTGGCGAGCGAGGCAAATGGCTGGAGCCGCTTGACCGTCACCCGCGGGGTTTCCTCCCCCGCGCGACGATCGAGTTCGACCGTGGCGATGCCGCAATCCCCAGTGCGCGCCGCATCCTCAAGATCGGCCGATACGGCATCGTCGAAACAGGTCGCCACGAACTGGCCCGAGGCATCCGACAGCGTCGCCATCAGATAGCGCCGCCCCTTCGCCGAGGTGCGCCACTTCGCCTCCTCGACGAGCACCGCCATCGTCGCCCCGACCCGCCCCTCGGACGGAATGTTGAGCTCGCCCAGCGCCGCATAGCTTCGCGCGCCGTGCATCCGCGCGAGATGGCGGTGGCGATCGACCGGATGGGCCGAAAAATAGAAGCCGAACGCCTCGCGCTCCTGATCCATCCGCTGCGCCAGCGTCCAGCGCGCCGACAGCGGCAACTGGATCGATGCGCCCGACGAGGGCTCGCTTTCTCCGAACAGCCCGCCCTGCCCGCTGGTGCGCTGATCGTGCAGTCGCGCGGCTACCGCCAGGATCGTCTCGGCCGCCGCAAAGATTCCCGCCCGGTTGAGATCGATGCCGTCGAAAGCGCCCGCTGCCGCCAGCGTTTCGAGCTGCCGCTTGTTGAGCAGGCGAGGATCGACGCGGGTCGCCAGATCGTCGAGCGAGGCGAACGGGCCACGCTCGACGCGTTCGGCCACCAGCCGCTCCATCGCGCCTTCGCCGACGCTCTTCAGCGCGGCCAGCGCGTAGCGGACGGCAAGCCCGTCGGCGGTCGCCTCGACCGTGAACTCGGCGTCGCTGGCATTGATGCACGGTGGCAGGATCGCCACCCCCATCCGCCGCATATCATCGGTGAACACGCCGAGCTTGTCGGTCAGCGTCATGTCGAAGCACATCGACGCCGCGAAGAATTCATGCGGATAATGCGCCTTGAGCCACGCGGTCTGGTAGGTCAGGAGGGCATACGCGGCGGCGTGGCTCTTGTTGAAACCATAGCCGGCGAACTTGTCGATCAAATCGAACAGCTCATTGGCCTTGGCGGCGGGAATGCCGTTGGTCTTGAGGCAGCCATCGACGAAACCGGCGCGCTGGGCGTCCATCTCGGCCTTGATCTTCTTGCCCATCGCCCGGCGCAGCATGTCGGCGCCGCCAAGGCTGTACCCGGCGAGCACCTGCGCGGCCTGCATCACCTGTTCCTGATAGACGAAGATTCCATAGGTCTCGGCGAGGATCGGCGCGAGCAGCGGATGGGGGTATTCGATCTTTTCCTGGCCGTTCTTGCGCCGGCCGAACATCGGGATATTGTCCATCGGGCCTGGCCGATAGAGCGCGCCGAGCGCGATGATGTCCTCGAACACCGTCGGCTTGACCGCCGACAGCGTGCGCCGCATCCCCTCCGATTCGACCTGGAACACGCCGACGGTATTGCCGCTCTGGAGCAGGCGATAGGTGGCCTCGTCATCCCATTCGAGCGTCGACAGATCGATTTGAATGTTGCGCAGGGCAAGCATCTGCACGGCCTTCTTCAGCACCGACAGCGTCTTGAGGCCGAGAAAGTCGAATTTCACCAGCCCCGCCGCCTCGACATATTTCATGTCGAACTGGGTGACCGGCATGTCGGATCGGGGGTCACGGTAGAGCGGGACCAGTTCGGCGAGCGGGCGATCGCCGATGACGACGCCCGCCGCGTGGGTGGAGGAATGGCGCGGCAGGCCCTCGAGCTTCATCGCCAGATCGAGCAGGTGCTTGACGCCGCTGTCGGTGCGATATTCGGCGGCCAGCTCCGAGACGCCGTTGAGCGCGCGATCGAGCGTCCAGGGATCGGTCGGATGGTTGGGGATGAGCTTGGCGAGCCGGTCGACCTGGCCATAACCCATCTGAAGGACGCGTCCCGTGTCCTTGAGCACCGCGCGCGCCTTCAGTCGCCCGAAGGTGATGATTTGTGCGACATGATCGGTGCCATATTTGCGCTGGACGTAGCGGATCACCTCCTCGCGCCGGGTTTCGCAGAAATCGATGTCGAAATCGGGCATCGACACGCGTTCGGGGTTGAGGAAGCGTTCGAACAGCAGCCCGAGTTTCATCGGATCGAGATCGGTGATCGTCAGCGCCCAGGCAACCACCGAACCGGCGCCCGAACCGCGCCCCGGGCCGACCGGAATGTCGTTGTCCTTGGCCCATTTGATGAAATCCGCGACGATCAGGAAATAGCCGGGAAAACCCATCTTGATGATGACGTCGAGCTCGAATTCGAGCCGGTCGCGATAGGGCTGCGCCCAGTCGGCCTCCGCTTCTTCCCGCCCGCTTGGGCGAGGGGCCGGCGGTGCGCCTTCCGCCGCGAGAACCGCGCCTGAGGCAACGCCCACCCCTAACCCGGTTTCGGTTGAACGATGCCCCGCATCGTTCAGGTCAGGCTGGGAGCCTGACCGTTCTGAACCTCGCGAGCGGGCGGGGGATCGGAGCGCGGCGATCTTCGCCAGCCGCATCTCCAGCCCGGCGCGCGCGTCACGGCGCAGGGCCTCGGCCTCGGCGACGGTGTCGCCGGCGAGGCTCGGCAGAATCGGCTTGCGCTTGGGCGCGGCGATCGCGCAGCGCTGCGCGACCACCAGCGTGTTGGCGATCGCCTCGGGAAGATCGTCGAACAGCGCCCGCATCTCCTTGGCCGGCTTCATCCACGCATCGGGGCAGCTTTTCGGGCGATCGTCGCTGGCGATATAAGTCGAATTGGCGATGCACAGCATTGCGTCATGCGCTTCGCCGAAGCTCTGCTCGGCAAAGCAGCATGGATTGGTCGCGACGATCGGCAGGTTGCGATCATAGGCGAGATCGAGCAGCGCCGCTTCGGCCCTGCCCTCGATCTCGTCGAGCCGCCGGGTCAGCTCGATATAGAGCCGGTCGGGGAACAACGCCTCGAGCCGATCGGCATAGGCCAGCGCGGCATCGGGCTGGTCCTCGGCGAACAGCCGGGCGAGCCCGCCCTCGCGCCCGGCGGTCAGCGCGATCAGGCCGTCGGTCTTCCCCTCGAGCGCGGCAAAATCGACGTGCGGGGCAAGCTCGAGCGGTCGCGCGAGATGCGCTCGCGACACCAGTCCGCACAAATTCTGATAGCCGGTCTCGTCCTGCGCATAGAGCGCAAGCCAATCGAGCGGCGCGGCAACGCCTTCGGGCATGTCGGGCCGCGCGACGCCGAGCATCGCGCCGATGATCGGCTGCACCCCCGCCCCGCGCGCCGCCTCGGCAAAGGCCATCGCGGCATAGAGCCCGTTGCGGTCGGTCAGCGCCGCCGCCGGAAAGCCGAGTTCCTGCGCGCGCTTGGCGATCGCCTTGGGCTCGATCGCCCCGTCGAGCATCGTGAACGAGGAGAAGATACGAAGGGGCACGAAACCGGCATGGGGCATGGCGAAGACTATGCGGCCTTCATCCGATTCGCGAAACCGTCATAAAGCTTCGTCGCGACAAATCGTCCTCAGGCGGCGAGCAGCTTCTCGATATCGGCCCGCAGGCTCTCGGGCGTGTCGTTGGGGGCATAGCGGCGCACGGTCTTGCCGCTGCGGTCGACGAGGAATTTTGTGAAATTCCATTTGATCGAGGTCGTGCCCATCAGCCCCGGCGCGTCCTTGCGCAGCCGCTCGAACAACGGATCGGCGCCTGATCCGTTGACGTCGATCTTGGCGAAGACGGGGAAGGTCACGTCATAATTGACCGTGCAGAAATCGGCGATCTCGGCCGCATCGCCGGGCTCCTGCGCGCCGAACTGGTTGCACGGGAAGCCAAGCACCTCGAACCCCTGGTCGGCATAGTCGCGGTGCAGCGCCTCGAGCCCCTTATATTGCGGGGTGAAGCCGCATTTCGACGCGGTGTTGACGATCAGCAACACCTTGCCGGCATAGGCCGAGAGGTCGACCGGCTTGCCGTCGGCGCCCTTGACCTGAAAATCGGTGATCGCGGTCATTGTTCCTCCCCGTGCCGGCTGAGCAGATAGCGCAGATTCTGCTTCACCCCGGCCCATTCGCCGGCGATGATGGAATAGACGACGATATCGCGGATTCGTCCATCGATCACCTGATGATTGCGCAACACACCGTCGCGCTTGGCGCCGAGCCGCTCGATCGCCGTCTGCGAGCGCTTGTTGAACCAGTCGGTGCGGATCTGGACCACGTTGCAGTCCATCGCCTCGAACGCCTGGGTCAGCAGCAGCAGCTTGGCCTCGGTGTTGATGCCAGTGCGCTGGACCGATCTGGCGTAAAAGGTGCCGCCGATTTCCAGCCGCCGATGGTTTTGGTTCATCCGCATGAACCGGGTGAGCCCAACCAGCCTTGCGTCGGCGGCAATGACCGCGAACGGCATCGCCCGGCCAAAGTCGCGCTCGCGGAACGTCGCGGCCATGAAGGCGTCGGGGTCGGCCAGCCCCGAGACGTTGGTGAAAAACAGATCGGTCAGCGCCCCATCGGCCGCTGCGGCGACCAGCGCGTCGCGATCATCGCTCGCCAACGGCCGCAGCGTGACATGGCGGCCGACCAGCGTCGGCTGGTCGAGCCACGCGCTCATTCGAGCCGTCCCTCGTGCAGCCGCACCACTCGATCGACCTTGCGTGCCAGCCGTTCGTTATGCGTGGCGATCAGCGCCGAGGAGCCTTCGCCGCGCACCAGCCGGAGCAGTTCGGCGAGGACGATATCGGCGGTGTGTTCGTCGAGATTGCCCGTGGGTTCGTCGGCGAGCACCAGCGCCGGCCGGTTGGCGAGCGCGCGGGCGACCGCGACGCGCTGCTGTTCGCCGCCCGACAGCTGGCTCGGGCGGTGCGTCAGCCGATGGCCAAGGCCAAGCGCCGTCAACAGGTCGCGCGCGCGCGCCTCCGCCGCCGCGTGGGTGGCGCCGTGGATCAGGCAGGGCAGCACGACATTCTCGGTCGCGTTGAAATCGGGCAGCAGGTGGTGGAACTGGTAGACGAAGCCGAGCTGGTCGCGGCGGACGAGGGTGCGCCCGTGGCTGTCGAGCTTGGCTGCCTCGACCCCGGCGATCAGGATCGACCCGCCGAAGCCGCCTTCGAGCAACCCGACCGCCTGGAGCAGCGTCGACTTGCCCGAACCCGACGGCCCGAGCAGCGCGACGACCTCGCCTCGGGCGATCGTCAGATCGACGCCGCGCAACACCTCGATCGTCGCGTCGCCCTGGACGAAGCTGCGCGTCAGCCCGGTGATGCCGAGCACCGGCGTGACATCCGACGCGGCGAGAGCGTGCGGCACGGGCGCCGCTGCGCTGGCGTCATTCATAGCGCAGCACCTGTACGGGATCGGTATTCGCCGCCTTGAATGCCGGATAAAGCGTTGCGAGGAAGCTGAAGATCAGCGCCATCAGCGCGATCACGGTGATCTCGACGGGGTTGGGCTTCGAGGGCAATTCGGTGAGATAGCGGATCGACGGGTCCCAGAGATTCTGCCCGGTCACGAGCTGGATGAAATTCACCACGCTCTGCCGGTAGAACAGAAAGACGAAACCGAGCGCGAGCCCGGCGATCATGCCGAGGGCGCCGATCGTCGTGCCGACCACCATGAAGATCCGGATCAAGCCGCCGCGGGTGGCGCCCATCGTCCGCAGGATGGCGATGTCACGCGTCTTGGCGCGGACCAGCATGATCAGCGAGGACAGAATGTTGAACACCGCGACCAGGATGATGATCGACAGCACGGTGAACATCGCGATCCGTTCGACCTCGAGCGCTTCGAACAATTGCGCATTCATCTGACGCCAGTCGGACAACAAGCCGCGAGTGCCGACCTTGGCCGCAAGCGGCGCCAGAATCGTCCCGACCCGATCGGCATCGACGGTGTTGAGTTCGACCATCCCCACCGAATCGCCCATCAGCAGCAAGGTCTGGGCGTCCTCCATCGGCATCAGCACATAGGCCTTGTCGTAATCATAGACGCCGATCTCGAAGATGGCGCCGACGGTGTAGCTGACGATCCGGGGGACCGTGCCGAAGGGCGTCGTCTGGCCCTGCGGGCTGATCAGCGATATTTCGCTGCCCACCTGGGCGCCAAGCGCTTCGGCGAGCCGCGACCCGATCGCGACGCGACCGCTGCCCGGCGTCAGCGCACCGAGCGTGCCGCTCAGGACCTTGCCCTTGAGCGTGGGGTTGGCGCGAATGTCCTGAACGCGCATGCCGCGTACCAGAACCGCCTCGACGCGGCCGTTGAAGCTCGACATCAGCGGCTGTTCGATCAGCGGCGTCGCCTCGGTAACCCCCGGGGTCGCACGGGCTTCCCTGATGATCTCGCGCCAGTCGGTGAGCTGACCGCCATAGCCCTGGATCACCGCATGGCCATTGAGCCCGACGATCTTGTCGAACAGTTCGGCGCGAAAGCCGTTCATCACGCTCATCACGATGACCAGCGCCGCGACGCCGAGCATCACGGCGGCCAGGCTGATGCCGGCGACCAGGAAAATGAAGGCCTCGCCCTTGCCGGGGAGCAGATAGCGCCGCGCGATCATGCGTTCGTAGCGCGATAGGAGCATGAGCAGCTTTTCCAGCCCCGCCCGGGATTGGGCAAGTCGCTCTACGGCGGGCGCTCGGCGCTGGCAACCATGTCTGGGCTGTTGCGCATTCGCCACAGGGTGCGTCCAATCGTGGGGGCGAGCGGGATTTGGCGATGACAAATAGCCTCGCAGAACCTAGCGTTATCGGACTGACACACAGGCAAGGCCGTGGTTCGGGGAAAGTGTCCGGGGCTCGTCATCAGGGGCGGCGAAGGACCGGAGACAATTCAAGGGGGCTGACGAGCAATCGTCACGCAGGCGCCCGGGCTGTAGTTCAGCCCGGGCGTTTCGCATATCCGGCCTTGCGCTTTTTTTGCCAGCGATCCCTCTTGACCCGTCGTCAGGCGATCCCAAATTATTGCCATGACGCAGTGCCTTTTGCGGGCTGCGTCATCAGGCGTCGCGCAATTGCGGACGCCGGAAATCGACAACGATCATTTTGCTCATTGGAGGATTTGACATGCGTCAGTTTGATTTGACCCCCTATCGCCGCTCGGCCATCGGCTTCGACCGGCTGTTCGACATGCTGGAGGCCAGTTCGCGGCAGACCGCGACCGAAAATTACCCGCCGTTCAATCTCGAACGGGTGGCCGATAATCATTATCGGATCACCATCGCCGTCGCCGGTTTCAGCCGCGACGAGATCGAGATCACCGCGCAGCAGAATCTGCTGCTGGTGAAGGGCAAGAAGGATGAGCAGGCGACCAATGCCAGCGCCTTCCTCCACCTCGGCATCGCCAATCGCAGCTTCGAGCGCCGTTTCGAGCTCGCCGATTTCGTGCGTGTCGACGATGCCCGGCTGAACGACGGGCTGCTGACGGTCGATCTCGTCCGCGAGGTGCCCGAAGCGATGAAGCCGAAGACGATCGCGATCAAGAGCGGTGCCCCGCTCACCGCGATCGAAGGCGGAACCGCCGAGGCCGCGTAAGCGCGCGGCGCTTCAACGCTTCGACGGCGTCGATCATGGGGTGTCCGGGCCTTGCCCGGGCACCTCTTCTGTATCCGGGGGCGGGCGATCGACGACCCAGGTATGATCCTCGACGATGACGCTGGGAATCGGCTTGCCGGCAGCATTGCGGCGCGGCTTGAAGCGGAACCGTTCGGTGATCAGCCGGCAGGTGACGCCATCAAGCTCGGCATTGCCGCTCGACCGCACCACCGTGCAGTCGGTTACCCTGCCCTTCACCCCGACGACATAGCGGACAAAGAGCGTCCCGCCGATCCCCGCTTCGAATGGACCCCGGGGATAATCGCGACCGGTGATCCGGCCGCCGGTCCGGCGCAGGGGCGTGCCGCTTCCCCCGCCATCGCCGTCGCCGCGCCCGCCGCTGCCGGAGCCGTCTCCCGAGCCGCCGCTGCCGGTACCCGGTCCGCGGACCAGACTGGCGCCGGCGTCGGGGGCGGCGTCATTGCCCGCCTCGAGCGCCACGGCCACCGGCGGCGGTGTCGGCGGCAGGATCACGGGCGGCGGCGCCACCACCTCGGTCGGCTTCGCCTTCAGATTGGCCGGCGACGCGGCCCCCTGCGGCTTCGGCGCGGCCTGATGTTTCGGTCGCGGCGGATCGATCGCGGGCGTCGGCGGGGGAGTGACGACGAACAGCTTCAGCGCGTCCGGCAGCTGGCGGGGAAAGCCGACCGTCAGCCCCACGACCAGCAGGTAGCCGAGCGTCAGCTGGAGCAGAATGGCCGCCAGCGCGGCCTTCCAACGATCATGATCGGCCGACAAGTCCATGGCAATCCAACGCGATATCCTGCTGCACAGGACGACTAGCTATCGCATGCCGGATGAACCCGGCGTTGCTCGCGCGGCTGTCAGACCAGCCGGCTCTGCTTCACCGCCGCCTCGATGAAGCTCGCGAACAGGGGATGCGGATCGAACGGCTTGCTCTTGAGCTCGGGGTGGAACTGGACGCCGACGAACCAGGGATGATCGGGCCGTTCGACGATTTCGGGCAGCGTCCCATCGGGTGACATGCCCGAAAACACCAGCCCGCCCCTTTCGAGCGTTGCCTGATATCCGGTGTTGACCTCGTAGCGATGCCGATGCCGCTCGCTGATCTCGGTGCTGCCATAGATCGACGCGACCACGCTGTTGCCAGCGAGCGTCGCCGGATAGGCGCCGAGCCGCATGGTGCCGCCCAGATCGCCATTGGCCTCGCGCTTTTCGATGCCCTTCGCGCTCATCCATTCGGTGATCAGCCCGACGACGGGCTCGGTCGTGGCGCCGAACTCGGTCGAGCTCGCCGCATCGATCCCGCCGAGATCACGTGCCCCCTCGATACAGGCCATCTGCATCCCGAAACAGATGCCGAAATACGGAATGTCGCGCTCGCGCGCGAAGCGCACGCTGGCGATTTTCCCCTCGGCGCCGCGTTCGCCAAAAGCGCCGGGGACGAGAATGGCATGCAACGGCTCGAGCCTGGCGGCGACGTCGCTGTCGGGCCGCTCGAACAATTCGGCATCGATCCACTCGATGTTGACCTTGACCCGGTTGGCGATGCCGCCATGCACCAGCGCCTCGTTGAGCGATTTGTACGCGTCCTGCAGCCCGACATATTTGCCGACCACGCCCACCGTCACTTCGCCTTCGGGGTTGGTCAGGCGATCGACGATATCGATCCAGCGCGACAGATCGGGCTCGCCGACGGGGTCGATCCCGAACGCGCGGAGCACTTCCGAATCGAGCCCTTCGTCATGATACTGCATCGGCACCGCATAGATGCTGCTCGCATCGAGCGCGGGGATGACGGCTTCCTTGCGGACGTTGCAGAACAGCGCGATCTTGGCGCGGTCGCTGTCGGGCAGCGGATGTTCGCAGCGGCACACCAGCACATCGGGCTGCACCCCCAATGCGGCGAGCTCGCGCACCGAATGCTGGGTGGGCTTGGTCTTCAATTCGCCGGCAGCGGCAATATAGGGCACCAACGTGACGTGAATGCTGACCGACTGGCCGCGGCCGAGATCGTTGCGCAGTTGCCGGATCGCCTCGATGAACGGCAGCGACTCGATATCGCCGACGGTGCCGCCGATCTCGCACAGCACGAAATCGACATCGTCGGTCTGCGCCTGGGCGAACGCCTTGATCGCGTCAGTGACGTGCGGGATGACCTGTACGGTCGCCCCGAGATAGTCGCCGCGCCGCTCGCGCTGGATGATCGTCTGATAGATGCGGCCCGAGGTCACATTGTCCGACTGGCGACTCGGCACGCCCGTAAAGCGTTCATAATGGCCGAGATCGAGATCGGTCTCGGCGCCGTCATCGGTCACATAGACCTCTCCGTGCTGATAGGGGGACATCGTCCCCGGATCGACGTTGAGATAGGGATCGAACTTGCGAATCCGGACCGAATAGCCGCGCGCCTGCAGCAAGGCCGCGAGGCTTGCCGCCATGAGTCCCTTGCCAAGCGAGGAGACCACGCCGCCGGTGATGAAAATGAACCGCGCCATGGGAGAAAATGCCTAGCGTTGATTGCGCCACAGGGGCAAGCGCGCGACTCCGTTCGGGCGCGCAAAAAAATGACATTCGACGAGCGGTGGTCGCGCGGCGATCAGCGCTCGAGCGGGACGCTGCTGTTGCCCGCAGGCGCGGCGACGTTGCCCTGAGCATCGGCGGCGGCGGCGACCGCGGCGGCCGATTGCGGCGCGCCGGCCAGTGGCGCGGGCGCTGCCGGTGCGGCCCCCGGGATTGCAGTCGGCGCGGGCGCCTGGCGTGCCAATGCCGGATCGATCGACTGCGAATGACGCATCGCAGCGAGGAAGGCGAGCAAAATGCTGAGCCCGACGAACAGCGACGCCAGCACCGATGTCGCCCGCGTCAGAAAATCGGCTGCCCCTCGCGCCGACATCAGCCCCGACGGGCTACCGCCCATACCGAGCCCGCCGCCTTCTGAGCGCTGCATCAGGATCACGCCGACGAGCGCGGCGGCAATGATGGCGTGAACCACAAGCAGGAAGGTGAACATGGGTTTGAAATTTTTCCGTCAACAGCGAAGGCGGGCACATAGGCGACCCGTCGCCGGCGATCAACCTCCCTGCCGGCGCCGCGCCGCAAAACTATTCGTTGCATGGCTGAAACCGTCGGCCTGTCGAGGCGTTGTCTTCAAGCAACCACGCTTCATTTATAGTTAGTTAACCCAGGCCATGTCGATGACCCTTGTCAATTCAACCACCGGACAATCGCTGTCCCGCTGGATGTCGGCCCTGATCGACTATGTCCGGTCGGGCGAGCCCGATCTCACCAACCGTCAGATGGCGCTGCTGATGCTCGTCTATCTCGATCCTGGGCCCCATACCGTGCGCGGGCTGGCCCATCAGCTCGACGTTTCGAAGCCCGTCATCACTCGCGCCTTGAACAGACTTGGTAGCCTCGGCTATCTGCGCCGACAACGTGACGATCGCGACCGCCGCAATATCTATGTCGCGCGCACGGCTGAAGGGGCACATTTTCTTGAAGATTTCGGGCAATTTCTCGCCAATGAGGGAGCCTCCGGGGCCCGAACGGCCAACGCGTAGGAGTTTTTCCCTGGCCGGACCAAGCGCCACGCTCGATCCGCTGGTCAATGCCGTGCGCGACGATCTCGCCGACATTCGCCTCGCTGAATACGTATTCGCTCCGCATTATGCCGCGCCGCTCGCTATGGTGGCGACAAGACCCGCTGTGCTGCGGTCGGCGGCGTCGAAGGATGCATCGGTGATCACGCAACTTCAGGCCGGTGCCGCCTTCGAAGCGCTCGATTTCGCCAAGGGGTTCGCCTGGGGGATCGCGCGGGGCGCGGGCCGCGTGGGCTATGTCGATCAGGCGTCGCTGGCGATGGCGTCCGATGCGGCCGACGGAGGGCCGGCCGCGCCATGACCGTCGCGATCTTCATCGACGGGGCGGTCGGTACGACCGGGCTCGAAATCGCCGATCGGCTTGGTGGACGCCCCGAGATCGCGCTGATCGCGCTCGCCGACAACGATCGGAAGGACCCGGCAAAGCGCGCCGAAGCGCTCAATGCCGCCGAGTTCGTGATCCTCTGCCTGCCCGACGACGCCGCCCGTGAGGCCGTGGCGATGATCGACAATCCGCGCACGCGCGTCATCGATGCCTCGACCGCGCACCGCACTGCCGATGGCTGGACCTACGGCTTTGCCGAAGTCGAACCCGGCCAGACCACGGCGATCGCCGAGGCGCCGCGAGTCAGCAACCCAGGCTGTTATCCGACCGGCTTCCTCGCCCTGGTGCGCCCGCTCGTGCGCGCCGGGATCGTGCCGCACGACTGGCCGCTGACCGTCAACGCGGTATCGGGCTATTCGGGCGGCGGCAAATCGATGATCGCCGAGTTCGAGACGGGGGCCGCAGCGACCGCCTATCGCGCCTACGCGCTCAGGCTGGCCCACAAGCATGTCGCCGAAATGCAGAAGCACGCCCGGATCGCGCACCCGCCGATCTTCACCCCCGCCGTCGCCAACAGCTATCGCGGCATGATCGTCGAGGTGCCGCTGCCGCTGCACGCGCTGCCGCGCCGGCCGACGCTGGCGGCGTGCGAGGCGGCGCTGCGCGAAGCCTATCGCGACAGTCCGCTCATCACTGTCGCCGATTCGGGCGATCTCGCGCTGGTGACGATCGAGGCCGATGCCGCCACCGATCGCATGACGCTGCGCGTCTGCGGCAATGCCGAGAGCGGCCAGGCGCGGCTGATCGCGACGCTCGACAATCTCGGCAAGGGCGCGAGCGGCGCGGCGGTGCAGAATCTGAACATCATGGCGGGGCTCGATCCGGTCGCCGGCCTCATCCTGTGAAGGGGAAAGCGGCATGACTCGTCAGCCTTTCGGTCAATTGCTGCTGTTCGGCGCGACCGGCGATCTGGCCCAGCGGATGCTGTTGCCGTCGCTGTTCGGGCTGCACGCCGACGGCTTGTTGCCGGCGAGCCTGTCGATCACCGGCACCGCCCGATCGGCGCTGGATGATGCCGGCTATCGTGCCTTCGTCGCGAAGGCGCTCGACACTTTTCTGCCCGCCGATCGCGCGCAAAGCGATGCGATCGCATCGTTTCTCGATCGGGTGCACTATCAGCCGCTCGATGCCTCGACGATCGAGGGATTCGACGCGCTGGCCGAGAAGCTCGGCGATATATCGGGCGGGCTCGCCATTTTCCTGTCGACCGCACCATCGCTGTTCCGGCCGACGATCAAGGGGCTCGAATCGGCCGGGCTTGCCGGCCCCAACGTCCGGATCGGGCTCGAAAAGCCGCTCGGCCACGATCTGAGCTCGAGCCGCGACATCAACGATGCCGTGGCCGAGGTCTTTCCCGAGGAGCGGACGTTCAGGATCGATCACTATCTGGGCAAGGAGACAGTCCAGAACATTCTTGCCCTTCGCTTCGGCAATACGTTGTTCGAGCCGATCTGGAACGCCCAGGCGATCGATCATGTTCAGATCACGATCGCCGAAACCGTCGGGCTCGAGGGACGCGCCGGCTATTATGACGGATCGGGCGCGCTGCGCGACATGGTCCAGAACCATATGCTGCAGCTGCTCGCGCTGATCGCGATGGAGCCCCCTGCCCGCTTCGACGGCACCGCGATCCGCGACGAAAAGGTCAAGGTGCTGCGCTCGCTCCGCCCGATCAGCGAGGCCGATGCGCCGACGCTGACGGTCACCGGCCAATATACCGCCGGGGCGGTGAAGGGCGAGATCGTGCGTGGCTATATCGACGAACTCGAAGGCCCTTCGATCACCGAGACATTCGTCGCGATCAAGGCCAATGTCGACAACTGGCGCTGGCAGGGCGTGCCCTTCTATCTGCGGACGGGCAAACGATTGCCGGCGCGGCACTCCGAAATCGCGATCCAGTTCAAGCCGGTACCGCATTCGATGTTCGCCGCGCGCGGTGGCAAGCTGCAACCCAACACGCTGGTCATCCGTTTGCAGCCCGAGGAATATATCCGCTTGCTGGTGATGGCCAAGGAGCCGGGCCTCGATCGTGACGGCGTGCGGCTGCGCGAAGTGCCGCTCGATCTCAGCCTCGACACCCAGTTCGCGGGCTCGCGGCGCCGGATTGCTTACGAACGGCTGCTGCTCGACCTGATCGAGGGAGACCCGACCTTGTTCGTGCGGCGCGACGAGGTCGAGGCGCAGTGGGAATGGATCGATGCGATCCGGGCCGGATGGGAGGCGAACGACGTGAAGCCCAAAGCCTATGCTTCGGGTAGCTGGGGACCATCGGCCGCGATCGCGCTGACCGAACGCGATGGTGTGACCTGGCACGACGAGTGACCACTGACGGCAACCCGATCGCGACCCGACGGACGTGAGCCGGGCTCTCGCGGGCGGGCCGGCGGTGGGTGGGGCAGGTGCCGGATCGAGTCCGGCCTGACGACGATTGATCCAATGGAGTTTGTATGACCGAGATCGAATGGTGGGACTATGACAGCGCCGACGAGATGGCGGATGCCGTCGCGGGTGACGCGGGCTTCATCATCGAAAGCGCGATCGACGCCCGCGGCGGCGCGGTGATCGCATTGCCGGGCGGCAAGACTCCGCTCGCCATCTATGAAAAGCTCGCCAGGGCCAAGCTCGACTGGAAACGCGTGACGATCCTGCCGACCGACGACCGGCTGGTGCCGATGGGCGATGCGCTGTCGAACATCACCGCGATCGCCAAGGTGTTCCTGCCCAAGGGCGTCCGGGTCCTGCCGATCACCAGCGAAGCCGCCGCCGATTACAAGGCCGCCGGGCGCGCGGCCGATGCGCGTCTGCAGGACGTGCATTGGCCGCTCGATCTTTGCGTGTTGGGGGTCGGCGCCGACGGACATACCGCCTCGATCTTCCCCGGCGCCGATTTCGACGAAGCGGTCAACGGTCCCAAGGAGCGCCGCGCGGTCGGCGTGATGCCGGCCGACCTGCCGAGCGAAGCCCCGGTCGCGCGCGTCACGCTGACGCGCCAGGCGATCGTGGCGAGCCGCGCGCTGATGCTCGCCGTGACGGGGCAGGCCAAGCGCGACGTGATCGAACGCGCGATCATGGACGGGCCGATGTCCCCCTATCCGATCGGTCGGGTGCTCGCCGATGTCGAGCTGCCGATCGACATTCACTGGAGCGCATGAAATGGCCCTGCATCCCGAGATCGCTGCGGTTACCGACCGGATCATCGAGCGCTCGCGCCCGACCCGCGACGCCTATCTCGCCCTGATCCGCGCCGAGCGCGAGGGCGGGGTCGACCGGCCGATCCTGGGATGCGCCAATCTCGCGCACGGCTTTGCCGGGACCGAGGAAGACCGCGAGACGCTGAAGGCGGGGCGCGCGATGAATATCGGGATCGTCACCGCCTACAACGACATGCTCTCGGCGCATGCGACCTATTATCGCTATCCCGAGCAAATGAAGATCTGGGCGCGCGAGGCAGGCATTACCGCGCAAGTCGCCGGCGGCGTGCCGGCGATGTGCGACGGCGTGACGCAGGGGTATCCGGGCATGGAGCTGTCGCTGTTCAGCCGCGACACGATCGCGCTGTCGACCGCGATCGCGCTCAGCCACGGCATGTTCGAGGGCGCGGCACTGCTCGGTATCTGCGACAAGATCGTGCCGGGCCTGCTGATGGGCGCACTGCGCTTCGGGCATCTGCCGATGATCCTGATCCCCGGCGGGCCGATGCGCAGCGGCATCTCCAACAAGGAAAAGGCGCATACCCGCGAGCTCTACGCCGAAGGCAAGGCCAGCCGCGAGGAGCTGCTCGATTCCGAAATCGCCGCCTATCATTCGAAGGGCACCTGCACCTTTTACGGCACCGCCAACTCCAACCAGATGATGATGGAGATGATGGGGCTGCACATGCCGGGTGCCGCCTTCGTCAATCCGGGTACCAAATTGCGGCAGGCACTGACCCGGGCCGCGGTCCACCGGCTCGCCGAAATCGGCTGGGACGGCGACGATTACCGGCCGCTGGGCGAATGCGTCGATGAAAAGGCGATCGTCAACGCCGCCATCGGGCTGCTCGCCACCGGTGGATCGACCAACCACCTGATCCATCTGCCCGCGATTGCGGCATGCGCCGGGATCGTCATCGACTGGGAGGATTTCGATCGCCTCTCGCGGGCGGTGCCGCTGATCACGCGGGTGTACCCCAATGGCTCGGCCGATGTGAACGGGTTCGAGGATGCCGGCGGCATGCCCTTCGTGATCCGCGAACTGCTCGGCGCGGGGCTGCTCCACGGAGATATCCTGACCGTGGCGGGCGACGACCTGTCGGCCTATGGAAGGAAGCCGGTGATCGCCGACGACACCCTCGCCTGGGTCGATCCCGGCGCGAGCAAGGACGAGAGCATCGTCCGCCCGGCGAGCAATCCCTTCTCGCCCGAGGGCGGTTTCCGTATCCTGACCGGCAATCTCGGCCGTGCCTGCATCAAGGTGTCGGCGGTCGAGCGTTCGCGCTGGACGATCGAGGCGCCGTGCCGCGTGTTCGAGGATCAGGCGGCGGTGCAGGCGGCGTTCAAGGCGGGCGAGCTCGATCGCGATATCGTCGTCGTGGTGCGCTTTCAGGGGCCCCGCGCGAACGGGATGCCCGAACTCCACAAGCTGACGCCGCCGCTCGGCGTCTTGCAGAACCGCGGGTTCAAGGTCGCGCTGGTCACCGATGGCCGCATGTCGGGCGCCAGTGGCAAGGTGCCGTGCGCGATCCATTGCAGCCCCGAGGCCTTGGGCGGCGGGCCGCTTGCCCGGGTGCGCGACGGCGACATCATCCGGCTCAGCGCGGAGACCGGCGAGCTGGAGGCCTTGGTCGATGGGCCGACCTGGGCCGCGCGTACCCCTGTCGACGCGCCGGCCTGGGCGAGCGGCACAGGCCGCGAATTGTTCGCGATGTTCCGCCACGGCGCCAACGAGGCCGAGAAGGGCGCGAGCGCGATGCTGGCGGCGATGGGGGCATGAGCCAGGTCGTCGCGGTCGATATCGGCGGCACCCACGCGCGCTTCGCGATTGCCGAGATCGAGGGTGGCCGCGTCGTCTCGCTGGGCGAGCCCGTCACGCAGAAAACCGCCGAGCATGCCAGCCTGCAGACCGCGTGGCAGGCATTCGGCGCGCAGCACGGCAGCCCCCTGCCCCGCGCCGCAGCGATTGCCGTCGCCTCGCCGATCGGCGGCGAGATCATCAAGCTCACCAACAACCCCTGGATCATCCGTCCCGCGCTGGTGAAGGAACGGCTCGAGGTCGACGATTTCATCCTGATCAACGATTTCGGCGCGATCGGCCATGCCGTCGCCCAGATCGACGCCGGTGATCTTCTCCATGTCTGCGGCCCCGATCAGCCCTTGCCCGATCACGGATCGATCACGGTCTGCGGTCCCGGCACCGGGCTGGGCGTCGCGCAGGTGCTGCGGGTGCCCGGCGGCTATCACGTCATCGAGACCGAGGGCGGGCACATGGACTTCGCCCCGCTCGACGGCCTCGAAGATGCGATCCTCAAGCGGCTCCGCAAGACCTTCACCCGCGTATCGGCCGAACGGATCTGCTCGGGCCCGGGAATCGTCGCCATTTACGAGACGCTGGCGGAGATCGAGGGGCGCGCGGTGCAGCGGCTCGACGACAAGACGATCTGGACCAGGGCGCTCGACGGCAGCGACAGCCTGGCGCTCGCCGCGCTCGACCGCTTCTGCCTCGCGCTCGGCGCGGTGGCGGGCGATCTCGCGCTGGCGCACGGCCCGCACGGCGTGGTGATCGCGGGCGGGCTCGGGCTCCGCCTCAAGGATCGTCTCGTCAATTCGGGGTTCGAGCAGCGTTTCACCGCCAAGGGGCGGTTCCAGAATCTGATGCGCTCAATCCCGGTCAAGCTCATCACTCACCCGCAACCGGGCCTGTACGGCGCGGCGGCGGCCTTTGCGCAAAGGTTTGCCCAATGACCGACAACGCGACGATAGAAGAGATCATGCGTACCAGCGCGGTCATTCCCGTGCTCGTGATCGACGATGCCGCCACCGCGCGTCCGCTTGCCGAGGCCTTGGTCGCGGGCGGGCTGCGCGTGCTCGAGGTGACGATGCGCACCCCCGCCGCGATCGCCGCGATCCGCGCGATGAAGCAGGTGCCCGGCGCGATCGTCGGCGCCGGGACGGTGGTCAATGCCGACCAGTTCGAACAGGTGATGGACGCCGGCGCCGAATTCATCGTCTCCCCCGGGCTGACCGAGCGGCTCGCCCGCCCGATCATCGACAGCGGCGTCGCCTTCCTGCCCGGCATCGCCAATGCGGCGGACATCATGACGGGACTTGACCTCGGCCTCACCCATTTCAAATTCTTCCCCGCCGAGGCGAATGGCGGGCTGAAGGCGCTGAAGGCGCTCGCCGCGCCCTTCTACCAGTGCAAATTCTGCCCAACGGGCGGGATCACCGAGGCGAGCGCCCCCGAATGGCTGGCGTTCGCGCCGGTGCTGTGTGTCGGCGGCAGCTGGGTGACGCCGAAGGGCGCGACCATGGCCGAGGTGGAGGCGCTTGCGCGGGCGGCGAGCGGGTTGCGTGACTAACCGCCGATCGCGCCAGCATCGATACCCTTGCCGAGGGTGAAGCGCCAGTTCAGCACACCCTACCGCTCCCCGCGCGCATGCCGGATCGCATACCATTTCTGCACATTGGCGTTATGCTGTTCGAGCGTGTCGGCGAACACATGGCCGCCAGTGCCGTCGGCAACGAAATAGAGCGCGCTCGATGGCGCCGGATCGAGCACCGCATCGATGCTCGCGCGCCCCGGATTGCAGATCGGCCCCGCCGGCAGGCCGACCATCGCGTAGGTGTTATACGCATTCACCGCCTGGACTTCGGAGCGCAGGATGCGCCGGCCGAGCGGGCGGCCCTTGGTGATCGGGTAGATGATCGTCGGATCGGCCTGCAGCATCATCCCGCGCTTGAGCCGGTTCGAATAAACGGCGGCGACGGTGCGGCGTTCGTCGGCCTTGCCGGTTTCCTTCTCGACGATCGATGCCAGGATCAGCGCCTCGCGCGGCGTCGTCACCGCGATGCCCGGTTTGCGATTTTCCCACGCCTTGGCGAGATATTTGAGCATCGCCCGCTGCATCCGATCGAGCACGCTCTGGCGGCTATCGCCGCGCTGGAAGCTGTAGCTGTCGGGCAGCACCGTTCCCTCGATCGGCACATCGACCTGCCCCGTCAGCCCCTGCGCCGCCATCAGCCGGTCGCGGACCATCACCGAGGGCAGGCCTTCGGGGATCGTCACGAAGCGTTGGAGCGTCTTGCCGCCCTGAAGCATCTTGAGAATGTCGGCCTGGCTGAGGTGCGCAGGAATGCGATATTCGCCCGCCTTGATCGGCGTGCCCGCGCCGAACACCTTGGCGAGCAACCTGAACCGGCTCGCCGAGGGGATCGCGCCCGCCTGCTCGAGCCGCTCGGCGGTCGATGCAACCGAGGCGCCTTCGGGCACGGTGAAGGTCATGTTGCGGGGCGCCGGGCCGCGGCCGCCCCAATCCTGCACCAGCACGAACAGCCCGACGATCGCCGCCAGCACGAGGATCAGGCCAAGGCACCCAAGTTTGCGCATGCGTGCCCCTTACCCCGAAAAGATCAGATCGCCTTCATCACCAGGCTGGCATTGGTACCGCCAAAGCCGAAGCTATTGTTGAGCACCGCCTTGACGCGGCGCTGCTTGGCGACGTGCGGTACCAGATCGACGCCTTCGCACCCCTCGCTCGGATCGTCGAGGTTGAGTGTCGGCGGCACGACCTGATCGCGCATCGCGAGGATGCAAAAGATGCTCTCGACCGCGCCGGCACCGCCGAGCAGATGCCCGATCGCCGATTTGGTCGAGCTCATCGACAGCGTGCCGATCGCGTTGCCGAACAACCGGCGGACCGCGCCCAGCTCGAGCTCGTCGCCGAGCGGGGTGGAGGTGCCGTGCGCGTTGATATAGTCGATGTCGCCGAACGACAGGCCGGAGCGCTGCATCGCCTGCTGCATCGATCGGAAGGCGCCCGCGCCCTCGGGATGCGGCGCGGTGACGTGATAGGCATCGCCCGACATGCCATAGCCGACGATCTCGGCATAGATTTTGGCGCCGCGCGCCTTGGCATGCTCATATTCCTCGAGGCAGACGACGCCCGCGCCTTCGCCCATCACGAAACCATCGCGGCCCTTGTCCCACGGGCGGCTGCCCTTTTCGGGGCAATCGTTGAAGCCGGTCGACATCGCGCGGGCCTGCGAAAAGCCGGCGATGCCGATCGGGCAGATCGCCCCTTCGGCGCCGCCCGCGAGCATGACGTCGGCATCGTCGAGCATGATCATCCGCGCGGCATCGCCGATCGAATGCGCGCCGGTCGAACACGCCGTCACGACCGCATGGTTGGGGCCCATCAGCCCGTATTTGATCTGCACCTGACCCGAGATCAGGTTGATCAGCCGCCCGTGCACGAAATGCGGCGATACGCGGCGCGGGCCCTTTTCGTGGAGCACGATCGATTCGCTGGCAATGCCCGGCAGCCCGCCGATTCCCGAACCGATCGAGCACCCCGTGCGAAGCCGCTCGGCCTCACTCATGTCGGTGAGCCCGGCGTCCTCGAGCGCCTGACCGGCGGCATCGATGCCGTAGATGATGAACGGATCGACCTGGCGCTGGACCTTGTGATCGACGCGCTTGGACGGATCAAACCCATAGGCGTGATCGGCGGGCTTCACCTCGCACGCATAGCGGCACACATAATCGCTCGCATCGAAACGCGTGATCGTGGCGGCGCCCGATCGGGAGGCCAGAATATTGGCCCATGCCGTTTCAACATCGGCGCCCAGCGGGGTCACCAGTCCCAGCCCGGTTACGACAACGCGGCGCATGGCAGTCTCCGTTCCTCAACTAAAACCAAAACGGCCCCCCGCCCCGGATATCGCCCGGGAAGGGGAGCCGCTCAGTCATTATCGGCCCGCGCGGGCCCCTTGGCTGATCGGGCGTCTCGCAAGCGCGATCCGGCCCGCAAGATCAGCCCTTATGCTCGTCGATATAGGTGATCGCATCCTTGACGGTGCCGATTTTTTCAGCGGCATCGTCGGGGATTTCCACACCGAATTCTTCCTCGAACGCCATCACCAGCTCGACGATGTCAAGGCTGTCGGCGCCCAGATCATCGATGAAGCTCGCATCTTCGGTCACCTTGTCGGCTTCGACACCGAGATGCTCGACGACGATCTTCTTCACGCGATCGGCAGTCTCGCTCATGCTATCTTCCCTCTCGTAGCTTTCGGGGTTCGTATTCCTCATCGCACCTAGAACGCGGGGGGTGCCGTGACAAGAGGGTCAGAGCATCGCCATGCCGCCATTGACGTGGATCGTCTGGCCGGTGACGTAACCGGCCTCGCGGCTGGCGAGATAAACCACCGCCGCAGCGACATCGGCGCCCGTTCCCATATGCCCCGCCGGAATGCGCGCATTGAGCGCGGCCTTCTGGGCATCGGGCAAAGCATCGGTCATCGCCGAGGCGATGAAGCCCGGCGCGACGCAGTTGACGGTGATTCCCCGCGTCGCCAGTTCCTGCGCCAGCGCCTTCGACATCGCCGTCAATCCGCCTTTCGAGGCCGCGTAATTGGCCTGGCCCGGATTGCCCGTCGCGCCGACGACCGACGTGATCGAGACGATCCGGCCGTGCCGCGCCTTCATCATCGGGCGCGCCGCCGCCCGCGCCAGGCGAAAAGCGGCCTCGAGGTTGACGCGGATCACCTGGTCCCATTCGTCATCCTTCATCCGCATGACCAGATTGTCGCGCGTCACCCCGGCATTGTTGACGAGGATGTCGAGCTTGCCGCCGAGCGCCTCGACCGCCGCCGGGACGAGCGCATCGACCGCTGCGCCGTCGGAAAGATCGCAGGGCAAGGCGGCATGATCGCCGCCGAGCACGTCGCGAAAGGCCGAGAGCTTGTCAGCATTCGACCCCGACACCGCAAGCCGCGCGCCCTGCGCCGCCAGCGCCTGCGCGATCGCCGAACCGATCCCCCCCGAGGCGCCGGTAACGAGCGCGGTCATGCCAGTCAGATCGAACATTCGAAGCTCCTTCAGTTTGTTCGCGCAGAGGCGAAGAGGCCGCACAGGGGTGGCGATTGCTGGCAAATACGCATTGCTACATCGGGCAGGTCTGGAGGGATGACATCGATATCCTCCAAAGATTCCCTGCGTGCCCTGCCCCAACCAACTCCTACATCACTTTAGCCAGCGCCTCGATGTCGTCCATCGTCACGATGCTCGTCGCCGCCGCGTCGGGGACGGTGCGCTTGACCATCGGGGCGAGCAATTTGGCGCCGAATTCGACGAACGTGTCGACCCCCGCCTCCGCCATGTTGAGCATCGTTTCGCGCCAGCGGACGATTCCCGTCGTCTGCTCGACGAGGCGGGCGCGGATCTGATCGGGATCGGTGATCGGCGCCGCCAGCACATTGGCGTAGAGCGCGACGAGCGGCGTCTCGATCCGGGCGGCCTTGAGGCGGTGAAACATCTGATCGGCGGCCGGCTGCATCAGCGCGCAGTGGAACGGCGCCGAGACGTTGAGAATCATGCCGCGCTTGGCGCCCATATCCTTGGCCATGGCGACGGCGCGCTCGATCGCGCCGATATGGCCAGAGAGCACGACCTGCCCGGCGGCATTGTCATTGGCGACCGCACAGACCTCCCCCTGCGCCGCCGCCTCGGCAATCGCCTGCGCCTGCTCGAGCGTCGCGCCGAGCAGCGCCGCCATCCCGCCGACGCCGACCGGCACCGCGTGCTGCATCGCCCGCCCGCGCAGCTTGAGCAGCTTGGCGGTGGTGGCCAGATCGATGCCGCCAGCCGCACACAGCGCCGTATATTCGCCCAGCGAATGCCCCGCGACGAAATGGGCCTTTTCGGAAATCCGGATCCCGCCCTCGCGCTCGAGCACCCGCAGCGTGGCGATCGCATTGGCCATGATCGCGGGCTGGGCATTTTCGGTGAGGGTCAGTTCGTCTTCGGGCCCTTCGGTCATCAGCCGGAAAAGATTTTGGCCGATCGCCTCGTCGATCTCCTGAAAGACGTCGCGGGCGACCGCACTGGAGTCGGCGAGCGCCTTGCCCATGCCGACCGCCTGGCTGCCCTGACCCGGGAAGAGAAAAGCGCGCATGATTTGCTCCCTATTGCGCGTGGAGGCGTGTCGTTAGGAGCGTGCCAGCGGCGTGGCAAGGTCCAGCGCTCAGGGCGCGGGCGGCGTGCGGATCAGCAGCATCGTCGGATTGGGGGCGAACATCCGCCGCCGAATCGATGCCGGCACCGTCGATTCTAGGCCGATCGTCTCGATCAGCGCACCGAGCCGGGTCGGCGGCGAGGGATAGCGCGCCAGTACCGCCCCCGCCGGCGCCTCGTCCGCTGGCGTGACCAGAAGACCGCCGGGGGTAGCAGGCGCATAGGCCGCATTGGCGAGCTGATCGAAGCGAAGCGGGATGCTCGCGCGGCGGACCGATACCGGATCGCCATGGACAATCTCGCCAGGATGGCTGCGGCAGGCCGCGATCAGCGATTCCATCGCCCAGCGCGGATGGGCGTTGCCGACGCTCATCAGCAGCAGGTTGGAGGCGACGATCGCACCGATCACGCCCCAGCGCAGTCGCGGTCCGACCCGACCGAGCCAGAGCGCCGCAATCGCCACCGCCAGGATCGCCGGCAGCGTGAAATAGCGCGGATTGAGCACGAGCTTGTTGACCAGCACCGCGACGAGCAGGAAATCGGCGAGCGCCATCGCGCCGAGCACGGCGAGCGGCTCGGCGCCGGGGTGTCGCCAGAAGGTGAGCCCGGTAATCCCAAGCGCCAGCGCCGCGATCCAGAAGATCAGGCCGAAATCATCGTTGATGAGCAAAACCAGCAACGGATCGATCGCCGGATGGATCAGGAAATTGCCTTCCATGTTTGCGGCGCGATCGATGTGCGAATCATGATGGAAAGCGATATCGTACCGCCGCAGCGGCACGCCCGTCTGCCACCATTGGAACAGCGCCTCGCCCCCCAGCACGATCGCCAGCCCGACGCCAGCCGCGATCAACGTGCCCCGCGACACCGGCTTGCCGATCAGGAACAGCGGCCCGAAGGCGAGCATCGCCAGCAACGACGTTTCGCGACAGATGATCGCCATCCCGAAGCACAAGCCCGCCGCCACACCGCCACGCCAGCCGCCGCGCGCGCCATCGGCATCGCCCAGCAGCCATGCGCCGCCCAGAAGCAGGGCGGCTTCGAGCAGATCGACGCTGACGGTGGTGGCGTTGCCGACGATCACGGGCATGGTGCCGACCAGCAGTGCCGCGATCCAGCCCGCCCGATCGCCGCCAAGCCGCCGCACGAACAGCCCGACCAGCAGCACCAGCACGCCGTACCAGAGGATCGCGGTCGCCGCGAACGCGACGAAGTTTCGCCCTAAAAGCGCGAGCATCGCGGCAAAGCTCCACAACAGCGGAAAGCGCGTTGCCCAGTGATTGTCTCCGGCAAAGGGCGGGGCGACCAGCCAGCGCTCCGCGGCGACCGCATAAAGCGAATCGTCCGAGGCGATGAAGCCGACCCAGCCGACCCACAGCGCCACCGCGAGCAGCACGACGAGTGCCGCGACCGGGACGATCAATCCCCCTCGCGCTTCCTGCGCTGCCGAGCCCCGCATACCGTGCATGGTCGGGGATGCTAGCGCCGATTGGTGCAGGCTTCCTTAAGCGCCCCCTCCGCCGGTTACGTCTTGCGACGATTTGGGCCCCAATTCGGCAGAACCCTGCGACAATCCCACCCTAGATTGATCTTCGACGCCAAGAGACGGCGCCGAATTTCTCCGGGAGTCGAATATCATGAAGAAGATCATCCTGAGCGCCCTCGCGCTGTCGCTGCTCGCCACCCCCGCGCTGGCCGCCGATCGGCATGACGACCGCCGCGATACCAATCAGCGCACCGTGATCGTCCAGAAGCAGCCGCCGCAGCGCACCGTGATCGTGCAGCAGAGGCCGACCTATCAGGCGCCGCGCTACCAGGCACCCCGCTATCAGGCGCAGCAGCAGCGCAACTGGCGCCGGGGCGAGCGGTTCGATTATCGCCAGGCGCGCAACTACCGCGTGATCAACGATTACCGGGCACGCCACCTGAAGGCCCCGCCGCGCGGCTATCGCTATGTCCAGTCGGGCAATGATGCGGTGCTGGTCGGCATCACCTCCGGCCTGATCGCCGCCGTCATCGCCGGCGCGATCCACTAAACCGGCGAGAATCCGGGCGGGAGGCTTGCCTTCTGCCCGGTTTTCGTTATGGCAACCGGATCGCCGGGGTAAAGCGCGCGTCGCTTTGCCCCTGCTTTGCTTTTTACGACGACGCTTACGACGACAGCCGGAGGGGCCCCCGCATGGTGCGGTGCGGTCAGCAATCGGCCAAGATGAAGGACAAGACATGGCTCTATACGAGCACGTGTTCCTTGCGCGCCAGGATCTGGCACAGGCGCAGGTGGACGCGCTGGCGGAAACCGCCACCAAGATCATCGAAGACAACAAGGGCAAGGTCACCAAGACCGAGACCTGGGGTCTCCGCTCGATCGCTTACCGCATCGCGAAGAACCGCAAGGCGCATTATGTGATGCTCGAAATCGACGCGCCCGCGGGTGTCGTCGCCGAGCTCGAGCGCCAGACCCAGATCAACGAAGACATCATCCGCTACATGACCGTCAAGGTCGATGCGCTGGAAGCCGGCCCGTCGGCGATGATGCGCAAGGGCGATCGTGACCGTGACAGCCGCCGTGGCGGTGAGCGCGGCGACCGTCCGGATCGTGGTGATCGTGGCGACCGCCCGGATCGCGGCGACCGCCCCCGTCGTGACTTCGACGGCGAATAAGGAGCTTATAGACAATGGCACGCCCATTTTTCCGCCGCCGCAAGAGCTGCCCCTTCTCCGCGAAGGACGCCCCCCGGATCGATTACAAGGACGTCCGCCTGCTGCAGGGCTTCGTGTCCGAACGCGGCAAGATCGTTCCGTCGCGCATCACCTCGGTGAGCGCGAAGAAGCAGCGCGAACTCGCCCAGGCGATCAAGCGCGCCCGTCATCTGGGCCTGCTGCCCTATATCGTTAAGTAAGGAAGGACTGACATGGAAGTCATCCTGCTCGAGCGCGTCGAGAAGCTCGGCGCCATCGGCGACGTCGTCAAGGTGAAGGACGGGTTCGCCCGGAATTTCCTGCTCCCCAACAAGAAGGCGCTGCGGTCGAACGCCGCCAACCGCAAGGTGTTCGAAACCAACCGCGAGCGGATCGTGGCCGAAAATGCCGCGCGTCGCGCGGTTGCCGAGGAAGAGGCCAAGTCGGTCGACGGCGTCACCGTCACGATGATCCGTCAGTCGTCGAACACCGGCCAGCTCTACGGTTCGGTTGCCGTGCGCGATCTGGTCGAGGCGCTCGATGCCGAAGGGCACAAGGTCCCGAAGAACGCGATCGTGCTCAACAAGCCGATCAAGGCGATCGGCATCTATGACGTCAAGGTCTCGCTCCATGCCGAAGTCGCGGTGATGATCAAGGTCAACATCGCCCGCTCGCCGGAGGAGGCCGAGATGCAGGCCAAGGGCGTCAACGTGATGGAGGCGATGTTCGAAAAGGACGAAGCCGGCTTCACCGAGGATTACGACCCCAATGCCGAGCCGGGCGAGATCGCTGGCGACGCGCCGGCGGCCGAAGCGTCTGCAGAAGCCGACGATACCGCTCAGGGCTGATCGCAAGCAAGAAACGACAAAGGGCCGTCCGGAACAATCCGGGCGGCCCTTTTTCGTCGCTCCCGGCGCCGTGTCGCCGCATCGACGCCGATATCAGAAGCTATTTCCGCCCGAACAGCTTCTCGATGTCGCCGTGCGCCAGCTTCACCCAGGTCGGGCGGCCATGGTTGCACTGGCCCGAATGCGGCGTGACCTCCATCTCGCGGAGCAGTGCGTTCATCTCGGCGACCGAGAGCACCCGCCCTGCCCTGACCGATCCGTGGCACGCCATCGTCGCGGCGACATGGTCGAGACGTTCCCTGAGGCTCAGCGCCTCGTCATAGGCGGCGAGTTCGTCGGCGAGATCGGTGACGAGCCCCACGACATCGCCCTGTCCCAGCATCGCCGGCACGCCGCGCACCAGCATCGCGCGCGGACCGAAGCGTTCGAGCTCGAGGCCGAAGTCGGCGAGCTCGGCCGCGCGCGTCTCGAGCCGATCGCAGGCGGTCTCTTCCAGTTCGATCACTTCGGGCAGCAGCAGTGCCTGCGACGCGATCCCGCCACCCGCGCCGTCACTGGCAAGACCGCGCCGCATCCGTTCGAGCACCAGCCGTTCGTGCGCGGCATGCTGATCGACGATCACCAGCCCGTCCTCGGCTTCGGCGACGATATAGGTCTTGGCGACCTGACCCCGCGCGACGCCGAGCGGGAAGGAAATCGTCTCGGGCGGCGGGGCATGAGCGGGCTCGGCGCGGCCCTGGGGTGGCGGGGCGATGAAGCTGGGGCGTCGATCATAGACTGCTGCGCGCGGCCCGGACGGATCTGCGCGTTCCCATATCGTTGACTGGGCGGGCGCAACGGGCTCGCTCGTCCACATCGCCAGCGCCGCCGCGTCGGGGCGCTGCATGCTGCGATGTCCCGCCTCGCCGAGCGCCCGCTTCAGCCCGCTGACGATCAGCCCGCGGACCAAGGCCGGATCGCGAAAGCGCACCTCGGTCTTCGCCGGGTGGACGTTCACATCGACCATGTCGGCGGGCACATCGAGAAACAGCGCAACGACGGCATGGCGATCGCGCGCCAGCACATCGGCATAGGCGCCGCGCACTGCGCCGACGAGCAGCCTGTCCTTCACCGGCCGGCCGTTGACGAACAGATATTGATGATCGGCGATGCCGCGGTTGAAGGTCGGCAGCCCCGCGACCCCGCCCAGCACGATCCCTTCGCGCTCGAGGTCGACCGCCACGCTGTTCTCGATCAGCGCCCGATCGGTGAGCGCGGCGACGCGGGCGGGCCGGTCGGCGTCGGGCGATACATTGAGCGCCAGCCGGCCGTCATGCTCGAGCGTGAAGCCGATATCGGGGCGCGCCATCGCCAGCCGCTTCACGACATCGACGCAGGCCGCATATTCGGCGCGCGGGCTGCGCAGGAATTTGCGCCGCGCCGGCACCCGCTCGAACAGCGCCTCGACGCGCACCCGGGTGCCCGGCGGGATGCCGGCGGGCCCTTCGCCGAGCAGCGCGCCATTGTCGAGCCGCCGCGCCCAGCCCTCGGCGCCGCGCACCCGACTTTCGAGCGTCAGCCGCGCGACACTTGCGATCGACGGCAACGCCTCGCCACGAAAACCGAGCGTCACGACCTGGTCGATCGCCTCATCGGGCAATTTCGAGGTGGCATGGCGTTCGAGCGCGAGCGCCATCTCGCCCCGGGTCATGCCGCTGCCGTCGTCGGCGACCTCGATCAGATCGATGCCGCCCCCGGCCAGCTTGACCGCGATCCGCCGAGCCCCCGCATCGATCGCGTTTTCGACGAGTTCCTTCAGCGCGCTGGCGGGTCGTTCGACCACTTCACCGGCAGCGATGCGATTGACGAGATGTTCGGGCAGGCGGCGTATTGACATGCCCCCCGCTCTAGCCCAAGCGGCGGCATTCCGCGACCCGCATCAGCATCAAGCCCGAGCGTGGATTCGTCCAGGCTTTGCCCGAGCGGTTGGAATAGTGCGCATCGCCGTCTGCCCGATCGGGCGCGGCCAGAGACGGAAATATAGATGATCTTTTCGCGGTTTTTCAATTTCATGTCGCACGATCTCGCAATCGATCTCGGAACGGCGAACACCGTCGTCTACGTGCGGGGTCGCGGCATCGTGCTGAACGAACCGTCGGTGGTCGCGGTCGAAACCATCAATGGCGTCAAGCGCGTCAAGGCCGTCGGCGACGATGCCAAGCTGATGATGGGCAAGACGCCCGACAGCATCCAGGCGATCCGTCCGTTGCGCGACGGGGTGATCGCCGACATCGATGTCGCCGAACAGATGATCAAGCATTTCATCAACAAGGTGAACGGTCGGCAGCGTTTTCTGCGCTGGCCGCAGATCGTCATCTGCGTGCCTTCGGGCTCGACCTCGGTCGAACGCCGGGCGATCCGCGATGCTGGCTCCAATGCCGGCGCCAGCCAGGTGTGGCTGATCGAGGAGCCGATGGCGGCCGCGATCGGCGCCGACATGCCCGTCACCGAACCGATCGGCTCGATGGTCGTCGATATCGGCGGCGGCACGACCGAAGTCGCCGTCCTGTCGCTGCGCGGCCTTGCCTATACGACGTCGGTCCGCGTCGGCGGCGACAAGATGGACGAAGCGATCGTCTCCTATGTCCGCCGCAACCATAATCTGCTGATCGGCGAAGCCACCGCCGAGCGGATCAAGCAGGAGGTCGGCGTCGCCAAGGCGCCCGCCGACGGCATCGGCCAGACGATCCACATCAAGGGGCGTGATCTGGTCAATGGCGTGCCCAAGGAAATCACGATCAACCAGGGGCAGATCGCCGAGGCGCTGAGCGAGCCCGTTGGCACGATCGTCGAGGGTGTCCGGATCGCGCTCGAAAACACCGCCCCCGAACTGGCCGCCGACATCGTCGATCAGGGCATCGTGCTCACCGGTGGGGGCGCGCTGCTCAAGGGTATCGACGAGGTACTGCGCGACGAAACGGGGCTGCCGGTCACGATTGCCGACGATCCCCTGACCTGCGTCGCGATCGGCACCGGTCGGGCGCTGGAAGACCCGGTCTTCCGCGGCGTCCTGCATAGCGCCTGAACGGGGGAGTTGGGCCGTGGTGTCGTCTCGCACCAGACGACCGGGTTTTTCGCGCCGGGCGCAATACGGCCTGTTCATCACTTATGTCATCACCGTCGCGGGAGCGCTGGTGGCCGCCATCCTCGTCGCGATCGCAACGCTCGATCCGTCCACCTTCGCCACCATCCGCGCCGGCGCCGCCGAGGTCACCACCCCGGTGTCGTCGGTGCTGGCCAGCATCACGCGGGGCATCGCCGCGATTCCCGGCTCGATCGGCGATCATTTCGCGATCCGGCAGCGCAACGCAGCGCTCCGCAAGCAGATCGAGGACGAGCACGCGCTGATGCAGCGCGCGCGGGCGATTTCCTATGAAAATCGCCGGCTCAAAACGTTGCTGGCCGTCCGCGAACGGATCAGCGAACCCGTGCTCGCCGCGCGGCTGGTGAGTTCGACCGGCTCGTCGACGCGCCGGTTCGCGATGCTCAACGCGGGCTTTCGCCAGGGGGTGCGCGTCGGCCAGCCCGTGCGCGGCCCCGAAGGGCTGATCGGACGAATCCTCGAAGCGGGTCCCGATAGCGCGCGGGTGCTGCTGCTCTCCGATCCCGAGAGCGTGGTCCCGGTTCGGCGCACGCGTGATGGCTTGCCGGCAATCGCCGCCGGGCGCGGCGACGGGTTGATCGAGGTCCGCTCGGTCAGCATGGCCAATGCCGTCTTCCTGCCCGGCGACGTCTTCATGACATCGGGGATCGGCGGGATCTACGCGCCCAACATCCCGGTCGCCCGCATCCTGCGCCGGTCGCGCGACACGGCGCTGGCGCGAACCTTCGCCCAGCCCGACACGCTCGACTTCGCGCTCGTCCAGCGCGCCTTCATGCCCTTGCCCGAAGAACAGGGCCGAAGGCCGTAATGGCAAAGGTTCGCGGTCCCTTCGATCCGGAACCGCCATCGATCGCGTCATGGCTGATCCCGGCGGGATCGATCATGCTGGGATCGATGGTCACGCTGCTGCCGGTGGTGGCGACCTTCCCGATCCTGCCGCCGCTCGGCCTGATGATGCTGGTCGGCTGGCGGCTGGGCCGGGCCGAGGCGCTGCCGATCTGGTCGGCGTTGCTGCTCGGGCTGTTCGATGATCTGTTCAGCGGCCAGCCCTTCGGCAGCGCGATGCTGTTCTGGACGCTGACCGTGCTGATCATCGATCTGTTCGACCAGCGGCTCGTTTCGCGCGATTTCTGGCAAGACTGGTTGCTGGCGTCAGGCGCGATTGCCGGATGCCTGATCGCCGGGCGCATGATCGCCGTCCCGATCGGGGCCCATGTCGATACCGTGCTGTTGCTCCAGGCGGCGGCATCCGTCATGCTCTATCCGGCCATTGCGCGGCTTTGCGCGTGGCTCGACGAGAAACGGACCCCGGAATGAATCGCCCGACGCGCATCGTCACCGAGGCGCATCAATCCTACAGCTTTTCGCGGCGCGCCATCGTGATGGGCGCGGCCCAGGGTGCCGTCGGCCTGGTGCTGGCGGGGCGGATGACGTGGCTCGCCGTCGCCGAAAACGCGCATTACCAGATGATGTCGGAGAGCAATCGCGTCAACATGACGCTGATGCCGCCCCGCCGCGGCTGGATCGTCGACCGCAATGGCGCTCCGATCGCCAATAATCGCACCGATTTCCGCGTCGACATCATCCCCGATCGCCTCCAGAACAAGGGGCGGGTGCTCACGCTGTTGCGCGAAATCCTCGGTCTCGAGCAGGACGAGATCGACCGCATCGTCCTCGACCTCAAGCATGCCGCCGGTTTCCAGCCGGTGCAGGTCGCCGAAAATCTCGACTGGGAACGGTTTGCCGCGGTCAGCGTCAGGCTGCCCGAGCTGCCCGGCGTGGCGCCGACGCGCGGCTTTGCGCGCAATTATCCGGGCGGCGCCGCGGTCGCGCACCTGACCGGCTATGTCGGCGCCGCCTCGGCCGAACAATATCGCAAGACCAAGGATCCGCTCTACGTCACGCCCGGCTTCAAGATCGGCAAGGACGGTCTCGAAAAGACGCTCGAACCCGTCCTGCGCGGCTCGCCCGGCGCCAAGCGGATCGAGGTGACCGCGCGCGGCAAGCTGGTCCGCGAACTCGCCACGCGGCCCGATATTCCCGGCTCGACCCGACGGCTGACGATCGACATCGGTCTCCAGGAATATGCCGCCCGCCGGCTGGGCACCAATTCCGGATCGGTCGTGGTGATCGATTGCCTGACCGGCGAGATGCTCGCGATGGTATCGATGCCGGCCTATGATCCCAATGATTTCTCCGACGGGATCAGCCATCTCGAATGGGAGATGCTGTCGCAAAACGATCACGTGCCGCTGATGAACAAGGTACTGCAGGGGCTGTATCCGCCCGGATCGACCGTCAAGCCGATGAATGCGCTGGCGCTGCTGCGTGCCGGTGTCGATCCCCATGACCGGATCAACTGCTCGGGGGCGCTGCGCGTCGGCAACGGCATTTTCCATTGCCACAAGCGCCGCGGCCACGGCGCGCTCGACATGAAAAATGCGGTCATGCAGAGCTGCGACATCTATTTCTACGAAATGGTCCGCCGGCTCGGCTATGGACAGGTCGCGCCGGTGGCGCGCGCGGTGGGGCTCGGCCAGAAATTCGATCTGCCCTTCACGTCGCAGCGCTACGGCACGGTTCCCGATCCCGAATGGAAGTTGCGTAAGTACAAGGAGAGCTGGACGGTCGCGGATTCGCTCAACGCCTCGATCGGCCAGGGCTATGTGCTCACCAATCCGCTCCAGCTCGCGGTCATGGCGTCGCGGATCGCGTCGGGCCGGGCGCTCGAGCCGAGCATCCTCACCAATCGCGTGTTCCGCGACGCCCCGGCGCTCGACGTGTCCCCCGACCATCTCGCGCTGGTGCGCGACGCGATGTACGGCGTCGTCAACGAAGGCGGCACCGGCGGCGCGGCGCGGCTGCAGATTCCCGGCGTGGCGCTGGCGGCGAAGACCGGCACCGCCCAGGTCCGCCGCATCACCATGGCCGAGCGCGGCACCGGGGTGCTCAAGAACAACGCCCTCCCCTTCAAGCTGCGCGATCACGCGTTGCTCGTGTGCTTCGCCCCCGCCGACAAGCCGCGCTATGCCGCGGCGATCGTGCTCGAGCACAACGGGCATACCGTCCGCAATCTCGATACGCCGATGATCGGCCGCGACATCATGACCTATCTGTTCGACCGAGACCGTGCGCTGGCGTCGCTCGCCGAGATAGAACCGAGCTGGGGCGGCGATATCCGTACCCGCATGGCGGCCGAGCGCGAAGCATACCGGCTGGCTTCGAACAGCGCCGCCGCGGTCGCGGCCGCCACCGAGACCGACGCGACCGCCGCCACCGAAGCCCCGGCGGTCAACGCCGCGACCGACGCGAGCAACGCGACCGCGGCGATCATCGGCGACAGCGCCGAGGGCGGCGTCGCGGCGCAGGGATCACCGGAGCCGCCCGACTGATGAGCAACAGCTATGATTTCGTCCCCGCCCCGCTCGCGCAATTGCCCTGGCGCATCATCCTGGTGGTGCTGGCGATCGGCGGATTCGGCCTGCTCGTGCTGTATTCGGCAGCCGGCGGCAGCATCCGGCCCTGGGCGATGGCGCAAGGCATTCGCATGTGCGCCTTTCTCGCCGGCGCGATCCTGCTGTCGCGCGTTCGCGAGACCAGCTGGAGCGCGATCAGCCTGCCGATCTACGCGGTGTTGATCGTCCTGCTCATTCTCGTCGAGCTGATCGGCGCGGTGCGCGGCGGCGGCCAGCGCTGGCTCGATCTCGGCATCATCAGGCTACAGCCATCCGAATTGATGAAGCCCTTCATCGTGCTTGCCGTCGCCAAATTCTACGACGTCCTGCCGCCCAACGAAACGCGGCGGTTCGGCGCGATCTGGCCGGCGGGGCTGTTGATCGCGGTGCCCGCCGCGCTCGTCATGCACCAGCCCGATCTCGGCACCGCGCTGATGATCACCGCCGGCGGGGTCACCGTGATGTTCCTCGCGGGCGTGCCGCTGCGCCTGTTCGTCGGCGGGGCGATGGCGATGGCGGTCGCGGTGCCGCTCGCGGTCAATTTCGTGCTGCACGATTATCAGCGCAATCGCATCCTCACCTTCCTCAATCCCGAAAGCGACCCGCTCGGCACCGGCTATCATATCAGCCAGTCGAAGATCGCGATCGGATCGGGCGGCATCTTCGGCAAGGGCTTCCTCAACGGCACCCAGAGCCATCTCGACTATCTGCCCGAAGGCCATACCGATTTCGCGCTGGCGACGATGATGGAGGAATGGGGGCTGATCGGCGGCGTGTTGCTCATCATCGCCTTCATGATCATCATCCAATGGGGGATCACGGTCGCGCTCCGCGCGCAGAGCCGCTTCGCGCGCCTGACCGCGGCTGGCCTGGCCGCGACGATCTTCTTCTATGTGTCGATCAACATGGCGATGGTCATGGGCCTCGCCCCGGTGGTCGGCGTTCCGCTGCCGCTGATCAGCTGGGGCGGCTCGTCGGTGATGACCTTCATGATCTGCCTCGGCATCCTGATGTCGATCGAGCGCCAGAATCGGCTCTCGGTGCGATTCTGAAAAAAGGCGCGCGACAAGGTTTGCAATCCCCCCCGACCGATGCTAACGGCGCTCTTCCGCAGCGGCACAGCCTGACCCAAGGCGCCGCAGATCACGGAATGGACGCATAGCTCAGTTGGTAGAGCAGCTGACTCTTAATCAGCGGGTCCTTGGTTCGAGCCCAAGTGCGTCCACCATATTTTTCAACGACTTACGTGTTGTCGGCCACCAGTTTGAGCCGAAATCGGCCGTCACTGTGACCATTTTTGTGACCAACCGGCGGTTCCGGGATTGGCGGAATTCCGCCGTTCCCAACTGTGACCGGAAAAGTCAGCTGGTCCGCATAAGGCGCCAGATGCTTCACCGACATGTGCGCGTAACGACGCACCATCGATTCAGACTTCCAACCGCCCAACTCCTGAAGCACCCAAGTCGGCACGTCATTTTGCCGCAGCCAGCTTGCCCAAGTGTGGCGCAGATCATGCCACCGGAAATCATCGATCCCGCAGGCCTTCAAAGCGGCACGCCAAGCCCGATTATTCGCGCTGCACAGCTTATTGCCGCGAAACGTGAACACGTGCCTGGGATGCTTGCCGCGCTGCCGTTCAAGCACGCCCAGGGCCACCTCGTTCAGCGGGACGCCAAGCGCCTCTCCGTTCTTGGTGTCGCCATGCCCGATCGTCACGATGCGCCGGGCCAGATCGACCCGGTCCCATGTGAGACCAAGAATGTTGCCCTGACGCAGTCCCGTCGACAACGCGAACATCACCACTTCTCGCTGATGAGCCGGTAGCCGTTCAAGAAGTGCCTTGGCCTGGTCGTGGGTCAAATATCGAACCCGGACCTTGCCGCCCTTCGAGTACGTCTTGAACGCCGGGATCGTCTCCACCCATTCCCATTCCCGCTGTGCCTTCCGGAAAATGGCGCGGATGAGCGCCACATAGAGATCCTTTGTGCGGTCGCTTCTGCGGGCGAGTTGGCGAGAAATGATCCGATCGATCATGTCCCTGCTCACCTGATCCATGTTCTTGCCGCGCAGATGCCGGGTGAACCAACGGATTCTGCTCACATCATCCCGATAGGACTTTTTGTGCGCCATTTCCTTCAGCCACCGCAAAGCCGCCTCGTCCCAGGTCCGTTTCGGCTTCAGCTTCAGTCTGGCAAGATCCCACAGCTGGGCCTTCAGTTTGTCGTGATATTCCTCGGCCTTTTTCCGGTCGGTCGTTCCAGTAGAGCGTCTAAGGAGCGTTCCGTCTGGCGCTGTGAGCTTGATGTAATAGATTCCTGCACGTTTCCAGAGTGCCATATTGCCTCCTCTTGAAAGGCACTCGGCTGCATTCGTGCTGGCACAGAATAGCCCTGTCGAGTCACCGCCACAAGGTCAGCCTCGACGAAGCGCCAGCCCCGCCCGATCTTGGCGCCGGGAATGCGTCCATCGCGCACCCAGCTGCGCACGGTGTTGGGATGCACCTTTAAGAACGCAGCCGCGTCATCGACCGAAAGAAGCTGGTCGGTCACATCAGCTCATGCCGCTGCCACGGCGCGCCTTGATGAATTCACGGTCGCTGTCGAGAAACGCCGCAAGCATGGCGGGAATAAGCTCGGTGATCGGCTCCTCGCTGCCATAGGTCTGGGCGTAGACAAGCGCATAGTCGCCCAGTCGCTGGTGCAGCTCGGGCATCACCGCGATCGTGAGTTTCAGCGGCGTCCGGTCTGGCAGCCGCGCGAGTTTAAGATCAGCCATCACCGTTCCTCCTGCCAGGGTGCCATCACCAGATCACGGTGCACCACCAGCCGCACCGGTGTGCCCGGCCGGATCGTTATCGTCGGTTGCACCTGAAGGTTCCGGGCGGTCAGCTGGTCGCCTGCACGCGCCACATTTTGCTGGGTGGACTCGCGGATCGCCTGGACGAGATCGCTTTCTCCCGTGAATGTCAGGTTCGAACCGACGCCGAGGAGAGTCGACAGTGCGACGCCCTTGAGCAAGGACCAGGTGTGAAAATCGACCTTGTCAGCAAGGCCGGCATATCCCGATGGATCGGTTGCAGGGACATTGTCGATCGCGAGCGACCGTCCATCGGGAAGGATGATCCGCTGCCAGACGACCAGGGCGCGGCGCTGGCCAAACGCCACGACACTGTCGTAGCTGCCAATCAGCCGAGCTCCTTGCGGAATGAGCAGAATGCGTCCCGTTGCACTGTCGTAGACCCGCTCGGTGACCTGTGCCGTCACCAGCCCAGGCAAATCGGACCGTAGCCCGGTGATCAGGCTAGCCGCGATAACGCTGCCAGCGGACAACGTATTCGGCGATACGGAGGGCGTGAGGGTATGCGGGTTCGTCGGCCCAGTGCGATCGGCGCTAGCGACGAAGTCGATCTTTCGCGCCTGAGCGTTGGGATCTCGCTCTGCATCAAGCGCAAGCCTCAACGGCGTGGTGGTGGAAGCCGAGACGCCGGTTACGGCGGTAGAGGTTACCGGTTCGATGGCCGGCGCGCTCGATTTTGCCATCAGCCCGGATTCGCGCGCCGCTTTGAGCTCGGCTAATTGGCGTTCACGTTCTGCTGCCGCGGCCTGATCGACATCGCGGGTATTGATCTCACCCTGCCCTGCCTGGATCGCGACCGTGCGCTGATGATCCAGGATCGGGCGGCCAAGGTCACCGGGCAATGGCGGCCCGAGCTTCGGGACATCGCCATAGCTCTTGGGCAAGACATTTACTGGGTCAGTGGCCACTTGAGCGACATCACTGCGCTCGTCCGGCTGCTGAACAATGCGGAGAACCGATGACCCCAATGCGAACCACGCTGTTGCGACAAGGCTGATCAGCAAGAGCGCCGTTAGCCCGACGACGACACCGCGCTTGAATCTAATCGCCGGCACGGGCTTTCCGCGGAGCGCGAAGGTCTCCGGATCGGCTTTGGGCTGAACTTGCGGTGTTTCGGCGGCTTGCGTTGTTTCGACGTCATCGGTCATGACGCCCTCCGACCGCCCGTCGCGGCAATCCGGGTGATCCGCACGATTTCCTGATGCTTGGAGCCAAGGCGCAGCTCGGCAACGTCGAACAGCCGATCGACAATATAATAGCGTCCACGCAGGCGATAGTTGACCAGCTGAGCGTCGCCTTTGCGATCAACCAGAAAGAGCGGCGGTGCTTCGCCGGCCCCGAGCGTTGCCGGGAATTCGACAAAGGTCTGCCGGCCGTCGTCGAATGCGCGCAGCGGACGCCATGCCGGTTTGTCGCCGGAAATCACATAGTCGAACCGAAGTTGATCGATATCGAGTCCCGATGCCAATGGGGCTGCCGCTTCAGCTTCGACTTCGATTCGCTTCAAGGCAATCAGAGCGTCTTGCGGGTAAGTCCACGACATTGCCGCCATCGCCGTGCGCGCCGTGCTCGTGAGGGCGAGATGATAGCTCCGCCGGTCGGTGGTAATGAAGAGATTGGTGGCAAGACCCGCGGTAAATGGTTTGACAAGAATATGCGTACGCTTGTCTGCCCCGGCACCGCTGGTGGTATCGCCGATGACCCATCGCACGGTATCACCGCTTGCAACCGCGACGAGCGTCTCGCCGGGTTGAAGTGCAATGTCGGTTACCCGACCCGGCGCCGTATAAACCTGGAAGACCAGGCCGTCGGCAAAGGGATAGATTTGAACGGCATTGACGAAGCCCGCACTCGCGGGCTCGAGCGTCGCTGACCGATTTGCTGCGGCAACTCCGGCAATTTCGCGCTTCTGACGCCGGTGGACGGCACGATGCCTGATCGATTTGGCCTTTGCAGGCGATGAAGCCGCTTTTGGCGGCGGCGTGACCGCCTGAGGCTGCGTTGCCTTTGGCCGTGCAGCCTCCGGCACTATTTTCTGCTGCACCGAGGGCGCGTCGGCGGCAATCGACGTGCAGGCGATCGCTGCAAGCAGCGGGATGACGCAAATGCGATTCATGGTTGAGTCTCCTGTGCGGAAGGAACGGGCTGTTGAACGGCCAGAGTCGGATCGAGCGGTGATCCCAGCGGCAGGGTCGCGGGTGGACGGGCGGTCACCGGGGAAGCAGCCGGCGATGATGGAGGCTCGATCTCGCGGCTCCAGTCGATCGCATCGACATAAACGCCGAGCGGGTTTTTTCGCAGCGTATCGGCCGACGTCGGCGTCCGGGTCACGATGGTCAGGATGCCCGTCCAATGCGCATTGTCGGTCTGGGTGCCGCGTTCGAAAGCTGTCTCGGTCCATTTGACCTGAAACGACCGGTCCGAAGCGCGCACGACGCTGGTCACCTGCACCGATACGGTGCGTGACCCAAGATCGGCAAAGGGGTTGGCGGTACGCGCATAGTTGCCAAGCGATTCCGCCCCTCGCCTAGTTACAAAATCATAGGCAGCGAGCCAGTCCCGGCGCATCAGCACCGGGTCGAGCGAAACGCTGCGGACATGTTCGACAAATTTCGCCAGATGCCAGGCGATCTGCGGATCGGTGGGGCGAAAGCTGGCTTCAGCCTTGGTGACTGCCCGCGCCTCGCCAAGCCGATCAACCTCTACGACATAAGGAACCACGTGGCTTTGCAGTGATTGCCAGATCAGCGCCGCCGACATCGCCGTCGACAAGGCAAGCCCGCCAAACGCCATCAGCCGCCAATTGCGGGCCTGGACGCGCGCCGAGCCGATGCGTTCGTCCCAGAGCTGGCCGGCGCGTTGATAGGGCGTCGACGGCTCGGGGGTGCGCCCATAACGCTGGACGCTGCGCTTGAAGATGCCGGTTGCCATGATCAGTCTTCCTTCTCTTTGATGTCGGGGGTTGCAGAAGCGCCGCCACGATCACCTTCACGGATCGCATGGAGGGCAGCCTGACGGTGGTGGCGGGCGTCCTGCTGGCGACGAAGCGCCTGCGCCCATTGCGGCGGGGCGCCTTGTTCAGCGGCGGACGAGGAACCGGTCGGCGTACCGCCATTCAGCGCCGTCCATGCGGCATCGCGTCCGCTTTGGGCAGCGTCGGACAGGCCGAGCCCAGTTGATACCTTCTGACGCAGCGCATTGCCGGCCGCCTGCGCCACACCGCCAAGGCCGGCACCGACGCTTGACGATCCAGCTGCCGATTGACCGAGCTGATAGGATGCCGATGCAGCTGAACCCATAGCGGTCCCGGCGCGCACGGCACCAAGGGCGCCCGCGCCAGCAGCGCCCGCGGCCCCCAACGCCGCACCGCCCGCCAGGGCCGTCACGCCTGCCGCGCCAACGACGGTGCCGAGTGCTGCACCCGCGCCAAGTTGCGGGGCGCCAGCGACAAGGCCCGAGGCGATACCGGGTCCGAAGATGCCGAGGCCAAACAGGCTCAGCGATGCCAGCACCAGGCTCATCGCCTGGCCGATATCGGGCTCCTGCCCCGCCAACGCCGTCGTGAACTCGGTAAAGAAATTCGAACCGATACCGACGATGACGGCGAGCACCATCACCTTGATGCCCGACGACACGACGTTGCCGAGCACGCGTTCGGCGAGAAAGCTGGTCCGGTTCCACAGCGCGAAAGGCACAAGTACGAAGCCCGCAAGCGTGGTCAGCTTGAACTCGATGATCGTCACGAAAATCTGCACGGCGAGGATAAAGAAGGCGAGAATGACGATCGCCCAGGCAAACAGCAGCACGACGATGGTCAGAAAATTGTCGAAGAAGGTGGTGAAGCCCAGAAGCTTCGACACCTGATCCAGGAGCGGCCAGGCTGCCGAGAAGCCGGTGCCTGCAAGCCGCCCGGGCTTCAACAAATCGTCAGCAGACAAGGTGCCCCCGCCGGCCGTCAAACCAGCGGCGGCAAAGGATCGAAAGATGATGTCGGCAAGGGTCGAGAATTGGTTCAGGATGAAGGCGAAAGCGCCGACATAGAGAATCTTTTTGATGAAGCGGCCAAGAACATCCTGTTCGCCACCCATTGCCCAGAACAGGCCAGCAAGCGTGATATCGATACCAATCAGCGCCCCGGTCAGAAAGCCGACATCACCGCCCAGCAGCCCGAAGCCGCTATCAATGTAGCGGATAAAGGCTTGCATGAAGCGATCAATGACATTGAGATCATTCATGGCGAAATCAGCTTTCTGAAGGTAAAAATGATGCCGCGGGGCCCGATCGGGGGAGCGGGAACGGACCCCGCGGCGACGACGATGCGAGGCGGCGCACCGTCGTCCGCGCATCCGGCTCGAGCCTATCGGGGCGTGTAAGCCGAGCCGGAACCGAGAAACCGGGTGGTGGCAGCGTGCGCTTCGGCTTCAGCCTGGACGCGACGTGCCTGCTCGATCGCCTCGGCGCGATATTGTGCCGCCATCAGATTCTGAATCTGGAATTGCTGCTTCGCAGCGAGCGCCAGCAACTGGTTGGTGGCCTGCCCAACCTGCAACGCGCCCTCTGCCCCCTGGCTCTTCGCTGCAATCGAGGCGAGCGTCTGAGCATCGGTCTGGACATTGCCAACAACTTGGCTTTGCACTGCCATGGTCTGGCGGAATGCCGCCATGGCCGCGTCGAGCCTTGAACGAGAGTCGATCACCCGCTGATTCCCGGTCAACGCCTCTTTGAAATTCTGCGGGAAGAGCCGTTGGAACTGCGCATCAAGCCCGTCGATCTTGAAATCGATGCGCTGGGCCTGCCCCATCAGCCGGTCAATCTGTTGCAGGGTCGCCTGAAGCTGCTGGAGCTCGGGAAAGTCGATCCGCGTCAGATTTTTCGCCATGTTGGTCAACATGGTTGCCTGATTCTGCAGCGACTGGATCTGGTTGTTGATCTGCTGAAGGGCGCGGGCAGCGGTGAGCAAATTCTGCGAATAATTGGTCGGATCGAACACGGTGAACTGCGCCTTGGCGGGCTCTGCGGTCAGCGCCATGGCGAGCGACCCTGCCGCAGCAAGCGCCAGCAGGGACGCCGTCAAGTATTTGCGGTTCGAGGATCGACGATGCGATGAACGAATGGTCATGGCAGTTACTCCTTTTCGAGGTCAGAGGTGTTGGGGGTGGGAAAGTCGCGCAGCAGCGCATCTGCCCAGTCCAGACCGAGCGAACTGAGGAACCGGCCCGCGAACTGGTCGGTGCCGTGCTCGGCAAGAAGGGCGTTGATCCGTATCTGCGATGCAGGATCCGACGCGCCGCACAGCGCGAGCGCGATTGGCCCGAGGCCAAGCTCGAACAGCCGGTTACCGCGGGTCGATTGCAGGTAATAATGTCGCTTGGGTGTAGCGCGCGCGACCAGTTCGATCTGCCTGTCGTTCAGCCCGAACCGCTCATAAGCAGCGCGCGATTGCGGCTCGACCGCGCGGTCATTGGGTAGGAGAATGCGCTGCGGGCAGCTTTCGATGATTGCCGGTGCAATGCTGCTGTCGGCGATATCAGCAAGGCTCTGCGTTGCGAACAACACTGCGACGTTCTTCTTGCGCAGCGTCTTCAGCCACTCCCGAATTCGGGCTGCGAACAATGGATGGTCGAGAAATATCCAGGCTTCATCGAGAATGAGGAGCGTCGGTCGCCCGTCGAACCGCGCTTCAAGGCGGTGAAACAGATAGGTCAGCACGGGTGCAACGACCCCCGCCTGCCCCATCAGCGCTTCGGTCTCGAAGCATTGGATGTCAGCAAGGGCGAGGCCTTCATTGGCAGCGTCGAGCAGGCGTCCATAAGGCCCCTCGAGCGTGTAGGCGGTAAGCGCGGTCCGCAGGGCATTGGACTGGAGCAACAATGCCAGCCCGGTCAGCGTGCGCTCTTCGGCCGGCGCGGAGGCGAGACTGCCAAGCGCTGACCAGACCGATTCCTTGACCTCGGGCGTGACCGGCACTTTTTCATGCGCCAACAGCGCACAGATCCAGTCGAGTGCCCAACCGCGCTCGGCCGGTATGTCGATGTCGCGCAGCGGCTGGAATGCGAGGCTATCGTCGCCATCGGCACCAAGCCCGAGCGCATGATGGACACCGCCCATTGCCAGCACGGCAGCACGGGCGGAAAAGCCCTTGTCGAAGATATAGACCTGGGCACCCGGATAGCGTCGGAACTGGAGCGCAATGAGCGCAAGCAGGACCGATTTGCCGGCACCGGTCGGTCCAACCACGAGCATATGTCCGACATCGCCGACATGGGTCGACAATCGGAACGGTGTCGATCCGCCGGTCTGGGCATGGAGCAGCGGTGGTCCGGCGAGATGGTGGTTTTTCGCAGGGCCCGCCCAGACCGACGACAGCGGCATGAGATGCGCCAGGTTGAGCGTATGGACGAGGGGCGCGCGGACATTGGCATAGGCATTGCCCGGCAGCGACGACAGCCACGCTTCGACTGCGTTGATGCTCTCGCGTTTGGCCGTGAACCCCAGCCCATTGACGATCCGCTCGATGGCGCGGACCTTGTCCTCGACCCGTGCCCGTGTCGTATCCGCGACAGTGATCGTGGTCGTCAAATAGCCAAAGGCAACAAGATCGGCGCCAAGTGCTTGCAGCGCGGCGTCGGCATCGACGACCTTGTTGTCGGCATCGCTGTCAAGCAGCTGGGTTGGCTGGTTGTACATCACCTCGCGTAACAGCGCGGTGATCGATTTGCGCTTGTTGAACCACTGGCGTCGAACCCGGGTCAGCTGCTGGACCGCGTCGGTCTTGTCGAGCGCAATGAAGCGGGTCACCCAGCGATACCCGAAATCGCAGGTGTTGAGCGCATCGAGAATGCCCGGTCGGCTCATATTCGGAAAGCCGAGGATCGTCAGGGTGCGAAGGTGTTGCTGCCCGAGCATCGGCTCAAGCCCGCCGATCAGCGGCGTATCCGCCAGCAACCCGTCGAGATACATCGGCGTTTCAGGGACCGCGACCGGATGTCGCCGGGTCGAGATTGTATTGTGGAGATGGGTCAAAAGCTCGGCCGAGGCCAAAGCGCGAACTTCGGGCATGAACCCTGAAAACAGGTCGAGCACGCGGGCTGTTTCGGCGACGAAGGTGGCAAGGGCCGCTCTCCAATCTCGGCCCTTGAGTGCTCCTGATCCTGCGCCTGCATCCGGCCGTTCGACCAGCGAGCGTCCGGCGGCGTCGCTGTTATCTGCTGTCGGCAGCCAGGTCAGGGCCAGATGGAAGCGGCTTTCGAAATGCTGGCCTTCGGCCTCGAACCCGGCGCGGCGCTCCTCATCAACCAGCCAGGAGGCTGCGTCGGGGAAGCGACTGCTCGCATACCCCACCGCCTCGCGCCGTTCGGCCTCGAAGAACAAAGCCCAGCCGCTGCCGAAACGCTTGAGCACATTGTTGGCGCGGGCGCACGCCGACACCAGCTCAGCTTCGGTTGCGCTTTCGAGATCGGGACCGCGAAACGCGAGGACCGAGAGAAAACTGCCATCCTTGTTGAGCACGATCCCGGGCGCGACCAATGCCGCCCAGGGCAGATGATCGGCAAGCCGGTCGCTTGAGCGGCGATATTCGGCAAGGTTCAACATCCCCAATAGCCCTTCTGGCGCAGGTGACGGATCAGGACGGGCCCGAAATCGGGGTCGCGGCGCGCGGCAAACACCGCGATGCTATGCCCTGTGGCCCACAGGACGATGCCGACCAGCCACTGCTGAAGCCCGAGACCGACCGCTGCCGCGATCGTTCCGTTGACGATCGCAAGACCGCGCGGTGCCCCGCCGAGCAGGATCGGAGTACCAAGGCTGCTGTGGATCGGGGCCTCGAATCCATCGATCCGGTGGTTGCCGAGATGTTGGCCGGAAGCGGCATGAACGGCGCTCATGCGATCAGCGCCCCACCGCCGAAGCTGAAGAAGGACAGGAAGAAAGATGACGCAGCAAACGCGATCGACAGACCAAACACGATCTGGATGAGCTTGCGGAAACCGCCGGCGGTCTCGCCGAACGCGAGCGTCAGGCCAGTGACGATGATGATCATCACCGCAACGATCTTGGCGACGGGTCCTTGAACCGACTCGAGCACCTGCTGGAGCGGTTGCTCCCATGGCATGCCCGAGCCAGCGGCATAGGCCTTGGCGGTCAGCATGATCGACGCCCCGATTGCGATTGCGGCCAGCGCGGCGGGCGATGGGGCGGTACGGACAAATAAACGAACTGCAGGCATGGTCAGTCTCCTTGTGAAAAATGATCGCTGGAAAGGTCGATGACGGCGTAGCCGCCGTCCGGATCGAGCCCGGCGACGCGCGCAAGCGTGTCGATGCGGCGGGCCGTACCGCGCCCGGAAATGAATACGATCATGTCGATCGCCTCGGCGATCAGCCGACGCGGGACCGTGACGACGGCTTCCTGGACGAGCTGTTCGATCCGGTAGAGCGCGGACGCGGCGCTGTTGGCGTGGACGGTCGCGATTCCGCCAGGGTGGCCGGTGTTCCAGGCCTTAAGCATGTCGAGCGCTTCCGGCCCGCGCACCTCGCCGACGATGATCCGATCAGGCCGAAGCCGCAGGGTCGAGCGGACAAGGTCGGCCATCGTGACCGCGCCGGCACGCGTGCGCAGCGCAACCGTGTCGGCGGCGGGCGATTGCAACTCGCGCGTGTCCTCGATGAGAATCACGCGTTCATCGAGATGCGCCATCTCGGCGAGCAACGCATTGGCCAGGGTGGTCTTGCCCGAGCTGGTGCCGCCGGCGACGAGGATGTTGCGGCGATCGACCACGGCAAGCGACAACAGTCGTGCCGTATCGGCCGACATGATCCCATCGGTCACATAATCGAGCAAGGTATAGAGCCGCGTCGCCGGTTTGCGGATCGAGAAGCAGGGCGCGAGAGAAATCGGCGGCAACACGCCCTCGAACCGCTCCCCTGCCCCCTCGCCATGCGGCGGCAGTTCTGCGGAAATGATCGGCGATCCGGCATGGACCTCGGTACGGCTGTGGCTCGCGACAAGGCGGATGATCCGCTCGACCTGGGCGGGATCATAGCGGACCGTGGTTTGGATGCGCCCCTCCCCCAGTCGGTCGAGCCGCAGCACGCCATCGGGATTGATCATCACTTCGATCACCAGCGGATCAGCCAGCGCGGCTGCGATCGTTGGCCCCATCGCTGTGCGCAGCATGGCGCGACGACGGCCATCAGACACGCTATCGGGTGCAGCGGCGCTCATGACCCCTTTCCTTCACGCGGCGGGCCAAGCGTGCGCATGCCGGTCGCCAGCTGCTCGCCAACCAGCCGCACAAAATCTTCGAACCGCGCCCGTCCGACTGCGCGGGCGGCATGGTCAGCGATCGGCAATGGGGCAGTCGCATTGAGCTGGTAACGGATCAGCAGTGACAGACTTTCGAGCAACACATCGATGTCGCGGCGAATGAGCTGGTTCTCGCGAGACAGCCGATCGAGCCGGACCTTGAAAAGCGCATCGATTTCCTTGCTGCCTCGCCGGGCCAGCCAGTCGGTCAGCGCGTCGTTGACCAACCGACTCTTGTTGCCGCCGGGTGCCGAGGCGAGCGCTTCGAGGGCATCGCTGATCGCTCGGTCGATATAGAGGTTCTGCCGGACTTTCATCGCCGCCTCACAGCCCGAGCAGGTTCTGGCCGGCGCCCTGGTCGAGCCCGTAAGCCCTGCCGGCCGGTGTCAGGCCACGCGCCTGGTCCATGGCGCGCTTTTCGGCAGCGCCATCGCTATCGTCATCAATCGCTAGCTGGAGTTGCGCGGGTTCCTGCTCGGCTGGCTTAGGTTGCGCGTCTTCAGGATGGCCGGGATGACGTTGCTGCTGCATGCCGCCATCCTCGTCACTCGGCGCCACCTCCTCGGCCTTGGCCAGGCGTGCATCGCGCGCCGACCTGGTGCGGCCCCAATCGTTCGCGCGGGATTTTGGGCAATCGGCATAAGGACCGTCGCGGAGCACTGGCGCAGGCAGGACGCGGGAGGTGAAATTGGCATCGGCATAATAGCGCAACTTCTGCGCACGGATGGGCGCCACACCTGAGATCAGGACGAGTTCATCGGTTGCCGGCAGCTGCATCACCTCGCCCGGTGTCAGCAGGGCGCGCGCGGTCTCCTGCCGACTGACCATGACGTGCGCGAGCCAGGGCGCGAGCCTGTGCCCCGCATAGTTGCGCATCGCGCGCTGTTCGGTTGCGGTCCCAAGTGCATCGGAGAGACGCTTGGCGGTGCGCTCGTCATTGGTCGCAAAGGCGACCCGGACATGACAGTTATCGAGGATCGAGTTGTATTCGCCATACGCCTTTTCAATCTGGTTGAGGCTCTGGGCGATCAGGAAGGCGCGAATGCCGTAGCCTGCCATGAAGGCGAGACTGGTCTCGAAGAAATCAAGGCGGCCGAGCGCTGGAAATTCGTCGAGCATCATCAGCAACTGATGCTTGCGACGTGCAGCGCCGGGCTGGTCGAGCCGCTCGGTCAGGCGCCGGCCGATCTGGTTGAGCACGAGCCGGACGAGCGGCTTGGTGCGGCTGATGTCGGATGGCGGGATAACGAGATAGAGCGACATCGGGCGCTCGCCGTCAACGAGATCGGCGATCCGCCAGTCGCAACGCGACGTCACCTCCGCAACAGTTGGATCCCGGTAAAGTCCCAGAAACGACATGGCGGTCGACAGCACGCCCGAGCGCTCGTTGTCGCTTTTGTTGAGCAGTTCACGCGCGGCGGAGGCGACGACCGGATGAACGCGCGGATGGTCGCGGTCACCGAGATGGTTGGTTTCCATCATCCTTTTCAGCGTCAACGCAAAGCTGCGTTGCGGGTCGGACAAGAAGGTCGCGACGCGCGCAAGCGTCTTTTCTTCTTCTGCATAAAGGACGTGGAGGATCGCGCCGACCAGCAAGGAATGACTGGTTTTTTCCCAATGATTGCGCCGTTCGAGCGCGCCTTCGGGATCGACCAGAATGTCGGCGATGTTCTGGACGTCGCGCACTTCATTTGCACCGCGACGAACTTCAAGCAGGGGGTTGTATCGCGCCGACCGGGCATCAGTCGGATTGAACAGCAGGCAGTGCGAGAAGCGCGACCGCCAACCGGCGGTCAGCGTCCAGTTTTCGCCCTTGATATCGTGGATGACGGTCGAGCCGGTCCAGGACAGCAGGGTCGGAACGACCAAGCCGACACCCTTGCCCGACCGCGTCGGTGCGAATGCCAGGACATGCTCGGGGCCATCATGGCGAAGATACCGGTCGCGCAAATGACCGAGCAGGACGCCGGCATCCTTGTGAAGCCCGGCCGCGTCGATGTCGCGCGCCGTTGCCCATCGTGCTGATCCATAGGTCGTGACATTGTTGGACTGGCGCGCGCGCCAGAGCGATCCGGCGATCGCCGCACCACAGCCAAGGAACCCGCTCGCCCCTGCCAGCATGCCGGCGCGATCGAACACGCCCTCGGCATAGGCACCAAAGTGATACCACCATGCAAACAGCGCCCATGGCCGATAAACGGGCATGCCACCGATGATAGCCCAGGGTTGGCCGAGTTCGGGTTGATAGGCGAGCATCGCCGCTGCCCATTGCGTTGCTGCCCACAGGCCGGCGACGACGATACCAAAGACGATGAGGATCTGGCCGATCAACAATTTGGTAGGCGTCATCGCGTCTCTCCAGGCCTGTCCGTTGGTCGATCGGGCTCCAGGAAAGTCGCGGAAACAGCGATTTAACAATATGGTGCTGTTGGGTGATAATTCGCTGTCTTGCGCCAGCTTTGATTATCAGACCGATCAGGCGGTCTGACTTGCCAGCGACGCAGTTCATTCCTATAAGCAGATGGTAGGTTTTTTGTTCTAAGGAACGGTCATGACAAAGCCATTGCCAGCCACAGCGATCGAAGAGAATCGGGTGCTTAGCCGGGCGGTGGCGCAGGTTGCCGCCAGCTGGAAACTGACCAACGAACAGCTTGGCGCCGTGATCGGCATTTCGCCGGCAACGGTGTCGAGATTGCGTTCCGGTACATTCCAACTCGACCGGTCGAGCAAGGCGTTCGAGCTCAGCCAGTATCTGGTGCGGCTGTTCCGATCCCTCGACGCGCTTATGGGGAGCGACGACAACGCATCGATTTCATGGCTGCGCAGCCCCAATCTCGATCTCGACGGTCGCCCGATCGACCTGATCCGTTCGATCCGGGGGCTTGGCACGGTGAACAACTACGTCGATGACTTCCGCGCCCAGGTCTGAGGCCATCCCCGAACCGGCCGATTTCCGGAAATATGCAGGCGTCGTCTGGCGACTGGTCGAGGCGCAACATCGCATCTCGACCAATCGCCTTGCCGACAGCATTGGCGATCAGGCGTTGCTCGAGGAGCTCGTCGAGGAGGTCAAGCCGGTCATGCCCAAGTCGGCGCGTGGGTTGCATTTTCTTCTCAGCACGCCGTTTCGCTATGGTCATGGGAAGGAATCGCGGTTTCGCCGGGCGAACGAGCGCCCCGGCATTTTTTATGCAGCCGAGCATGTCGCCACAGCGGTTGCCGAAACGGCTTATTGGCGGTTACTGTTCTTTTCCCGCTCCCCGGGCTTTGTGCCGCCGACGGCCGTGGTCGAGCATTCAGCGTTCTCCGTGCCGGTCGCCGTCGATCGCGCGCTCGACCTAACTGCTGCCCCCTTCGTTGAACACTCAGTGAAATGGATGAACCCCGATTATTATGGCGACTGCCAGTCATTTGCGACTGCTGCTCGCACCACTGGTGCTCAAGCCATCCGATACGCATCGGTGCGCGATCCGCAGCACCGCGCCAATATCGCGTTGCTCGACCCAGCCGTATTCGCAGCGCCAGCGCCGAAAATCGAGCAGACTTGGCATTTTCGCTATGAAGCCGGGCAGATCACTGCATTTCAGGCATTTCCATCGAGCGAGCGCTATTCGTTTGCTTTCGGAACATTCGGGCTGGCTGCGCCGTAATTTGCGAACGCTGGCCATCTGACCGACTAGGGGCCGGCATTGGCCCTGAGCTCGTCCAACCTTTCCAACGACAGCTGTTCGACTATATCGCGAAGCGCACGAACCGAGGACGCGATTGCCGTCAAATCATCAGTGCCGATTTCGTAACTCGCCGAATAGCGCGCCTCGACATAGGCGCGTTTCAGAAGCTCGAAACGCCGACGGTCAAGCCGGGCCTCACGCGGCCATGCCGCGATCAAACGGGCATCCTTGTCTTCCGAGAGGGAGCGAAGGAATTTGACGTTGTGTGAACGTGGAAAATAAAGAGTCCGGACAAGTAGGAAGCAAATGTATGCGCGCTCCGTAGCTTGATGAAGCATGAAGGCTGCATCCTTTCTCCATCCAAGTTCGCCGTTGCCTTCCGCCAACTGCAATTCGACGGTTCGAATCGAACGATCAAGCTTCCCCAGCCAATCTTCAAAATATCCTCTTGCCATTTCAAATGCGTCGATCGGTGTCAGTGGCATAGGCGTCGCCAGCGAATGGCAAGGCAACTCGTAAAGCGCGATCCCATCCCGCGCGATATCAACCCAAAAATATTGACCGCGCCCAAGGGCCTCGTTCACCTCCTCCAACGAATGAACAATAATGTTGACTGGCCGACCGATCGAGTCGTCTCGAAGAATTTTATCTTCCGCGACATACCAATAATGCTCAACATCGGTCAGATCGCGATGGCTAACAACCACCAGCAAATCGAAATCAGACTGATACCCATGTTCGGGTTCGTCGACCCAATCACCCCGCGCATAGCTACCAAACAAGATGATCTTGTAAATCTTGCCAAGTTTTCGCGACGCAGTGGTCGACCGCGACACTGCATCCGAAAACTCTTCCATCAATACCTGCTTTACCTTCTCCAGCTCATTCATCTGGATCGGAGGCAAATGATCAATGTCGTTACGCATACCCGGATTCTCTCCGCCCAAGCCTCAAAGGGCAAGCTATCATTTTTTCAGACGAAGCCGTGTCGGGATGACCCAATTCTGGTCATTCCCTGCGCAACATCGGCTTCCCAACTCCGGCCACTCGTTCACGTCGGCTGAGCGACCGGCTTCGGCCTTCCGAAATTGGCCGGGAACCGCCCGGCCGATTTCGGTCTCAAAACGTGTCGGTCGGCTTTCAGGCGCGTCGCGTTGATCAAACGTAGTCGCGCGGCAGCCAGCTGCAGTCGTCCTGTGGTTCGAAAAGCGTAGCCCCGTTCGTTGTCGTCAGAAGGCTTCGCGAAAGGGCCGCAGGTCGATTTCATGCGACCAGGCGGAGCGGTGCTGGACATGCAACTGCCAGTAGCTCTCGGCAATTGCCTCAAGGCCGAGGAGGCCATCCTCACCGCGCTCGGCCTTCAGTTGCGGCAGCGCGCGGTGAATGCGCTCGCCGTCGATACCGCCATCGATGACGATATGCCCCACGTGCAGCCCCTGAGGGCCGAAGGCGCGAGCCATCGACTGGGCAACTGCGCGCAGCCCGGCCTTGGCTGCAGCAAAGGCTACGAAACCCGCGCGTCCGCGCAGGCTCGCCGAGGCGCCGGTGAACAATACCGTTCCCCCGCCCGGCAGCATTAATTTTGCGGCCTCGAGTGCGAACAGGTGTCCTGCGAAGCAGCAGACGCGCCACATCTCCTCGAAGAACGCGGGGTCGGTCTCGAGGAAAGCGCGGGGGCGGTTGCCCCCGGCGTTAAAGACTGCAACCTTCAGCGGCCCTCTCGTCGCCATGGCCGCGAAGGCGCGCTCGATATCCTGCGGAGAGGTGGCGTCACCTGCTAGCGCAACGGCTTTGCCCCCGGCTGACTCGATCTCGCTGCGCACCTGCTCGAGGCGATCAGCAGTGCGTCCGAACACCCCGACAATCAGGCCCTCGCGCGCGAAGCGTCGCGCAACCGAGGCGCCGAGACCTGACGAGGATCCCACCCCGACGACAATCGCGGCTCCCCTGTCGCCTGGCGGCTCGGCCACCGCCGCCGTCACCACGGTTCGCCGAACGGACGGACCATGCTGTCGAAGCTCCACGCGGTCCGCGGTTGCTGCGCAATGCGAAACACTTCCTCCGCGATGTCAGCGGGCTGGCAGAAGAAGTCATCGGGCTTGTCGGGTGCCATCTTACGCGTCCAGGGAAGGTCGATGACGGCGTCGATCGCAATATAGCCGACATGGATGCCCTGCGGACCGACTTCGCGCGCTATGCTCTCAAGCAGGATGCGTTGCGCTGCCTTGGTAGGCGCGAAGGCGGCGAACTTGGGCTTGCCACGATAGGCCGAGGTGTTGCCGGTTGCGAGAAAAGCGCCGCCGCCCGCTTCGATCATGGGCGGTATAAGTCGTCGGGCAAGATCGAGCACGGCTTCGACATTGATCGTGAAGTTGCGCTTGAGATCGGCGGGGTCGATTTCTAGGAACGTGCCGAACGTGCCGCCGACCGCATTATTGACGACGACGGAAGGTACGCCGTGCGCCAGCAGCGCATCGACAACCTTAGATCGCTCGTCCGGGTCGGCTAGGTCGCCGGGAAGCGCAATCGCATGGGGCAGCTCGAGTGTCAGCGCATCGAGCCGCTCCTCGTTGCGCGCGTTGAGCGCCAGCCGGTAGCCGCCTTCCGAGAAGCGCCGTGCGATCGAGGCACCGGTACCCGGACCGACCCCGGTGACGAAGCAGAGCGGTCGAGCGGTCACGCGGCGAGCGCCTCAACGAGGAAATCGATCCGGTCGTTGCCGAAAAACGCGCCTTTCTCGCTGCTGAAATAGGGAACACCAAATGCGCCCTTTGAAACGGCTTCGGCGATCCGCTCATCGAGCGCAGCCGCCATCGTCTCGCGCTCGTCCCAATATGTGGCGAGGCGGGAATCCTTCCTGGCAAACCAGCCCGACATCGCTTCGAGATCGTCGAGCGGCGCCTGCTCGACCCATACCGCGGCAAAGGCGGCGACCGAAAACGCTTCGACGTCGCCGCCCGCGCGCAGCGCAGCCTTGATCAGCGGTTCGGTCGAGAAAAAACCGAACTTGGGATGGCTCAGAACCGTGACGCCCAGCTTCACCGCCCAGCGTCCCACGTCCTGCCCGAGATAGGCGCGCTTGGCCTTGCAAGTGATCGACGTCGGGGCGTTCCCGACCTCCTTCATGATTGCGCCGACATAGACTGGTTTAAGGTCTAGCGTGCGTCCCGTCCGCGACCGCACTTCGTCGCGCTGCGCGAAGGCGAAGTAGGAATAGGGGCTGACGAAGTCGTAGTAGAAGTCGATAGGCGGGCTCATCTCGGTTCCTTTCAGTAGCGGACGAGCGCGCGACCGGCGGTCTTCTCGGGGAACTCGGCGAGGTCATAGAGGCGGTCCTTCGCGTCGAAATACGCGCGCGGGAATTCGAGCAGCGGATGTTCGGCGGGTATGCCCGCGATCCTGGCGATGCCGAGCAAGCTCGACGTCCGCCCGCTCGTCGCAAGATGACCCTCGGGCCATTCGAAAATCTGTATCCAGATGGAACGCGCCGCGCCGTCGACGTTGGTCTTGTCGGTAATCGCAAGGATCGCGTTGGTGATCGCTTTGTGGCAATCCGATTTACGGTCTTGATTCATGGAGCCCTCCGGCACGTTGAGCTCAATCAGCCATCGCCCCGCTCCCGCCTCGAACGTCGCATCGTTCCTGCCGCCGAGATACCAGTCGTCGCGCGCGATCGGCTGAAACCGCACCCAAGCGATCGACCGGCCGGCAGGCGTGTCTGCCCCGCCTTCGATCTGGAGAATGACCTGGGTCAGATCCTCAGCGAGCCTGTCCTTCAAGTCGGGCGTCAATGCCTCGGGCGGATATTGGACGGTCATCATCGGCATAGCATGTCTCCCAACTAGGTATCTTCAACATACCGACTCGGTTGGTATTGTAAAGATACTGTCTTCGGGCTATCAGCGGGCATGACGCGCACCTCGCTCGACCATCACAATTGCAGTTTCGCGCGGACGGTCGATGTGATCGGCGACCGCTGGTCGCTGATGATCCTGCGCGATGCCTTTTTCGGCATCCGGCGCTTCTCGCAATTCAAGCGGCGGCTGGGGATCACGCAGGCAGTGCTGTCGTCGCGCTTGTCGCATCTCATCGAGCAGGGTTTGCTGGAGCGTTCTGCGGTCGATTCCGATGCAACTCGTGAGGACTATCGCCTAACGGACAAGGGCCGGGCGCTATTTCCTGTCGTGGTTGCGCTAATGCAATGGGGCGACGAGTGGGTGCATGGCGGCATCGGGGCTCCACTCGTCCTGCGTGACCGGGAGTCCGGGGAGGCCATCGACCCGGTGCAAGTGACGGCAGCCGGCAGCGTGACCGGCCCTCGTCGGGTCGTCGTCACCGCCGGGCCTGGCGCAACTCCAGAGACGCGGCGTCTTGTCGCGCAAACTTAGACAATGCGACCGCTTCGCATGTCCTCATCGCGAGGCTCTGACGCTGCTTTGACCCACATGCCATCATTCAAGGCGCCCATCCAGCTCCCCAAAACCTTCCATTTGTTCAACATCGGATCTAGGCTGAGATTGGGTCACTACCCGACTGATGACTTTCGGTAAGAGTCGCCACGACAGCGGTCCAACGCCTCCCGCTTTGCAATTGTCATCGGTAGTATTCGATCGAAATGCGGTTTAGGTCACTTCCAACAGGTGATAGACTTTCGTTCATCTGTCGGGGGCTCGAACTTGAACGCAGATTGCATCGTGGTTTGGAGTAACTCGTCCAAAAGTCGTCGGGAATCGAACCGAGCGGGGCGCGCCGAGTAGGATGGCCACTCTTTCACCACCTGCACCACTGTCCCCGCCAATTCGCGCAATAATTGATGCGGGACCAGCGGCAGACGTCATTTTTCTGCCGACCGATGGCTACGGCACACCCGGACAGCTTAATTCGGCAGTCCTCAAGAAACTCGGTCTGCCGATTAAATTGCCGGGTGAGCGCGAACTCGGCGAAGGCTATGCGCTGACGTCGACTGACAAGGGTCTTATCTGCTTCGTTGTAACAGTCGTAGGCAGGCCCACGATCGAGGCGCTTGATACGAACTTCGCCAACGCGTTGCGGGATCCGCGGATCCAGCTCCAAGCCAGCCTCTGGGTGCCACTCATGGGGACAGGAACGGGCGGCCTTTCTCATATGGAAAGTTTCAAACTCATCCTCGAGCGGCTGACGGAATTCCCGCCTGTCAGAGATGGCCGAACATCTGCAGTTATCTCGATTCCCAAGGAGGTGACCGCGAAAGCTCGCGCGCGAATGCTCGCGGATACTGAGGAGGTCTCGGCTAAGCTCAACGCTGCACTTTTGAATAAATCGGAGCCTCCGTCACTGCCTTCGACGCAATCTGACAATGCTGAAACTTCATCAAGTGCACTGGATCTTCCCCGGACAACTGAGGTTCATGCGGTACTCGCGCTTGCTTCACAGATGTCACGCTCGCCGCAGGCCGAGCATGATTCTCTTTCAACCTCGCTTTTGTTTTTCGCGCTTGCAGAGGGCACCAGCACATCGGCACCCGGGGTCCTAAGTGTGGACCCGGCGGCGGAGACATTTGCCACGGCGGTGCACGAACTGGCCGGCCCGTTATATGAGGTTGCTTGGATGGACTATTTCAAGTCCGACGAGCGAATTGAGCCGTTCGTAGGCTTGGACTTCACAATCAAACCGACCCCCAACGTCACAAGTGTACTTGTCGATGCCCACGCCCTTGTCGGCGGTGGCGAAGCGCCAATCGGTATCGATCAGTTGATCACTGCTCTGCTATGCTTCGAGAAGGGACGTCACCGCCGGGTGCTTGCGAACATGCAGGTCGATCCCGAACGTCTGCTCGCGGCATATCGCGATGCTCGGCTAGGGCGGGTAGCGGCTCGCTTTCAGAATGACGTGGCCAATATCGACGATCAGCTCGACTACGGTCGTTACGCAACTGCGATCCACGCATTTCTAACGAACAAGGATACCAAGGCGCCGCTCAGTATCAGTATTCAGGCACCGTGGGGCGGCGGCAAATCGACCTTGATGCATCTCTTACGGGAAGAACTTGACCCCGAGGAAGACAGGAACCGGTACAAAAGACTTTCGATCGCGGAGCTCGACAAGCTTCCCCGGCTTCTTCTCGATCATGTCGCGAAGGTGTTCGACACAGGCAAGCGCATCGAAATAAATCCGGATGTCCCCAACGCGGCTGATATGAAGCAGCGCCGTTGGACGATCTGGTTCAACGCTTGGAAGTACGAGACGACCGAGCAGCTCTGGGCTGGCCTCGTCGACGCAATCGTCTCCCAAGTGGCGGTGAGGCTCTCACCGTTGGAGCGCGAGAAGTTTCTCCTGAAACTTCAGCTCGCTAGGATCGATGACGGCATCGTTCGAAAGCGGATTTACGATCGTATTGCAACTACTTGGTGGAACAAGTCACGTGCGTGGGTGATCGGCGGCGGTGCAGCTGTCCTAAGCTTGTTTGGGCTCGGCACCGTAAAGCCTGTGCTGCCCAACCTTTTACAGCAGATCATCGCGCTGGGCACAGCCAATGGCTTTACCGGCGCGGTTGTGGCTCAGATCGCGCTGTCGATCTTCCTCATCGGAAAATTCCTGTTCACTCAGAAAGAGACTAGGAGTGAGCCCGCCAAGTTCAGCCTTGCCGATATTATTAAGGTACCCGATTACGATAAGGGCGTCGGCGAACTGCACCATGTTCATGCCGATCTGCACCGGGTCCTTGATATAGTGCCGCATCTTGATGCGGAGGGTCAGCCAGCACCGCTGGTGATTTTCATCGACGATCTCGACCGGTGTTCGCCGGGTAAGGTGGCGAGCGTCGTCGAGGGGGTCAGCATGCTGCTAGCGACCAGTGATTACCGCTGCATGTTCGTTATCGGGATGGACCCGCAGATGGTGGCAGCAGCACTTGAGAAGGCGCATGAGGACGTCCGCGAAAAGCTGCCGAGCTACGAGCGCGCAGTGCCGCTCGGCTGGCGTTTTATGGACAAGTTTGTGCAGCTGCCGTTCACGCTGCCGCCAAGCGAGCCAGCCGAATTTGCGGCCTATGTCGCATGGCTTTCAGGCAGGGATGCATCGTTGCTTAAGCCTCAAGAAGTAGATTCCGCGGCCTCTGAACGAGGCCAGAGCGTCGATGTCATACGTTCACCACTAGCCCCTTCGGCGACGCCACTGGGCATCCAGCGCAGGGCTGCCGTAAGCGGTGCAGGATTTGCCCCGGACTCAGGTTCGCCAATCCCGACTACCGAACCGGCTATGCCCAATATAGACACGGGTTTCACCGAGAGCCGGGACGTGGGCGCGATCATCCGCAAGATCGCGATCTACTCGGTGGGCAATCCGCGCGAGATCAAGCGCATGGTGAATCTGGCGCGTTTCTACCTCACCTTGCGTGCTGCGCGGCGCGAGAAAGCGCCGGATTGGCGCGCACCAAGTCTCGATCAATATGCGCGCTGGATCGCCCTCACGCTTCGTTGGCCAGACATGTTGCGCTGGCTGCAATGGGGCGCGGACGAAGCGCACTGGCCGCCCGAAGAACTTGGGACCGCGCTGGTGGTTCGACGTCTACGAGCGCTGGAGCGGCACGGAGAGAAGGCCAACTCTCTCGATGCTTGGTGCGAAGCGTTAAAGACCGATCTAAACGTTCCCACGGAAGGCGTTAGCGATTGGGCACGCGATGCCAAGCTCTTCGAGTTCTTCACCGCGGAAACGAAGTTGTCATCAGAGAAACGTCTCTCGGACGCGGCTGGACGCGGGTTTTGGTAGACGGGCCGCATTGGTTGCAACCAGATCAGCTTCAGCCCTTCGCGGTGCTAGCGCGGCGGCACGGGTTTCGCCATATATCCGGATCGACGGCCTTTGCCGCGATGACCACCTGCTAGTGTTCGAGGGACGAGTTGCAGCGGATTAGGCCGTCGCGGGAGTTCAGTCGCCAGCTGGCGGCACGCCCAGAATCTCAAACGTCGCGGGATCCGGCGCGCCGCTGAACCACCGATCGAGCGCCGCCGCAAACAGGTCGCCCCCATCGGCTGCACGGAACAGAGTGAGGGAAGATCGCAGTTTCATCGCATCAACTTGGCCGAAAACAGCCTCTGCGGTTGGTATTGTGAGGTCCTGAAGTGTTTCGACGCAGGTTCGAAGCCTTGGGCCCAGAGTCGGGTGGGCAAGATAGGCGCGTGCTTCGTCCAGTGACCGGATGGCATAGCGTTGCGCCATGTGACTTCGACCAAGACCAGCGATCTGTGGAAAAATATACCACATCCAATGGCTGCGCTTCGCGCCTCGCCGGATTTCGCTGAGGGCGGCTTCATAGCTTCCGGCCTGGGCGGCAATGAATCGGTCGAGGTCGTATGGGTACGTCATCTAGGCGCAGTTATAGCCGATCTGATACTCGCGTCGGCATAATAGGAAAAAACTTCGGCGCTAAAATCGCCAATTTTTGCATCCGGCGGTGATCGGATCGCTCAGCCTCGTTTTAGCGAAGCGGATCGCTAAGGTTTTCGGGATGAATGAATGCCAGCGCGCGGTTCGCAAAGACCATTCCGGATGACCGCATATCAGGCGCGTTGCAGACCGGCTGCTCTACGGTTTCGAAGACCCACATGCGGTCATTCAAGGCGCCCATCCAACTCCCCAAAACCGTCCATTCATTCACCATCTGATTTCGGCTGAAGCTGGGCCGATTACGGGATGGCGGCTTTTGGTATAGCGTCGTACAGACGGACGTCACCCGGCGTGAGCAACTCTCCGCTCCGACGCGCTAATTCGCCGCCGTCCCCTCAATTTCCTTGTCGGTTACTATCCGAAGGCCACTCCGGAGCAGGGTAGAAGGGGCGAGGCCAAACATTTGTCGTACAGCGCTGCTAAAATGGGCGGAGCTGGAAAATCCCGCATCGAGTGCGGCGCCAGTCAGATTATCGCCGAGCGCAAGCGACCGGATTGCGGCATTGACCATCGCGCTGCGGCGGTGCTGTCCAAATGTCATCCCGGTGTGCGCTTTGATATGACGGCGAAAAGATTGGGTCGGCATGCCGGCAAGAGCAGCGCCGTGGGCCGCTGTTGGAACCTCAGCAGGCGCCCGCTTCATCTTGTCCAGCGGAATCGCGATCGCAGCCAAGCGATGCTGATCTGTGACCCCGAGCAAGGCAAGAAGGGTCGCCGCATGTTTGAGAGCAGCGGCTGCATCCCCGGCCGCATCCGCAATGCGGTTGGCCAATGCTGCTGCCCGCCCGTGATCAACGACGGATATCTGTTGATGCGGCATGCCGGTGTACACAAAGGCGATGATGCCTTTTGCGCGAAGCTGATGCAGCGTTCGCGCGGGGATGATCGCAAAATCGCGAGACGATGGATGATCATCGCCGGGCATTTGCAGGTCGAACGGCGCATCGATGGCAATGGCCATCGCGGTCACGGCAATGCGATGCGGAGACAAGTCGAACGCTTGGCCGACGTAGATCACGGCATCGCCGAGCAAGACCAATATCGGCGGCGAGCTGGCCAATTCCTGAAAGCGCTTTGACGACATCTCCTTAGGCTGGCGGCCGACCGCAACAAACGGAAGGCCAAAAATGCTACTGATCGCTCTTGTCATCACCGCTTGTGGCTTTCTCTTCATGGGCGTGGCCGCGCTGGCAATGCCTAAAAGGGTTACCGGCCAGTTCGGGATATCCACGCTGGATGCCGACGGACGAAATGAAGTCCGCGCCGTCTACGGTGGATTCGGGATTGCCATATCGGCAGCATTGACAACCGCGCTGTGGGTGCCGTCCTGGCGAGGCCCCTCGGCAGTCGCCGTTGCAATCGCGCTGGGCGGCATGGCGTCGGGCCGAATTTTCTCCGCCATGCTGGATCGGCATATTGGCCGCCTCCCGTTGCTTTACGGAACGATCGAAGCGGTGACATCGCTTGTCTTGTGGAGCTCTGCAACAGGCTAGCGGCGAACAACATCGATCCAGACCAGGATGAGCAGCGGCACTGCAATGCAATCGACCAGCGCAACCTGGCGCAACGCACCGACTGGAGCACCGCCAGCAACATAGACAATCAGGAAGCCAACCACGCTGACGCTGACCGCAATGGCGGCGGCCGGGCGCACTTGGACATTCACCACGGCAAAGAGTGAGGCCAGAACAATTGCCGCAAACACGAATGCCCGGTGTGACAGAAGGATTGCAAAGCTGCCCACCGGCTCGACCCCATAAAGCCTGTGTCGCATCGAGGTGGAGATCAGGCCCAGGGCGGGCAAAAGGTGGATGATGGCGAGGGCTAACCAGGCGACCCTAACGATCGTTTTCATTCTGTGGACCGCTTTCGTTTCCGCCCGAGCGCGACGCCGATCATCAGGAGGATCGGCGGCCCCCAAACCTGTGGGCTTTCGCTGAGGAACTGCCGACCGGTGCAGACTCCGGTTGCGACTTCGCCCAGATGGATCGCTGCATGACCTGCGAGCCAACCGAGCGCGAGCATGAGGGACGTCGTCCGGAAACGCTCTGTGAAAAGTCCGCAGATCATCAGCACCCCTACGGCGGCATAAGTCCAGCCCACATCACGGATGAAATGGGGGTTCGGCACGCCAGTCCGCCAGACGATGGGTGTTGCAAAGAACCATTGGTCCGGTGCCAGAAGCATCCACCCGCCATTTGCGACGAGGACGATGGCGACGCCGCCAATGATGATCATCGCCACTCTGTGCACGTCAATCGCCTCTTAGAAGGCGCTCAATAGTGCTCGGGGCATGCTGCCGCTTTCACATTTTGGCCATGCTCAATTTTAGAGGTCGCCCGCTTGAGAGGCTTGGCGGAGGGTCGATGACGCTTGCAGCTTAAACGCTTGCCGGCTCTAACTGGCGATTAGCAGAACGGCAGCTTTCAGACCGATTTTTCGCATTCGCGAATGACGACATTTAGGTCGCATTGCCGACATGCTGTTTTGGGCCCGCTAAGACCCAGTTGTGGCCGTTCAGCCGCCGATGGGCGCTCTCCGAAACCGGACACCCGTTCATCTCGACCGGGCGCGACCGCTATGCGCCCTCATTGCGGACATCAAGCGCCGCATGAGGTGCCCCGCAAAGCGGTCGCAAGTTTTGTTCGAAAGCTCGTGGATGGGTAAATACAGTCGAAGTAACGGCCGTCGGTATGATAGCGTGCTCCGGCAGCGGCGTGCGCGGGGCAAGCACCTCGACGTCGCCATCGTTGATATCGCAACGCCATGCCTCCGGATGCCCGCGATCCACCCGTGCGGCCGTCCACCGATATTCTCATCGGCGGCTTTCATCGGCGAGATGCAGCCGAATACATTCATATCGGATAAGATAAGGCGTGCGAAGCGGCCGTGTTCGGTCTTGCGCATTGACACATCGGACCAAGTCTGGCGAACCTCAACGCAGGAGGCCGGGGGGCGATGGAAACACTGGACAGGCAGACGGAGACCACGAGTTCGCGCATTGCCGCGCTCGCACACTTGCATGCAAAATATGACTGCCTGAACACCATATTGTGGCTGACGGACAGGTCGAATGGCCGCGAACAGCTGCTCAGCTCTTATCAGGTCGGCGACCCAAACATTCATGAGGCCCTCGTCGGCGCCGTTGTCGATATCCCGCGGCGCGGATCAAAGGGCGATCTCGCGGACGTGCTTGAGCGCGTTCAATCGAAAATCGCCCACGCCGTTACGGCCACGCAGCGTGTCACGCCGATCGTTTTGTACCCTACAATCCGCGCGCCGACACAATCGGTCTCGGACCCGTCGATCCTGGGGGTAATCGTTCTCCATCGAGACGTCGAGATCGGTGATCCCGAGGCAGAAGAGATCGCGAGCCATATCTCGAACATTGTCGAATTCACGCGACTGAACCGCCTGGCGACTTGCGTTACGAATGCCCAGGCCTTTTTGTCCCGGACGTCGAAGGACGTGCCCAAATTCCTGAACGAGATCGGCTTTTTCATGCTGAGCCAGCTCAATTCTAGCCGCTGCATGTACGTCAACGTCAACCGCGCGCAGGATTGGCTGGAGATCGAAGGCGATCATCTCGAACAGCTGGGTATCCGGGCCGCGCACCGCGATTTCGCGATCGAAGAATGCGGCGTTGCCGCACCTGGCGAGGTGCGGCAGGTCGGCCTGAAATTCCAGGAATGCGGGTCGAGCGAACCGGCTATCCTCGTACCGCTTCCGCAGGCCGGTTATGCCGTGCGGCCGGTTCCGTTTGCTAAGCATAACGACTTCTATCGCTCGCTCCCCAGACAAAATGCCGACGATATCAAGATCATCTTTTTTGAGAAGGTCGTCGCCGGTTATCTGCAGAACCGGTTCAGCGAGGCGGACGTGGCCATTGCCAACGCGATTTTCGGGTTTGTCGGAAAGTATATCGAGTCGATCATTTTCGAGAGCAATACGAACGAGGTAATCAGTCACCTCGATACCGAGGACATGGTGCAGGACGACGCCGATTCGATCCTGAAGATCCTCTCGGGCATCACGCGCAAATTCAACTCGGTGACGATCCTGCGCGTGGGCGGTTTCGAGCGCAGCATCTATTTCGACAAGGTCTCCGCGACCCATAGGATGCCGGGCCTCGAGGATTATCTGAAAAAGGTCAGAACCACCTACTTCCAGAAATATTACGAAAGCCGCGCTGGCAACGGCAATAACAATCACCCGTATTTCGGCGTGGACGGCATCGATGGACGTACCGTGATCGAAGTCCATTTTCCGCGATATAGCAGCGAATCCCGGCTCTATCTGGTCGAACTCGACGGCGAGGTTATTTCGGAATCGGCGCTGCGGTCTTTGATTAGCCTGTTCTCCGATTTGTATTCACGGGTAATGCGCGAGGAGAACATACGGGAACGGGGCAGCTACCTGATGCAGGTCCGCCACGCCGTGATCCATCACTTTTCCGCCGCGAACCGAAGCCTGAAAAGCATCCGGCCGCTTTGGGAGCGTGGGCAGCGCGACAAGGATTACTGGCTCGATCTTCTGAACGATCCGCTGATCGGCAGCGATCTGGCGCGCACGATCAGTTCGCTGGGGCAGGCCAGCCTGATCATCGAAAACGGCCGCTTCATGATCGGCGAGCTGGAGTCGTCTGCACTCAATCGCAAACCCTATCGTATCGCGGAACTGATCAACTCGACGCTTGACGTCCTCAAATACAATCGCGACGACAAGCGCATCGGCGTCATCTCGAAAATAAGCGGCCCCCCGCCCAAGTCGATGCGCGGCGACGGTCCGCTGTTGTCGATAGCGTTGATGAACCTGTTCGACAATGCGATCAAATACTCGCCGCATTTCGCGAAGATCCGCTGGCGGCTCGATTATCTTCCCGATCGCTATCGCCTTTCGATATCGAGCGTGGGCGACAAGCTCGATCCGAACGCTCGCATGATGCTGTTCCAGGAAGGCTATCGCGGCTTTCAGAGCGACCGGCTGAACCGGCGGCATGGAACCGGGCTGGGGCTGCCGGTCGCCTATAGAATCCTAAAAGCGCACTCGCCGACGGCCCAGCTTAGTTTCGAGCCATTCGATTTCGATGCCGAGCTGGAGGGCGCCGGCAACACCTTCTTCTTCGAAATGCCCTTCTTCTCTGGATCGAGCGCTCGTGCCGCAGCCGAAGCCGATGTTCGCGATTGACGGTTGGAAAATAAGAAAATGACAAGTCTGACAATCGTGCACATCGAAGATGAGTACAGCGATTTCCTCAGTCTCACGACAACGCTTAAGACCTTCATCGAGTCGCATTGGCACTCGACACACGGCACGCCAGTGATCGCGGCGCGCAGAATTCTGGCCGAAAGCCAGGAGAAGCCGCCCTCTTGGATTGCCTTCGAGCTGATCGTCAAGCAGCGGCCCGAGCAGACGTTCCGGTGGATCTTCGTGCGCGATGCGCTGCTGCCGGAGGAGGTCCGAGCCTATATGGAAGGACGGATCGTCTTCATCTTCGACGTGCTTCGGCCCGACGAGAGCGGCACCACGATGCGCGTTTCGCTCGCCGAGACGCTGCGTTCGATCGAGGGCATCAACGTGCCCAGCGACGATGTAGTCGTCTACACGGCGTACCAGGGGACGGGGATCGACGCGATCGCGCCAGAACTGCTGGCGGTCATCGGCCACCGCATCCGCAAGGAAAACGACTTCGAGCTCGACGATTTCCTGTCGGGCGTCGTGCTCGAATGTATCGAAAATGGCTAACTCGCTCTCCCGACTGATCCTTGGCGCGGAGGCTTGCCCGGTCGAGGAATGGCGAAGTTTTGCGCTTCTCGACCCGGCGAAGAAGGCCAGCCGCATCCAGCTGCTGCGGGATCCGCTGAAGAATGTCGTGTTCCGGGACCAGCAGATTTCCGCAGTCTTTGGGTATTTGCTCGACGACGGAAAAGCGCACCTGGTATATTTCTGGGACAAGGAGTTGCGCGGCATTAATTGGCGCAACGTCGACGAGCAGCAAGAAAGGTCATCGCTTCTGAAATTTGGCTCGGCGCTCGGGCGCCTGCACGACCATAATCCAAGTCTTATCAAGTCGCTCGACTTTATGGACGAAGGCGGCCTCGCACCCGATGCCGGGTTTCGCGAGCAGCATGCGGACTATAATCTCTACTGGCTACGGTTCGAGGATCTCAAGTTTGTCTGTCTCTACAAGAAGGCCGGACTTATGACCGCTGTCGGGCAGTTGAGTTCGCTCGGCGTCCAGGAATGCCTCGAATTTCACAACGATTTCTTCCGGCTGCGATCCCCGGTATGGAATGCGATACCGATACGGTTCCTGCTGAACGCGCAGGAACGCGATCACGAGTCCGTGCGCCGGATGCTGCTGCATCCGCGCTGTTTCAATCCCGAAGAGGAAACGCCGCCCGACAGCTTCCTGTGGCCGTGGCAATATTGCATCTGCCTCGAGCATAAGAAGGCGGTCTCTTACCGGGCCAAAACGACCACCTCGCTCGTCTTCGATCTGCGCAAGTCGACGATTGCGCTTGAACAGCTGAGCAGCCGCGACATCGCCGAATTCTCGCCCTTCATCAAAAGCGTAGTCGAAATGGCCAGGACCGCGGTCGCGCGGCATGGCGGTTTTTTCGACAAGGACACGGGCGACGGCATCGTCGCCCATTTTGTGAATTTCGACGCCGACGCGACCCGGGTCAATTTCGAGAGCGCGCCGAAGCGCGCCTTTGACGCTGCGGTATCGATCGTCAAACAGGCGAGCGCGATCTGCAACGCATTTCAGTCCAAGCTGCGGCTTGGTGTCGGCGGTCTGGGCGGCGCGGTCGGCATTCATACCGGGAGCGCCGTCTGGCTCGTGGATGACAAGCAGATTCGGGCGATCGGCGACAGCGCCATTATTGCGTCGCGGCTGTGCAATGAAGCGCCACAACAGGGGATTTTCGTGTCGAACTCCGAATATCTTGAGCTCGTCGCCCAGCTTCCGGCGGAAATCGGACAGCGTTTCGCCCGCAGGAGCTATTCGGGCAAGGAAGTCTCAGGGGGAGCCGATCTGTTCGGCCACGCCATCGAAATCCGCGATTTTGCGTCGGGAACAGAGCAATGACCGCCAAAGACCTTTACGAAAATTGCCGCAGCTGGTTGCAATTCGCCGAAACCAAGAACGGTTTCGCGCTCGCTTTTTGCGGGGCGGTCATTGCCGCCGAAGTGAGCCTGCTGTCCGGCGTCGAGCCGATGTTCAAGCCGTTCGTGCTGCTTTCGATGCTGCTCATGACGGTCGCGGCAATCTGCTCGCTGATTAGCTTCGTTCCGCAGGACAAGGTATCGCCCGGTGTGAACGCGGGGAGAGCGACCCCGAAGGGAATAGTCTTTTTCGGGCATATCGCGATGCATGATGGGGCCGGTTTTGTCGCACGCGCATCACAAGTGTTCGGCGTGGAGGAAAAGGACAGCCTGTCGATCGAGCTGCTCGACCAGTGCCACACCCTGTCGGTCATAACAGTCCGGAAGCTGAGACTGTTTTACGCCTCGGTGGTGATCGCCGGGCTAGGCTTCGTATTGCCGCTGGTGGCAGCAGCCGGCCGGTGGATCTGCTAGACCGCTTCCCGCTGAGACCGTCGCCGATCTGTGGCTGGGTCTGCTTTAGAGCGCCCGTGCTAGTCGGGAGACGTCAACCGGAAATCTGGCTAAGCGAATGAAAGTCCGCTTCTCGCGCATATCAGTCCACAAGCTGCCAATCCGCGAACGGCCCACTTCCAGCCGTCCGGCCGGCAGATGCTGCGACGGCCGCCTCTGGGCCGATTCCGTTGAAAAACTCGGCCTTGAAGTCGGGCTGATGATCTGATTCACTCTTCGCTAGGCGGGCGGAGACGAGCCGATGATGGGCGAGCGGACGGTGGCGCAGGAGGCGCTGTTTTACAGCTTCAACCTTGAGCGACATGTGCCGGCGGATCATTTGTTGCGATCGATCGATCGGTTCGTGGACCTGTCCGATATCCGGGAGCACCTGCGGCCGTTCTACAGCGAAACGGGGCGACCATCGATCGATCCCGAGTTGCTGATCCGGATGCTGATCATCGGCTATTGCATGGGCATCCGGTCCGAGCGGCGTCTGTGCGACGAGGTGCATCTCAACCTTGCCTATCGCTGGTTCTGCCGACTGGGGCTCGAGGGCGATGTGCCCGACCACTCGACCTTCTCGAAGAACCGCCACGGCCGTTTTCGAGACAGCGACCTGTTGCGGCATCTGTTTGAGACCACGGTCGCGCGGTGCATGGCCGAGGGGCTGGTCGGCGGCGAAGGCTTCGCGATCGATGCCAGCCTGGTCCGCGCCGATGTCAACCGGCAGCACGCCGTCGCTCGTCCCGAGCAGCTGCCGGATGCCGCCACCAGCCATGCCGTGCGCGAGTATCTGGCGGTGCTCGACGATGCCGCCTTTGGTGGCGCGACTCCCGTCCCACCCAAGCAGCTGGCGGTCGCCGATCCTGCCGCCCGCTGGACCGCCGCGACGCGCGAACGGGCCTTCTTTGCTTACTCGACCAACTATCTGATCGACTTGCGTCACGCCGTGATCGTCGATGTCGAGGCGACCACATCGATCCGGCAGGCCGAAGTGACGGCGCAGCGCCGGATGATCGAGCGCACGCAGACCCGGTTCGGCCTTTGGCCCGCGCGGCTCGCGGCCGATACCGGCTATGGCGATGCGGCCAACCTTGCCTGGCTGGTCGAGGAGAAGGGCATCGCGCCGCACATCCCGGTGTTCGACAAGTCCGCCCGCGCCGACGGCACGTTCGAACGCTCAGCCTTCAGTTACGACATCCGGCGCGATGTCTATACCTGTCCGGGCGGCGAGGAGTTGCGGCGCTACTGGCATGCGGGACGCGCCGCCAAGGAACAGCCGCCGGTCGACGGCCTCTATAAATACCGCGCGCGCAAGGCGGCATGCGACGCCTGCAAACTTCGATCGCAATGCTGCCCGAACGGACCACACCGCAAAATCCTGCGCTCGGTCCACGAAGGCGCGCGTGACCTGGCCCGCGATATCGCCAGCACCGATGCCTATGTCACGTCACGCCGCGAGCGGAAGAAAGTCGAAATGCTGTTCGCGCACCTCAAACGCATCCTCAAGCTCGACCGCCTGCGCCTGCGGGGACCAAATGGCGCAAAAGACGAGTTCGTCCTCGCCGCCACCGCTCAGAACCTTCGCAAGATCGCCAAGATCGTCCCGATGCCGGCACAGACCGTGCCCGCCTGAGGCGAAACGCCTTCGTCCACGCCGACCAAGCCGCCTGATCAGGCCGGGCCCGGCGTTGAGTTTTTCAACGGAATCGGGCCGATTGCCGACTGTCAGCTCCTTGGTGCTTCTCCGCGGAAAGCTGCCGTTGAGTTGTCAGCGCAAGATGCGCGATGATCGAGTCGGGGCACACGCCGACCTGTTTTCCAAATAATTCATTCTGCCGTTCCGGTTTCAGTTTTCATGGCGATTACCCCTGAAACGCATTTATACTGGTGCTTCAAAAGGGAGGACAAGTTGATCGCCCCGCTCACCCGGAAGAAGAAGGACGGGACGAAGTATACGCGCCCCGACAATGTCGAGGGGCTCCTCCCCGCGCTCGGCGAACTGCCACGCGATGGACTGCTCGAGCGGGCCCGGATCCGCAATCGCAAGGATCTTGGCTATGTGCCTAGCGAATGTCTGGTGCATTTCATCCGCGCCAGTCGCCACGAGAACGCCCACGCCTGGTTCGACCGCCTCTACAAGGTGCTCGCCGAGCGCGTCATGCGGGCGGTGCCGATTGCGTCGGGTGGCACTGCGTCCGCCACCGACGAGCGGATCCGCGATGCGGTCTTCGACCGCTTCGTCGAGTTGCTCGCCAAGGACCGCGCGGAGCCGGATGACAGGCTCGATTTCTTCGAGGCGCGGTTCGATCTCGCCATCAAGCGGCTCCGGCTCGACGCCCAGGAGCGGGTGTGGCGCGAAACCAACCGCGGCGATTCCATGGACGACGAGGAAGGCGGCGCCGCCGAGGCGGCAGCCACCGCCGGCACGACCAACCCTCTGGACGCGGAAATTTTTTCCGATCCGCTTTTCCGGGAGAGGCTCTACGTCGCGATTGACGCCCTGCCACCGGAACAAAGCAGGACCATGCATCTCCTGCTGATCGGGTGGCAGATCCATTCGAGCGACCCGTCGGTCATGACGATTGCGAAGGCCCTGGACTGCTCGGATCGGTCGGTTCGCAACTATCGGGACCGGGCGCTAAAGACGCTCGGTGCCCTGTTCAATCCTGGGGATGACGAATGACCGCCACCAACCCGCCGCTCACGCTCGACGCCGTGCTCGACCTTTTCCAGATGGAGGAGCTCCATGACGGCGATGTCCTCGCCCGCTACGTCGCGGCGCACCCTCAGTTCGCGCCGCAGCTGATCGACTTCTCCCGTCTGATCGCCACGCCCGACACCGAGGACGAGGGCGGCCTGACCGCCACCGAGCAGTCCCGCATCGACGCTGCGTGGATCACCCATCAGGCGGCCCGACCCGAGGGCGCGACTGGCGCTGATCCCTTGGTTCGCCTTTCCGGCGACGTGGGCAAGGCTCTCGCCGTGAAGCTCGGCGTGCCGCGCCAGGTGATTACCTGCATCCGCGAGCACAGGGTGCTCGCCTCCAGCGTCCCGACGCCCGTAACGCGCGAGCTTTCGGTGGCGCTGGGCGTCCCTCAGGCGCATGTGATAGCCGCCATGGCGCGATCTCCGGCGGGGATGGCGGCGACGAGAAGCTACAAGTCGGACGGTCCACCTGTGTCGGTCGCGCAGACCACGTTCGAGCAGGTGCTGAAGGACGCTGGCGTATCCGAAGCCGACCGCGTTCGGCTGCTGGCCGACGCCTGACCCTTGGACGCGATCGAGCTAGGGCGCCGACGCGCGGCGGAACTGCACGCAAGCGCGATTGCGCGCGGACTCGATCCGACGGATCCTTACGCCTTCGCGGTCGCGATCGCGAAGGATTGCGGCCTCGACGTTGATTCCGCGAACCCGGGCGCCACGGTCCTAGACAACGGACGCGCGACGCTGGTTCCGGAGGATGACCTCATCATCCATGAGAACGTCGGGTCGCTCTTCGAGCAGGCGTTCCTCGTCGCCCATGAGATCGGGCATCACGAGCTCGGGGACGGAACCTCTTCCCCGACGGTCACCGAGGCGGATTCGGCCCGTGGTTCGGAGCCATCGCCGACTGGCATCGACCGCGTCGTGGACTACGGCCGCCGGCAACGGCGCGAGGTCCAGATGGACCTCTTCGGCCGCGAACTCCTCCTTCCGCGCGAAGTGGTATGCCGCCTCCACCTCGAAGATGGTCTGACCGCATCCGCCATCGCCGAGCGGATGCACGCCCCGTTCGACGTCGTGGCGCAGCAGCTGTTCGACGGCCTCCTGCTCCCCGTGATCGAACCCGACGACAAGGTCCGCGAGACCCATCCGCTGAACGAGGCCCAAGCGACCGCTGCGGCCCATCGCGGCGGCCCCTACTTGCTCGAGGCGGGGCCCGGCACCGGCAAGACCCAGACCTTGACCGCGCGGGTCGTCCAGCTGCTCGACGAAGGCGTTGATCCCAAGCGAATCCTAGTGCTGACCTATTCGAACAAAGCGGCCGGCGAGATGGCCGACCGCATCGCGGCCGAGCGTCCCGAGAAGGCTGCGGCGATGTGGATCGGCACGTTCCACGCCTTTGGGCTCGACCTCATCCGACGTCTCAGCGCCGAGTTCTCCCTGCCCGACGATCCGCGGTTGATGGACCGGGTCGAGGCGGTCGAGCTGCTCGAGCGCGAATTCCCGAAGCTCGAGCTCGAACACTACCAGGACCTCTACGACCCGACCCGGCTGATCGGCGACATCCTCGCGGCGATATCACGCGCGAAGGACGAAGTGGTCACCGCTGAGGAGTATGCGCGGCACGCGGAAACCATGCGCGTCGCCGCGGTCGGAGACGAGGCACGGACGACCGAGGCGCTCAAGTCCGCCGAGGTGGCGCAGGTCTATGCGCTATACGAGAGCATCAAGCGCGAACGGCGCGCGGTCGACTTCGGCGATCTAGTGTCGCTCCCCGTCGGACTCCTCGAGCGGTGCCCCGACATCGCCGCGAAGCTCGGCGGAATGTATGATCATCTGCTGGTCGACGAGTATCAGGACGTCAACCGCGCCAGCGTTCGGCTGCTCAAGGCGATCCGCCCCACCGGCGATAACCTCTGGGTCGTCGGCGACGCGCGGCAGTCCATTTACCGGTTCCGGGGCGCGTCCCCGATCAGCACCTCCAAGTTCACGACGGAGGATTTCCCGGGCGCCGGGTCGGGTAGGTTGAAGATCAACTACCGCTCGTTCGACGAGATCGTCACAGCCTACTCCGCATTCGCGGTCAGAATGACGGCGAGCACGACGGACACGCTGCTCAAGGCGAACCGTGGCCACTCTGGGATCCCGATCGAGCTCAGGACGCGCGCCATGAAGGACGAACAGTCGGTCGCGATCGCCGACTGCATCGCCGAGATGCACGCGGCCGGTGACGCCTACCGCGACCAAGCCGTCCTGTGCACCGGCAACGAGCGGCTCGGCGTGATCGCCCGGGACCTCGAGCGCATGGGTATCCCCGTTCTATTCCTCGGCAGCCTGTTCGAGCGCGGGGAGGTCAAGGACCTCTTGTCGCTACTGTCGCTGCTCGCCGACCGCCGGGCGATGGGCCTCGTCCGCGCCGCCGGCATGACGGAATTTGCCATGTCGCTCGACGACGTCGGCACCGTGCTCGCCACGCTGCGCGACGACGAGCGGGAGCCGCTCGATTGGCTAGACGCGCGGCTGGACCTGCCGATCTCGGCGGACGGCAATGCCGCGTTGGACAGGCTCGCGGGGGCGCTTGAGGGCTTCGACGCCGACACGCCGCCTTGGCGAGCCCTCGCCGTGATCCTCCTCGACCGGACCCGCATCGCCGCCACCATCGCCGTGGCGCAGTCGGTCGGCGAACGCAGCCAGGGAATCGCGCTTTGGCAGCTGATGAACTTCCTGCGCGTGCAGCCGCGCGAGCAGGGAAAGGCCGTTCCCCGCCTGCTGGACCGGATCAGGCGGCTTGTGGCGATCGGCGACGATCGCGACCTGCGACAGTTGCCTGCCGCCGCACAGGGACTTGACGCGGTGCGGCTCATGACGATCCATGGTGCCAAGGGCCTCGAGTTCCGGTGCGTCCATCTCCCGGGCCTCAACCAGGACACGCTCCCAAGTCCGTCGAAGGCGCCTGCATGCCTCCCGCCGGAGGGCGTCATCGCAGGATTGACCGGCGACGTGAAGACGGCTTTGCGCGATGGCGACGCGGAGGAGCGGGAGTGCCTCTTCTACGTCGCCCTGTCGCGCGCCCGAGACCGGCTCGTCATGTATGCGGCCACGGAGAAGGCCAACCACTCTGCCAGACCCCTGTCCGAATTCCTCGGCCGCCTCGGGACGGGCGTGGCGCGGTCCGCGCCCGACCTGATCCGCAAGCTGCCTCCCGCCCCGGAGGACGAACCGGTCAAGCTCGTGATCGACGGGACGATCCGGCTGCGGGATTCGCAGGTGGCAATGCTGGACAAGGACAAGTGCAAGCGACGCTTCTTCTACACACATGTGCTTGGCATCGGGGGACGCCGGAGCGAGACCGACTACATGAGGATGCACGAGGCGGCCCGGTCCGTCGTCCGCGCGGCGGTGCGGGACGGACTCGACCTGTCGGATGACGCGCAGCTCCGTGCCGCCGTCGAACGGGCCTGCGACGATCATGGCCTCGACACGCCTGGCAGCTTCGCGGAGCTGCGGGCGATGGCGATCACGCTGGTTACGCGGTTCCGACAATCGCGCCTGTTCCACCGCGCCGAGACCCCGGCAGCGGTGCCGCTCAGCATCGGCGCCGATCAGATCGTCTTCAGCGCCGACGATGTCCTCGTCGATGCCAAGGGCGTCCGGATCTACCGGCGCATCCGCACGGGAGCATACCGCAAGTCGGACACCGAGAACCTCGGCGTGGCCACCGCGCTGCTCGCCCTCGCGGAGAACGCACCTAGTGCCGCCGTGGAAGTGGTCCACCTGATGAGCGATCAGGTCACTGCGCTCGAGATGACGGCGCGCGTTCTCGGCAACCGGCGTGAGCTGTTGGACAAGGTGATCGCGGGGATCCGCGACGGTTCGTTCCCCGCATCCCCGTCGCAGCGCGTCTGCCCGGGATGCCCCGCCTTCTTCATCTGTGGGCCTGTCCCCGGCGGATCGCTGCGGAAAGTTTTCTGATCACCTTTCCGGTCGGCAGCGTCCGTTCCGATTGTCCCTTCGTGACCGGGTTGGCCCGGCTGGACACGAAGGAAAAAGTAAGATGAACACACCCAAACTCCCCGAATACGACGACGTCGGCGACGCGATCCGCGAGGACCGCCCCCTGCTGGCGGCAAAGGCCTACCGCATCCAGTTCGCGCTCGACGGCCTCGACTTCCGCCCGCTCGGCATCGCCGACCCGATCCCGGTGGGCCGCCAGATTCTCGAGGCCGCGGGCCTCGAGCCCGACCGCGGCTACAGCCTCTTCGCGATCCTCGATACCGGCGATTTCGAGGATGTGCGCCTCAACGAGACGTTCGACCTCCGCGGGGTCGGCGCGGAGCGGTTCATCGCCTTCCTGACGGACCGCGACTTCAAGTTCGAGGTCAACGACCACGAGGAACGCTGGGGCAAGCCGACGATCAGCGGCCGGATCCTCGAGCAACTCGCCAAGCCGGAGCCCGACGAGGCGGTCTTCCGTGAGGTTCGCGGCGGGACGGACGTCCTGATCGAGCCCGCGATGCTGGTCGATCTCAGCGCGCCGGGCATCGAGCGCTTCTATAATGCGAAGCGCCCCGCGGCGGAGATCGAGATCATCGTAAACACCCGTCCGCGTACCGTGACGGGGCCGGATGTGACCTTCGAGCAGATCGTCGAACTGGCCTTCCCCGGTCCGCACGAGCCGAACGTCGTCTTCTCGATGACCTACCGCAAGGCGGCCTCGACGCCGCATGCCGGGGAGCTTGGCGCCCACGGCTCGGTCACCATCAAGCAGGGGACGGTCTTCAATGTCACGCGCACTGTTCAGTCGTAACGCCGACCTCGCGAAGCTGCGCGAGGAGGGCTATTTCGTCCAGGTCGTCGGAGGGTTCCTCGTCATGCGCGAGGTTCCCTACGTCGACGCCAACCGCAAGGTGCGCAAGGGGACCCTGATTTCGAGCCTGGCGCTGGCTGGCGACCAGACCAGGCCGCCCGACACGCACGTCGTGCATTTCGACGGCGAATACCCTTGCTTCGCCGACGGGACGCGCATCGCCGCGATCGCCAACCAGACGACCCACTTCGACCTTGGCCACGGCCTGACCGCCGAGCATGCGTTCTCCAGCAAGCCCGATGGCGGCTACCGCGACTATCACGACAAGTTGACGACATACGCGTCGATCATCGCGGGGCCGGCCGCGGTGCTCGATGCCACAGCAACGCCCCGGCCCTATCGCGCGCTCGACGAGGAGGAGGACGTCGACAGCGTGTTCAACTACGTCGAGACCGCGTCGGACCGCGTTGGCATCGGCGCATTGACGGCGAAGCTGGCGGGGCACCGGGTCGCTATCATCGGGCTCGGCGGCTCGGGCAGCTACATCCTCGACATGGTCGCGAAGACGCCGGTGGCGGAGATCCGCATCCTCGACGCCGACGAGTTCCTCCAGCACAATGCCTTCAGGGCACCTGGTGCGCCGAGCCTCGGCGAACTCCGCGAAGCGCCGCTCAAGGTGGACCACTTCAAGGGGATCTACGACCGCATGCACCGCGGCATCACTGCGGTGCCGGTCGCGATCGCGCCGGGCAATCTTGATCTGCTCGACGGCATCGACTTCGCGTTCCTGAGTCTCGACGCCGGCGAGGCCAAGGCGGCGCTGGTCGAGCGGCTGCACGCGAGGGGCGTCGACTTCATTGACATCGGCATGGGTCTGGAGCTCGGCGAGCGCGGCCTCAGCGGGATACTTCGCGTGACAACCAGCACCGCCGGGACACGGGAGACCGTCGCGTCGCATGATCGGATCCCGCTCGCCGGGGGAGGTGCCGGCGACATCTACGCGTCCAACATCCAGGTCGCCGACCTCAACGCGCTGAACGCGGTGTTCGCGGTCATCAAGTGGAAGAAGCTGTGCGGCTTCTACTGCGACCTCGAGAACGAGCATCATTCGACCTATACGCTCGACGGGAACATGCTGCTGAACGAAGACCAGTCGTGATGCGGCATTCCGTCCTCGAACACCGGTTCGTCGAGACGTTCCCGGAAACGCTTGAACCTGGCGTGCTATACGTATCGCTGGAATTCGGCAGCGCCGCCCACAGCTGCTGCTGCGGCTGCGGCGAGGAGGTCGTGACCCCGCTAACGCCGACGGACTGGAATATTACCTATGACGGCGAGACGATCACGCTGCACCCGTCGGTCGGCAGTTGGACGCTCCCATGCCGCTCGCACTACGTGATCCGTCGCAACCGGGTGATCGAGGCGCCTCCTTGGTCGGATGCGGAAGTCGCGGCTGAACGTCGACGCGACCGGCGGGCGAAAGCGGCGCATTATGGTTTGGATACAGCTTCCGATGTGGCAGTATCAGAGACAGATGTCGAAGCATCTCAAACACTACCAGCCGCCTCCGGATGGAAAAACCGCTTCCTCGGTTGGCTGTTACGATCAAAATCTTAGTCGACCGCTTGTCAGGGTTCTGCGCGTCTCAACCGCGCGCAGGACCCACCCAATTTTCACTCGATGTGTCGAATCAAGCGACAGGAGCGAATGGCAGCTTAGGGCTCATTCACAGAAAGGGCGCGTGACCGAAATTGGGGCGCTTAGCTGTCGATCACCTCAACCTGAACAAAGGGTCGCTTACCTCACCCTCGCGCTCCAAAGCGGTCATTCCGTTTTCCACCCGTCATGTCTCAATGCGGACAGTCTGAACTCACCAAAATGCGTCAGAAAACCGGCGTGCACATCGATGACAACCGGCGGACCCGGAGGGGCTCGCGATGACAGTCCCGAACGCGGCCCGCGGCGGCGGCAGCCCGGTCAGGCAACCGCCATCAATTGCGACGGATAGCCGGTCTGCAACGCGAGCACATCGTCATAGCTGCCGCGCAGCCAGCGCTCAAGATCTTCAGCCAGCAAAATGACCGGCATCGCCTTGGGGTGAAGCGGCGCCACCAGGGGATTGGGCTCGGTCGTGCAAAAGGCGACATAACCGCCGTCGTCCGAGGGGCGCCACAGCCCCGCAAAACAGGCGGTCGGCTGATCGGTGATGTCGAACCACCACTGCGCTGGACGCCCCTCTTCATCCTTGCCGGTCCGCGGTTCGGCAAATTGCGTGAACGGCACCAGGCAGCGCCGCGCTGGCGATGCGGCCGCACTCTTCCAGAACGGGCTCGCCAGATTGCGGGCATTGGTGACATATTTGGTGAGCATCTTGGTCTTGCCCTGAACCTGGGTCGGGAACCCCCAGGCCATCGTCCCGAGCAGCCGCTCGCCGGCTTCCTCGCGGATCAGCGGTGCCTGATAGCGGGGATAGATTTCGGGTTTCCAGTCGAGCGCGCCGGGGGCCGTCGCCTTGAACAGATCGGCAAGCTCGGCTGCGTTGCTCTTGATCCGGTAGAGATTGCACATGGCCGCGATCATGCCGGGGTCGCCACCGAATACAATCCCCCTCCCCCCTGACGCTTCACACCCGACCCGGGACGTTCCCCGCACGCCTGCCTTACAATCCCGTGGCGACGATCGGCGCTGGATGTCCCGGTGGTCCTGTGCGCACGCCTCTGCACTGGCCGCTGATGTTAACAGCCGCCCCCGGCTCAGCGGAACCGATTGACCGCGCGCTTCCAGTCACGCGCCGGCGGCAGCGGCAGGCTGGTCGAGGTCGGCGTCGCGCGCACCAGCGCGATGATCGGGCGCGCCGCGCTCGCCCCTTGCCGGTGATGGCTGCACGGCAGGCAGCGCAGCCGCTTCGCGACCGCACTCAGCCGCGCGTCCCAGCCCTTGCGCTCGAACAGCCACCACAGGGCATGCGCGTCGAACACCACCCGGTGCCTGCAGGTCGGACAGCGGACCTCGAGCGAATATTGGAACGCGGCAGCCTCGAACAGGCTGGTCGGATGCTGGCCGCCACCGCGATCATAGCGCACCGATCACTGCCGACGCCGCAACGACCAGATCAGCGACGACAGGCTGGTGACGACAGCGGCGACCGCGAGCAGCAAGGGGGCATCAAGAACGAGCATGACCGTTTCCCTCAACGTGAACCGGTGATTGTTCTATTTCTGTTCCAACATTGCCAGCCCAAAAATCGCCGCCGTCCGCACAGCATAGTGATCACTCGATCACCGGCCCGCTGCGGCCGCGTCCGATCGTCCAGCTGATCCCGCTGTCACGCATGATCCCACCCACCGGTTTGCCGAGTTGCGCGTCGAGCACCGGTCGCCAGGGGACGAGGGTAAACTCGCGCGACTTTTCGATGAGCGCGAAGCGTCCGCTGAGGAGCTCGACGGGCTTGCGATAAATGCCCTCAATCCGTTCGCCGGGCGCAGTCTCGACAAAGCGCCGATCGAGCTCGTTCGCCAACTGACCCGCGACCCGCAGCAGTTCGCTGCGCTGGAGGCTTGAGAGCATGTCGGGGCGGTAGCTGACGACCCCGCCGATTTCCTCGGCGAAGCCTTGTCCGATCAGCCACTGGCGGCGGCGCGCCTGCGCGGCCTCGACCTCATGCCCGAACCCGGCTGCGCGCAGCGGCACGGGCGCCGTCGCCATCGCTTCGCGGTCGAGCCAGGTCGCGGCCTCGGCACCGACCAGCCGGTCGAGCGGCTGGGCGGACAGCAGATCGACCGATACCGGCCGGTCACGCAGCTGCGCCTGCTCATGCGCCGCGACGCGGTCGAGATGGTCGGGGGCGATTGCCCAGACGCCGGTCGGATCGCGCACGACGCCGACGCCTGCGCGCCGCAGGCTTTCGAGCCGCCGGACATGGGTTTGCGCAAACGCCTCGGTGGCGCTCGGGTCATGACGAAGATGCGTGTCGATATCATAGCGACCGTCATGTGCCTCGGCGATCACGGCGATCGTGCGATCGACCGCCCTGACCTCGAGGCGACGCGGCGCGATCCCGACGATCGCCCCGGGCGCGAGCGGCGCGACCGCCTCGCCCTTGCCGATCGCGACATAATGGCTGCGGCCATCGGTTGCATCGACGATCAGATAATGACGATCGCGATGTTCGTCGGCGAGCCCGCGCGAGACGACGCGGCCGACGAGCGGTCGGGCATCGGCATGCCCGGGTTCGTAGATTGCCAGTTCCGGTGCAGGACGATCAAGCGCGGCGCGGGTGACGTCACGCTGCATCGTGCGGATGATGTCACCGCGCTCGCCCATTACGCGCAGCGTCTCGTCGATCCGGTCGGCCAGCCGCCAGCGACCGGCGCCGACCGGCTCGGCAAGCCCCAACTGGCTGAGCTTGGTCAGCCGTCCGGTTCGCAGCGCCTGCTCGATCGGATCACGATGATGCTGGTTGACGATTCCGTCAGCGCCGATCCCGCGCAGTAGCGCGCGATCGATCGAGGTCAGCCGCTCCTGCCCGACCTCGAGGCGTCGCGCCTGTGCGAGCGCCTCGATCGAGCGAGGCCCCAGATCGAGATCGACCAGCTCGGCGGCGCGCTCGCGCATGCCGCTGGTCAGATAGTCGCGCGCGATCACCAGATCGGCGCCGAGATGGTCGCGCCCGCGCACGATGATATGGGTGTGGGGATGGCCGGTGTTGAAATGGTCGACCGCGACCCAGTCGAGCCTCGTACCGAGATCCTGCTCGACCCGTTCCATCAGCCGCCGCGTCAGCGGCTTGAGGTCGTCATATTCAGCGCCGTCCTCGGCCGAGACAATGAAACGGAACTGGTGGCGATCGCCAGCCCCGCGTTCGCGAAAATCCTTGCCGTCGATTGTCTCGGCATCGGGTCCATAGAGCGTACCCGGCGCGCCCTCGCGCGTCGTCCCGTCGCGCTGGAGATAGCGCAGATGCGCTGCCGCACCGGCCGCGCCTTTGCCGGCGAGCCGCACGATCCGCGATTTGATGATGACGCGGCGCTGGCGAAAGGCGGCTTGGCTGGTGCGGCTGGCGAGCACCCGCCCGACGCCCGCGCCGCGCCCCATCCGGCCACCGCTGAACCCGCTCTTGGCGCGCGGCGAAAAGGCCCCGCCGCGCGCGAGATTGGACGCGGCAAGCACGCGGCTAAGATAGCGCCGCGTGCGCTTGCCACCCTGATTCCCTATCCGCCCGAGCCGCGGCTCGAACCCATCATTCTCGGCCATCGGGGCCGCTCCCTATTACGGTTGCAGGGCCAGCATGGCGCTGCCAGGGGCGTGTGAAAACCGGTGCCAAATAATCGGCAGATTTCCGCCAATTCTGGCAGGGGTGGCACTGGTCAAAGCCCGGCAGTGCCAAAAGAAACTCCAAAAAGAGATGTGCAGACAAACACTTGCGGCACCAACGGTGCCGCAGCTTTATCTTGCCTTCTTAATTGGGCTCTTCCTGGTCGCCGTCTCTACCATCGTCGTTCTCCTACCATATTTGCGAAGCGCGCCACAGCCGCCCGCGCTGCTAGTCCTTGTCGGCATTCGAGGTCTGGTACGCGGTGCATTCTTCCGTGCTCATCGGCGGCTATTTCGGGCTGCTCGCAAGCAGCTTTCAGACCGGCGCGGCACATGTCGCTATCGGACTCACGGGGCATCATCACAGGCATTCCGGCGTGGTCCGACCCGCCTGTTGAGCGGGTTGGCCACAGGCAAGATATCGTGCTTCCCGTCTTCCTCGTCTGTACCATTCCTCATCCGCTGACGCGGACCTCCTCAGCGCTATTTACCGTTGATCCAGCTGCGCAAACACGATTGATGGTTACGTCCGAGCATAGCTCAGACGCTTGGCTTTGGCGGCGATCCACACGGCGGTTTCGGCCTCGGTCGCCTGCGGATCTCCGATGTAGAACGTGCCGTCGCGCCACATCGCGTGCATCACCACGGCGAGCTTGCGCGCGACTGCGACGCGGGCCTTGGCGTGGCACTTGGTCTTCGCGAGCTTGAGGCCCCACGCCTTGATCGTATCGCTTCCCTTGAAGCGCGTGAGCATCGCCGACGCCGCCTCATAGAGCGCGCGCCGGACATCCGGGTCGCCCGCCTTGCTGATGCGGCCCTTCACATCGATCGACGTTCCCGACTGCCACCGTTTCGAGGTCAGGCCGAAATAGGCGGCGACGTCACGCGATCGTTTGAAGCGGGTCGGATCGTCGATCGCGGCGGTAAAACTCAACGCCGTGACCGGGCCGACGCCAGGGATCGCCATGAAGCGGCGACACAGATCGTCGGCCATGGCGAGCTGCACGACGAGCTTGTTCAGGACGAGATATTCCGCCCACAAAGCGGCCCGCGCGCGCAACATACAGTCCATCAGACCGACCGTCATAGCGTCCTCGACGACGGCGTCGCGCACCGCCTGCTCGAACCCGCCGCGCCCGACCTTGCCGAGCCGGATACCGAACGCCTTCAACGAGTGGCGGATGGTGTTCTCAAGGTCGAGGAACTTGCGTTTCAGGTTGCGGCGTTGGACCAGCAACAGCCGTATCCGGTAGCAGGTTTCGGTCTTGATATGCGCCTGGCGGAACCACCCGGTGCGCATGATATGGGCCAGCCCGAGTGCGTCTTTCGCATCGGTCTTGTTGCGTTGCGCGCTCATCGCGGCACGGACGTGGCGGGTTTCGAGACACACCGCAAGAACGCCTACCGCGAGGAGTTCAGGGTGCAACCAAGGCGATAACGCGCCCGCTTCGTGGCCCGCCCTACGCAGTCGCCCTGCGTAAGGTTTGAGCGCGGTGGCGATCGCGGCCGGGTCGGTCGGGACTGTCAGGATTTCCGTGTGTGGGCGGGCGGTTGAACATTACGCCGCCATGGCCCTGATAAAGCGCTCACCGAAGATGACGGCGAACTGTGCCTT
>NCGF01000009.1 GCA_002281485.1 Sphingomonas sp. 28-66-16
GCCGATCAGCACGATCGGCTTGCCCTGCCAATCTTCCGGTGTGACGCGCTTTTGCAACATTATTCTGGGGGCTATACAGCGTGGCTGCCGCTCGGGCAAAAGGCCGCCGTGCCGACTCTGTCGGCGTGACCCCGTTTGCAAGGTTGATCATGCCCCGTTCTCTTATCGTCATAGCCGTCATCGCCGTGATCCTCGTCGGGGGGCTGTTTGTGCTTGCCGGCCGCTCCGGTGAAAAGCCGCTTGTCCGGGTCGAAAAGGTCGTGCCGCTTGCGTCTCTCCAGAAATAGCGTCGCGCTGGGCGCGCTCGCGCTCGGATTGGTCGCGCTGGGGTTGCCGGCGCTTGGCCAGGAAAAGCCCGAATCGATCCTGCCGCCGGGCTTCGGCGAGCCGGTCCCGCCCGCGCCCGCGCCAAGCGAGGCGCCGCCATCGCCTCCCGCGTCGCGACCCGCATCGCCTGCACCGGGCAGCGTCGCTCAGCCCGTTACGGCCGCGCCCGCGGCGGCGCCGGCGGGCGACGTGACCGACGAACTGGCGGCGGCGACGCCGATCGATCCGGCCGTGCTCGCGGCCTATGAACTGCCCGCCTATGCGCGGCGATCGCTGGCGATGGTCGGGGTCGTCGGCACGCGCGAGGGCGGCCTTGCCGCCGATGCCTTTGGCGATGCCGACGGTCGGTTCCTCTCGACCTTGATGGGGCGTCTCGATGCCCCGATCGCGTCGCGCTGGGTATCGATCGGGCTGCGCCGCGCGCTTGCGTCGCGGGTCAGCACCCCGCCGCACGTCAGCGGCGCCGATTTTGCGGCCGAGCGCGCCTGGCTGCTGGTGCGGATGGGTGAGTCGATGGTGTCGCGCGCGCTGGTCGAAAGCGTCGATACCGATCGCTACACGCCCAAAATGTACGAAGCGGCGATGCAGGCTGCGCTCGCGACCGGCGACCCTGCGGTCGTCTGTCCGGTGGTCGACGCTGCCCAGACCGTCTCCACCGATCGCGCCTGGGTGCTGGCCGGCGCCATTTGTGCCGGCTTGGCCGGAAAGCCCGGGGTCGCCGGCCCGCTGATCGATGGCGCCAAACGCCGCGGCGTGGCGCGCGGTGTCGATATCCTGCTCGCCGAAAAGGCCGTCGGCGCCGGTGCCCGGGGGGGGCGCGCCGTGACGATCGAGTGGGACGGCGTCGATCAGCTGACCAGCTGGCGCTACGGCATGGCGATGGCAACCGGCGTGACGATCCCCGATCCGCTCTACGCGACGGTTGGCCGCCGCGTGCAATATTGGCGCGCGCAATCGCCGATGATCGACGCGCGTACCCGGGCGCCCTCTGCCGAACTGGCGGCGGCGCAGGGCGTGTTCTCGAACGCCGCGCTGGTCGATCTCTACGGAGAGGTCGAAAACGCCGATGAACAGAGTTCGGCCGAAGCGGGGGTCGCGCGTGACTTGCGAAGCGCCTATGTCGAGTCCGATCGTACCCAGCGCCTCACCGTGCTGCGGCAGCTGTGGGACGAACCGAAGGACCGGCGCGGCCGCTATGCCCGCCTGGTGCTGACGGCGCGCGCGGCGTCGACGATTGCCCCGGCCTCGGATACCCCGGATGTCGACCGGCTCGTCGCGGCCATGCTCAGCGCCGGGCTCGATCGGTCGGCGCTGCGCTGGAAGGGCGACGTCGCACGCGGCAGCGATGCCTGGGCCATGCTGACGCTGGCGGATGGCGGCGCTGTCGAGCCGCTGGGGCAAGGCGACGTCGACGCCTATCGCAGCCGCACGGCCGATCCGAGCGGGGCCAAGGTCCGGATGTTCTTCGCGGCGCTCGCCGGGCTTGGCCGGATCGATCGGGCGACTTCAGCTTCGCTTTCCGGGCGCTATGCGGTGGATCTGGCGATGCGCAACAGCTGGACGCGCGCGATCGATCGGGCAGCAGCGAACCGCCAGCCGGGGACGGTGCTCCTGCTCGCGGCGGTCGGCATGCAGACCCCCAACTGGACCGGCGTGTCGCCGGCGGCGCTCTACCATATCGTCGCCGCGCTGCAGCGCGTGGGGCTCGACGGCGAGGCACGGATGATCGCCGTCGAGGCGCTCACCCGGCTTTGAGCGCGGGCGGCGATCTCGCGCTGATCGATCGCTTCCTCGAAATGATGGCGGCCGAAAGCGGGGCGGCGAGCAACACGATCGCCGCCTATCGTAGCGACCTGATGCTCGCGTCCGACCATCTCGAGCGCCGGCTGGCGGCGGCGACGCCGGTCGATCTGGCGCGGCTCGGCGAGGCGTGGGCGCCGCTCGCACGCGCGACCGTCGCGCGGAAATCGGCGGCGCTGCGGCGCTTCTTCGCGTTTCTGGCCGAAGAGGGGTTGCGCAGCGACGATCCCGGCGGCGCCCTGCCGAAGCCGGGCGCCGCGCGCCGCCTGCCCAAATCGCTGGCACGCGGCGATGTCGACCGGCTGTTCGATGCGATTGCCGGGCGACTCGCGCGGACGCCGGCCAATCCCCACGATCTGCGCCTCGCCGCGCTCGTCGAGCTGCTCTATGGCTCGGGCTTGCGGGCGAGCGAGCTGGTGTCGATCCCGCGCAATGCGGTGTCGCCCGATCGGCCCTTTCTGATCCTGCGCGGCAAGGGCGGGCGGGAACGGCTGGTGCCGATTTCGGATCGCGCGCGAGCGGCGGTCGCGGTGTGGCGGGACTGTGTGCCGCCCGACGCGCCCTGGCTGTTTCCAGGCGGCAAGCGCCATTTGTCGCGCATCAGGCTGTATCAGCTGCTCAAGGCGCTGGCCGCCGAAGCCGGGATCCCCCCCGATCGCGTCAGTCCGCACGTGCTCCGCCATGCCTTTGCCACCCACCTGCTCGAAGGCGGTGCCGATCTGCGTGCGCTTCAGCTGATGCTGGGGCATGCCGATATCGCGACCACCGAAATCTACACCCATGTCGACGGCAGTCGGCTGGTCGCGCTGGTCAACAGCCGCCATCCGCTCGTTGACCTTGCCCGCAGCGACGCCTAACCGCACGGCCTGATGGCAAGTTTCCTCGATTTTGAAAAACCGATCGCCGAATTGCAGGCACGCATCGACGAACTGCGCGAAACCGCGGCAGGCGGCGGGATCGACATTGATGCCGAGGTGCTCCGGCTGCAGGCCAAGTCCGATCGGCTGCTCCGCGACACCTATCTTCGGCTGACCCCGTGGCAGAAGACGCAGGTGGCGCGTCACGGCGATCGCCCGCATTTCAAACATTATCTCGCCGGGCTGTTCGACGATTTTCTGCCGCTCGCCGGCGACCGTGCCTTTGGCGACGACCAGGCGATTCTCGGCGGCCTTGCGCGCTTTCGCGGCCGGCGGGTGATGGTGATCGGCCATGAAAAGGGCGACGATACCGCGAGCCGGTTGCGCCACAATTTCGGCATGGGCAAGCCCGAAGGCTATCGCAAGGCGATCAGGCTGATGCAGCTTGCCGAGCGGTTCGGCCTGCCGGTGATCACCCTGGTCGATACCTCGGGGGCGTTTCCGGGCATCCAGGCCGAGGAGCGCGGCCAGGCCGAGGCGATCGCCCGGTCGACCGCGCAGTGCCTTGCGCTGCGCGTGCCGCTGGTGGCGGCGATCGTCGGTGAGGGCGGTTCGGGCGGCGCGGTGGCGCTGTCGGCGGGCAATCGCGTGCTGATGTTCGAGCACGCCGTCTATTCGGTGATTTCGCCCGAAGGCTGCGCCTCGATCCTGTGGCGGACAGGCGATCGCGCCGCCGACGCGGCCGAAGCGATGAAGGTGACCGCGCAGGACCTGAAGGCGCTTGGCGTGATCGACACGATCGTTCCCGAGCCGCTTGGCGGGGCCCAGCGCGACCCGGCAGCGGCGATCGGCAGTCTCGCCGATGCGCTGAGTGCGGCCCTGGCCGGTCTCGCGGGCCAGTCGGGGGATCAGCTATGCCATGACCGGCGGCGCAAGTTTCTGGCGATGGGTCGGCTCTGACGCCGGCGGACGCCGTCGATCCGGCACACACAGCAAAAGGGCGGCGAACCGAAGCCCGCCGCCCTTCCCGCTGAGCGTAAGCTGGGAGAAGCTTACGAAGCCTTCATGTTCGACGACACGTTCGAGAACGTGGTCTTGAGCTGGTTGCCCAGGCCCTGCATCGCTGCGATCGCGGCAACCGCGATCAGGGCGGCGATCAGGCCGTATTCGATGGCGGTGGCGCCCTTGCTGTTCTTGATGAACTTGCGAATGGTCTGCATTTTCCGGTCTCCGTTGGTTGGCTTCAGTACCCGGCTGACCGGCATGCCGGTCGAGCAATTGCCGTTCTAGGAGAGCGAGGTTGACAAAGGTTTAAGCCCCGAAACGAAATTCGTGCCCCGTCAGCCGCCGCTGCGCGCCGTTTCGATCTTCGTGTTGACGTTGCCCCACATCGACGTCGTGCTGTTGGCGACTTCGACGAAGGCGGCCACCATCGTGATGACGACCAGCGAGATGATCAGCCCGTATTCGATCGCGGTACCGCCCTTGCGATCTGACGCGATCCTTTTCATCAGCATCAACATGCGCAATTTCCGTATCGCTGCGGTTCCCTGAACTGACCTGTTAAGCTAGGGACGGTTAACGAATGACGAACATCGCCACTCAAGCGTCCGGCAGCGCGCTTTTCCCCGTGGTCGCCGCGGCGCTGGTCGATCGCGACGGGCGCATTCTCGTCCAGCAACGTCCGCCCGGCAAGCCGATGGCCGGGTTGTGGGAATTCCCGGGCGGCAAGATCGACCCCGGCGAGACGCCCGAGCAGGCCCTGAGCCGCGAGCTGCGCGAGGAGCTTGGAATCGTCGTCACCGGGGCCTGCCTCGCGCCGGCGACCTTCGCGAGCGCGCCGCTCGGCGATCGCCACCTGCTGCTGCTGCTCTTCCTGTGCCGCAAGTGGGAAGGGGTTCCTGAGCCGATCGAGGCGACGGCGCTGCGATGGGTTCGCCCGGTCGAGATGCACGCGCTGGCAATGCCGCCCGCCGATCGTCCCCTGATCGGGTTGCTCGAAGCGCTGGTGTGACCGGGCTGCTCTACCCCGAGGCGAGGCGCGCCGCGGTCTCGCGGATCAGCGCGATCATGTTGGGGATACCCTGGGTCCGATTCGAGCTGAGCTGGTTGCCGAGATCGAACGGCGCCAGCGCGGCGGCGATGTCGCTCGCCAGAATGTCTGTCGGCGCGCTGTCCTGCACGGTCAGCAGGACGAGCGCGATGATGCCCTTGGTGATCGCGGCATTGCTGTCGGCGAGGAAATGAAGCGTCCCGTCGTCGCGACGCATCGGATAGACCCACACCGATGCCGAACATCCACGGACGAGCGTCGCATCGGTTTTCAGCGGGTCGGGCATCGGCTCGAGCGCGCGCCCGAGATCGATCAACAGGCGGTAACGATCATCCTTGTCGAGAAAATCATACTCGTCGAAAATCTCGGCGAGAGGGGGAGGGAGCGGGCTGGCCATGGCCAGACCCCGCTACCGGGATGGGCTCTAAAGGTCCACCCCGGCGGCAATCGCTTCGAGCTTGCGGAGGCGTTCCTTGAGGTCGGCGATCTCGATGCGGGCGCTCGCGCTGGGCATCGTCGTCTTGGGTTCGCCCCGCACGGTGAGCTCCTGTTGCTTGAGCGCGAGCCAGCCGCGCCAGCCAGCCAGGCCTGCCATCGTCACCATGCCGAGTGCCATCAGGCCGGCCACGGCGAGGATGAGGTATAGCGACAGATCGATCATGACAGGTCCTTTCAGAGCTTGTCGCGCAGCTTCTCGATCTCGCGATCGAGGCGCACGGCGTTGTTGTCGTCGGTCGCCAGCCGTTCGAGCACGGCGATCCGATCCTTGAGCATCGCGACTTCTTCACGCAGCCGGCGCGCATCGCGGGAATCTGCGCCGTCGATCATGCCGGTGCCCTCGCGTGCCTTGAAGCGCGCCTGCAGCACCCGGCCGATCGTCACCACGATGATGATCCCGAGCACCATTTCGAATGGATTCATTGTCTTCGTCCCTTGAGAATATCGTTGTTCTTGTTGGTCCCGGGCTAGTTCAGCGAGCCGTCGCGAAGCGCCTCGATCTCGTCGGCGACATCGATGCCGCGATCGGTCACGATCCGCTCGAGCACCCGGACGCGCTCTTCGAGCCGGCCGGTATTGGCGGCATATTGGGCCGCGCGTTCAGCCACCATCTTTGCCTCGATCTCCATCTGCTTCTCGCGAAACGCCAGCCAGGGCCGGATGATGAACACGCCGATCAAAACGACGAGCGGGATGCTGATTCCAAACAGGGGTATCAGGATGGGGCTGATCATGGGGCTATCCTCAGTTGGTCCGGCCGCGGAGCAGCTCGATCTCGCGATCAAGGCTGTGCGCGCCGTCGGTGACGATCCGCTCGACATTGGCGAGCCGATCCTTGATCGAGCCCAGTTCGGCGCGGAGTTGGGCGTTCTCCTGGCTCAGCAGCTTGATCCGTTCGATCGATTCCTGATCGGTCTTGGGATAGATCGCCTGACCCCAGCTGCCATCGAGCGGATAGCCGTGGCGGATACGCATCCAGGTGGTCAGCACCCAGCCGATCATCCCGGCGACGCCGACGGCGGCAATTGCCGGACCCAGGGTCGTAAACAACGTTACTTTGTCGACCGCGTTCATCGTGTTTTCCCTCTAGCGAAGCGCGTCAATGTCGCGGGCGATGCGATCCGCGGGATCGGTGGCGATCCGTTCGAGGACCGAGATCCGCTCCTCGAGCCGACCGATCTGGCCGATCAGGCGCTGGTTTTCCGAAGACAGCAGGTTGATCGCTCGTTCGGCTTCGCGGTCGTCGGGATCGCGGCTGGCCTTGCCACCGAATTCGTTTTCCAGCGGATAGCCGTGCTTGGCGCGGATCCAGGTGGTTATCACCCACCCCGCCGTCGACATCATGATGATGAGTAGAATGAAAGACTGACCGGAACCCATGATTTTCCCTCCCTATCCAGTCGGACCGGCTCAGCGCAGGCTGTCGATCTCATCGGCAAGACGCGTATTGCGGCTCGTGTACATCGTCTCGATGTCGGCGAGGCGGCGATCGATATCGCGGAACTTCGAGCGGACATCGCGCGTGGTGCGGGTCGGGTTGGAGCGCACGCCCTGCCAGAATTTGGCATCCTCGACGCTGTCATAGAGGCCGGTCGGCTTCGGGCTCGCCATCCAGGCGGTCAGCCAATAAGCCACCAGCGTCCAGGGGAACCCCCCGGCGAGCGTCAGGATCACCGCGCCGACGCGGACCCAGATGACCTCGACACCGGCATAGTCCGCGATCCCCGAGCAAACGCCCAGCCATTTGCTGTTCTGCTTGTCGAGATAGAATTTGGTGCGGCTGGCACTCATCTCAATTCCTCCTGGTGATGTCGTAGTCGAGGGCTTCGGGGGCAGCGCTGCTGCCCAGCTTCCACTCGGGGTGATCGGCGGAGACGATCCGTTCGATCGTGTTGAGCCGGTCTTCGAGCCGGCGGGCGGTATAGTGCAGTTCGTCGAGCAGCTTTTCGTCCTCGCCGGTCAGCGACGCGCTCTGCTTCCACCGGGTGATGTAATGCAGGATGATCCAGGGCAGGCCGATGAAGAGGATGCCAAGGACGACCGCGACGGTGAGAAATTCTCCCATGTCCATCTCAGCCGGCCTTGCCGATCCGCGCCTTCAACGCGGCCAGATCGGCGTCGACCTTCTCGCTCGACCGCAGCTCGGCGATTTCTTCCTCGAGCGTCTTGGGCGGCGCGCCCAGGCTGAGCGCATCGGCGCGGCCTTCGGCGAAATCGACCCGGCGTTCCATCAGCTCGAAGCGCGAGAACGCATCCTGCACCTTGGGGCCGGCATAGGCTTCGCGCATCTTGACGCGATTATGGGCCGATTCGAGCCGCGTCGAAATCGTGTTCTGGCGGGTGCGCGCTTCGCGCAGCTTGTTCTGCAGCTTGGTGATGTCTTCCTCGGCGCTCTTGAGCGCGTCGTCGAGCACACCGATTTCGGCGGTCAGCTGATCGGCCATGTCGACTGCCTTCTGGCGTTCGACCAGCGCCGCCTTGGCGAGATCCTCGCGATCCTTCGACAGCGCCAGTTCGGCCTTCTCGGTCCAGCTGTCCTGCAGCTTCTCGAGCTTGGCGATGTGGCGCCGCATTTCCTTCTGGTCGGCGATCGTGCGCGCCGCGGAGGCGCGGACCTCGACCAGGGTCTCCTCCATTTCGAGGATGATCATGCGGATCATCTTCGCCGGGTCTTCGGCCTTGTCGAGCAAGTCGGTGACGTTGGCGGCGATGATGTCTCGGGTTCGCGAAAAAATGCCCATTGGGTAACTCCTTATGGTCGAAATCTTGATCGATCGTCTGATTGGGTGCCGGGGCGGTCAGGGGCGGGCCGCCCCGGCAGAGCGCCGCTGACGAAGGTCAGGCGGTTCGCACTTCGGTCGTGGCGGCACCCTGTGCTGCCTGAATATGCGCCGGGGCCACCGCGCTCAACACGAAGGTGGCGCTGCAGACCATCGCGAAGGCAATCGCGGTGAGGGTGCGGGCTGGGCTGGTCGATTGATAGCCGTTGTTCATGGCATGGTTCCTTTGAATTTGCTCTGTCGATGCTGCCGCGATCGGCAGTTGCCCCTAGCTTCGCAGGAAGCGTGCCAATTTTGAAAATGGCGGATTTCGGGGATTTCTGAACAAAAGCTGTCAATCTCGCCCAATTCCGACTTGCCAACGGTTGGGAATTTACGCCAAGCATTGGGGATGGAACGAACGACCCAGGTCATCGGACAGTCGGGGGTCTTTCTCGACGTGCTCGAACGGGCGAGCCGGGCGGCCGCGCTCGACCGCCCGGTGCTGGTGATCGGCGAGCGCGGCACCGGCAAGGAACTCGTTACCGAACGCCTGCACCGGCTGAGCCCACGCTGGGATCAGCCGCTGGTGATCATGAACTGCGCCGCGTTGCCCGAAACCCTGATCGAGGCCGAATTGTTCGGCCATGAGGCGGGCGCGTTCACCGGCGCGACCAAGGCGCGGGTCGGACGGTTCGAGGAAGCGCATGGCGGCACGCTGTTTCTCGACGAACTCGGGACGCTGTCGATGGGCGCGCAGGAAAGGCTGCTCCGCGCGGTCGAATATGGCGAGGTAACCCGGATCGGCTCGTCGCGGCCGATCCGGGTGGATGTCCGGATCGTCGCCGCGACCAACGAGCATCTGCCCGACAAGGTCGATCGCCATGCCTTTCGCGCCGATCTGCTCGATCGTCTGTCGTTCGAGGTCGTCACGCTGCCACCATTGCGCGCGCGGGTGGGCGACGTCATGGTGCTTGCCGAGCATTTCGGGCGCCGCATGGCCTCCGAACTGGGCTGGCAAGACTGGCCGGGCTTCAGTCCGGCGGCGGCCGATGCGCTGGTCCGGTATCGCTGGCCCGGCAATGTCCGCGAGTTGCGCAACGTGGCCGAGCGCGCGGTCTATCGCTGGGAGCGCGACGGACCGATCGACGAGATTCATTTCGATCCGTTCGAATCCCCCTATAGTCCCGCGGTCCAGCCCCGCGAGGCGCCGCCGCCGGCGGGGGCAGCGGTCGAGACGCCGGTCGCTGCCGATGCTCACCCCGATGAACCGCTGGCGGCCTGTGATCCCGACGGCCCGTCGGACTTCAAATCCCAGGTGGCGCGGTTCGAACGCGACTTGCTCGCGCGCTCGCTGAACGAGCATCGCTTCAACCAGCGCGCCACGGCGGAAGCGCTCGGCCTGACCTATGATCAGCTTCGCCATGCGCTGCGGCGGCACGAGCTCCTGCCCGGGGCAGGCTGATTGTTCGATAAGAATCGGTTGCGCAACGACCTTGGCGGACCCAATTGGAAGCAGCCGCGTTGGCAGCGCGTAACCCAACCAGGAGGATACCCGATGGCTTTCGAACTACCCGCCCTTCCTTACGCCAAGGACGCCCTTGCGCCGGTCATGTCGGCCGAGACCTTCGACTATCACCATGGCAAGCACCACAAGGCCTATGTCGACAAGACCAACGGCATGCTCGCCGATCATGGCCTCGAAGGTGCCAGGCTGACCGAGGTGATCAGGCACGCCAGGGAAAAGGGCGAAAAGGGCCTGTTCAACAATTCGGCGCAGATCTGGAATCACACTTTCTTCTGGCATTCGCTGACCCCCGATTATGCCGCGCCGAGCGGCAAGCTGGCCGAGATGATCGCCAGCGATTTCGGCTCGACCGAGGAACTGGTGAAGAAGCTCGTCGCCGAATCGGCCAATCATTTCGCGAGCGGCTGGGGCTGGCTGGTGCTCGACGGCGGCAAGCTCAAGGTGACGTCGCTGCACGATGCCGACACGCCGGTGGTGTACGACGGTATGAAGCCGCTGCTGACGATCGACGTCTGGGAGCATGCCTATTACATCGACTATCGCAATGCGCGCCCGGGCTATCTCGAGGCCGTCACCGGAAAGGTTCTGAACTGGGCGTTCGCCGCGCAGAATCTCGACGGCGAGGGCATCGCGCGCGCCGATCAGGGCTGATCGCGAAGCGCCCCGTCCTTCGGGCGGGGCGTCAGCCTTCGGGCGGGATCGGCACGTCGGCCACCGGGTCACCCTCGGTCTGCAGCCCGTGGCGCATCAGCATCGGCATGTTCGCGACGGCGAAGATCAGCGTCATCGGAATGACGCCCCAGAGCTTGTAGGCGACCCAGAAATCCCAGCTCGAATTGCGCCAGACCGCTTCGTTGAGAATGGCCTGGACGACAAAAAAGACGGCCCAGTTGATCGTCAACTGGCGCCAGCCTTTGGCCGATAGCCCGGGATAGGCGGTTTCGAGCACCGACTGGAGCAACGGGCGGCCCGTCACCAGACCGAACACCAGGACGCTCGCGAACATCAGATAGATCAACGTCGGCTTGATCTTGATGAACGTTTCGTTGTGGAAATAGATCGTCAGGCTCCCGAACACGAGGACGAGCACGCCCGACATCCAGAGCATTGCCGAGATATGCCCGGTCTTCCAGCGCGATACGGCCATCGCGACCGCCGTGGCGACCATGAACGCGGCCGTCGCGGCGAGCACGCGGCTGATCTGTGCGCCGCCGACGAGGAAATTGACGCCGAAAAAGACGATGAGCGGACCGAAATCGATCGCCATCCGCAAGCCTGGGCTGGCGGGGGCGGGGTGGGGGTTACTGGCCATTGCCCATCCTTTCCACGCCGGCGATGATCCGCGCAACCTCCCGCGCGTCGAAGGGGCGTAGATCGCCGACCGATTCGCCGACGCCGATCGCGTGGATCGGCAGCCCGAACTGCTCGGCCGCCGCCACCAGCACGCCTCCCCGGGCGGTGCCGTCGAGCTTGGTCATCACCAGCCCGGTCACCCCGGCGACTTCCCGGAACACCTCGATCTGCGCGAGCGCATTCTGCCCGGTGGTCGCGTCGAGCACGAGGATGACGTCATGGGGCGACGCCGGATCGATCTTGCCGAGCATCCGCTTGATCTTGGCGAGTTCGTCCATCAGTTCGCGCTTGTTCTGCAGCCGCCCCGCCGTATCGACGATCAGCGCGTCGATTCCCGTCGCGGTCGCCTTCTTGACCGCGTCGAACACGATTCCGGCGGCGTCGCCGCCTTCGGGACCGCGCACGATCGGCACCCCGATCCGATCGGCCCAGGTCGCGAGCTGGCCGATCGCCGCCGCGCGAAACGTGTCGCCCGCCGCGAGCATCACGCCATAATCCTGTTCGGTGAACAGATGCGCCAGCTTGGCGATCGTCGTCGTCTTGCCCGATCCGTTGACGCCGATCACGAGGATCACGTGCGGCCTCGGAAAGGCGCTGATCTCGATCGGGCGCGCGACCGTCTCCAGTACCTTCTCGATCTCTTCGGCGACGATCAGCCGGATGCCGAGCTCTTCCATGTTGCGCTCGAAATTGCCCTCGGCGAGCCGCGCGCGGATTCGCGCGGCGGTCTTGGGACCAAGATCGGAGGCGATCAGCGCTTCCTCGATGTCGTCGAGCGTCGCCTGGTCGAGCCGCCCGGTGCCCAGCCCGGCGAGGTTGCCGATCAGCCGGTCCGACGTCCGCCGGAACCCGCCGAGCAATTTATCGTGCCAGCTGGGATTGCTCATGCCGCCATCCCCGTCAGTCGCGTGCCGTCGACCGCGGTCACGGTCACGCGCGCGATCGATCCCGGCACCCGCATCTCCCCAAAGCTGATCTCGGCAAAATTGCCGGCATGGCCCCGATTGCCCGGGCGCTCGACCAGAACCGAGTGGGTGGAGCCGACCAGCGAGGCGAGCCAGCGATCGCGCTGGGCCGCCGCGGCCGCACGCAACTTCGCGGCGCGGCGCTTGCGGGTGCCCGGTTCCACCTGCGGCATCCGCGCCGCCGGGGTGCCGTCGCGCGGCGAATAGGGAAAGACATGTGCGTGAACGATCGCGCACTCGTCGATCAGGGCGAGCGTGTTGGCGAACATCGCCTCGGTTTCGGTCGGAAAACCGGCGATCAGATCGGCGCCGATCGCGATCTCTTCCCGCGCCCGCTTGAGCCGGTCGACGATGGCGACGGCATCGCGCCGGCTGTGACGGCGCTTCATGCGTTTCAGGATCATGTCGTCGCCCGCCTGGAGCGACAAATGGAGATGCGGCATGATGCGGTGCTCGCCGGTGACCAGGTCGAACAGGCCATCATCGATCTCGATCGAATCGAGCGACGACAGACGCAGCCGCTCGAGTCTCGGCACGTGGCGGAGAATGCGTCCGACGAGCTGGCCCAGGCTGGGCGCGCCCGGCAGATCGGGGCCGTAGCTGGTGAGATCGACCCCCGTCAGCACGATCTCGCGATAGCCGCCATCGACGAGTTCGGCGATGCGATCGATCACGATCCCGGCCGGTACCGACCGGCTGTTGCCGCGGCCAAAAGGGATCGTGCAGAAGGTGCAGCGGTGATCGCAGCCATTCTGGACCTCGACAAAGGCACGGGCATGGGCGGCAAAGCTGGTCGCCAGATGCGGCGCGGTGGCGCGCACCTGCATGATGTCGCTGACGATCATGCGCGCCGACGACGCCCAGGCCGCGACGCTGAGCTTGTCACCATTGCCGATCACCCGATCGACCTCGGGCATGGCGGCAAAGCCCGCCGGATCGATCTGCGCGGCGCATCCGGTGACGACGAGTTCGGCCTCGGGTCGATCGCGGCGCGCCCGCCGGATCGCCTGGCGAGTCTCGGCGACGGCGGCAGCGGTCACCGCGCAGCTGTTGACCACGACCATGTCGCGACCGTGCGTCAGCGCGCGGATCGTTTCGCTTTCGGCCAGATTGAGCCGGCAGCCGAGGCTGATGATGGCGGGTTCGGGCGCGAGGGCAGGGGCATTGGCAGACATTGGCGCCGATCTAGGGAGCGGCGCGCGCGAAGTCCATCGGTCGCCGTTTGCCCGGTGCTAGCCCGCCTTGCGCTGCTCGTCGGTCGGATCGACCTCGGCGACTGCCACCGGTCGGGCCGGCGGGCTTTGCAGCAGCCGGCGCTCGGCGAGCAGCCGCCGCGTGCTCGTGGCGTTGAGCGGGCGACCGTAGAGATAGCCCTGGCCCTTGCTGCACCCCAGCGCGCGCAATCGCTCTTCGATCGCCGAATCCTCGATCCCCTCGGCGGTGATCGGCAGGTTCAGGCTTTCGCCGAGCCGGGCAATCGCCGTCACGATCGCGGCGCTTTCGGCATTTTCGTTGATCGAGCTGACAAAGCTGCGATCGATCTTGAGCCGATCGAAGGGCAGCGCGCGCAGGTGGGCCAGCGAACTATAGCCGGTGCCAAAATCGTCGAGCGAAAGGCGGATGCCCTGATTCTTCAGCGAGCCGACGATCGATTGCGCGAGCGCCAGATTCTCGAACAAGGCGGTCTCGGTGATCTCGATCTCGAGCCGTTCGGCGGGGAAGCCGGTTTCGGTGAGCACCTTGATGATCTTCTGCGCCAACCACGGATCGCGCAGCTGCCATGGCGAGAGATTGACCGACAGCGTCAGCCCATGGTCCCAGTCCTTCGCCGCCATGAAGGCTTGCCGCATGATCGACAGCGACAGATCGGCGATCATCCCGGTTTCCTCGGCGATCGGAATGAACTTGTCGGGCGGGATCAGACCGCGCAGCGGATGTTCCCAGCGCGCCAGCACCTCGAAACCGTGCAGCCGACCCGTGATCAGATCGACCTGCTGCTCGAAATAGGGGATGATCTCGTTGCGCGGGATTGCCGTCCGCAGCCCGACTTCGAGCTCGTTGCGTGCCTGCAACTCGCGCTCCATCGACAGATCGAACCAGGCGAAGCGATTGCGGCCGGCATTCTTGGCCGCGTACATGGCGATGTCCGCGCTGCGCATCAGCGCATCGATGCTCGGGCAATCGAAATCGGATCGGGCGATGCCGATCGAGACGCTGATATGGAGTTGCAGGCCTTCGGCGGTGAACGGCTGGGCCATTCGCGACACGAGCCGCTCGGCAATGCGCTCGACGGTGTTGGGATGGGCGGGATCGAACAGAAACGCGCAGGCGAACTCATCCCCGCCGAAGCGCGCCGTCAACGCGACCGACGGCATTACCGCAGCGATCTCGAGCGCCACCTGGCGCAGCAGGGCATCGCCGGTCGCGTGGCCATGCATGTCGTTGACGGTCTTGAAATGATCGAGGTCGAGCATCAGCATCGCCATCGCCTTTTGGCGCCGATCAGCCTGGACGAACATCGCCGCCCCCTCCTCGGAGAGCGAGCGGCGATTGTGGAACCCGGTGAGCGGATCGCGAGCGGCGAGCAATTGGGCGCGTTCTTCGGCGGCGGCGCGAATCTCCACCTCGCGACGCAGATCGGTATGGCGGCGCCAGCCGAACAGGATGAGCGCGACGTTGAGCAGCAGCGCGATGACCAGCGTCTGGTCGACGGCTTCGCCGCCCGAGACATAATGCTGGAGCGACGCGGACAGCACCGAACTGCCGGTGCCGACGAACATCAGGATGGCCGCGACGGTGATCGCCCCGCTGATCAGATCGCGCCGCGCCTGCTTTGGCCTGGCCGTGTGGTCGGTGCCCTCTGGCGCCATGCGCTCACGCCTTTTGTGGTCCATGGCTGACGTCTGACACGGCAGGGGTGTAAATGACGTTAAGTCGGATGGTTGCGAAAGGGTGGTGTTTGAGCTAGAGGATCCCCAGATCGTTCCGGATCGGAGCGCGCGAAGAGCAAGCCCAAGGGCTAAGCTGGCCGACGAGGTTTCGTCCGCCAGCTTCTTTTGCGTTTGTGCGGTTTGATGCGATCGATGAGGAGTTTTTGATGTTCGGCCCAGTTCATGTTCGATAGTCTCAGCGAACGGCTCGGCGGCGTGTTCGACCGTCTTCGGGGGCGCGGTGCGCTGACCGAGGCAGACGTGCGCGCGGCGATGCGCGAGGTGCGCGTGGCGCTGCTCGAGGCCGATGTCGCGCTGCCGGTCGCGCGCGATTTCGTCGACAAGGTGACCGAGCAGGCGGTCGGGCAGAATGTCCTGCGCTCGGTCACGCCGGGGCAGATGGTCGTCAAGCTCGTCAACGACGCGCTCACCGAGATGCTCGGCGCCGACGAGAGCGAACTCGCGCTCGATGTCGCGCCGCCGGCGATCATCATGATGGTCGGGCTGCAGGGCTCGGGCAAGACGACGACCACAGCCAAGCTCGCCAAACGGCTGAGCAAGCGCGACGGCAAGAAGGTGCTGATGGCGTCGCTCGACGTCAATCGCCCCGCCGCGCAGGAGCAGCTGGCGACGCTGGGGACGCAGGCCGAGGTGGCGACGCTGCCGATCGTCGCCGGTCAGCGCCCGGTCGAGATCGCCCGGCGCGCGCTGCAGGCGGCGAAGCTGCAGGGCTATGACGTGCTGATGCTCGATACGGCGGGCCGGTTGCATGTCGATCAGGCGCTGATGGACGAGATGAAGGCGATCGCCGACATCGCGACCCCCAATGAAATCCTGCTCGTGGTCGACGCGCTGACCGGGCAGGACGCGGTCAACGTCGCGCAGAATTTCTCCGAGCAGGTGCCGCTCACGGGTGTCGTGCTGACCCGGATGGACGGCGATGCGCGTGGCGGCGCGGCGCTGTCGATGCGCGCGGTGACCGGCAAGCCGATCAAGTTCGCGGGCACCGGCGAAAAGATCGACGCGATCGAGGCGTTCCATCCTGGTCGGGTGGCCGGGCGGATCCTCGGCATGGGCGATGTCGTCAGCCTCGTCGAGCGCGCGGCGGAATCGATCCAGGCAGAAGATGCCGAGCGCATGGCCGCGAAGATGGCCAAGGGCCAGTTCGACATGGACGATCTGCGGGCGCAGCTCGCGCAGATGCGGCGGATGGGCGGTCTGGGCGCGCTGGCGGGGATGATCCCCGGCATGAAGAAGGCGCAGGCGGCGATGGCCTCGGGCGCCGTCGACGAGAAGATCCTGCTGCGGATGGACGCGATGATCACCTCGATGACGCAGAAGGAGCGATCTAAACCCGAAATCCTCTCCGCCAAGCGCAAGATCCGGATCGCCAAGGGCAGCGGCACGACGGTGCAGGACGTCAACAAGCTGTTGAAGATGCACCAGGAAATGTCGACCGCGATGAAGAAGTTCAAGAAGATGGGCGGCATGAAGGGCATGATGGCGATGCTCGGCAAGGGCGGCATGGGCGGTCTCGGCAATGCCATTGGCGGCCCCGAACTCGGCGACATGATGGGGAAGGCTGGCGGCGGCCTGCCCGGGCCGGGCGGCGGCAATCCGCTCGGCGGCATGCCCAAGCTGCCGCCGGGTTTCGAAAATTTCATCAAGAAGAAGAAGTAACCTGCCCGATCCGACCCGTCCCTGGCGAAGCCGGGGTCAACAGCGGCAAGGGCACAACCGACAACCATAAGACTCCAGCGTGCGCTGGAGTGACGATCAGAAAGAAGAGAGACTAGATCATGGCACTGAGCATTAGACTGTCGCGTGGCGGCTCCAAGAAGCGTCCCTATTACCGCGTCGTTGTCGCCGACGCGCGTAGCCCGCGCGATGGCCGCTTCATCGAGAAGATCGGTACCTATAACCCGCTGCTCGCCAAGGATTCGCCCGACCGGATCAAGCTCGACGCCGATCGCGCCAAGCATTGGCTGAGCGTGGGGGCGCAGCCGACCGACCGCGTCGCGCGCTTCCTCGACGTGCTCGGCGTCAAGGAGCGTCCGGCGCGCAACAACCCCAACAAGGGCAAGCCCGGCGAAAAGGCGACCGAACGCGCCGAGGAGCGCGCCGAGAAGGCGAAGGCCGCCGAGGAAGCCGCCGCAGAGGCAGCCGCCGCGCCGGCGCCGGCGCCTGCGCCCGAGCCCGAAGCCGAGCAGGTTGCCGAAGCAGTCGCCGAGGAAACCCCGCCGGTCGACGCGGCGCCCGACGCTGCCGCCGAGACCGAAGAAAAGCCTGCCGAGGCCTGATGCCGGCGGATCGCCCCGTCACCCTGGCCGTCGTGATCGGCGCGCATGGGGTGGCGGGAGAGGTGCGGTTGAAGGTTTTCGCCGAGGACCTGAAGCCGTATACGAGCTTCAACGGCGGCGCGCTGACGCTGAAATCGGCGCGCCACGGCAGCAGCGGCACGATCGCCCGCTTTGCCGAGATCGCCGATCGCAACGCCGCCGAAGCGATGCGCGGGACCGAATTGACGGTGCCGCGCGCTGCGCTCCCGCCTCTCGGCGAGGGTGAATATTATCACACCGACCTCCTCGGCCTGCCCGTCGTCTCAGATCATGGGGAGGCGGTCGGTACTGTTGTCGCGATCGACAATTTCGGCGCGGGCGACGTGCTGGAAATCGAGCGCCCGGACAAGAAGCGGTTCATGGTGCCGATGCGGGTGGAGGCCGTGCCCGAATGGGATGGCGTCCGGCTCGTGATCGCGACCGACTTCATCGGCTGAGCGCGATCGGCGGCGGGGGCCGCGCGGTCGCGGGTCAGGCGGCTTCGAGATCTCTGATCAGCACCAAACGGTCTCTGCCCGCGCCCTTGGCCGAGTAGAGACTGATGTCAGCGATCTTGAGCGCGACCGCGAAGCTCGATTCGCCGACCAGCACGAGACCCACGCTGGCGGTGACCGGCGTGTGGAGTTGCGGCACCATCTCGGCCGCGAACAGCGTTACGCGCGTGCGTAGCCGTTCGGCCTCGTCGGCCACTTCGGCGGCATCGCCGTGGAGCAGCAGCACGAACTCCTCGCCGCCGATGCGTCCCGCCACCGCGGTCCCCGACGCCAGCGCCGCCGCGGCCGCCTGGATCACCCGGTCGCCGACGTCATGACCATAGCGATCATTGACTGCCTTGAAATGATCGAGATCGACGATCGCGATGGCAAAGGGCCGCCGGTCGGCGAATGCCCGTTCTATCGCGCGGCGATTGTTCAGGCCGGTGAGCGCGTCGCTGTGGGCGATGACATGCAGCGCACTGGCAGTGGCGCGTGCCTCGTCATGCTCGCGCTTCAGCCGCAGAAAGCGATCACCGATGCCGATCGCGGTCAGCATCACCTCGAAGCCCAGTGCGCCGAACAGCGCGAACAGGAACATCGTGAAGGGAGTCGCCAGAAAGATGTCGTGAAAAAGGCTCGCGCCATAGACCGCGAGCACGCAACTCCATGCCGCTGACTGGAAACGCGCGGTTCGGCTGCCGCGTCGCCATGCCTGGGCGAGCGTATAGCACATCAACAGGAGCGTGCCGACCAGCACGGCGTTGCGAAATGTCATGTAGAGTGGCGGGCAATCGGGGATCAGCATCGCTGGGGTGGTGATCAAGATCGCCGGCGCGGTCCAGCCGAGCAGGCGATAGACCCGGGGGGCGATCATGCCTGGCTCGATATACGCACGGACGAATGGTCCGGTGACGGCCACCGAAAGATCGAACAGCAAACACAGATAAACCTGCCGGGCAAAGCTGTGCGCGCCAAGCGCGGCGCCCATGTCGAGCGGGGACAGCCCTACCGTTAGCGCAAAATAGATGAATGCGCGCAGGCTCTGCCACACTAGGAACCGCTCGCGCAGCACCGAATAGAAAGCGGCATTATAAGCGATCGAAAAGAGCAGCAGCCCCAGGAAAATCCCGGTGAAGGCGCCGTCCCAGCTCATCGTGGTGCGATCGGCGAAGCTCGATTGGGCGAGCGCGGGCGAGGCCGTCCACGCGACCGACAACATGACTGTCCCAGCGGTGATCCGCGGCAAGATACGCCCGAGCATCCGCTGGTGGTAGGCGGCCGAGGTAATAACACGGTTAATGGCGCGCCGGTGGACGATCAGGACCTGCGTGACAATCATTCTCGCCCTGTTGTTCGCAGCGGCGCCGGTCGTCTTGCGACCCTTGAGCGCTCGCTGTTTCCATCGACTGTGCGGGCGGCTATGCTCAAGGAAATGACCGGGACGAAAGCAGAGCGCGAGATCGCGGCCCTCCGACGCCGCGTTTCTTCCAATCCTGGCGACCTTGTCGGCAGGCACAATCTTGCCGTCGCTCTGCGGACCGTCGGTCGGTTCGAGGAGGCGCTGGGGGAGGTCGAACTGGCTTATGATGGCGGCCTACGAGGCGCCGAAACACGGACGGTTCGTGCAAACCTGCTGGCCGATCTTGCCCGATATGACGAGGCGGTAACGGAATACCGCAAGCTGCTGGCGGTTCACCCCGATGCGATCGCCGCGCACGAAACGCTTTCACGCCTATTGCCCCAGCGCGGTCAGCGCGCAACCGCGCTCGACAGCTACAGAGCGGCACTCAATCGCGCGCCGCAACTAGGCATGCTTTGGGTGTCGGCGATGCAGGCGGCGTGCGACCTCGGTGATCATCTCCAGCTGCTTTCCTGGGCAAAGGCGGCAAACGCGCGGTTCGGCAACGATACCATGATCACGGTATTTGCAGCCCAGGCGATGGCGGGCCTCGGCGATTTTGTGGAAGCGCGCAACCTGCTGAACAATGCCGTGGCGGCCGATCCAGACTATGTGCCGGCGATCACGACGCTTGCCTTTTACCTCCTTCAGCACGGCGATGCGCGGGCGGCGGAGCGACACTTGTTGCGCGCCACGGTGCTCGAGCCCGACAACCAGTCCGCCTGGTCGCTTCTCACGGTTGCGTGGCGCCTGCTAGACGACGCCCGCGAGACATGGCTTGCGGATTATGAGCGGCAAGTGATGTGGAGCGACCTCGACATTGATTGTGGGGCATTAGCCGTTCGGCTGACCGGACTGCATGATACGCTGGCCGCGCCAGCGGACCAGTCTTTGCGGGGGGGCACCCAAACCCGCGGTGACCTTTTCAGCATGCGTGATCCCCTGATCGAGCAGTTGGCGAAGGAAATCAAAAGGTCGGTCGAAATTCAGCTCGCGGCATTGCCGGATGATCCCTCACACCCCTTCCTGCGACGCAAGGCCGAACGGATAATCTTCGAGGGTTCGTGGTCGGTGCGGTTGCTCAGCAAAGGCTATCATATCAGCCATATTCACCCGAAAGGCTGGTTGAGTTCGGCATGCTACATCGCGCTGCCGGCGGGGTTGGAAAGCGACATTGGCGAGGGAGCACTCGAATTCGGCGTGCCCGATGCGAAATTGGGGCTTTCACTGGAACCTCGCCGGACGCTCGCCCCGATCGAAGGCCGGCTGGTCATCTTCCCCTCCTATTACTGGCATGGCACCCGCCGCTTCGTGCGCAACGCGCCACGGCTCACGGTGGCCTTTGACGCGCTGCCCGGCGGTCGCGAGCCGGGATGATCAATGGCGCGGCAGTAGCGTGCAGGATGGGCAGCGTCGCTCCGCTCGGCCTTGGCCATGTTGCCGCCGCCATCGATCAAGGCCAATGGTGCGGGTCATGAGTTTTGCCGCCACCATCCTCACACTGTACCCCGACATGTTTCCCGGGCCGCTCGGCCAGTCGATCGCGGGCAGGGCGCTGATCGAAGGCAAATGGGCACTCGAGGCCGTGAACATCCGTGACTTCGCGACCGACAAGCATCGCACCGTCGATGACACGCCAGCGGGCGGCGGCGCCGGGATGGTGTTGCGCGCCGATGTCGTCGCTGCGGCGCTCGACAGCGTTGCCGACGACCGGCCGATCATTGCGATGACACCGCGGGGCTCTCCACTGACGCAGGCACGGGTTCGGGCGCTTGCGGGTGGTACCGGCGCGATCATCCTGTGCGGCAGGTTTGAAGGCTTTGACGAGCGCTTGTTCGAGGCACGCGCCATCGAACAAGTCTCGATCGGCGACTATATATTGTCCGGCGGAGAAATGGGCGCGCTGGTGCTGCTCGACGCTTGCATTCGGCTGCTTCCCGGCGTAATGGGCGCGCCTTCAAGCGGTGATGACGAGAGCTTCGAAAGCGGCCTGCTCGAATACCCGCAATATACCCGACCTGCTGAATGGGAAGGGCGCACGATCCCCGAAGTGCTGCGATCGGGGGATCATGCGAAAATTTCGGCATGGCGCAAGTCGATGGCCGAAACCGATACACGGCTAAGGAGGCCGGACCTTTGGGAGCGTCATGACGGCGCTCGGGTCAAGTCTCCCTCTGGCGCGCGGCGACAGACGAAGGAAGAATGAGATGAATCTCATCCAGACGATCGAAGCCGAGAACATTGCCAAGTTTCTCGAAACCAAGACGATTCCTGATTTCCGCCCCGGCGACACGCTGAAGGTCGGCGTGAAGGTCGTCGAAGGCGAGCGCACCCGCGTTCAGAATTACGAAGGCGTATGCATCGCCCGCTCGAACAAGGGCATGGGCAGCAACTTCACCGTGCGCAAGATTTCGTTCGGCGAAGGCGTGGAGCGCGTCTTCCCGCTCTATTCGCCCAACATCGATTCGATCGAAGTCGTCCGCAAGGGCGTCGTTCGGCGCGCCAAGCTCTATTATCTGCGCGGTCTGCGCGGCAAGCGCGCGCGTATCGCCGAGCGTCGCGATCCGCGCCCGGCCAAGGACAGCACGGCGGCCGAATAACCCGCCGGCGATCGCCCGATCGCAGGAAAAAAGGCGCGGGAGGCTTTTGCTTTCCGCGCCTTTGTTATGCGGGCATCAGCCGCCATCCCGTCGCCAGCAGCACGACGATCGCTGCCGGCAGATAGGCGATCACAGCGCGCCGCCACGGTAGCTGCCGCGCCGTGACGAGATCGGCCGCGACCATGACCGAGGCGAGCGCGGCGGCCAGCATCGTCCAGAGATGATAGCGAAGTTCGGAGGCGACGCTGACGAGCAGATAGCCGAGCCCGTAGATCGCGCTCGATGCCGCCAGCGGCACGATCAGGCGCGCGCTCGGCAGGCCGGGCGCCATGATCAGTGCGCCCAGCGCGAGCGCGATGTAGACGATCGGCCATTCGACAGGGGTGGGCGACAGCGCCGCCGCCGCATTCGCCACCAGCGTCGTCACGACGTTTCGGTGAATGTGATAGTGCCATGGGTTCGGTGCGTCGGTCATCTGTCCGGCCACCTCGCTTTCGCGGTGGACGAGGAACCGCGTCGCGATGTTGAAGTGCACGAGCCGGTGTCGGGCATAAGCGACCGGATTCGCCAGAATGGCGCGACCCCAGAAGAGTTCGGGGCTCAGGTGGTGATTGGCGAACCAGTCCTGGATCTTGTAGAATCCAATCGGACATTCTCGATCGACCCACCAGCTATAGCTGTCCCATTTGACCGGATCGTAACAGGTTCTATTGACCCGCACCGGATCAGCGATGCCGTCGAGCGGTGGAAACGCGTCGTGGCCGGCATGATAGGTAATGCCGCCAAGGTCGAAGATCACCAGCGACAACGCGACCCCGCTCGGTTCGGCGCGAAGCGCCCGGTTGGCGAGCGGCAGCGCCGCCATCATCAACGCCGACAGGACCAGCGTCGTCGCGATGACCCTCGGCCATGTCGCCCGAAATCGCGCCGGCACCAGCGCCAGCGCAATCGGTACCGTCGCCATGAAGGCGTTGAAGCGCAGCGTCGAAGCTGCGACGAGCAGCGCGATCCCCAACAGCCGCCAGCCGAGGCGGCCGGTAGCAAGATCGCCGACCAGCGCCAGGATTCCGCATGCGACCATGATCGCGCCCGTCATCAGACAATCCTTGAGCACTGCGCCCATCAGTCCGATCGATATCGGCATCAGCGCGCAGGCGATCACGGCGGGGGCAAGCCAGGGGCGGCGGCTTCGCCACGCCCAGCAGGCGATCAGACCGAGCCCGATCCACAACAGGGCGAGCTGGAGGGCAAGCATCGGTAGCGTGCCGGGATGAAGCGGGATCAGCTGCCGCCACAGCCATTCCATCGCGGGCGGGTGCCAGTCATCGAATTTGCCCGACAGTGCCTGCTCATATTGCCGCTCGGCATCCCAGGACATCAGGCCGGGCCAATAGCCGATCAAGCTCCCGCCAATCCCGACCATCGCGAGCGCGGCCGCCAGCAGCGCCGGCGTGCGCCCTTCAGCCATGGAGTGCGCCGGCCCCAACGTCGTGGTCATGCCTATCCCCCTGGGCAGCTGAGCGACGCCCGCTGCGCGCTGTTCGCTGGCGCCTCTTTACGACAATGACCGGGCCAGCGATAAAGATTCATTCGCTGCCATTCGCGCGGCGCAGAGATATCGGAACTGGAGATGATGCATGGCCAAGTCATGGTTGGTGGTGAGCGCGGCGCTTGCTTGCCTTTCCGCGCCGTCGCTTGCGGCTGAGTCCATGCCCACCGGTACCGCGAACCCGCCCCGGCAACTCACGCTCGATCGGTTGTTTTCAAGCCCCGATCTGTCGGGGCCCCAGCCGCGTGCGCTCCGCCTGTCGCCCCATGGCAACCTGCTCACCTCGCTGCGGGCGCGTCCCGACGAGAAGGAACGCTTCGATCTCTGGGCGCTCGACACCCGGACCGGCAAGGAACGGATGCTCGTCGATTCGAAGCAGATCGGCTCGGGCGCCGAGCTGTCCGAGGCCGAGAAGATGCAGCGCGAGCGCGCCCGCATCGGCGGGTCCAAGGGGATCGTCGCCTATGACTGGTCCCCCGACGGCAAATCGATTCTGGTGCCGCTCGACGGCGATCTGTTCCTCGCCACGCTCGACGGCAAGGTAACGCGGCTGACCGAGTCCAAGCAGGGCGAGCTGAATGCCGTGATCAGCCCGGCAGGGGGTTATGTAAGCTTCGTCCGCGACCAAAATCTCTTCGTCCAGCCAGTCACGGGCGGCGAGGCGCGGGCGCTGACCACGACCGGCGCCGGCACGGTGCATTGGGGCGAGGCCGAGTTCGTCGCGCAGGAGGAAATGGACCGCCGGACGGGCTATTGGTGGTCGCCGGGCGACCGGCTGATCGCCATCGAGAAGTTCGACGATGCCCCGGTCGGCGTCGTCACCCGCACGGCGATCGGCGCCGAGGGCACTACGGTGTTCGATCAGCGCTATCCGGCGGCAGGCACCCCCAACGCGCTCGTCGAGCTCTATGTGATGAAGCCCGATGGCTCGGCGCCGGTGAAGGTCGATCTCGGCAGCAATCCCGACATCTATCTCGCCCGCGTGAACTGGACGCCCGACGGATCGGCGCTGCTCGTCCAGCGCGAGAGCCGCGACCAGAAGACGCTCGACGTGCTCCAGGTCGATCCGGCCACGGGCACGTCGTTCGTGCTGTTCACCGAAAAGGCCGACGCCAGAAGCTGGATCAACCTGACCGACGCCTATCGCCTGATGCGCGACGGCAGCCTGATCTGGGCATCGGAGCGGAGCGGCTATCGCCACCTCTATCGCTTTGCCATGGGCGCATGGACCCAGCTGACGAGTGGCGACTGGGCGGTCGCCTATCTCGCCGGAGTCGATGAGGCAAAGGGACGGTTGTATTTCGCGGGCAACAAGGATGGCGTGCTCGAACAGCATCTCTATGCGGTCGATATCGCCCGCCCGAACGTCATCACCCGGCTGACCGAGCCGGGTTGGTGGAACGGCGGCACCATGGACGGCGCGGCCACACGGATCATCGTCTCGCGCTCCAATCCGAACCAGCCGACGCAGATCTATCTGGCCGATGCGACCGGCAAGCGGCTGTCGTGGATCAACGAGAATGCACTCAAGGAAGGGCATCCCTATTATCCCTATCTCGCCAGCCATCGCGACCGCACATTTGGCACGTTGAAGGCAGCGGATGGGACGACGCTCTATTGGGAGATGATCACCCCGCCGCTCGAGCCGGGCAAGAAATATCCCGTCTTCTTCCAGCATTATGGCGGCCCCGGTACCGGCCAGCAGGTCACGCGCGCCTGGGACGGGGCCCTGCCGCAGTTCATCGTCGACCAAGGCTACGTCTTCTTCCAGATCGACAATCGCGGCTCGTACAATCGCGGCAAGGCGTTCGAGGATCACATCTACCACGCGATGGGCAGCGTCGAGGTCGCCGATCAGCTTGCGGGAGCAAGGTTCATCGAGGCGCAACCCTTTGTCGATCCCGATCGGGTGGCGACCTTCGGCTGGTCTTACGGCGGCTACATGACTCTCAAGATGCTCGAGGCGAACCCTGGCGTCTATGCGGCCGGGATCGCCGGTGCGCCGGTGACCAAGTGGGAATTGTACGACACCCACTATACCGAGCGTTATCTGGGCGATCCGGGCAAGGACCCGAAAAGCTATGCCAGTTCCAACGCGCTCGCCGATGCGGCCAGGATCGCCGATCCGCTGCTGCTGATCCACGGCATGTCCGACGACAATGTCGTGTTCGAGAATTCGACCGCCTTTGCCGCCACGATGCAGCGCCATGCCCGGCCGTTCGAGATGATGTTCTATCCCGGCCAGACCCACCGCGTCGGTGGCCCCGGCATCAGCGAGCATCTTTGGCGGACGATCCTCGACTTCCTCGATCAGCGAATGCCGGCGAAGAAATAAGCGCGGCAACGTCGGTTGACTGGACAAAGCGGTGCGGGAGCCTATTTCCCGCGCTGACATCATCGTTTTCAGGATATCGATCAATGAGTGGCTATCGGATCGTGGTCGTCGGCGCGACCGGCAATGTCGGGCGCGAGATGCTCAACATTCTTGCCGAGCGCGAATTTCCGCTGGCGGACGTCGCGGCAGTCGCCTCGTCGCGCAGCCAGGGTACCGAGATAGATTTCGGCGACAGCGGGCGCATGCTGAAGGTGCAGAGCCTCGAGCATTTCGACCCCGCCGGGTGGGACATGGCGCTGTTCGCGATCGGGTCCGAAGGGTCTCGGTTGCACGCACCGCGCTTTGCCGCCGCTGGCTGCACCGTGATCGACAATGCGTCCGAATACCGGATGGACCCCGATGTGCCGCTGATCGTGCCCGAGGTGAATCCGCAGGACATCGACGGCTATGCCCGCAAGAACATAATCGCCAACCCCAATTGCTCGACCGCGCAGATGGTCGTGGCGCTCAAGCCGCTGCACGATTACGCGACGATCAAGCGCGTCGTCGTGTCGACCTATCAATCGGTCTCGGGCGCAGGCAAGGCCGGGATGGACGAGCTGTTCGAGCAGAGCCGCAACATCTTCGTCGGCGACAGCGCCGAACCGCACAAGTTCACCAAGCAGATCGCCTTCAACGTGATCCCGCATATCGACAGCTTCCTTGATGATGGCTTCACCAAGGAAGAGTGGAAGATGGTGGTCGAAACCAAGAAGATCCTCGACACCAAGATCAAGGTCGTCGCGACCTGTGTCCGCGTGCCGGTGTTCGTCGGCCATTCGGAAGCGATCACGATCGAGTTTGAGCGAGAAATTTCGGCCAAGAAGGCGCAATCGATCCTGCGCGAGGCGCCCGGCGTGATGCTGGTCGATAAGCGCGAGGACGGCGGCTATGTCACCCCCGTCGAATGCGTCGGCGATTACGCCACCTTTGTCAGCCGGGTGCGCGAGGACCCCACCGTCGATAACGGCCTGGTGCTGTGGTGTGTGAGCGACAATCTGCGCAAGGGGGCGGCGCTCAATGCGGTGCAGATCGCGGAGTTACTTGGCCGGCGGCATCTGAAGAAGGCGGCTTGAACGGGTGGCGGGATCGTCGGTCCCGCTCCTGACGATCAGAGGGCGCTATTTCCGCGCGATCCTTGCCGACCGCGTTGGCGATGTGCTTGCGCCGCCGGGGCCCGCTAGGGCTGGCCGTTACCATCGGCCGGGCCAGCCCGCGCTGTACATGTCACCCGACGGCGCATGGGCGCGCATCGCTGTGTCGGGCTATATGCGCGAGGATGGCCGCCCCCGAGTCATCGTTCCGCTTGAGCTCGGTGAGGCTCGTGTTTTCGATCAGCGGGATGAAAGCGTTTGCGCGCTACTGGGCATCGACCGTGAACGCTCCAATGTTCCCTGGCGGCCGGAACTGGCCGCTGGTCGCGAGCCGCCCTCGTGGCGCAATGCCGATTCGGCGCGGGCGCTCGGCGCTGATGGGATCATCGATCGGTCGCGGCATATTCCAGGCGGTTGGCATGTGACGTTGTTTCGGTGGAACCAGCCGGGTGCACCGACCGTCGCCGTTGCCGGCACCGCGTTTCCGGCTATCCTGAGCGACAGCGAACAACATTCGGGATGAACATGACTGACCAAATCGAGGGCGGCTGTCGGTGCGGCGCATGCCGTTATACGCTGGCGAGTGAGAAGATGCCGCCAGTCTATGCCTGCCACTGCCTATACTGCCAGACCTGGTCGGGCAGCGCTTTCACCGAACAGGCAATTATCCGTAGCGAGACGATCACCGCGACCGGCCCGATCGTGGACTATGCCGCAAGCCGGTCGAGCGGCGGCGTCTCCACGCAATTTATCTGCGGTGTGTGTCATACGCGGCTGTGGAACACCAACACGGTGTGGCGGGCAATAGCGGTGGTGCGCGCCGGGACGCTTGACGCCAGCGACGAGCTCATTCCACTGATGCACATCTGGACCAAGCGCAAGCAGCCCTGGCTGACGATCGATCCCGCCGTGCTGAGTTTCGCGGAAAATGCACCGCCGGCTGAATTCATGAAGCTATTGGCATGAGCGAACCATTGCCAATTCATCATTTCACCGGTTTCGATGGCACCGATCTCGTTTGGCGCGAGATCGGTGGAGGGCGGCCCGTCGTGCTGCTCCACGGGCTCTTCTCCAACGCCGTCACCAACTGGATCCGCTACGGCCATGCCGCAGCCATCGCTGCACGCGGCTTTCGCGTGATCATGCCCGATCTACGCGCGCACGGCGACAGCGCCAATCCGCATGATGCCGCCGCCTATCCGACCGATGTGCTAGCCGCAGACGGGCTCGCCCTGATCGCGCACCTCGAGCTCGATGATTACGATCTCGGCGGTTATTCGCTGGGCGGTCGAACGACGGCCCGAATGCTCGCGCTCGGGGCGTCGCCGCGCCGGGTCGTTATCGCGGGGATGGGCTATGAAGGCCTGACCCGGACGGGCAACCGTAGCGACTTCTTTCGCCGCGTCCTGACCCTGCGGGGCGGGTTCGACAAGGGCACGCCCGAGTGGTTCGCCGATGCTTTCCTGAAATCGAGCGGGGGCGACGCCAGGGCGTTGATCCACATCCTCGACACCTTCGTCGACATGACCGACGCCGAGCTCGCCCGCATCGGGCAGCCGGTGCTGATTTTATCTGGCAAGGATGATCTGGACAACGGATCGGCCGAGGCGCTTGCCCGCGCGTTGCCCGATGCGCGCTATCAGGCGATTCCAGGCAATCACATGAGCGCGGTCGTCAAGCCCGGGCTTGGCGTGGCGATCGCCGATTTTCTCGCGGGTTGACCGCCCGAGCTCGGGCTGCTCTTTGGTCAATCATCTGACATTGCCAGGGGACTCAGCATGATCCGAACCGGACTCTCGGCCATTGCGCTCAGCATTGGCCTCGCCAGCGCGCCCGCGCTCGCAGAGAAAAAGCCCGTCGCCGCCACTGCGCCAGCGCCTGCCGCGCTCACGCCCGCCGATGCCGACGCGTTCGTCGCCGATGCCGAAAAGCAATTGTTCGATTTTTCGATCGACGCCAGCCGGGTCGCCTGGGTCAATGCGACCTATATCACCGACGATACCGATGCGCTTGCCGCCAAGAGCGGTGCCGATGCCACCAGGATGGCGGTGCAGTTCGCGCTGGAAGCGGCGAAATATCGGAAGATCGACGGGCTGTCGCCCGACACGATCCGCAAGCTCGATCTGCTGCGCGGGGGCATTACCTTGCCCGCTCCGACCACGCCTGGCGCCGCCGACGAACTCTCGACGATCGTCACACGGATGTCGTCGCAATATGGCAAGGGCCGGGGTACGCTCGACGGCAAGCCGATCAGCGGCAGCGATATCGAAGCGGCGATGGGCACGACGCGCGATCCCGCCAAGCTCAAGGAGATGTGGGTCAGCTGGCACGACAATGTCGGCGCGCCGATGCACGACGATTATGCCCGGATGGTCGAGATTTCGAACAAAGGCGCGCACGAGCTCGGTTACAAGGACGTCGGCGCGATGTGGCGCTCGGGCTATGACATGAGCCCCGAGGAATTCGGCGCGCTGACCGACAGATTGTGGCGCCAGGTCGAGCCGCTCTACCGCGCGCTCCACACCTATGTCCGCTGGAAGCTCAATGAGAAATATGGCGATACCGTCCAGTCGAAGACCGGGCCGATCCGCGCCGATCTGCTCGGCAACATGTGGGCGCAGGAATGGGGCAATATCTATGACGTCGTCGCCCCCAAGGGCGCGGGCGATCTGGGGTTCGATACCGGCAACTTGCTCAAGGCCAAGGGCTATGATGCGATCAAGATGGTCAAGGCGGGGGAGGGCTTTTATTCGTCGCTCGGCTTCGCCCCGCTCCCCGATACTTTCTGGACCCGCTCGCAGTTTCTGAAACCCGCCGACCGTGAAGTGATCTGCCATGCCTCGGCCTGGGATATCGACAGCGTCGACGATCTCCGGATCAAGATGTGCATCAAGGTGAATGGCGATGATTTTGTCACCGTCCATCATGAGCTGGGGCATAATTATTATCAGCGCGCCTACAACAAGCTGCCTTTCCTCTATCGCAACGGCGCGAATGACGGCTTCCATGAGGCAATCGGCGATTTCGTCGCCTTGTCGATCACGCCCAAATATCTGGTCGACATCGGGCTGCTCGATCCCGCCAAGGTGCCGAGCGAGGACAAGGACATCGGTCTGCTGCTGCGGCAGGCGATGGACAAGATCGCGTTCCTGCCGTTCGGGCTGTTGATCGACAAATGGCGCTGGGGGGTGTTTTCGGGGGTGATCCAGCCCGAAGGCTATCAGGCGGCCTGGGATGCGCTGCGGCTGCAATATCAGGGCGTGGTGCCGCCGGTCGAGCGCGACGACACGCGCTTCGATCCCGGCGCCAAATATCACGTGCCGGCAAGCGTACCCTATACGCGCTATTTCCTCGCGCGCCTGCTCCAGTTCCAATTCTATCAGGCGGCGTGCCAGCAGGCCGGTTTCACCGGGCCGCTCCACCGCTGCTCGATCTACGGCGACAAGGCAGTCGGCGCCAAGCTCGATGCGATGCTGGCGCTCGGCCAGTCCAAGCCATGGCCTGATGCGCTCGAAGCGTTCACCGGCAGCCGCGAAATTTCCGGCCAGGCGATGGTCGATTACTTTGCGCCGCTCAAGGCCTGGCTCGACGAGCAGAACAAGGGCAAGCCGAGCGGCTGGTAGGTCGGCGGCCTGGCATTCAGATCATCGCGATCGGTTCCATGGCGATTGCCCTCGGCGCGCCCGCATGCTAGGCGCGCCAGCTTCTTGGGTTCAGGCTGGTCGGAACCAGCCAATGACAAAGGCACGACGATGAAAAAAGACACGCATCCCGATTATCACATGATCACCGTTCAGATGACCGACGGCAGCAGCTATCAGACGCGCTCGACCTGGGGCAAGGAAGGCGATCTGATGACGCTCGAAATCGATCCGCTCGCGCACCCGGCCTGGACCGGCGGCAATTCTCGGATGCTCGACGCTGGCGGCCAGGTGGCCCGCTTCAACAAGCGTTTCGGCGGTATTTCGCTCGCCAAGAAGTGATCCCCGACGCGTCGTTAACGGCGCGTTAGGCTCGACCGAATAGGATTTCCTCATATCCATGTGAGGAGTGCCGATGTTCGCCGCCGAATTCGAACCCGCCCAGGCTAACGGACGCCGGCGTTCGCCGCGCGCACCGGTGTCGCTTGATGCGAAAATCGGCCGCGGCGGGCTCGATCGGACCTTGTGCCGCGTGGTCGATCTGTCGATCCACGGCGCGCGCTTGCAGACCTATTCGGGCTTGCGCGCAGGCACGATGATCTGGCTGACGCTCCCGCAGATCGGTCAGGTTGCCGCCAATATAATCTGGGCCGATGATTTCGCCGCCGGCTGCCAGTTTCAGACGCCGCTCGACGAAGACGCGCTGCAGACGCTGATCGAGCTCGATCAGCCCGTCGGGAAGCCGGGCTGAGCGCTTCAGAAGCTCATTTTCGCGTTCAGCCGGATATCGCGTCCCGGTAGAGGTGCGAAATCCTTGAGCAGGCTCGCATGCCGCCGACCCTCGCTTCCGAACAGATTGTTGGCGATCAGCCGTAGCTGCAATCCCTTAGCCCCCAGCGGCTTCCAGCCGAATTGAAGATTTACCGTGACGAAGCCGCGCGTCGGCGTCTCGAACGCAGATACGCGCGATTGGGGTGTGATCCATTCGATTTCGGCCCGGCTGGTCAGGCGATCGCCACCGACATCGGCCCCGGCGAGCAGGCGGAGTGGAGGGATTCGCGGCACCGGCGCGCCACCGGTGAGCGTCGCATGCGCATAATCGATCAACGCGTCGGCGGCAATTTTCCAGTCGCCGGCCTGCCCGACCTCGATATTCCCCTGGATCTCATAGCCATAATAAGCGGCGCCGCTCTCGAGAAACAGGAAAACGGGAAGACCGTCCCTGCTCGCACCATTTTCACGGGCGAAGATGATGTTCGGATAGCGCGTGTAATATCCGGTCGCCGAGGCCGACCATCCCGGCCCGCCACCGCGCAAAATTGCCTCTACGCCCCAGCTGCGCTCGAGCCCGAGCGCCGGATTGCCGATCAATTGTCCCTGCGTGCCGGGGTCGATGCCCTGGGTGAACAGCTCTTCGACGACCGGCGCCCGCTGCTGATAAAAGGCATTGAGCGCCACCTTCCAATCGCGCGAGAGGCTGTAATTGGCGCCGGCCGCGATCGACACGGGATCGAACGAACGATCGATCGCCGGGTTGAACAGGATCGGATCGACCGACGATCGGATCGCGACATGCTCGTAACGCACCGCGGCCTCGAGCCGCAGCGGCGCCAGATCGATCTCGCCAAGTGTGAACAGGCTGAGTTGGGTGGTCCGGGTCGGTGGCAGCAGCGGGGCGGGGCCGGTGACGGTGAAATCGCGCTGATAGAGTTGCGCGCCGAGCGTTGCCTTGAGCTGGCTCGTGCCGCCGACCACGGCCTCGAGCCTCGCCTCATAGGCGGTATTGAGGAAATTGGCGGTGATCGGCCCCCCGACGTTAACTTCATGATGCACATAGTCGGCCCAGCCGAAACGGGCCCGAACGGTGTCGATGACGCCCCCGGTATCGAATTCGAGGCGGAAATCGAGCCGCTGCTGATCAAGATCGATCCGGGTGTCGGGAACCGGCGTCGCCGGATCGAACGAGAACCGCGTCGGCAGACCATAGACGCTCTCATAGTTGGCGAAAGACAGGCCGATATGGCCGTTGTCGTAGACCAAGGACGCGCCGGCGGCTGCCTCCCAAGTTTCGAAGCCACTGTTCGGCAGTCGCCCCTGCAAACCGGCCAGCCTGCGGATGGCGGGATCGGCCGACGCGGCAGCGTCGGCGCGCGGTCCCGGCGCCACGATGAACCCGCCCGTGGTGACGTCGTCGCCGATCAGATATTGGCCATCGGCGTGCAGAACCATGTGCGGTCCCGACGCGACGTCGATGCGCGCGCCGATACTCCCGTCGATGGCGGCGCTGTCGAAGCCGGCCCTTGCGACTCCTGCGACGCCGTCGGGCGGTCGGCGGCGGGGAATGCGCCCGCTCACGCTGTTGACGACGCCGCCGAGCGACCCGGCGGCGTAGAGGATCGAAACCGGGCCGCGCAGTAACTCGATCCGGTCGGCCACGAGCGGATTGAGCGCGACGGCATGATCGGGGCTTGTGGTCGAGGCATCGAGCGTGCCGATTCCGTCGATCACCACGCGGGCGCGTTCGCCAGTGAAGCCCCGCAGCACTGGGCGCGCAGCGCTCGGCCCGAACGACGTTGACGAGGCACCGGGCAGATGGGCGAGCGTTTCGCCGATCGTTGCACTCAACCGGGTTTCGAGCTGGACACCGCTGAGCACGTTGCCCGAGGCGGTCTCGTTGGTCCGGCGGCGGAGGCGCACGCCGGTCACGACGATCTCGGGCGGCAGATCGGCCATCGGCATTATGCTGACGGCCTCGGTTGTCGTCATGCCGTCGACCATCTCGACCATCGCCGCATCCTGCGTGCGACCGTCGGGCTGGTGCTCGACGTCGACCGATGGCGCCGACTGCGCCAATAGTGGGGCGGCGCTCGTGCAGAGCGCCGCCCCGACAATGACCCGGACGATTGGGGTGGTTCGGATCACTGTCGCTCCAGCAAGCGCGTCGGTCAGTTGATGCGATAGACCACGGGGCAGTTGACGATGAAGCCAACCGCGCGGAAATCCCCGCCATCGAGACTCTTGATCAGGCCGCGCGTCGACATCTCGGCCGCTTGGAGCGCACTGGTGAGGCGATAGCGATAGCCCTTCTGGATCGCCTCCGGCGTCCAAACCGCCGGGAACAGGCGCCACAACGGCGAATAATCGAGGTTGATCGTCGGGATGCCGCCAAGCACGTTGAGCGGACCTCCTTCGCCGCTCAGCGCGCTGTACAACCCCTGGCGGTGCGGATTGTCCGCCCCCATCGGGCCATTGACGACGACGACGATCCGTTCGGCCGCCTCGCCGGGCGACGCGTCCTCGAGCATCGACGGCAGCCCGTTGAGTGCGGGCGTGTACGTCGCGTTTTCCAGCGTCGCGACGAGCTTGTCGTTCGCCTCGGTCGACAGATACTGGATCGGCTTGTCGAAGGTGAAACCGAGCGTCATCTTGAGCGTCACGGTCTCGTCGCGCGGGCAGATGGCGACGACCTTGTCATGTACCTTGTCATGATTGACGTTGCCGTCACACATCGTGTTGAGTTCGGCCTCCGGCGTCATCGATACGACGGGAGCGTTGAGCAGCACGCCGGTCGCGGCATTGGTGACTCGCACCAGCGGCGTGTAGCTGGCATCGCCAACCGAACCGGGCTGGAAGCTCTTGGGCGGGAAGGGGGCATCGGCCGGACCGGGCTCGATCGCCAGCCGGGGCGAAAAATCGACCACCCCTCCGGAGAAAGTGAACGAGCCGTCGCGCTCGATGGTCGCGGTGCGCGCGGCCATGCTGGTTTCGCCATAGGACATCTTCGGCGCATAGTTGACACCGTGGAGTTCCGAGAGATGCTCGTCGGTCGTATCGGTAATGACGAACCACACCGGGCGACCGTCCCTCAGCTTGCCCTTGCGCAGCGGCAGCGTCATCGTTCCCTTTTCCAGATCGATATGCGCTGATTTCATCAGCAGGACCGGGCCGAGAAATTCCGGCTTCACTTCCGAGGGAGAAGGCTGAGCGACGATCGTCCGCAGGTCCTTGTAGATCGATGCCGGTGCACGACGAATTTCGTCGAGCGGCCGGCCCTCCTTGCCGCGAACGACGACTTCGGCGTTCGACGGGGCGGCTGCCACCGTTGCCAACAGCGCGACGCCGCCCATCAGCAGCGCCCGTTTCTTCAGCTCAATGTTCGGCATGTGCCACTCCCTTTGTTCGCAATCATGCGCGCGCCAGGACACCACGCGTCAGGTCGCCGCGTGACAGCAATCGATGAGAATGGGCGGACAGGCTTTCACGATGTCATGGGTTTTGCGAAAGCTTGCGGCGCGACAGCGAGGAATGAGGCCATCCCCGGAACGCGCGGGCTTGAGCAATAAGTCGATAGCGCCGCGCGGGGCATCGCCGTATGGAGGGCCCAACGGAGCGCGCGTCGCGATGGCTTGGAAGCAACTCTCTTCGTGGTTCGTCAAGGAACGCAAGCCATTGCCCGAGCGGCCGATGCCGTTGACGATGGTCACGTTGCGCGGAATCGAGGGCGCCAACGCCGACGAAATCGCATTTTATGCCGAAGCCGAACTCGATGCGCTGGTCGGCTGGGCGCAATCTGGGCGCCTGGTGCTCGCGTTCGCGGCCGTCGAGCGAGATGAGATCAACCTGATGTGCAGCGACCCGATCGACCAGATGCGCCGCTGCATCGACGAATTGCCGCTGGTCGCAGCGGGGCTCGTCGAGGTGGATATGCGGGTCGTGCTGTCGCTCCGATTGAACGGGACCGGGCCTGCGTCGGTGCATTGACGGCGCACCCGGTCGACCGAACCGCGCCGGGACTTCCCTGATCTTGCGCTTTTGTCGGACGCGCGACCGATTGTGCTCCCCGGTTTCGGACCGGTTCATATAAATAGTCTCCGCCCTTCAGGGCCTTGGCTTGTCGCGCCGACGGCGCCCAGCGGCCGAGCACCTTAGGCGAGGATTGCGACGATGCGCCAAGACCCATCGGATCGTGCCGCCTGTCGGGCGTCGACCGGCATAGCGCGATACGACTCGATCAACTTCTCCCGCACGCCGATTGCCGATCTCGTCTCGCATCCGGCGAGCCGCCTGACCATGATCCGGCATCTCGGCGTTCAGGGCGACGGCATCGTTTCATCGACGAGCAGTCATGACGACGCCGCGTCGCTGCTGATCAATCTGACGTCGCATGGGCGTTATCGCGGGCGGGTCGGCGGCGAACCGGTCGACAAGCCATTGCAACGCGGTCATGTGAGCTTCGTGCCGGCGGGCATCGATATCGATATCGAATATCCGGCATCGCACAGCGCGCTGCTGTTATATGTTCCGCTGGACATCATCGCCGCGACCCTGCCGAAAGCCAGCGGCGCCAAGCCCGGCTCGATCCACTGCGAGCGCAACGATCGCCTGGCGCAGCTGGTGTTCATGATCGAGAGCGAAATCCGCACGCCCGGCTTCGCGTCTGACCTGATGATCGATGGGCTGATGCGGGCGATCATGACGATCGTCGCGCGCCATCAATCGCCGACGCCCGATGGCCAGCGGCTCTATATGTCGCCCGCCAAGCTCAACCGCGTGATCGAATATGTCGAAGCAAATCTCGACGGCGATATCGGACTCGACGACCTGGCAAGGATCGCTGGCCTTTCACCGTTTCATTTCTCGCGGGTCTTCAAGCTCGCGACCGGCGAGACGCCCTATCATTTCCTCGGCTCGAGGCGGTTGAACCGCGCGCGCGCCTTGCTCGCGCGGGGAGAGATGCCGCTCGCCGAGCTGGCGCTCGCCTGCGGTTTTGCCAGTCAATCGCATTTCACGGCGGCCTTCACCAAGTCAATGGGCATCTCGCCGGGCCGATACCGCAAACAGCGGCTTGGTTGAACGCACGACAGCAATTTGCCGATAAAGCGTCGGCGTTGCGAAATAAGCCTCGGCGCTTCCCCTTTACTGTCCGTCGGGCAAATAGGGAGTGATCCGATGGCACATCGCACGTTTCGTAAATCAGCAATCCTTGCCGCGTTGATTTCCGCGATCACCGCAGGCGACGCGGCATCTGCAAAGGAAACTTTGCCGGCGCCGGCGTGGACGCCGCTCGATTTCGCCACTTTCAGCCAAGAGCTTGGCGCAACGTGGATCCCGGTGCCGAATGGCGACAGCGGGGCGCCCCGTCAGGGATGGCTCAACACCGCCGACGGCTTTTTCACTCGCGAGGCGCATGTCGCGTACAGCTACACCGATGCCGGCCCCGGTGACGACGCCGAAGCAGCGCTTGTGCGCTTCAACTATCCGTTGACGCGGCGGCTCTGGGCGGGAGTCGAAGTGCCCTTCTATCAGCGCGCCCGGGTCGGCAGTTACATCGGCGACATTCGCCTCAATACGCTGGTCATGCTGGCTGAGACACGCAATGTCTCGATCAACGCGGGTGTCGGCTGGCGCATTCCGACCGGCGACACCCGGCTGGGGGGCGATGAGTTCACCGCCCAGCCACAGATCAACCTCTGGACCGATGTCGGCCGTGGCTTCTCGATCAGGGGGCGGCTCGGTTACGAGTTTGGCAGCCGCGCCGTGCCGGATGCCTTCGTGCTCAACGCGACCATCGGCCAGACCGTGACGCCGCATGCGAAAGCTCCGTTCGGCGATCTGACCTGGTATGTCGCGGGCAATTATCGCGAAGCGACAACCGGCCTCGGCAACAGTTTCGTCTCGATTACACCGGGCTTGCGTACCCATGTCGGGGGCAACCTTTTTCTGCTCGCCGGCGTCGAATTTCCCGTGACCGACACGCGGCAATCCTTCAGCCAGCGTTATATCGTCCAGCTCGTTCAGGGCTTCTGACGGCCGGCGTGTCGAACGGCGACGCCGTAGCGGCGTTGCCAGCGTCGGCCCGCCCGCGAAAGATTGCCGGGGTCACACCGATCGTCTCGCGGAACCGCGTCGAGAATTGGGCGTGCGTCGCAAAACCCGTGTCGCGCGCGATCTGGGCGATCGGTCGATCGCTCTCGCGCAACATCGCGGCTGCGGCCCTGATGCGCATCTGGAGCAGATAGGTGTAGGGCGGCACCCCACTCGCTTGGCGGAAAGCGCGCACGAAATGATAGCGGCTGTAGCCGGCGACGCGCGCGAGATCGTCGAGCGATATCCGTTCTTGCAGATGCGCATCGATGAATTCGCGCACCCGGGCGATGGTGCGCGGCGTCAGGGTAATCCGACCCGACGTTCGAAACACGCCTCCCGATGCCGAGGTCGCCGCGAGGCGCAGCAGCAGCGCATCGAGATAATCGTCGGCCACCGCTGCCCAATCGGGATCGTACCGACTCGCGATCAGGAGATCGAACAGAGCAGCGACATGGCGATCGCTCTGCCCGACCGTCTCGGCCAGACCGACCGATGCCGGATCACGATCGAAGGCCTGCGAGACCACGTCGGCAAAGCGCTCCGGCGCGACAAACAAATGCGCGAAGGCGATCGGCCCTTCGGTGTCCCAGCGATAGATGCTGCCGCTTTCGATCGTGGTGAAGGCGTTGAGCGGCACATCGACGATGTGGCATCTCGACCCGGCAATACGCTTGACGCGTTTCGGGCCGCCGCGGTGCAGCACGATGAGGTGATGATCGAGCGCGGGTTGCCGCATCTTCGCGCTGGTGCCGGCCCAGCACTGCAGAAACGCGCGATCGAATCGCGCCGGACCGCCGATGGTCTCGGCCGATGCTGCCCAGTCGCGCCAATCCTCGGGCTGCATGCCCGGACGCGTCGGCAAATGGCGCTGAGTCATGCCGTTTCCCCCAACCGCAACGGCAAAAGCATAACCAATATCGGCCGCCGAACAACGCGACGCCGCAATATCCGGTGCGACCGAACGGCAAACCGGTGCGCCATGGGCGTGGCCGGGCAATCCTTACGGCAGCGGCTGAACGCCCGTTCGATCGAGCAGGGTCGCAACCACATAACAAATCGGGGGTTGTAGCGTGGCGGCAGGATGATAGCTTGACGATGCGTTAAGCATATATGCCGGGAGCCGGGTCCGTTGAAGCGTTGCCCGAAATGCGGGGAGAATACCGGTAGCGACGCGACGAGCTGCCGGGTTTGCGGGCGAACCTTTGCCGTGGTCGGGACGCGCGACAAATTGCTCATCATCGGGGTTGCCGCGTTGCTGATGGGCGCTGGCTGGACGTTCGTTCCCGCCGATTTCGGCAAGCGCCGGGACAACACCGATCCCGCCCCCAAGGCGCCGGGATTTGCCGCGCGAAATCGCTTCGCCGAAAACGTACCCGCTCTCCCAGAGCCTGCACGTCGTGATCTGTTCGGCGGGCTATTGGCCGCGTCGGGCGAAAAATGCAGCGAAGTCCGCAAGACTCAGTTCCTCGGCACGCGCGATGGCATGGCCTATTGGAACGTCCGCTGCACCGGATCGGGAGACTGGTTCGTGCAGATCAAGAACGACTCGTCGGCGACGGTGGTCAGTTGCGCCGAACTGAAGAAGGTCAATGGCCGTTGCTGGCGATCCATCGACCGCGAATGATCGGATGATAGCCCTGCGTCCGTCAGGCGCTGTGGCTGACGGCTGATGACACCCCGCCGGACCTATCCCGGCGCTGGATCGTTGGCGGTGGATATGAAACTTCCCTCCTCCTCCGCGACGTCGGCGGTGCGCTTCCTGGCACCCATGCTGGCTGTTTCGGCTGCGAACGCTACTCCGGCCGTCGCTGTTTCGTCGACGCGGGCGGAATATGCTGCGCCGGCGCAGGAACAAATGCCGATTTCCGCAGACCAGTTGCGTACCGCCGCAACCGATCAATCGACCCGGCAATTCTACGAGGGGAACGGATGGCGCCCGATATGGTCCGACAGCGCGGCAAAGGCGCTGCAACAGAGCCTGGCCGAACGCGACCGCCATGGTCTCGACCGGCTCGACTTTCTCGACAGCCCGCTCCCGGCGGGCGGCGCTGCTCGGGAGGTCGCGCTAACGAGAGGGGCTTTGCGCTATGCGCGAGCGTTGGCGCATGGCGTCACCGATCCGGCCGACCTGCATGTGGTCCGCACCATACCGCGAGATCAATCCGATCCGGGCAAGCAGCTTGTGACGGCGATCGCGGCGGGGAAGCTGGGCGTGTGGCTCACGAGCCTTGCGCCGCAGGATGCGGACTATGCCCGGCTGTCGCAGGCGTATCTTGTCGCGCGGCACGAAACCGGCTCGATCGACGAGGCAGAAATCGGCGCCGGCGTGATCCGTGTAGGCGATACCGACAGCCGCGTGCGCGCCATCGTCGAGCAACTCGTCGGTGGCGAATATCTCGCCAAACTCCAGGCCAATGCCGTGCCGGAGGTGCCACCGGCTGCGCCAACCGGCCCCGAGCGCTATACGCAAGACATCGCCGACGCCGTCGCGCGCCTGCAGCGAGACTATGGCATTGCCGCAGACGGCATCATCGGCCCCGATACGCTCGAAGTGCTCAACCTGCGACCCGGCGACAGAGCACGGACGCTGGCGGTGGCACTCGAACGACTTCGCTGGCTCACGCGCGCACCACCGGCGACGCGGATCGACGTGAACACCGCGTCCGCGTTGCTCTTCTACTATCGCGACGGCAAGCTGGTGGACAGCCGCCGGGTTATCGTCGGCCAACCTGGCAAGGAAACGCCCCAACTGCGCGCGCCGATGTTCCGGCTCGTCGCCAATCCGACCTGGACGATCCCCAAATCCATCCAGCACGGCGAAATGGCCCGGGTCAGCGCCGCCTATCTGCGACGGAACCGGATGATCCGACGAAACGGCTGGATCATCCAGAAATCGGGGCCGGGCAACGCCCTGGGCCTCGTCAAGTTCGACATGAAGGACAAATATGCGATCTACCTGCACGACACGTCGGCGCCATCGCTGTTCGAACGCAGCGAACGTCATCTAAGTCACGGCTGTGTGCGGGTGGCCGATGCGTCGGGATTCGCCCAGCTGATTGCCGAGGATCAGGGAATCGCCGACCAATGGGCTCAAGCGCGCGCGTCTGGCAGCCAGAAGTTCGTCCCGCTGCCGCATCAGATTCCCGTGCGCTTGCTCTATCACAACGCGTTCGTGGACGGGCAGGGCGCTGTCGCCTATCGCACTGATCCCTATGGTTGGAACGCGCCAATCGCGAAGGCGCTCGGATTCGGCAAGGTCTCGAATGTGCGGGTGCGCGCCGGGGCCGGCGATATCAGCCCGTGAGCGACGAAATCGCGGTCAAATGGCGGCGGGTGGGTTGCCGGCCCCGTCGGTCGGGCACACGGCGGCGCTGATCGCGGAGCGGGAACTTTGTCGAAGATGCCGGGTTGGGCAGACCGGGACGTCAGGGAAGCGGGCGAGTGGGCATCAAGTCGGTAATACTGTTCGCCTGCCTTGCCAGCCATCCGATTGACGCCAAAGCGCTCGCGCAGACTCAGGCCGATCCGTCGAAGGACGCGCGCGGCCCGGACGCAGACCCCTCCCGCGATGCGCCGATCATTTCCGAGCGCCAGTTCGATGCTGCGCTGCCGCTGATCGACCCCGCCCTGAGCGACCCGCTGCCGCCGATCGATCAGGCCGAGCTGCCGCTGCCGACGACTAAGACGCCGCCCGACCCGGCGCTCACCGAGCCGTTGCCGGCGCTCGGCGCGTTCAACGTCACGCCCCCGCCCGCCGCAGCCGAAGCCGCGCCCGAGGCAGCGCCCAGCGTACATTATTCGGTTGCCGTGGAGGGGCTCGACAAAGTCGATCTGGAAGGCCGGTTCCGCTCGCTTTCGGCGCTCGATAACGGCGATGGCGATGCCGCCAGCGGCGCCGTCATCACCGCGCGCGCCAAGGAGGATGAGGACCTAGCGGTCCGGCTGCTGAAGTCGGAAGGCTATTATGACGCCGTCGCCACCTCACTGGTCAATCCTGTCACCGATCAACCCAATCGCATGCGTGCCACGATTAGCGTCACCCCCGGGCCACGCTATACGCTCGGTACGATCGCGGTCACCGGCCCGGCGACCGTGCCGGCCGATCTGGCGCGCACCGCATTGCCGCTGAAATCTGGCGACCCGATCGTGGCCGCAATGATCCAGGGCGCGGAGGCGTCGGTCAGCGTCCGACTGCCGCAGAAGGGCTATCCTTTCGCGATGCTCGGTCAGCGCGATATCGTCCTCGATGATCGCGATGCCACCGGCGACTATAGCCTGCCCGTCGATCCCGGGCCGCGATCGAGCTTCGGCAGGATCGTCAATGCCGGCGACGCGGTATTCGCGCCCGATCATGTCGCGCTGCTGGCCCGCTTCAGGCCGGGGGCGCTGTACGACAGCCGGCGGGTCGAGGATCTGCGTGAAGCGCTGGTGGCAACCAGCCTGTTGTCCTCGGTTGCGATCCAACCCGTCCGCACCGGCGAAACTCGCGCCGACGGCACCGAGCAGGTCGATCTCGAGGTTCGCCAGCAAAAAGGACCCGCGCGCACGCTCGCCGCGAGCTTGGGCTATGCGACTGGCGAAGGCTTCAAGCTGCAGGGCAATTGGACTCACCGAAATCTTTTCCCGCCCGAAGGCGCGCTGACTGCCGATCTCGTGCTGGGTAGCCAGCAACAGTCGATTGGCGGCAGCTTTCGCCGCTCGAACGCCGGCAGACGCGACAGAACGGTGTTGTTGAAGGCGCGCGCCTCGCACGACAATTTCGCGGCGTATGAAGCCTATACGATGACCTTGAGCGGGCGCATCTCGCGTGATTCGACGCCGATCTGGCAGAAGCGCTGGACCTACAGCTATGGGTTCGACTTGACGGCGACCGACGAACGCCGTGCCGATCCGACCCGCGGCCGAGACGACGGCACCTATCTGATCGCGGCGCTGCCCGGCGAACTCGGCTATGACCGGTCCAACAGCATCCTCAATCCGACCAGCGGCTTTCGCCTCTTGGGCCGGTTGAGCCCGGAATATTCGAAACGTCTCAATTCGGGGGGCGGATCGGACATCTATTTTCGCGCCCAGCTCGACGCGACCGGCTATTATCCGATCAGCGACAGCTTCGTGGTCGCCGGGCGCGTCCGGTTCGGGTCGATCATCGGCGCGAACCGCGATGCGATCGCCCCTTCGCGGCGCTTCTATGCGGGCGGCGGCGGCTCGGTGCGAGGCTTCGGCTACCAGCAACTGGGACCGCGCGATGCGAACGACAACCCGCTTGGCGGCCGCGGCCTCACCGAGTTCGCGCTCGAAGGACGCTATCGCTTCGGCAATCTGGGCATCGTTCCCTTCATCGATGCCGGACAAGTGAGCGAATCGAGCGTGCCGAGCCTGAAGGGTCTGCGGTTCGGCGCCGGTATCGGCGGGCGGCTCTATACCAATTTCGGGCCGCTCCGGATCGATGTCGCGACGCCGATCAACCGCCGGCCCGGTGAATCGGTGATCACGCTCTATCTGTCGATCGGGCAGGCATTTTGACGGCGTCGCGAATAGTGCGCTGGCTGGGCATGTCGCTGGCCGGGCTGATAGCGCTCGTCGGGGTGCTGCTGCTCGGGATCAATACCGGGCCGGGGCGGCAATTCGTCGCGAACCAGCTTGCCGGCTATACCCTGGCATCAGGGCTAAAATTCGACATCGGTCGGCTCGACGGGTCGCTTTACGGCAAGCTGGTGATCCATGATCTCCGGATCAGCGACCCGAACGGCGTCTTCGCGACGGCCCAGCTCGTCCGGCTCGACTGGCGACCGTTTGCGTATCTGAACGGTCACGTCGACATACGATCGCTCACCGCTCCGCAAGTGACGGTGAGGCGTTTGCCGACGCTCACGCCCAGCGATCCTAACACGCCGATCTTGCCCGATCTCGACATCGATGTCGGGCGAATGAAGGTCGACCGGCTGGTGCTGCTGGCGCCCGTCACGGGCACGCGGCAAGTCGCGGCGATCGATGCGAAGGCGCATATCGCCGACGCGCGTGCGCAGGTGAGCGGCAGGGCGCGATCGAGCATGGGCGACGCGCTGGACGTGATCATCGACGCGATTCCTGATCAGGATCGGCTCGTGCTGGATGCGCGCCTCGATGCGCCGTCCGGCGGGGCGATCGCCGGGCTGGCCGGGCTCGGGGCGCCGCTGGTCGCGCGCCTCGGCGGCAAGGGGAGCTGGAAGGCCTGGGACGGGACTTTGCGCGTAAGCTCGGGCGGCCAACCGCTGGCGGCGGTCGAGCTGAGGGCGCGAGAGGGGATATTCACCGTCAAGGGGGCGATGCGGCCCGACCTGGTCGTCACCGGTCCTGTCGCGCGCCTCACGGCACCGAGGGTGATGATCGACGCCGCCGTGGCGCTCCAGAATCGCCGCGCCGATACCCGGATCGCGCTTCGCTCGCCGGCGCTCGCGGTCGCGGCGAACGGTCTGCTCGATCTGGCGGCGAACCGCTTTCGTCGCTTCAGGGTCGAGGCGCAATTGCTCAAGCCGGGCTCGATCGCGGCAAATCTCAACGGCAACAACGTTCGGCTGGCGCTCGCGCTCGACGGCCCTTTCGCGCGACCAGCGGTCGATTACACGCTGCGGGCGGACGCGATCGGCTTCGGCTCGACCGTCGTCGAGGGGTTGACTGCCCGGGGCAAGTCGCAGGTCGATGCCGATCGCATCCTGGTCCCCGTCGCCGCCCGCGCGCGGCGCGTATCGGGGCTGAACGCCGCGGCCGGAGGCCTGCTCACCAATGTTGCGATCGACGGCGATATCGCGATCAGCGGCAGCACCGCGCTTTCCGACAACCTCCGGATCCGATCGGACAAGATCGCCGCGACCGCCGTGATCGTCGCCGATCTGGCAGGGGGGACCTATCGCGGGGCGCTCAAAGGACGCGTGAACGACTATCTGGTCGACGGGGTCGGCATCATCGATCTGACTACCGACGTGAAGCTTGCCAGCGCGGCATCGGGGGGCTTCGGGTTGCAGGGCCATATCGCCGCGCAGACCGTGAAGATCACCAACGCGGGCGCCCGCGATTTCCTGGGCGGGCAGACGATCGTGTCGACCGATCTCGGCTTCGGCGCCGACGGGGTCACCCGGATCAGCCAGCTGCGCCTCTCCGCACCGCAGTTCCGGATCACGTCGGGCGAGGGCAGCTATCGCCCCGACGGGGCGATCGCCTTTCGCGGTGCCGGCTATTCCACCCGCTATGGGCCGCTGACCGTCGGCGTCACCGGCACCGTGCAACAGCCGCTGGTGCGATTGCACGCCGACCGGCCGGGGCTTGGCGTCGGGCTCGCGAACGTCGACGCGACGATCAGCGGCACCGGCAGCGGCTATGCCGTCAAGGCGGCGGGCGGCTCGAGCTATGGGCCGTTCAGCGCCGACGCTTTCGTCCGATCGGCGAAGGGACCATTGACGATCGACGTCAACAAGGCGCGCTTCGCCGAGGTCGATTTCGCCGGGCGGGTGGCGCAGACCCAGGCAGGGCCGTTTGCCGGCCGCCTGACCGCCAACGGACGCGGGATTTCGGGCGACGTTCAATTGGGCGCGGAAGGCAAGGTCCAGCGCGCCGAGCTGTCGGCAACCGCCAGCGGCGCGCGGATCCCGGGGGCGACCCCGATCACGATCGATCGCGCGATCGTCAAGGCGACGGCGATCCTCTACCCCGATGCGCCGTCGGTCGTCGGCGACGCGCAGCTTGCCGGCCTACGGCGCGGCGCGTTCGTCCTCAAAACGGCGCGCGCGAAGATCGATTATCGCGGTGGTCGCGGCACCGCGCAACTGGTCGCGAACGGCCAGAGCGCGACCAGCTTCGACATCGCCGCCAACGCGCAGCTCTCGCCCAAGCGCTACCGCATCGCCGCGCAGGGACATGCCGGCGGTGTCGCCTTCAGCCTCGCCCAGCCTGCTCAGGTCAGGATCGATGGCGCGCGCTACACCCTCCTTCCCGTGACGATCATATTGCCGCAAGGGCGCGTCGATATCGCCGGGCGCTACGGCGACGGACTGCGGGTGCAGTCGCGCTTCGACAATCTCGATCTGTCGATCGCCAATGCCTTTTCGCCAGGCCTGGGGATCGGCGGGCGCGGGACGGGCAGCCTGAACCTCGTCCAGCCGAGCGGGAGCGCGGTTCCCGATGCCGACCTCAGGCTCGATATCAGCAATTTCACGCGGGCGGGCGTCGCCGGTGCATCCGAGCCCGTCAATATCGCAGCAATCGGGCAGTTGCGCGGGGAGGGCGCGACGCTCAATGCCCTGATCCGGCAACGCGGCGTGCAGATCGGCCGGATGCAGGCGCGGCTTGCCTCGCTCGGTGGCGGAGGGCGTTGGAGCGACAGGCTGTTCGCTGCACCGCTCAGCGGCGGGATCCGCTATAACGGCCCTGCCGAGGTGCTCTGGTCGCTGGCGGCGATCACCAGCCAGCGGGTTGCCGGGCAGATCGGCGTGGCCGCCGATTTCACCGGGCGGCTCGGCCAGCCGCAGCTGACGGGCGTGCTGCGCGCCAATGATCTGACCTATGACAACGACACCTACGGCACGCATATCCAGTCGATCAAGCTCGAGGGACGCTTCACCAACGACCGGCTCGAGCTGACCCGGTTCGACGGCCGGGCCGGCAGCGGCACGGTGCAAGCGACCGGGAGCATCGGCTTTGCCGCCGACAGCGGCTTCCCGATCGATCTTCGCGCCAAGCTCGCCAACGCCCGGCTCGCCCGCAGCGATGCGCTGGGCGCGGTGGTATCGGGCACTCTCGCCATCATCAACGATCGCGCCAGTGGCGCGCGGATCGAGGGCGACCTTCGGCTCCCTCAGGCCAGCTACGACGTCGTCCGCCAGGGCGCCGCCGAGATCGCCGAACTGAGCGGGGTCCGCCGCCGCGGCACGACGATCGCCGCTGCGCGCGCCGAGGCAGAGACGGCGGGCCCGCCGGGCCTGTTCAAGCTCGACCTGCGCGTTCGCGCGGACAATCAGGTTTATGTCAGGGGCATGGGCCTCGAAGCCGAATGGTCGACCGATCTGCGCGTGCGGGGAACATCGGCCCAGCCCATCATCACCGGCGACGTCAATCTGGTCCGCGGCACCTACAGTTTCGCCGGACGTCGCTTCGATCTCGACGATTCGAGCAAGATCACTTTTGTCGGCGGCCGCACGATCGACCCGGTGCTGGCGATCAGCGCGAGCACCAGCGTGAATGGGATCACCGCCACGATCAACATCAGCGGGACCGCGCAGAAGCCGACCATCGCGTTCGGATCGTCGCCGACGCTCCCGCAGGACGAAATTCTGTCACGCCTGTTGTTCGGCACCTCGGTCACGTCCTTGTCGGCAACCCAGGCGCTCCAGCTGGCCGCCGCATTCAATTCGCTGCGCGGATCGGGTGGCGGGCTCAACCCGCTCGGCAAGCTGCGGTCGGCCACGGGAATCGACCGGCTGCGCATTCTCGGCGCGGATCAATCGACCGGTCGCGGCACCGCGATCGCGGCCGGGCAATATATCACGAACAACATCTATGTGGAGATCATCACCGACGCGCGCGGCTTCACCGCCACGCAGATCGAGGTCTCGCTGTCGAAGGCGCTGAGCCTGTTGTCGCAAGCGGGCGGATCGGGTGGCACCAACGCGACGCTGCGCTATTCGAAGGATTATTGACCTCGGCAGGGGCTCGAGGGGCGACAAGGCCGGCGATGAAGGAGCGGCAACGATCGCCCGGCCACCATGAGGGGCGTGCCAGCATCGCTCGCCACGCAAGGAGGTTGCTGTTCGAATCCGGTTATCGTTCTGCGACGCTATCTGGCAGCGAAATTTCTTGGACACCCGATCTGCCGTTACTTGTCTCGGCAAATCGTCGCCACTTTAAACGCCGCGTCGAGGTCGCCGGCATCCAGAACAAGTTTCATTGCGCCGGCGCAATCGCCTCTCAATATGAGGTGAGCAGCTTGCCCTGCGAGAACCCGCAACTCGAAAGAGCCCATTTCAATCGTGTCCTCGCGCGGCGGGAACCGCCTTTCCGTTGGCGCTTTTTGCGTACCACCCTCAACGATGAGCGGCGAAGGCGATATGTTGGAGGCGACCGGCTCGGGCGTCGCAGGGCGACCGCCTGGATCAACGAACTCGACAACGCGAACGTCCCACTTGGCCAGCTGGTACAAAATCTTCACCCGGCACTGCCGACTAGCTTCGTTGCGAAGGAACACGCGGGCCGGCTCGCCGGCGGCCCATCGCTTCGACCGCTGACGAAATTCCGCATCATTCAGAACCTTGTCGGCCAGTTGCACCACGCATTCATTCTTGCGACGCGCGACCACAACGATGTCGTCCGGCCCCGGCGTGGCCGGCTCCTGCTGACCATTGGCGGATAGAGCGATGGCAAGTAACGATGATAACATAGGTGAGTCTTAGATCATTATCGAATGCGCGAAAAGCTTGGGCTTTGGCGCTGGAGCACGTTTTCAGACACAATATAGGTCGCGCGCGGAGGCATGGGCGAAACGCCCTGCTTTCGCCGCCATTCGCGGATCAGCGTGAGCAGATCGCCGGTTTGCCGCCGCCGCGTGGTGATGGTGATGCCGATCTGCTCGCAATGCACGATGCCATGCGCATTCAGCGGTAATCCGGTGCGCCATGCCGTTCGCGTCATGCCATTCGCGTCGCCGCGATGATGCTCTGGACATGGTTTGCTGTCAGCCCACTGCTGGTCCGGGCGGCTCGATTGAGCGCAGCACCCGAGCCCTGAAATGGCGGTTTCAGCTCAGGACGCCGCGCACTGGAAAAATCAGAACGAGCGGCATCTTTGGTGCCCGAATCGTCGATGCGCGGATTTGCGCCGTCGGAGGAAATGGTGACATGGCGGACAGGGTGGGATTCGAACCCACGGTGGGCTTGCACCCACGGCGGTTTTCAAGACCGCTGCCTTAAACCACTCGGCCACCTGTCCACACGGTCGTCGCTTAGGGCCGATGCGATCTTTTGTGCAAGAGGCGGGGTGAAGGGGGTTCATGTCCGGAGAGCGCTGTGGCACACCCGATTGCATGAGGGGCATCACCAAAATTATCCGTCGATGGATCGGGCTGGCCGGCGCGCTCGGTTGCTGCCTGGCGGCCGGGACGGCAGGCGCGCAGGACGAGAGCGGCTTTCAGGCGTTTCTCGGCACGTTGCGGACACAGGCGGAGGCGCGCGGCATCACGCGCGCGACGCTCGATTCGGTGTTGCCGGGGCTGACCTTCAATGCCCGCGTGATCGAACTCGATCGCGCGCAGCCGGGCGCCAATCCCAACGCGCCGATTCCCGATTTCGAACCCTATCGCGCCCGCCATGTCGATTCGGCGCGGATCAATCGCGGTCGGCAGGTCTATCTCGCGCAGCGCTCGCGGCTCGCGCGGATCGAGCAGGAAACCGGCGTGCCCGAATCGATCATGGTCGCGATCTGGGGGCATGAAACCAACTATGGCGACGTGACCGGCAATTTCGATCTGCCGCGCGCGCTCGCCTCGCTCGCCTATGAGGGGCGAAGGCGCGACCTGTTCAGCGGTGAATTTCTGGCCGTGCTCGAGATGATGGATCGCGGCGTGCCGCGCGAGCAGCTGAAGGGAAGCTGGGCGGGCGCGACGGGCAATCCGCAATTCCTGCCGTCGATCTATCTGCGCCTCGCGCGCGACGGCGATGGCGACGGCAAGGCCGATATCTGGACCAGCGACGCCGATACGCTCGCCTCGATCGCCAATTATTTCGTCAACGCCGGCTGGCGGGCGGGCGAGCCATGGGGGCTGGCGGTTTCGGTCCCCGGCAACCTCGATCGCGCGGCGGTGCGCAACCGGACGACCGCGCCGCGCTGTGCGCGCGTATTCGAACGGCATAGCGCGTGGCGGACGATGGCCGAATGGCGGGCAATGGGAATCGTGCCGCTCAATCGATCCTGGCCGGCCGATCGCATCCAGGCGACGCTGCTCGAGCCCGATGGCCCCGGCAAGCCCGGCTATCTGCTAACGAGCAACTACCGGGTCATCCTCGATTATAATTGCTCGAATTTTTATGCGCTTTCGGTGGGGTTGCTGGCCGATGCCGTCGATCATTAAGCCGCTGACCGGGCTCGTCATGGCGCTGGCCGTCGCGGGTTGCGGCGGCGGCAAGGATCTGCGGGTCGGGGCCGGTCCGCCCCCCGGCTATGACACGCCGACCGGGCCCGGACCGCAGGGCGCGTCGCAGGGCGCGCCCGGCGAGGGGCGCTATGACGAGGTCGGCTATGCCAGCTGGTATGGCGAGGAAATGGGGAGTGGCCGCACCGCTTCGGGCCGCCCGTTCGATCCCGGCGCGATCACCGCCGCGCATCTGACGCTGCCGCTCGGCAGTTTCGTCGAGATTACGGCGCTCGACAGCGGCAAGACGATCGTCGCGATGGTCGACGATCGCGGCCCCTATCGCGGCGGTCGCCTCGTCGATCTGTCGCGCGGGGCGGCGCAAGCGCTGGGAATCGATCGCGCGGGAATCGCGGCGGTCCGGGTTCGGCGGGTCGATCCGCCGATCGCCGATCAGGCGGCGCTCCGCGAGGGACGCGCGGCCTCGCCCCGGATCGATGCGCCGCCGGTATTGATCAAGGCCCTGCGTCGGCGATTGCCACCGGCGCCCAATGCAGCCGCGCCGCCACCGTTCGCGGCGGCGCCGAAACCCCCGCGCGAGCGCCCCGGCGCGTCCTATGGCGTGCCCGGCCAGGCGGCGGCGGCGCCTGCGGCCGCATCAAGGGCGGGCTTCTACGTCCAAGTCGCCGCCTTTGCGTCGCGCCAGCGCGCCGAGGCGCTGGCGCAAGGCCTGAATGGGTCGCTCCAGGCCGCCGGCAGCATCTATCGCGTGCGGCTCGGCCCCTATGCCGATCAGGCAGCGGCCGAACGCGCGCGTGACGCCGCCGCCGCACGCGGCTATGGCGACGCTCGCATCGTTCGCGATGAGTAACCACCAGCGTACGGAATCCAATCGCCCCATGAAACAGCTCGTCAGTGCCTTCGTCCTCCTGCTGCTCGCGGCCGCCACGCCGGCCGCCGCGGCACCGCCGCCGTTCGATACGCCGGCGCCGGTCGCCTTCATGCAGGATCTGTCGTCGGGCGCGATTCTCTATGCAAAGGATGCCGATCGGCGGATGCCGCCGGCGTCGCTCGCGAAGATCATGACGGTCTATGTCGCCTTCGACATGATCAAGCGCGGCGAGCTCAAGCTCGACACCGAATTCACCGTTCGGCCCGAGACCTGGCAGAAATGGCATGGCCCAGCAGCCGGTTCGACGATGTTCCTCTCTCCCAACGAGAAGGTCAGCGTCGCCAACCTGCTCTATGGCATCATCACCTTGTCGGGCAATGACGCCTGCGTCGTGCTCGCCGAAGGGATTTCGGGGACCGAAGAAGCGTTCGTCTCGCGGATGAACGAGCAGGCGAAGCGGCTTGGGCTGCGCAACAGCCATTTCGGCACTTCGAACGGCTGGCCCGATGGCGGCGTCACTTACGTCACCGCACGCGACCTTGCAGCGCTTGCCACCGCAACGATCCAGCACTTTCCCGATCTTTACAAGCGCTTCTATTCGAAGCCCAATTTCACCTGGGGCAAGACGCTCGGCTCGGGTCAGGCGATCACCCAGGCCAATCGCGATCCGCTGCTCGGCCGCGTCGCGGGGGCGGACGGGCTCAAGACCGGCCATACCGAGGAGGCCGGCTATGGCTTTACCGGGTCGGCCGAGCAGAATGGGCGGCGGCTCGTGATCGTGCTTGCCGGGCTCACCAGCTTCAACCAGCGGATCGAGGAGTCGGTCCGTTTCATGGAGTGGGGCTTTCGCGCATGGCAGGCCAAGCCGATCGTCGCCAAGGGCCGCAAGGTCGAGACCGCCGCCGTCCAGCTCGGCGCGGCCAATACGGTAGATCTCATCGCCCCGCGCGACCTGACCGCGACGCTGCCCGGCGGCGCGGTGCCCGATCTCCAGCTGCGCGTCGTCTATGACGGCCCGATCAAGGCGCCGATCAAGGCCGGTCAGCATATCGCCGATCTGGTGGTGATGTCGCCCGGCATGCAGCCGCAACATCTGCCGCTGGTCGCTGCCAAGGACGTGCCGCTCGCGGGCTTTTTCGGCCGGGCCTGGGCGGGGCTGCTGTCGCTGTTCGGCATGTGATCGGGCGCTTCATTTCGCTCGAGGGCGGGGAAGGGGCCGGCAAGTCGACCCAGGCAAGGCGCTTGCAGGCGGCGCTCGCCGATCGCGGCATCCGGACCGTGGTGACGCGCGAGCCCGGCGGCAGCGAGGGTGCCGAAGCGATCCGGGCGTTGCTGATGCAAGGCGATGTCGGCCGCTGGAGCGCCCACACGGAGGCATTGCTGTTCGCCGCGGCGCGCGCGGACCATGTCGAAAAGCTGATCCGGCCCGCGCTCGGCGCTGGCCAATGGGTGATCTGCGACCGTTATATCGACAGCACCCGCGCCTATCAGGGGATCGCCGGCGGGATCGACGATGCCGCGATCCTCGCGCTGCACGGTTTCGGATCGCGCGGGCTGCTGCCCGATCGCACGTTCGTGCTCGAAATCGGGGTCGAGGAGGGGCGGGCGCGATCGGAAGCGCGCGACGGCATCGCGGCGGATCGCTTCGCCGCGCGCGGCGCGGCGTTCCACGAGGCCGTCACAGGGGCGTTCCGCGAATTTGCCGCCGCCGAACCCGATCGGTTCCGGGTGATCGACGGCGGGCTTTCGCCCGGTGAGGTTGGTGCCGCGATCCTTGCCGCGCTTGGCGATCTGTTGCCATGAGCGAAGACGCGCTGACGCTGCCGCTTGGCAATGACGAGGCGCATGCGGCGTTTCGCGCGGCGATGTCGAGCGGCGCGCTGCACCATGCCTGGCTGTTCAGCGGCCCCGAGGGGATCGGCAAGGCGCGCTTCGCGCGGGTGGCGGCGCTGCGGCTGCTGGCCGAGGCGGCGCGGCCCGAAACGCTCGCGCCGGGCTTCGACGTGCCGGCCGACGATCCGGCCCGTGCGCTGATCGCCGGCGGCGCGCACCCCGACTATCGCGAGCTCGTGCGCATGCCCAAGGACGCCGCCAAGCCCGACGGCGATCTCGCGCGCAGCATTCCGATCGCGCAGGTGCGCGCATTGCTGCCGATGTTCGCGACGACGCCGTCGATGTCCGCGCGCCGGGTGGTGATCATCGATGCGGTCGACGATCTCGAACGCCCCGGGGCCTCGAACGCGCTGCTCAAGAATCTCGAGGAGCCGCCAGCAGGGACGATCTTTCTGCTGGTGAGCCATGCGCCGGGGCGCCTGTTGCCGACGATCCGATCACGCTGCCGGCGGCTGCGCTTCAACCCGCTCGACGATGCCACGATGGAAACCGTGTTGCGCGGTCACCTGCCCGAGGCCAGCCCGACCGAAATCACCGCCTTGATCCGCGCCGGCGACGGATCGCCGGGGCGCGCGCTGCGCTATGCCGGGCTCGACATGGCCGCGCTCGACGACGTCATGACGCTGATTGCGCGGACCGGCGACGGATCGAGCGCCGCCCGCAGCAAGCTGGCCAAGGCGCTCGCGCTCAAGGCCGCGCAACCGCGCTACGAGGCGTTTCTCGATCGGGTGCCGAGCTTCATCGCCGAGGCGGCAACCGCGCGCACGGGGGCCGATCTCGACCGCGCGCTCGACGCCTATGACAATGCCCGCGCCGTGGCGGTCAGCGCGCGTGCGCTGTCGCTCGACCAGCAGGCGACGGTCTACGAGCTGGCGGGGCTCGTCGCCCGGCTCGCGCCGGCGCCCTGAGCAGGCGCTGCGACGAGGCTTCATTTGCCGGGGGCGATGCTCTAGGGACCGGGCATGGCCGAACCCTTTTATATCACGACCGCGATCAACTACCCCAATGGCCGGCCGCACATCGGCCATGCCTATGAGGCGATCGCCGCCGACGCGATCGCGCGCTTCCAGCGCCAGGCGGGGCGCGACGTCCGCTTCCAGACCGGCACCGACGAGCACGGGCTGAAGATGATGCAGACGGCGCGCGACCGCGGCATCGCGACGCGCGCGCTGGCCGATGAAATGTCCGGCTACTTCAGGGAAATGGCCGACAAGCTTAACATCAGCTTCGATCGCTTCATCCGCACCACCGACGCCGATCATTATGCCGCCAGCCAGGCGATCTGGCAGGCGATGGCGGCGGCGGGCGACCTTTATCTCGATCGGTACGAGGGCTGGTATTCGGTCCGCGACGAGGCCTTTTACGACGAAAAGGAACTGGTCGACGGGGAGGGGGGCAAGCTTTCGCCGCAGGGCACGCCGGTCGAATGGACCGCCGAGGAGACCTGGTTCTTTCGCCTGTCGAAATATCAGCAGCCCTTGCTCGATCTTTATGCGGCCAACCCCGAATTCATCCGCCCCGAAAGCCGGCGCAACGAGATCATGCGCTTCGTCGAGGGCGGGCTGAGCGACCTTTCGGTATCGCGCACGAGCTTCGACTGGGGGGTGCCGGTGCCGGGATCGCCCGGGCATGTGATGTATGTCTGGGTCGACGCCCTGACCAACTATCTCACCGGGATCGGCTATCCCGAGATGGACGGCGCGCTGGCGCGGTTCTGGCCCGCCGATCTGCACCTGATCGGCAAGGATATCGTCCGCTTCCACGCGGTCTATTGGCCGGCCTTCCTGATGTCGGCGCACATGCCGCTGCCGAAGCAGGTTTTCGGCCATGGCTTCGTGCTCGCGCGCGACGGCAGCAAAATGTCGAAATCGGCAGGCAATGTCGCCGATCCGCTGGTGCTGGCGGACGCGTTCGGGGTCGATGCGCTGCGCTATTTCCTGCTGCGCGACATCAGCTTCGGTCAGGACGGCAGCTATTCGCCCGAGGCGATCGTGCTGCGCGCCAATGCCGATCTCGCCAACAGCTTCGGCAATCTGGCGCAGCGGACCTTGTCGTTCATCGCCAAGAACCTCGAGGGAAAGCTGCCGAGCGTGGGCACCGGCGATCCCGCCGATGCCGAATTGCTCGCAAGCGTCGCCGAAGCGATCGACGGTTTCCGCAGCGGCTTCGAGGAGATGGCGCTGTCGCAGGCGACCGAAGCCTGGATGCGCGGGGTGTTCGCCTGCAACCAATATATCGATGTCCAGGCGCCCTGGGCACTGCGCAAGACCGATCCCGAACGGATGCACGCCGTGCTCGGTACGCTGGTACGCGCGATCCACGATCTGGCGATCGCCATCCTGCCGGTCGTGCCGGCGTCTGCGGCCAAGATCCTCGACCAGATCGGCGCCGAGGCGCGCGATCACGCCGCGCTCGGCAACGATGGCTGGTACCAGACGCTCGCCGCCGACGACTTCCGGATCGCGCCGCCGACGGGCGTCTTTCCCCGGCTCGAGGTGCCAGCGGAGGAGTCCGCATGAGCTTCATCGACAGTCATTGCCACCTGAATTACAAGGGGTTGGCCGAGCAACAGCAGGAAGTGCTCGAACGCGCCCGACACGCTGGCGTCGAGACGATGCTGACGATTTCGACCCGCGAAAGCGAATGGGATGACGTCATCGCCATCGCCGAGCGCGAGGCCGACGTCTGGGCGACCGTCGGTATTCATCCGCACGAAGCCGATCAGCACGGCCATATCGACACCGCCAAGCTCGTCGAGCGTGCAGCGCATCCCCGCGTCGTCGGGATCGGCGAGAGCGGGCTCGATTATTATTACGACCATAGCGACCGCGCGCGCCAGCAGACGAGCTTTCGGGCGCATATCGCCGCAGCGCGCGAGACCGGGCTGCCGATCGTCGTCCATACCCGTGACGCCGAAGACGATACCGCCGCGATCCTGCGCGAGGAAATGGGGAAGGGCGCCTATCCCGGCGTCATCCACTGTTTCACCGCGAGCGGGGCGTTCGCCGACATCGCGCTCGAACTTGGCCTGTACATCTCGATTTCGGGAATCGTGACCTTCAAGAACGCCCGCGACCTGCAGGAAACCGCCGCGCGGCTGCCGATCGAGCGGCTGCTGATCGAAACCGATTCACCGTTTCTCGCGCCGGTGCCGCACCGTGGCAAGACCGGCGAGCCCGCCTTCGTCGCCGATACCGCGCGCTTTCTGGCCGAGCTGCGCGGGATTGACGTCATGACGCTCGCCGAAGCGACGACGACCAATTTTCATCGCCTGTTTACCAAAGTGACGCCATGAAGGTGCGGATATTGGGATCGGGCACTTCTTCGGGCGTGCCGCGGATCGGCAATGACTGGGGCGATTGCGACCCGAACGAACCGCGCAACCGGCGCACCCGCGCCTCGATTCTGATCGAAACGGCGACCACGCGCATCCTCGTCGATACCAGCCCGGATCTGCGCGAGCAGCTCCTCGCGGCAGGGGTGAGCGACGTCGACGCGGTTATCTGGACGCACGACCATGCCGATCATTGCCATGGCATCGACGATCTTCGGCAGCTCTTCCATGCGCGCGGCCAGCCCGTGCGCGGTCTCGCCCGCCGCGAAACGCTCGCCCTGCTCGCCAGCCGGTTTCGCTATGCCTTCGACGGCCGCGATGCCTATCCGCCGACGGTGTCGGGCGAATTGCTGCCCGATCGACTGGTCATCGGCGATATTACCGTGCACGTCGTCGATCAGCCGCACGGCGCGATCACGTCGGCCGGACTGCGCTTTGAATCGGGCGGCAAAGCGATTGTTTATTCGACTGATTTCAATGAATTGACACCAGATATGGTGGCTTTGTATCAACAGCCCGATGTGTGGGTCGTCGATGCCTTGCGGCATCGTCCGCACCCGACCCATCCGCACCTTGCGCAGACGCTCGAGTGGATCAGCCAGTTGCGGCCGCGCCACGCAATCCTGGTGCATATGGACCAGTCGATGGACTATGCCACGCTGGTGCCGACGCTGCCGGCCGGAGTCGAGCCGGGCTATGACGGGCTGGAGAAGCAGATGTGAGCGGCGATACCGGGCTCTCGGTGGTGATGCTGGCGGTGATGCTTATCCTGCCGCTATCGGCGCTCGCGGCGCGCCGGCTACCGATCGGTCAGACGCTGCGGATGGCGCTCATCTGGCTGGCGATCTTTGCTGCTGGCCTGATCCTGGCAACGTTGTGGACGCGCAACCGCGATTATGTCGACGGGTTCCTGGCCGATGCCGGGATGCGCTCGGTCGTCGTGACCGGCCGCACGGTGGAAATTCCGCGCGGCGAAGGCGGCCATTTCTGGGCCGATGTCCGGATCAACGGCGTCGCGCGGCGGATGCTCATCGATACCGGTGCCACGGGCACGGCGATCTCGCGGGCCACGGCGATGGCGGCAGGCATTGCCGTCGATGAGACCTTCGGCGTGATGGTCGATACCGCCAACGGCACCGTGCTCGATCATCGCGCGACGATCGATCGCTTCGAACTCGGGCCGATCACGGCGCGCCGCGTGCCGGTTCTGGTCGGCAATGCCCAGAATGACGATCTGCTGGGCATCGACTTCCTGTCTTCGCTCAAGAGCTGGAAGGCCGAGGGCAACCGGCTCATCCTCGAGCCGCACGCCTCGCCATCACATTTAACATAATGTATATTATCGATCTTGGATTTCGCCGAACCGGGAGGCCCCCCGCTCATGGTTGACCGGCTGGTAACCATCATGGCGCGGCTGCGCCATCCGACCGAGGGCTGCGATTGGGATCGCGTCCAGACTTTCGAAACGATCGCGCCATACACGATCGAGGAAGCCCATGAAGTCGCCGATGCCATTGCGCGCGGCGATATCGCCGACTTGAAGGACGAGCTTGGCGATCTGCTGCTTCAGGTCGTGTTCCACAGCCGCATCGCCGAGGAAGCCGGCCATTTCGCGCTTCCCGATGTCGTCGCCGCGATCAGCGACAAGATGGAGCGCCGCCACCCGCATTTGTTCGGCGCGCCGCCGGGCGTCGCCGGCGGCGACGTCCCTCGCCTGTGGGAACAAATCAAGGCCGACGAGCGTGCAGCGAAAGGCGCCGACAGCGCGCTCGATGGCGTCGCGCTCGGCCTGCCGGCGCTGATGCGCGCCGAAAAGCTCCAGAAACGTGCCGGCCGAGTGGGGTTCGACTGGCCCGATCCGAGCGGCGCGCGCGCCAAGATCGACGAGGAACTGGCCGAGGTCGAAGCCGCTGCGACCGACGATCATCGCGCCGAGGAGATCGGCGACCTGCTGTTCGCCGTCGTCAACTGGGCGCGCAAGATGGGTGTCGACCCCGAAGCCGCGCTCCGCCGGGCGAATGCGAAGTTCGAACGCCGGTTTCGGGCGATGGAGGCATTAGCTGGCGACGACTTTGCGGGGCTCGACCTCGAGGCGAAAGAAGCGCTCTGGGGCGCGGTGAAGGCCGAAGAATAGGCGCGCCGGGCGCCACCTTCAGCGTTGCAGGCCGAAACTATTCGCCGCGCGTCCCGAACCGTTCCCAATCACGCTCGCTCATCCGCACCTCATAGACGGGCTGGTCGTCTTCGAGCCAGTGATCGAGCACCTCGCCATGCTGGTGAAGCCACGCGGCGCCCGCCCCGTCGCCGGCATCGAGCGTGACGATGTAGCGGCGATGCTCCTCGGTCAGCCGCGCGGCTATGGTCGCGAGCATCGCGGTGATCCCTTCCCCGCCGAGCGCCGATATCGCCACGACGTCGGGCCGCCGCGCCGCTTCGGCGAGAATATCGGCGCGCGCGGTCTCGTCGAGCAGATCGAGCTTGTTCCAGGCCTCGAAGCGCGGGGTCGTCTCGGCCACGCCGAGTTCGGCAAGGACCTTCTCGACATCGGCGCGCTGCGCGTCGCTGTCGGGATGCGCGATGTCGCGGACATGGACGAGCAGATCGGCCGACACCACCTCCTCGAGCGTTGCCTTGAACGCCGCCACCAGCTGGGTCGGCAGATCGGAGACGAAGCCGACCGTGTCGGAGAGGATCGCCTTGTCGATGCCGGGCAGCGAAATCTGCCGCAGCGTCGGATCGAGCGTGGCGAAGAGCAGATCCTCGACCATGACATGCGATCCGGTCAGCCGGTTGAACAAGGTCGACTTGCCGGCATTGGTATAGCCGACCAGCGCGATCACCGGCCAGGGCGCCCGCTGGCGGCGATCGCGGTGAAGACCGCGGGTGCGGCTGACCTGTTCGAGTTCGCGCTTGAGCCGGGCCATCCGGTCGCGGATCAGGCGCCGGTCGGCCTCGATCTGGGTTTCGCCGGGGCCGCCGAGAAAGCCGAAGCCGCCGCGCTGGCGCTCGAGATGGGTCCAGCTGCGGACCAACCGCCCCGCCTGATAGTCGAGATGGGCAAGCTCGACCTGCAGCCGCCCTTCGGCGGTCGCGGCGCGTTCGCCGAATATTTCGAGGATCAGCCCGGTCCGGTCGATCACCTTGGCTTCGAGCGCCTTTTCGAGGTTGCGCTGCTGGACCGGGGTGAGCGCGGCGTCGAAAATGACGAGCTGGGCGTCTTCCATGCGGGCGGCGGCGGCGATCGTTTCGATCTGCCCCTGCCCGATCAGCGTCGCCGGGCGCGTGGTGCGCACGCGCACGGCGATCCGATCGGCGACGACGAGCCCGATCGCGGCCGCGAGCCCGGCGGTCTCGGCCAGTCGCGCCTCGCTGTCGCGCGCGGCGAGGCCTTGTTCGGGCAGCACGACGATGGCGCGGGCCCCGCGCGCGAATTCGCCGCGATCGCGTTCAAACCCGGTACTCAATCTTCCGTCAAATCTGTTGATTCTTCGGCGAGATTGAGCGGGCTGGCCGGTTGCACCGTCGATACCGCATGCTTGTAGACGAGCTGCGCCATCCCGTCGCGCTGGAGCAACATGCAGAACAGGTCATAGGCGGCGATATAGCCCTGCAGCATCACCCCGTTGACCAGGAACATCGTCACCGGCTCGCCGGATTTGCGGACGGCGTTGAGGAATATCTCCTGCAGCAACGGCGCCTTTCGTTGCGCCTCGACCATCGCGTCGAGGATCGCACCGGTATCGACCGGGCCCGACGGCATGATCGTCGAGATCGCATGCTTGTAGATGAGCTGCGACTGACCGTCACGGCGGAGGAGGACCGAGAAATTGTCGAACCAGGTGACGATTCCCTGCAGCTTGACGCCCTTGACGAGAAACATCGTCACCGGTGCCTTGGAACGGCGCAGCGAATTGAGGAACAGATCCTGGAGAGAGGGGTGCTTGTCAGCCATCATCGTTTCCTTGTTCTTGGCGGGTAGTGTCCCGCGATGCGCCGGTGGCCGGCGTCCCATGTTGGTTTGCCCGGAAGAGAGCGGGCTCAGTCTAGATTGCGAGGCCGTTGCCGTCCATATCGCCCGTGATCCTCAGTCCTCGCGCGTTTCGGTGATGCCCAGCAGCTTGAGCTTGCGATGCAGCGCCGATCGCTCCATCCCGATAAACGTCGCGGTGCGCGAGATGTTTCCCGAAAAGCGCCGGATCTGGACGCGCAGATATTCGCGCTCGAAGCGCTCGCGGGCTTCGCGCAGCGGCGCCCCCATGATCGCGCTGCTGCCATTGCCGGCCGCGAGATCGCCCTGCTCGCCCATCACCTCGGCCGGCAGCAGATCGATATCGATCCGCCCGATCCGGTCGCCGGGCGCCAGGATGATCGTCCGTTCGACGACGTTGCGCAACTGGCGGACATTGCCCGGCCACTCGTAGGATTGCAGCGCCACCATGGCGTCGTCGGCGATTTCGGGCGTCGGCACGCGCCGTTGCGCGGCATAGTGCGCGGCGAAATGATGCACGAGCGCCGGGATGTCCTCGCGCCGCTCGGCGAGCCCGGGGATGACGACGGGCACGACGTTCAGGCGGTAATAGAGGTCCTCGCGAAACCGGCCCTCGGCGATCTCGACGGTCAGGTCGCGCGCGGTGGCGGACACGACGCGCACGTCGACTCGGACGAGGCGTTGCCCGCCGACGCGGTTGAACGCCTGATCGGTCAGGACGCGCAGAATCCGGCCCTGGGTCGCCATCGGCATATCGGCGATCTCATCGAGAAACAGCGTGCCGCCATGCGCCTGCTCGAGCAGTCCGGGACGAACGACATCACCGCCCTCCTCGATCCCGAACAATTCCTCCTCGACGCGCTCGGGCGTCATCCGGGCGGCGCTGACGACGATGAACGGCGCGTCGGCGCGCTGGCTCCAGCTATGGAGCAGGCGCGCGGCGACCTCCTTGCCGACGCCGGCGCCGCCCATCACCAGCACCCGGCTGCCGGTCGAGGCGACTCGCTTGAGGGTCGCACGGACGCCATTGATCGCCGCCGAGCTGCCGGTCAGTTCATCCTCGCGCCCCGCCGACGCCCGCAGCGACGCCACTTCGCGCTTGAGCCGCTCGGTCTCGGTCGCGCGCTCGACGAGCAGCAGCAGCCGCTCCGCCTCGAACGGCTTTTCGATGAAATCGGCCGCCCCCCGCCTGATCGCCGAAACCGCGGTATCGAGGTTGCCATGGCCCGAAATGACGAGGACGGGGATGGTCGGATCGCGGCGTTTCAGCTCGTCGAGCAATTCCAGCCCGTCGAGCCGCGATCCGTGCAGCCAGACGTCAAGCAGCACCAGCGAGGGGCGCCGCATCGCGATCGCCTCGAGCGCGGCATCGCTGTCGGCGGCGCAGCGGGTTTCATAGCCCTCGTCCTCGAGCACGCCCGAGACGAGATCGCGAATATCGAGTTCGTCGTCGACGACGAGAATGTCGATCGCCATGGGTCAGTTGTTCCGATTTCTGGTGAGGACGGCGGGCCGCTCCTCGTCATCCCCGGTGGTCGGGGTGCCGCCGTCGAGCGCGGCGAGGCTGACCGCGTCCAAGGTCAGGGTAACGACGGTGCCCCCGCCCTCGCGATCGGTGAAGCTGATCGTCCCGAGATGCTCCTCGGCGATCTTCTTGACGATGGCGAGGCCAAGGCCGGTGCCGCGCGCGCGCGTGGTCATATAGGGTTCGATGATCCGGTCGCGCTCGAACGGCAGGCCAACGCCGGTATCGCTGACCGAGATCGTCACACAGCGCTCGTCGCGTTGGGCGAGCGCCAGCGTGACCACACCACTGGCTTCGTCGCCCCGCGCCGTAATCGCCTCGACCGCATTCTTGACGATGTTGGTCAGCGCCTGGCTCAGCTGGCGTCGGTCGCAGACCAGCGCGATCGGGGCGCCCTCGTGATCGAAGCGGAACTCGATCCGGCTATGCGCCACCTCGTGCAGGAACAACACCTGACGGGCGATGTCGTTGAGCGACTCTTCACGGAAAACCGGCTTGGGCATGCGCGCAAACGACGAGAATTCGTCGACCATCCGGCGCAGATCGCCGACCTGGCGGACGATCGTTTCGGTCAGCCGGGTAAAGGTGCCGTCGTCGTCGGCGATCTGCTTGCGGTAGCGGCGCTGCAACCGCTCGGCAGCAAGCTGGATGGGGGTAAGCGGGTTCTTGATCTCATGCGCGATGCGCCGCGCCACGTCCGACCATGCGGCGCGGCGCTGATCGAGCAATTGCTGGGTGATGTCGTCGAAGGTGAGGATGAGCCCGGCTTCGGCATGCGCGATCTTGACCGCCAGCGTGCGCGCCTCGCCGCGCGCGGTGACCTGAACGACGGCTTCGCGCGCTTCCTCGCGCAGCAGCGCGTCGAGTTCGGGCGCGATATCAATCAACGGGCGCCCGACCGGGCTTGCCTCTCCCCTCCCGAGCAGCGCGAGCGCGGAGCTGTTGATCAGGCGGATATGCCGGTCACTGTCGATCAGCACGACGCCGGCGGTTACGCCCGACATCACCGTTTCGATCAGCGCGCGCCGGCTGTCGAGCTGGTCATTGGCGGCGACCAGCGCGCCGGTCTGCTCCTGCAAGCGCCCCGTCATTGCGTTGAAGGCACTCGAAAGGGTGCCGATCTCGTCCTTCGACTTGGGTTGTCGGACCCGCACGCTGAGATCGCCCTCGGCCACCGCGCGTGCCGCCGCTACCAGCTCGCCGACGGGTCTCACGAGGCGATCAGCGACCTCCAGCGCAACCCATACCGCGATTCCCACGATCAGCAGCGATATCAGCAGTAACGCGGCGTTGAACTGGAGTTGCAGCGATCGCGACCGATCGAGCAGCGATTGATAGTCGATGAGAATTTTCTCGCCCCGCTTCAATTGCATGTCGAGCTTCGGGTCGAAAACGCGCGCCGCGTAAAGATAGGTTTTCTCGCGAGGATCGAGCGGGGTCACGACGCCGACCCGGTCCTTGCCGCGCACTACCACGCTCTTGGTACCGCTCCGCAGTTTGGCGATCATCTGCGGGGTGATCAGCGTATCGAGATCGTCGCGATCATAGGGATTGACCATGATCAGCCGATGCGCCGTTCCGTCAGCGCCGATCTGGACGATCAATCCTTCGGAAAGCTCGCGATTGAGCACCTGATAGGCAAAGCCCTTCTGGAATTCGGGGCTGCTGCTGTCCCAGCTCTGCAGATAATAGCGCAGATCGCCGCCCATCGTGACGGTCTCGCGGTTGACGCGATCAAGTTCGGCCTCGAAATTTTCGCGGGCGAGCATCGAAGCGTTTTCGAGCACGCTGCGGGCGCGATCCGAAAACCAGAACTCGACGCCATATTGGAACAGCAGCGACGCAAAGATCACGACGAACAGCGTCGGCACCGCTGATACGACCGAGAACAGCGCTACCAGTCGAACATGAAGCCGCCCGCCACCGCCGATCGGCGACCGTTCGGCGCGGCGCATCGCTACACGGCGCCCGAGCAGGACGAGCAGCGCCATGCCGGGCAGAAGATTGGCGACGAGGATCAGCGCCACCAGCGGTGGCGTCAGCAGGGTCGGGCTCGAAACGCCGCGCGCGATGATGAAATAACTGCCCACCGCTACCGCGACCGCGACGGCAAGAACCATGAGTTCGACAATTGGTGTTACCGCCGATCGCCCCCGATCCTCGGCCTCGGTTCCGCCAGATTGCAAGTGGGAGGCGTTCATCGTTGCCTGAATACAACGTCACCGTTGCCAAGAAAACACATATTATCCATTTTGTCGCATATCGGGGCCGCCCTGCCCGTTTCGGGAGCAATTCACTCGAGCGCGGTGCTGATGCCAAGGGTATCGAGCCGCTTGCGCAGCGTATTCCGATTGATCCCCAGCGCGCGCGCCGTGCGCAGTTGATTATAGCCATGCCGCGCCAGCAATGCCTCGATCATCGGGCGTTCGACCTCGGCGATCAGCCGCTCGTAGAGTGTGCCATCGTCGAGCGCCGCCGGCGTTTCGCGGGCAATCCGCTCGATCCGGGCGCGGATCGCCGCGTCGATGCCGGGATCGGGCTGGGCAGCCAAACCGAGATCGGGCGGCGCGGCGCCGAGCATCGCGCCGATTTCGCCGGCCCCGATGATTTCGTCGCGGCTGAGGACGGCGATCCGGCGCATGATGTTCTCGAGTTCGCGAACATTGCCGGGCCATCCATAACGCTCGAGCGCCGCGATCGCCGGTTCGCTCAATTGCTTGCGCGGCAGGCCCTGTTCGGCGGCACGATCGAGAAAATGACGCGCGAGCAGGGCGATATCCTGGCGTCGCTCGCGCAGGGCGGGCAGGATGATCGGGACGACGTTGAGCCGGTAGAACAAATCCTCGCGGAACCGCCCCTGGGCGACGAACTGGCCGAGATCGCGGTTCGTCGCCGCGACGATCCTGACGTTGGCGCGAATGGTGCGGGCGCCGCCGACCGTGGTGAACTCGCCCGACTGAAGCACCCGCAGCAGCCGCGTCTGCGCTTCCATGGGCATGTCGCCGATCTCGTCGAGAAACAGGGTGCCGCCCGCCGCCTGTTCGAAGCGCCCGGCCGAGCGGGCCTGCGCGCCGGTAAAGGCGCCGCGCTCGTGGCCGAACAGTTCGGCCTCGATCAGTTCGCGCGGGATCGCGGCCATGTTGATCGCCAGAAACGGTGCGCGACGGCGCGGCCCGAGATCGTGGATCGCCCTGGCGACGAGTTCCTTGCCCGTCCCCGACTCGCCCGAGATCAGCACCGTCAGATCGTTGGAGACGACGCGGGCGATGACGCGGTAGACATCCTGCATCGCCGGCGAGCGGCCGATCAGCGGCAGGCCGACCTCGGCGACTTCCTCGATCGGCGAGGTCTCGCGCCGGCCGCGCGCCAGCGCGCCGGCAACCGCCCGGGCCAGCGCATCGAGATCGAACGGTTTGGGCAGATAATCATAGGCGCCGACCTCGGTCGCGCGGATCGCCGTGGCGAGCGTGTTCTGCGCCGACAGGATGATCACCGGCAGCCCCGGATGAGCTTTCAGCAACGTGGCGACCCGATCGATGCCGTTCCCGTCGGGCAGGATGACATCGGTGATCAGAACGTCCGGCAGCCCCGTTCGAAGGCGCGACTCCATTTCGGCGAGCGACGCGACCGTCGTGACGTCATGGCTCAAGCGCCGCAGCGCCTGGCCGACGACCGTACGGATCGCGGCATCGTCGTCGACGACGAGAATCTGCGCGGTCATGCCGGTGCTCGCGGCAGCAGAAGGCGGAAGATCGTCACTTCGGGAGTCCCCTCGCGCGCATATTGGACGATTCCGCCCATGTCGCGCACCAGCTTGTCGACCAGCGCCAGCCCGAGCCCCTGCCCCTCGGGTCGACCCGAGACGAACGGATCGAACAGATGCTCGGCAATGTCGGCCGGCGCGCCGGGGCCGTTGTCGATCACCGAAAGCTCGATCGGCAGCGGTCGGCGCGGTTTGCCCTGGCCGGCGCTCGCGGCCATGCCGTGACGATAGGCTGTCGCGAGGGTGATCCGGCGATCGGCCTGATGGAGGGTCGCCTCACAGGCATTTTTGATCAGATTGACCATCACCTGCAACAACGCGTCGCGATCGACCAGCGCGGGGGGCAGCGACGGATCGAAGCGCTCCTCGATCGTGACGCCGCGCGCGAAACCGGCCGACGCCACCCGACGCGCATGATCGAGCAGCGGATAGACATTGTGCGCGGTCAGCGACAAGGGCCGGGTGTCGGTGAAATCCTGCATCCGATCGATCAGCGCGGCGATCCGATCGACTTCGGCGACGATGAGCTCGGTCAGCGCGGCGGTCTCCTCGCCCTCGCCCGAACCGGCGATCAGTTGCGCCGCGCCTCTGATGCCCGAAAGCGGATTCTTGATCTCGTGCGCCAGCATCGCCGCCGCGCCGATCGCCGCACGCGCGGCGGCACGGTCGTTATGGCCCAGCCGGCGCGACGCAGCGGCGGCATGGAGCGTGACGATCCGCCAGCCGGGTTGTTCGGGCACCATCGCTTCGAGAAAGTCGACGCGCACACGACCGCCCCGGCTTGTTTCGATATGGGTGTCGAACGCCGCAAAGCCGCGTCCGGCGCGGCGGACGCGCGCGCTTTCGGGCGGCACCAGCACCGCCGCCAGCGCCTGGCCCAGCATCGACCGCTCGGAGAGGTTCAGCAATCGCTCCGCCTCGCCATTGGCCGCCGCGATCCGGTCTTCGGCGTCGAGCACGAGCGTCGCGACCGGCAACGCGGCGAACAGCGCGCTGAACTGCGGGCGCGCCGACAGCTGGGGCGGCGCCTGGCCGATCAGGCGGCCTTCAACGCGCGCCACGGCGCATAGAATTCGGCGAGCATCGCCTGCACCACGCGCGGATCGGCCTGCTGGTTGACGCGGTTGCGAAACTCGGCCGAGCCGTGCAGGCCGCGGGTGTACCAGCCGATGTGCTTGCGCGCCAGATTGACCCCCGTTTCGGTGCCGTAGAGCGACAGCATCGCCTCGTAATGTTCTGTAATCAGTTGATATTGTTCGTCGATCGACGGATCTTCCAACCGACGCCCGGTGGCGAACCACTCGATCACCTGGCCGAGCAGCCACGGCCGGCCATAGGCGCCGCGCCCGATCATCACGCCGTCGGCGCCCGATTGGGCGAGCGCAGCCTCGGCGTCGTCGATCCCGCAGATGTCGCCGTTGACGATCACCGGCAGTGACACCGCTTCCTTGACCCGGCGTACGAACCCCCAGTCCGCCGAGCCCTTGTACATCTGGCACCGGGTGCGGCCATGGACGGTGATCAGCTTGATCCCCAGATCCTCGGCGATGCGCGCGAGTTCGGGCGCGTTGAGACTGTCATGGTTCCAGCCCATCCGCATCTTGAGCGTCACCGGCACGCTCACCGCCTTTACGGTCGCATCGATGATACGCGCGGCGAGCGGCAGATCGCGCATCAGCGCCGATCCGGCATCGCCGTTGACGATCTTTTTGACCGGGCAGCCCATGTTGATGTCGATGATCGCCGCGCCGCGATCCTCGTTGAGCTTGGCCGCCTCGCCCATTTCATGGGGCGAGCAGCCGGCGAGCTGCATCGATACCGGTTCCTCGACCGGATCCCACGCCGCCTTTTGCAGCGACTGGCGCGTCTCGCGGATCATCGCCTGGCTGGCGATCATTTCGGTGACGTTGAGCCCCGAACCATAGCGCCGCACCAGCCGCCGAAACGGCATGTCGGTGACGCCGGTCATCGGGGCGAGCAGCACGGGGCTCTCGATCCGCACCGGGCCGATCTGAATGGGGGCGAGTTTGGTCATGATCTGCCTGAAAAACGGGCAGCGTTTACGCGTTCACCGGCGGACTGGCAAGACTGGCGAGCCGACCGTGCTTGGGCTAGGCGAGCGCGATGAGCAATCCCCGTGTCGCCGCCCTGATCGTCGCCGCCGGCAGCGGCAGCCGCGCCGGCAGCCCCGTCCCCAAGCAATTCGCGATCGTCGCCGGCAAGCCGATGATCGCGCACAGTCATGCAGCGCTCGCCAGCCACCCGGCGATCGCCACGGTGATCGTCGCGATCGGCGCCGGCCAGGAAGCCGCGCTCGCTGCCGCGATCGGCACGGCTGCGATCGTCATCGGCGGCGCGACCCGCCGCGATTCGGTGCGGGCGGGGCTCGAGGCGATCGCGGCAGCCGGCGGCGCCGATCGCGTGCTGATCCACGACGCTGCCCGCCCGTTCCTGTCGCCCCGCGTCATCGATCGGCTGCTCGCGGCGCTCGAGACCCACAAGGGCGCCCTGCCCGCCTTGCCGGTCGCCGATACGCTGGTCCGGTTCGACGACGGCGCGATGGCGGACAATGTCAGCCGCGACGGTCTGTATCGCGTTCAGACTCCGCAGGCGTTCGACTTCGACGCGGTGCTCGCCGCCCATCGCGGGTGGCCCGGTGGCCCCGAGCCGACCGACGATGCCCAGATGGTGAGGGCCAATGGCGATGAGGTGGCGATGGTGGAAGGCGATATCATGCTCGAGAAAGTGACCTATCCCGCCGATTTCGCCGCCGCCGAGGCGCGCCATGGCGGCGGCCTCGTCAGTCGCAGCGCCACCGGCTTCGACGTCCACCGGCTCGAGGCGGGCGAGGAATTGTGGCTCGGTGGCGTCCTGATCCCGCACGACAAGGGGCTTTCGGGGCATAGCGATGCCGACGTCGCGCTCCACGCGATCACCGATGCGCTGCTTGGCTGCACCGGCGAAGGCGATATCGGCACCCATTTTCCCCCCAGCGATCCGCAATGGCGCGGCGCGGCCTCGTCGCAATTCCTCCAGCATGCCGCGTCGCTGATCGCGGCACGCGGTGGCATCATCGACTTCATCGATCTGACGCTGATCTGCGAAGCGCCGAAGGTCGGCCCGCATCGTGCCGCAATGCGGGCACGGCTCGCCGAATTGTTGCGGCTCCGTGCCGATCAAGTCAGCATCAAGGCGACGACGACCGAGCGGCTTGGGTTTACCGGGCGTGGCGAGGGGATCGCCGCGCAGGCGATCGCCACCGTCCGGCTGCCGGAGCCATCAAGCGGGGAGCAGCGATGATCATGCGCCTGACGATACCCGCCGCGCTGGCGCTGCTGGCGGGCGCGACCGCTGCGTCGGGCCAGTCGGTGACGATTGCCGCGAAGCTTCCCTGCCTCGCCCCGCCCGAGGCCGAATCACTCGTGGCGTCGATCGTCCCCGAACTGGTCGCGGACGTCGGCAGGATCTGCGCGAAATCGCTGCCGCCGACGGCGCTCGTCCGGCAATCGTCGGGACCGTTCATCGACCGGTATCGCGCCGAGGCGGATCGGGCATGGCCACGGGCGCAGGCGCTGGTGACGCGGATCGCGGGCGCCGACGCCACCGGGCTGCTCGGATCGGCCTTTGCGCGGCCGTTGCTCGCGACGCTGATCACCCCGACGATCACCCGATCGATCGACCCCGCAGATTGCGCGACGATCGAACGGATCGTCTCGCTCGCGCAACCATTGCCCTCGCGCAACGCCGCGGCCTTGTTCGTCGCGATCGTCCAGCTGGCCGATTCCAAGCGACGGGACGCGCCAGGAAAATTCGTTTTGCCGCTTTGCCGTCAGGAAGGCCGCTGATGATGGAGTCCGTGCTTCCGCCCGAACTGGTGGCCATGGCGCGCCGCGTCGTCGACGAGAACCGCGCGCTCAATCGCCGCATCACCGTCGCCGAAAGCTGCACGGGCGGGCTCGTCGCTGCAGCGATCACCGAGATCGCGGGCGCGTCCGACGTCTTTCAATCAGGCTTCGTCACCTATTCGAACGATGCCAAGGTCCGCACCCTCAACGTCAGCCATGACGTGCTCGATACCTTCGGCGCGGTGTCGATCGCGACTGCCTGGAACATGGCGCAGGGGGCGCTCGAGGCGAGCGACGCCGATGTCGCCGTCGCCATCACCGGCGTCGCCGGGCCGGGCGGCGGCACGGTGAAGAAACCCGTCGGCACCGTGGTCTTCGCGCGAGCCGAACGCGGCGGGGATCCGGCGAATGTCGTTGCCGACCGACGCGATTTCGGCGACATCGGGCGTGGCGGCGTCAGGCTTCAGGCCGCGCTGTGCGCGCTCGAACTGCTGCTGCCGACGTCGCCCGCCGGGGCGTAGAGGACGGCGGCGCGCGCCTCGAAGGCGCCGATCATCTTGCGCAGCGCGCGATCGAAGACCTGCCCGGCAAGCGCTTCGAAGACCCGGTTCTTGAACGCGAAATCGACGCTGAAATCGACGTGGCAGCCACCGTCGCCATCCGCCCGGAAGGTCCAGTCGTTGCGGAGATATTTGAGCGGGCCATCGAGATAATCGACGTGGATCTGCGACGGCCGGGTCTTGCTGACCCGCGAGGTGAAGGTCTCCCGCAGCCCCTTGAACCCCACGATCATGTCGGCGACCATCAGCGTGTCGCTGTCTTCCCGGACCCGGATCGCCGTGACCCAGGGCAGAAATTCGGCATAGCGCCGTACATCCGCGACCATCGCGAACATCTGGTCCGGCGTATAGGGCAGCCAGCGCGTTTCGGTGTGACGCGGCATCAGACGCGCGCGAGAGCCGCCTCGCGAGCCGCGCGCAGCCGGGCGAAATCATCGCCGGCGTGATAGCTCGATCGGGTGAGCGGGGTGGCGGCGACGAGCAGAAAGCCCTTGGCGCGGGCGATCGCGGCATAAGCGTCGAACGCGGCAGGCGTGACGAAATCCTTCACCTTGGCGTGGCGCGGCGTGGGCTGCAGATATTGCCCCATCGTCAGGAAATCGATGTCGGCCGAGCGCATGTCGTCCATTACCTGGTGCACCTCGAGCCGCTCCTCGCCCAGCCCGAGCATCACCCCCGATTTGGTGAAGATCGAGGGATCGTGGCGCTTGACGCTCTCGAGCAGCCGCAGCGAGGCATAATAGCGCGCGCCCGGCCGGATCGTCGGATAGAGCCGCGGCACGGTTTCGAGATTGTGATTATAGACGTCGGGGCGCGCCTCGACGATCGATTCGACGGCGGCTTGCGCCTTGTTCCTGAAATCGGGCGTGAGGATTTCGATTGTCGTCATGGGCGTCGTGCGCCGCAACGCCTCGATCACCTTGACGAACTGGCTGGCGCCGCCATCGGGCAGATCGTCGCGATCGACCGAGGTGATGACGATATGTTCGAGGCCGAGTTCGGCGGCTGCATCGGCGGTATGCTGGGGCTCGAGCGCGTCGACCGCGCGCGGCATCCCGGTCTTGACGTTGCAGAAGGCGCAGGCGCGGGTGCAGGTGTCCCCCAGGATCATGACGGTCGCGTGCTTCTTGGTCCAGCACTCGCCGATATTGGGGCAGGCCGCCTCTTCGCACACGGTGTTGAGGTTCAATCGGCGCATCATCGCGCGGGTTTCGGCATAGCCGGTGCTGGTCGGCGCCTTGACGCGGATCCAGTCTGGCTTGCGCTGACGTTCCGGGTTGGCGAGCGGTGACATCTCGTTCATGGAAGGCGAGATAGCGATTGCCGGGCGGGCTTGCCACCCTTTGTTCGCCTCCCGAAAGGAATGACATGGCAGGCTTTGCCGAACTGCTTGATGGATACCGGCATTTCCGGACCACCGACTATGCCCGGCAGCGTGATCGCTGGGCCGAACTGCGCGAGGGCCAGAATCCCGAGGTGATGGTGATCGCCTGTTCGGACAGCCGGGTCGATCCCGCCCAGATATTCGATACGTCGCCGGGCGAAGTCTTCGTCGTCCGCAACGTCGCCAACCTCGTCCCCCCGTTCGAGCTCGACGGCAAGCGCCATGGCGTGTCGGCGGCGCTCGAGTTCGCCGTGACCCAGCTCGAGGTTTCCGAAATCGTCGTGCTTGGCCATGGATCGTGCGGCGGCGTCCGCGCCGCGCTGACCCAGGCATTTCGCGGCAAGGCACCCGGCGAAGGCGGCTTCATCGCACACTGGATCGATCTGCTCGACGAGGCGCGCGACCGGATCATCGCCGAGCATGGCACCGGGCCCGAGGCGATCCGCGCGCTCGAACTCGAAACGGTGCGCGTCAGCCTTGCCAATCTGCGCACCTTTCCGTGCATTCCCGAACGCGAGGCGGCGGGCAAGCTGCACCTTCACGGCGCCTATTTCGCGATCGCCGATGGCGTGCTGCACGTGATGGACGCCGAGGGCGATTTCGCCCCGGCCTGATCGTCGCCGACGCTTGCCCTCGCCCGACCGCACCCGGCGCTTGCGCCGCCTCCCCCGCCCCGCTAACCAGCGGCTTTAATGCAACCCGCCGATCATCGCCCCGCCTCCCTGATCCCGGGACGCGATGTCTTCCCGCACCGGGACCTGACCGGTATTGACGGACTGCAACCCCACGAAATCATGTTCCTGCTCGACGAGGCCGAGCAATGGATCACCGTCAACCGCAGCCGCGCCAAGAGCGAACGCCGGCTCGACGGGCTGACGCTGATCAACGCCTTTTTCGAGAACAGCACCCGAACGCTGCTGTCGTTCGAGATCGCCGGCAAGCGGATGGGCGCGGACGTCGTCAACATGCACGCCGCCCAATCGAGCGTGAAAAAAGGCGAGACGCTGATCGATACTGCCGTCACGCTCAACGCGATGCGCGCCGACGTGCTCGTCATCCGCCATCCGAGTTCGGGCGCGGTCAAGCTGATCGCGAGCAAGGTCGATTGCCCGGTGCTGAACGCCGGCGACGGGCGCCACGAACACCCGACCCAGGCCTTGCTCGACGCGCTGACGATCCGCCGGCGGCGCGGCGGGATCGCCGGGCAGCGGGTGGTGATCTGCGGCGATGTGATGCACAGCCGGGTCGCACGCTCGAACATCCTCGCGCTCACCGCGCTCGCCGCCGACGTGCGCGTGGTGGCGCCATCAACGCTGATGCCCGCCGCGATCGAGCGGATGGGAGTCACCGCGTTCAGCGATTTCGACGCAGCGCTCGAGGGCGCCGATGTCGTCATGATGTTGCGGCTGCAGAACGAGCGGATGAGCGGCGGATTCATCCCCTCGACGCGCGAATTCCACCGCCGCTACGGGCTGACCGCCGAGCGGCTCGCTCGCGCGCGGCCCGATGCGCTGGTGATGCATCCGGGGCCGATGAACCGCGGCGTCGAGATCAGCTCGAGCGTCGCCGACGATCCCGAACGCTCGGCGATCACCGAACAGGTCGAAATGGGCGTCGCGGTGCGGATGGCGTGCCTCGACGTGCTGACGCGGCGCGCGCGCGGCGTGGCGGGCTGGGCATGACCCCGCCCCTCGCCTTCACCAATGCGCGGCTGGTGATGCCTGACGGCGTCAGGCGCGGGGGGCTGCTCGTCCGCGACGAGATGATCGAGGCGATCGGCACGTTCGACATGCCGGGCGGGGTTCCTGTGATCGATCTTGGTGGCGCCCTGCTCGCACCGGCGATCGTCGATCTCGGGGTGTTCGCGGTCGATATGGCGGCGTGTCATGCCGGCGGGATCGTCCGGATCGGACTGATGCCCGATCAGTCGCCGGTTCTCGACGATCCGGGGATCGTCCAGCGCGCCGCGCTGATCGGGCGTCCGGGGCTGTGGATTCATCCGATCGCGGCGGCGACGCGCGGCCTGGCGGGGGCCGATCTCGCCGAGATGGCGATCTGCCGCGAAGCCGGCGCGCGCGCCGTCGCCACCGGTCGCGGCTGGATCGGCGACGCCGCGGTCATGCGCAAGGTGCTCGGCTATGCCCGCGATCTCGACATTGCGGTGATCGCGCATGCCGAGGATGGCGGGCTCGCCGCCGGCGCGGTCGCGACCGAGGGCGAGACCGCGACCCGGCTGGGGCTCGCCGCCGCGCCGGGGCTCGCCGAGGCGCTGGCGATCGCGCGCGATCTGATGCTGGCGGAGGAAACCGGCGCGCGGCTGCATCTGCGCCAGGTGACGACGGCACGCGGCTTCGATCTGGTCCGGGCGGCCAAGCGGCGCGGCGTCGCGGTGACGTGCGGCATCACCCCGGCCCATCTGTTGCTGTCGGAGATCGCGATGACCGATTTCCGGACCTTTGCGCACCTTTCACCGCCGCTGCGCGGCGAAGAAGATCGTCAGGCGGCGCTCGCGGCGCTGCGTGACGGGACGATCGACGTGCTCGGCTCGGGGCATGACCCGCGTGGCCCCGAGGAAAAACGGCTGCCATTCGCCGATTCGGCGCCGGGGATGGCGGGGGCGGAAACGCTGCTCGCGCTCGGGCTCGGGCTGGTCCGCGACGATTATCTGACGATCGAGCGGCTGTTCGCGCTGCTGGCGACCCAGCCGGCGCGGATATTGGGGGTCGATGCCGGCGTGATCGCGATCGGGGCGCCGGCCGACCTCGTGGTGATCGATGCCGATGCCCCGTGGCAGATCGTCGCCGACACCATGATCGGCATCGCCGGGAACACGCCGTTCGACGGCCTGCCGGTGCAGGGCAAGGTCACCCAGCTATTCAAGGGGGGCACGCGGCTGCGCTGAGCCGCCGTGCCGTCTCGATCAGCGCGAGGCGAGTTGGCGAGCCACGGGTTTCCAGCTGGCGACCTCGTCGCCGGCGCTGGCGCGCACGAAGCAACGCCCGCCGGCCGCGCGATAGCGCAGGCACAGGCTGACCGCATCGGCACGGGCGAACCCACCCACCGACAGCCGGTAGAAGCTGGTGCCGCCGGTCTTGATCGTCATCCCCGACGGCGTCTGATCGGCGAAATCGGCGAAGCGCTGCGTCGCCCGCATCCAGCCATCGCGCGCGACGCCGGCATTCTCATAGGCGCCGAGCTGGACATAGAAATTGCCCTTGGCGAGCCCGCTCGCGGGTGCCTTGCCCGCCGGGGGCGACGCTTCGGGCTTGGCGACGGCGAGCTTGACTGCCGGTTTGGCGCGTCCGGGCGCGGAGTCGCGCGTCGGCAGCGCCTGCACGACTTCGCGACGATCGGCAAAGGTGATGCTCGGCTGGACGGGTGTGGCCGGGGTGTCGAGCGCGGCGACGTCGGTGGTCGCCGCGAGGGCGACCGGCGCCGCCTCGACCGCCGCCGATGCGGCCACCTGAGGGACCGCGCTCGCGGCCGGCTGGCCGGGCATATAAGCGTCGACCGAGGACGCCTGTGGCGACACCGGGGCATTGAGCGCGAGCGCGACGGGCTGCCCCGAATCCTGGACGGCGGTGACGCCGAGCAGGCTGGCGACCTGCGCCGAAGCCGTGAGCGGATGCGCAAAGGCTGCCCATTCGGTCATGCGCTGATCGAGGTCACCCGGGGTGACGTCGAGCGCGGCGACGCTGCGGGCTTCTTCCCAGCGCCCGGCAAGCGCCAGGCTGAGCGCGAGATTTTGGCGGGTCTTGGCGTCGGCGCCGGGGGACCGGGCGGCGCTCGTGAGCAATTCGACGGCGCTCGCCGGATCGCCGGCCAGCGCCATCGCCAGGCCGAGATCGGCGACCGGCACCAGCTGGGCGTGATCGTCGAGCGTCTTGCGCGCCGAGGTCCAGTCGCCGGTCGCGGTCTGCGCGAGCGCAAGACTGAGCGCGACCCGGCCATCGCTTGGCGAGAGCGCGAGTGCATCGCCAAAGGCGTCGCGCGCCGACGCGAAGCGCCCGGCCTGCAGATAAGCGTGGCCGAGCAGCGCGCGATAGCTTGCCTCCTGCGGATCATAGCGAACCGCCAGTTCGGCAGCATCGATTGCCGCACCGATCTTGTGCGCGGCCAGCGCGGTCGCGGCCCTCGCCGCCTCGGCGGCGGCCATCTTGGCCATTTTGGCCGTGCTGCGCGTGCTCGCGATGGCGATCCCGCCCTTGGTCACGGCGGTCCCGATCACGGTTCCACCCATTACAAGGGCAGACAGCCCCAACGTCATGATTGCCCGGCTCTTCATCGGATCAGCCCCCCTTACCGTGATCTGCGTGCGCCCGGGAGGACAGCTGGGTCGCCATCTCCTCCACTTCGGGCAAAGATTTGAGAAACATATCGAGCGCCTCGGTCACGAGATGCTGTGCCGATACATGGCGCAGTGCGCTGGCGAGCCGCAGCCGAAAATGGCGATCGGCATCGAGCCGCAGCGTGAACGCTGCCTTGGTTCTGGGCGCTTTCGCGCCGGCACCCGTCGGCGACCTGCGTTGCGTGACGGGCTTGTCGGCGACGGTCGACCCGCTCGCCCGGGCGACCGGCGCGACCGGCGCCCCCCCGGCTTCGGCGGCCGGTTCCGACGATGTCGCGGTGCTCGCCTCTTCGCGATATTCCTCGTGCAGCGCGGTTCGCTGGCGCAGCACCGGGGGCATCGGCGCCCGCACCGGATGCTCGGGAGCGGCATGGTCGGCGAGCGCGACCGGGGCGGGCCCGGGCTGGGTCTCGTTCAGGCCCATGTCGTTCCAGCCGAGATCGTCGATCGCTTCCGACACGGCACCGAAACCCGAAAAGCCCTGCGGACGCATCGCCGGCTTGGCCTGACCCTTGCGGGCGAGCAGGCCCGAGGAGAGCGAAGCGAACGGTTTGGGAGCGCCCATCAGCCCGGCCATGTCAGCTCACCACCCGGCGGCCGAAGCCGCCCATCTGGCGCGGCGCGGCGAACCCGTTGCCCGCGGTCGGGGCGCTGAAGACGGTCCGGCGGAAATTCTTTTCGAGCCGATCGGAAACATAGGCCCACAGCGCCTCGACCTCTTGCGCCGAGCGGCCCTTGGGATCGACCTCCATCACGGTGCGGCCATCGATCATCGAGGCGGCAAAATCGGTGCGGTGGTGAATCGTGATCGGCGCCACCGTGCCGTGCTGCGAGAGCGCGACGGCTGCTTCCGAGGTAATCTTCGCCTTGGGCGTTGCCGCGTTGACGACGAAGATCAGCGGCTTGCCGGCGCGTTCGCAGAGATCGACCGTCGCGCCGACGGCGCGAAGATCATGCGGACTCGGGCGGGTGGGGATGACGATCAGTTCGGCGACGGCGATGACGCTCTGGATCGCCATGGTGATCGCCGGCGGCGTATCGATCATCGCCAGCCGGAAACCCTGTTGGCGCAGCACCTCGAGATCGGCGGCCAGGCGCGCGACCGTGGTCTGGGCGAAGGCCGGAAATTCGGCTTCGCGCTCGTTCCACCAGTCCGACAGCGAGCCTTGCGGATCGATGTCGATCAGCACGACCGGGCCGGCCCCCGAGCGCTGCGCTTGCACGGCGAGATGCCCGGACAACGTGGTCTTTCCAGAACCACCTTTTTGAGATGCCATCGCGAGAACGCGCATTATTTCCCCGGTGTTGACCTGTTCCAAACCGGGATTTGCCACGCGGGGAGATAATAAGTGGTTAACTTGGGCCGGGGAATCGCCATCATCGTGGCGGGATCGGATGGCTAACCAATTCTTTCCCAACAATCGATTAAAGGGCATACCGGGCCCGGGTGGCGTTGCATAAAGAGTGGAGCGGGGCATGAGCAGGATGATGCTGGCGGCGGGTGCCGCCTTGTTGATCGTCGCAGGCGGCGCGCCGGCGCTGGCCGATGTCAAAGCCGGCGTCGACGCCTGGAGTCGCGGCGACTATAAGAAGGCGGTCGAGGAATGGCGGCCGGCGGCGATTGCCGGCGATGCCGATGCGCAGTTCAATCTCGGCCAGGCCTATAAGCTGGGTCGCGGCGTGCCGACCGATCTGGCGCTCGCCGAGGAATGGTATCGCAAGGCCGCGCTGCAGGGCCATTATCAGGCGCAGGAAAATTACGGGCTCGCGCTGTTTCAGAACGGCAAGCGCGCCGAGGCGGTCGAGTGGCTCGAACGCGCGGTCGCGCGCGGCGAACCCCGCGCGCAGCTCGTGCTCGGCACGATGCTGTTCAACGGCGACAGCGTCGCCAAGGATTGGGTGCGGGCCTATGCGCTGTTGACCCGATCGTCGGCGGCCGGCTTGCCGCAGGCGGCCCAGACGCTGGGCCAGATGGATCAGTATATCCCCAGCGACGTCCGCCAGAAGGGCATTCTGCTCGCGCGCCAATACGAGGCCGAAGCGCAACGCCCGCCTTACACGCCAGAAGTGGCCGGGCAGGGTTCCGGCGCGATGAAGGGCGCCGATCTGCCGGCATCGACCTACGCCACCGATGGCGATGCCCGCCCCTCGCTGACCCCGAGCAAGCCGCCGGTAGCGTCGCGTCCCCTCCCCACCCGGCCGACCCCGCCCGCCGCCGTCGTCGATATGCCGCCGCCAACCACACGGCCGATCGCCGGGCGCGGCTGGCGCGTCCAGTTCGGGGCGTTCCGGGACGAGGGCAATGCCCGCGGGCTCTGGCAGCAATTGCAGGGCAAGGTCGGCGGGCTGGCGGGGTTGCAACCCTATCTCGTTCGGAGCGGCACCCTGACCAAGCTTCAGGCAGGCCCGATCGGATCGAGCGCCGAAGCGACGCGGCTGTGCGGCGAGGTCAAGGCGCGCGCCGCCGGGACGCCTTGCGTACTCGTCGCCCCCTGAAATCGGTCAGCGATCGATCCAGTCCCGGCGCGGAATGCCCTGTACGTAGAGCAGCGCGCTCAGGTCGTTATGATCGATCCTGACATCGGCGGCGGCGGCCACCACCGGCTTGGCGTGATAGGCGACCCCCAGTCCGGCCCGGCGGATCATCGCGAGATCGTTGGCGCCGTCTCCAACCGCCAGCGTCGCCTCGGGTGACAGGCATTTGGCGTCGATGGCCGCCAGCAGCGTCGCTTCCTTGGTGCCCGAATCGACGATCGGCCGCGCCACCGTCCCGTCGAGCCTGCCCGCCTCGATGCCCAGCCGGTTGGCGATTACCTGGTCGAATCCGATCTGCGCCGCGACCGGCTCTGCAAAGCGGGTGAAGCCGCCCGAGACCAGAATCGTCGCCGCCCCGCGCGCGCGCATCGTCCGCACCAGCGCGACGGCGCCGGGCATGATCGCGACTCGCTCGGCCAGGCAGCGGTCGATCATGGCTTCGTCCAGCCCCTTCAGCAGCGCCACCCGCGCGTCGAGCGCCGCGGCGAAATCGAGCTCGCCGCGCATCGCCGCTTCGGTGACGGCCGCGATCTGCGGCTTGATCCCGGCATAATCGGCGAGTTCGTCGATGCACTCGATCGTGATCATCGTCGAATCCATATCGGCGATCAGCAGCGCCTTGGGGCGCGACATGATGCTCTGAACGGCGACGTCGACGCGCGGAAAAACGCCCTCAAGCGCCGCCCGGGCGGCATCGGGCATCTGCCCGAACAGCAGATCGGCGGCCTTGCCCTCATCGATCCACGCCGAGGCGGTCGGCGCGCAGCCCGCTTGCGTCAGCCGCTCGATGGCCGCAGAAACCTGGCCGGCCTCGAGGCGATCGGCTGCTATCAACGTTGCAATGAACATGTCCGAACCTCCTGCCCTGCCGACGCTGGCGCTCATTGCAGGGCCGACCGCCAGCGGCAAGTCCGCGCTCGCCATGGCGCTGGCCGAACGACGCGACGGGATCGTCATCAATGCCGATTCAGCGCAGGTCTATGCCGATCTGCGGATTGTTTCGGCGCGTCCCTCGGCCGCCGACGAGGCGCGCGTCCCGCATCGGCTGTTCGGGCATGTCGACGGCGCGAACGACTATTCGGCGGCGCGCTGGGCGATCGAGGCGCGGCGCGAGATCGCCGCCGCGCATCGAGCCGGCAGGCTGCCGATCCTGGTGGGCGGCACCGGTCTGTATCTGCGCACCTTGCTCGATGGGATCGCCCCGGTGCCCGACATCGACCCGGCAATCCGCGCCGCGATCCGCGCCATGCCGGTCGCCGAGGCGCACCGCCTGCTCGCGATCGATGATCCCGTGGCGGCCTCGAGACTGGCGCCCGCGGATACGACGCGCGTCGCCCGTGCCCTCGAAGTCGTGCGCGCGACCGGGCGGCCGCTCGCCGACTGGCAGGCCGAGCGGATCGGCGGCATCGCCGCCGACATTGTCCTCGTGCCGCTGGTCTTGCTGCCCGATCGCGACTGGCTCTTCGCCCGCTGCGACGCCCGGCTCGAGGCGATGCTGGCGGGAGGCGCCGAGGCCGAGATCGCGCGGTTGATCGCGCGCGACGACATCGGACCGTCGGCGCCGGTGCGGCGGGCGATCGGGGTGGCCGAGATCGCCGGCTGGATCACCGGCCAATGGTCGCGCGACGAGGCGCTGGCGCGCGCGCAGCTGGCCACGCGGCGCTATGCCAAGCGCCAATATACCTGGTTCCGCCATCAGCCGCCCCCCGGCTGGCGCCGTACCGACGCGACCGATACCGATCGGTTGCTCGCGTGCATCGAGGTGGCGCTGGTCAGCTGAAATCGGTGCGCGGTAGCGGGTTGACGCGTTCGATCTCGCAGCCGACGGCCGCATCGGGATAGATGTCGGGCTTGCAAGAGCGCACCCGCACCCGGCGCACGCGGGGATCGACCAGCGCCAGGCGGGCGATTTCCTCGCACAATGTCTCCTGCAGATTGAAATGGCGCGTGGCGAGCGCGCGGATTTGCTCGCGCAGGAAATCATAGTCGACGACCGACTCGATCGCATCCGCCAGCGGGGCATCGCCATAGTCGGCGGTCAGCCACACCGAGAGAATGACCCGTTGCGGTCCGGCGAGTTCGACCGGATGGATACCAAGCCGCATCGGCAGCTCCAGCCCGGCGAGCATGGTCGTGAATTCAGCCATGCACCGTCTCGCGCGTCGAAAACATCACGTCGCGGCGTCGCGGCAAAAAACGCTGGCCGTTGTCGACAAACAGATTCTGCCCGGTGATCCCCTGCGCGGTGAGCAGAAAATCGACCGCCCGGGCAATCGCCCCCGGGTCGACGCGGCGCCGCAACAGGTTGACGGCAGCCACGGCGTCGAATTCGGCCTGGGTCTGATCGAGGCTCGGCAGCGTCAAGCCCGGCGACACGGCATTGACGCTGATGCGTGGCGCGAGCGCCTGCGCGAGCATCGTCGTCGCGCCGGCCAGCGCGATCTTGCTGCAACTGTACGAAAAGAAGTCCGGGTTGAGATTGGCGACCTTCTGATCGAGAATATTGACGACGGCGCCGGCGCCAAGATCGTCCTGCCGCGCGAGCGCCGAAGCCAACAGCGTCGGCGCGGCGAGATTGACCGCGATGTGACGATCGAGCGCGACCGCATCGACGATCGGCGGCACGTCGTAATCGAACAGCGACGCACTGTTGACCAGCCCCGACACGGGCTCGCCGAGCGCGCGCCGCGCCGCCTCGATCAGCGCCTCGGCAGCGCCCGCAACGGCCAGATCCTGTTCGATGGCGACGACCTGCCCGCCGGCCGCGCCCAGTGCGTCGACCAACGCCGTGGCGGCGGACGACGACCGGTGGTGATGGACGACGACGCGGTGCCCCCGGCCGGCGAGCAGCCGCGCGATGACCGCCCCCAGCCGCCGCGCACCGCCGGTGACGATCACCGCGCGCGTCGCATCCGCATGCGTCGAGCGAGCCACCTCAGACGCCCATCAAGGCAAGCACTTCCTTGCGGCTGCGCTCATCGTCCTTGAAGACACCCATCATCCGGCTGGTCACCATGCCGACCCCCGGGGTGCGGACGCCGCGCGCGGTCATGCACGCATGGCTGGCCTCGATGACCACGGCGACGCCGTGCGGCTTGAGATTATCCCAGATGCAGTTGGCAACTTCGGCCGTCAGCCGCTCCTGGACCTGAAGCCGCCGGGCATAGGTGTGCAGCACCCGCGCCAGCTTCGAAATCCCGACCACCCAGTTGCTTGGCAGATAGGCGATGTGTGCCTTGCCGATGATCGGCGCCATATGGTGTTCGCAGTGCGACTGGAACGGAATGTCCTTCAGCAACACGATCTCGTCATAGCCGCCAACCTCTTCGAAGATTCGGGAGAGATGATAGGTCGGGTCGTCGCCATAGCCCGCACAATATTCCTTCCACGCCCGCGCGACGCGCTGCGGGGTATCGATCAGCCCTTCGCGCGAGGGATCATCCCCCGCCCAGCGAATCAGTGTGCGCACGGCGTCGGCGACCTCGTCGGGCACCGAAATCTTCACCGGCGGCGCCACCAGATCGCCTGCGTCGGCGGGATCTTCTCTGTCGTTCATTTGCTCTCCTGACCATGCGATTCGGGCACGACGCTACGTCAACCGTCATTTCGGCCCGAAACAGTTCGGTTTTGAAACTGTCTCATTTAGGCAACATCGGCGCAACCCCGCAGATATCCTCGCATCTTCGATTGACGGAATGATTCGTTGGACGCTAGATTCGGCGCCAACGAAGATAACATTCCGCTTCATCCGGCGCAGACCGGCTGGCGGTTCAGGAGGGGATAGACATGAAGAAATTCGAGCTGCTGGCCGCATCGGCGATCGCGCTGTTTTACGCGGCGCCTGCTTTGGCGCAAGACGTGCCTGCCCCGCCAACGCAGGGAGACCAGGCGACTTCCGACGACATCGTCGTGACCGCCACCAAACGCGAGACCACGCTGCTCGATACGCCGATCTCGGTTTCGGTGACGAGCGGTGCGACGATCCAGCAAGCGCAGATCCGCGACCTGATCGATCTGCAGACGGTGGTGCCATCGCTCCGCGTGTCGCAGTTGCAGAGCTCGGCCAACACCAATTTCATCATTCGCGGTTTCGGCAACGGCGCCAACAACGTCGGCATCGAGCCGTCGGTCGGTGTGTTCATCGACGGCGTCTATCGCTCGCGTTCGGCGGCGCAGATCGCCGATCTGCCCAATCTGAAGCGCGTCGAGGTGCTGCGCGGGCCGCAATCGACCCTGTTCGGCAAGAACGCGTCGGCCGGTATCATCAGCATCATCACCGCCGAGCCGGCGTTCGACTGGGGCGGCTCCGCAGAATATTCGTACGGCAATTACAACGCCTTCATTCTCAAGGGCGACGTTACCGGCCCGATCAGCGACACGCTCGCCTTCTCGCTCGCCGCCAATTACAACCGGCGCGACGGCTATATTCGCGACGTCGCGCTCAACCAGGACGTCAACAACCGCAACCGCTATGGCTTCCGTGGCCAGTTGCTGTTTCAGCCAAGCGCCGACGTCAAATTCCGGCTGATCGGTGATTTCGATCAGATCGACGAAAATTGCTGCGCGGTCTCCAACATCGTCAACGGGCCGACCGGCGCGGTGATCGGCTTGCTCGGGGGTAATCTCGATCGGGCGAACCCGCTTTCCTATCGCGTCTACAACAACCTGCTGTCGGCCAACAACATCAAGAACTATGGCGTCTCGCTGCAGGGCGATGTCGATCTCGGCAAGTTCGCACTCACCAGCATCACCTCGTATCGCGGGGTGGATTCGTACACCAATCAGGATTCGGACTTCACGAGCGCCGATCTGATCGGCCGGAACGACAACACCACCAACATCAAGACGTTCACCCACGAAGTCCGGCTCGCATCCAATTTCGAGGGCCCCTTCAATTTCCTCGCCGGGGCCTATTATTTCAACGAGAAGATCAAGCAGCAAGCGTCGCTGACCTTCGGCAAGGATTTCCGTAACTACGCCCAGGCACTGAGCGGCAACGCGATCGGCCTCGTCGAGAATATTCTTGGTTTGCCCGCGAATACCTTCAGCCAGCGGGGTCAGGGTCGCTTCGAGAATTGGCGCCTGAACGACGAGTCCTATTCGTTCTTCGGCAGTGCCGATTTCAAGATCACCGATCGGCTGATCTTCACCGGCGGTTTGAACTATACGCAGGATCGCAAGCAGTTCTCGTCGGCGAGCTTCAGCACCGACACCTTCTCGGCGCTCGATTTCGTCGCGATCGGCAACCAGGTCATCACCCAGACGGGGATCCAGACGGGCGTCCGCCAGGCGCTTGGATTGCCCGCCAATGTCAATCCGACGGCGGCGCAGATCGGCGCATTCGCGGCAGCGCAGCCGGCGATCTACGGGCAGATCGCGGCGGGCGCGGCAGCCTTCGCACGCGCCAACCAGTTGAACCCCGCGGTCAATCCCCTGCTGGGCCTGCAGGCGCTGCAGTTCCTGCCGCCGTTCCTCAATGTGCCCAACGCGGTCGAGCCGGGCCGGACCTCGGACAGCAATCTCTCCTATTCGCTGCGCCTCGCCTACAAGGCGACCAAGAACATCAGCGGCTATGTGACCTACGGCACCGGCTTCAAGGCGTCGTCGATCAACATCGGGCCCGATTCGCGCCCGACGGCAGCCGACTTCATCCCTGGTTCGCCGGTGACCAATCCGCCTGCATCGCCGATCCGCACGGCAGGTCTTGCCCTGCCGAACCTGACCACCGGCTCGCGGTTCGCACTGCCTGAAACGGCCGAAGTGATCGAAGGCGGCCTGAAGGCACAATGGCCGAATTTCGCCTTCAACGTTGCCGTCTTCCAGCAGACGATCAACAATTTCCAGGGCAACATCTTCACCGGCACCGGCTTCATTCTCACCAACGCCGGCAAGCAATCGACCTTCGGCATCGAATTCGACACCAACTATACGCCGGTCAAGGCCCTGACGCTCAACTTCGACCTGACCTATCTCAACCCGAAATATGATTCCTATCCCAACGGCGCCGCACTCAATGCCAACTTCGGCACCTCGCCGGCGAATCTGACCGGTACCCGGCCGGCCGGCATTCCCGAATTCTCGCTGTCGGGCGGATTGAAGTTCCGCCACGAGATCAATTCGGACCTCAAGCTGCTCTTCGCGAGCGATTACCAGTGGCAGAGCCGGGTCCAGATCGCCGAGGGCGCGCCGCAATATACCCGCCAGGTGACCTCACTCAACATGTCGCTGACCGCCACGCTCTACAACCGGCTCGACGTGACCTTCTGGGGTCGCAACATCACCGATCGGCGCTATATCACGACGATCTTCCCGTCGGTCGCGCAGTCGGGCAGCCTCTCGGGCTATCCCAGCCAGCCAGCCACCTATGGCGGCACGGTGCGCCTGAAGTTCTGATCGCCGCCTTCCAGCGGGCACGAAAAAAGGGCTTGCGGCCATCGCCGCAAGCCCTTTTCCTTGCTGGTCAGCGGTCATGGCAGGCAGGGCGCGATCGCCCGTGGACGCGCGCTATGCCTTCAGCCGCGCGGCGTGCCAGCCGACCTGACCGGCCATGAAGGTCGAGACGAACCCGTAGCTGTGATCATAGCCCGGGTGCATCCGCAGCGTCAGCGGCATCCCGGCGCGGCGGCACGCATCCTCGATCAGCGCCGGCTTGAGCTGTTCCGCCAGAAAGGGATCGTCGCCACCCTGATCGATCAGCAGTTCGGGCAGCCTTGCACCGTCTTCGATCAACGCGCAGGCGTCGTACGGGCGCCAGCGCGCCTGATCGGCGCCGAGATAGCCGGCCAGGGCCTTTTGGCCCCATGGGCATTGCATCGGCGCGACGATCGGCGAGAAGGCGGAAACGCTGCGAAATCGATCGGGATTGCGCAACGCGATCGTCAACGCACCATGTCCGCCCATCGAGTGGCCGGTAACCCCCTGCCGTGCCATATCGGCCTGGGGAAATTGTTTGGCGATCACCTCGGGCAGTTCGGTCTCGATATAGCGGCGCATCTGGAAATGCGCCGCCCAAGGTTTTTCGGTGGCGTCGACATAGAAGCCCGCGCCCTGCCCGAAATCATAGGCCGGGTCGTCGGGCACGTCCTCCCCGCGCGGCGAGGTGTCGGGCGCGACGAAGATGATGCCATGCTCGACGCAGGCGGCGCGAAACTCGCCCTTGTCGGTGACGTTGGCGGATGTGCAGGTCAGACCGGACAAATACCAGAGCACCGGCAGCCGGCGCCCGGGAACATGGGGCGGCACGAACACCGAGAAGGTCATCGCCGTGCCTGTCGCCGCCGAGTCGTGACGGTACACACCCTGGACACCGCCATGGCTCTTGCTGCTCGAAACGGTGTCCAGGGCTGTCATCGGTCAGCCCACCCGGTGCATCGCGCAGATCTTGTTGCCATCGGGATCGCGCAGATAGGCGAGGTAAAGCTTGCCGAAGCCGCCGTCGCGAAGGCCCGGGGGATTTTCGCAGGTCGTGCCGCCATTGGCGACGCCGGCTGCGTGGAAGGCGTCGACCTGCTCGGGCGAAGCGGCGGCAAAACCGATCGTGCCGCCATTGGCATGACACGCCTCTTCGCCGTTGATCGGCTTGCCGACCAGCAGCAGGCCGCCATTGTTCATATAGACGATCCGCTCGCCGTTGATCATCCCGGGCTTGCCGCCCAGCGACCCGATCACCGCATCATAAAAGGTCTTTGCTGCGTCGAGATCATTGGCTCCAAGCACCACATGGCTGAACATTGCACTCTCTCCCATTCGATTAAGCCGGCTGGACACGCATCCGGAATGGCTCTCGCCGAAACGAACTGGCGACGGTCTTCCGACGATTGCGCCCTCGCACGGGCAAACCATCGCCGACAAGGCAAAAAGCTGTAACCGGGCGCCCGATTTTGCGCCGCAAATACTTGCCGGGCGCGCGGAAAGCTCGCAAAGCTGCTGGCAGAGTGACATGCGCGCCGAGCGGGCGCACAAGCACCCGGCGCCCGAGGGCGCCAGTCAACTGACCGGCAGCATCCGGTCGACAGTGAGGGAGGATTATTATGGCGAAGGCAGCAACACCGGCAGGCGACAAGGCGGCGGCACCCAAGACCGGCGGAATCCACGCGCCCGTCCAGCCGTCACCCGAACTCGGCGCCATCGTCGGTAACGATCGGCTGCCGCGGAGCGAGGTGATCAGCAAGATGTGGGAATATATCAAGAAGCACAATCTGCAGAACCCTGCCAACAAGCGGGAAATTCTGGCTGACCCGGCGCTCGAGAAGGTGTTCGGCAAGAAGGCTGTGTCGATGTTCGAGATGAACAAGCACATCGCCGCGCACGTCAAAGCCTGATCCAAGGGGGGCGCCTGGTTCCTCGCTGAGGGATTTGGTGCCCCCGAGTGGATTCGAACCACCGGCCTGCGGTTTAGGAAACCGTCGCTCTATCCGGCTGAGCTACGGGGGCACGCAGCGCCTGACTAGAGTCTGGCCGATAATCGGTCAACGCGCGAACCGCGCGGATACGACACAAGCGCCTTGACCACCGCGCCTTCGGCCTGCTCGCCGCAGCGGCGGTCAGTTCTGCATCGACGGCGGAATGACCGGGAGCGGCAGCCGGGCGATCGGGATGCCTTCCTCGATCAGTTCGCGGGCTTCGGCGACGCTCGCCTCGCCGTGGATGGCGGCGGCGGTTTCCTCCCCCAGATGCATCGCCCGGGCCCGATCGGGCAGGCTTCGGCCCACCCATTCCGATGACTCGAGCAACTTCGCCTGGGCACTGGCGAGCTCGGCGAGCAAGCTGGCGCGATCGTGCGGCGCTACCTCGCCGCCGCGATTGCCCTTTGCGGCGATGTTCGGCGCCATCACCGCCTTCTCGATCGTTGCATCGTCGCAGATCGGGCAGCGAACCATCGCCGCCCGGCGCTGTTCCTCGAAAGCCGCCGACGAGGCGAACCACGCCTCGAAAACATGCGCCGCCGCGCAGCGCAGATCAAACACGATCACGGCGCGCGCTCCACCGGGGGGATGGCCCGTCGGTGGTCGATGACCGGAATACGCATACGCACATCGGCAACCCTATCGAGATCGAGCTCGGCAAAGCCCAGACCGGGCACCTCCCCCATATCGAGCAGCACCGTGCCCCAGGGATCGATCACCAGCGAGTGACCATAGGTCGCGCGACCGTCGGCGTGAATACCGGTCTGTGCGGCGGCAACCACGAATGCGGCCGATTCGATCGCGCGAGCGCGCAGCAGAACCTGCCAATGGGCGGCGCCAGTCGGCTGCGTGAAGGCGGCTGGCACCGACAGGATCGTCGCGCCGGCAGTGCTGAGCGCCCGATAGAGATCGGCGAAGCGCAGGTCGTAACAGATCGAAAGACCGAGCCTGCCAGCGGGCGTATCGACCAGCATCGCTGTCTCGCCGCTGCTGTAAGCGGCTGATTCACGCCAACTTTCGCCGGTCGGCAGGTCGACATCGAACAGATGCAGCTTGTCGTATCGCGCGCGGATCGCACCCGCCGGATCGATCACGAAGCCGCGATTGGCCAGCTTGCCGTCATCGCGCCGAAGCGCGAGCGACCCGAGATGCACCCATAGGCCATGCGCCTGCGCGGCCTCGCGAACCGCTGCCAGAACAACATCGTCCGCTTCGGACCTGATTGAGCCGTCGGCGCGCCTTCGGTCGCGATCGACCAGGCCCGACATCTCGGGGGTGAACAGCATAGTAGCGCCGGCGGAAGCGGCCGCGCCGATCGCATCGACGATGATAGAGGCATTGGCGGCGGGATCGATCCCGCTCGTCATCTGCAGCAGCGCGATCTTCATGCCGCGAGCAGGGAATCGAGCTTTCCGTCGTGCTCCAGTGCGGCCAGATCGTCCGATCCGCCGACATGAACCCCGTCGATGAATATTTGCGGCACGGTTGCCGCGCCAGACGCTCGCTCGATCATTTCGGCCCGTTTGGGGCCGCCCAGCGTGATATCATGTTCCTCGACGGAGACTTGCTTGCTGCTGAGCAGCCGCATCGCCCGCGAGCAATAGGGACAGAACGCCTTGGTGTAGATTTCGACACGTGCCATGCCTCATCATGGTGGTTCGGCCCGCCTGTTGTCAATTGTTGTCCCCCTCGCCGAGGACGCGTGCCCAGCACAGGATGGTGACGCTGGCCGCCCCGGCACCGAGCAACAACCGGGTACAGGCGTCGCTGGTTGCGCCGCTGGTATACACGTCATCGACGAGGATGATCGCCTGGCCGGCGAGCGAGTGGCGTCGCGCTGGCGCGATCGCGAAGGCGCCGCGAACGGCCTCGGCGCGCGCGCGTGCGCCAAGGCCGCGCAGCAGCGGCGTCGCGCGGCGGCGCCGGAGCGCATCGAGATCGACCGGCAGTCCAGTCGCTCGCGACAGCGCGCGGGCGATCAGCGCCGCCTGATTGAAACCGCGCTGCCACAGCCGCCAGCGATGGAGCGGGACCGGGACGAGCAGGTCGGCGGTTTCGGGGATCAGCCGGCGCATGAGCCTTGCCGCCGTCTCGGCATGGCCCGTGCGCCCGCCATATTTGAGTCTCAACGCTAGCGTGCGGGCGACGTCGCCATAAGCAACTGCAGCGCGAATGCCGGCATGGCGCGGCGGCGTCGCCAGGCACTCGGCACAAACGGCTCCCTCGCCGCGATCAAAGGCGAAGGGGCGATGGCATGCCGCGCACCATGGTGGCCCGAGCAAGTGCAGGCTGCTCCAGCAAGCGACGCAAAAGCGGTGATCTGCCTCGACGATCACGCCGCACCCCGGGCACCGCGGCGGGAGCGCGAGATCGGTCACCCAGCGGAGCGGCGGCGGCGGTCGCATCGCCTCTTGTCGCCAAGCCGCTTGATCGGCACAAGCCTACGCGTGGAACAGACCGACATCTTCGATCGCGCGGTGCGGCGGCGGCGGCGCGATCGCGCCGCGCCCGGTTTTGCCGACCATGATTTTGTTCGCCGCTTCATCGTCGAGGGGCTCGCCGACCGGCTGGCGGGCGTCACGCGCTCGTTCGAGGACGTGCTCGATCTCGGCTGCGCCGACGGCAGTTTCGTCCCTGAAAGCGCCCGCCGGGTCGCGCGGATCGACGCCGGCTTCGGCTTTGCCCGCCGGGCCGGCGGCATTCAGGCCGATGAGGACCGCCTTCCGTTCGCCGACGCCGCCTTCGATCTGGTCGTCTCGGCCGGGGTGCTCGACAGTGTCAACGATCTCCCCGGCGCGCTCGCGCTGGCCCGACGGGCGCTGCGGCCCGACGGACTCTTCCTCGCCGCGTTCCTGGGCGCCGGCAGCCTCGCGACGCTCAAGGCGGTCTTTCGAGAGGCCGAAGGCGATCGACCGGTCGCGCGCTTCCATCCGCTGGTGGATGTCCGCTCGGCGGGCGATCTGCTGGTGCGGGCGGGCTTTGCGCTGCCGGTCGCCGATACCGAGATGCTGACGGTGCGCTACCGCTCGCTCGGCACCCTGCTCGACGATCTGCGCGGCATGGCCGCGACCAATCTGATGCCGGCACGGATCGGCCTGCGCCGCAAGACGCTGGCGAAGGCGGCAGAAAGCTTCGCGGCAAGAGCCGACGCCGACGGGCGCACCACCGAACAGTTCGAGATCGTCTTCATGACCGGCTGGGCGCCTGCTCCGTCACAACCGCAGCCGGCGCGGCGCGGCAGCGCGACGGCGTCGCTCGCCGCGGCGCTGCGCGCCAAGGGCTAGAGCGGGATTGCTGTGGATTGACTCACCAAAAGCTGCGGCATGTTTTTCGACTTCGCTCGAAAACGAGCGGGCGAGGTAAAGTGATCAACGCTAGCGCCGGTCTGCCGGGCCGGGCGACGCGACCAGGCCAAGATCGCCCGCCAGCGCGGCCAGATCGGCGCCTGCCGGCACGAGATGCCAGCGATCGGGCGCCCGGGCATCGACCAGCACGACGGCGCCGCGGGGACAGATTCCGAGACATTTGGTCTCGACGATCCCGACGGGTGCCTTGCGAAACAGTTTCACGCCGAGCTGCTTGCGCAGCGCCTTGGCGAGCGGCTGGCGTTGCTTCTTGCCGAACCCGCCATCGAGCCGCTTCGAGCATTTCGCGCAGACGAGAATAGTTGCCGACCAGTTGGCCTTGACCCGCGCGTTCAGCTTGGTCGCCACTGGCGGTTTTCCTCGGCAACGCGGAGCACGTCATAGGCGGCCTGCACCGCCAGGAAGCGCTTCTCGGCTTCCTTGTCGCCGGGACGGAGATCGGGGTGCGAGGCCTTGGCAAGCCGCCGCCAGGCCAGCCGCACCGCCTCGAAATCGGCATCGGGTTCGAGCTCGAGCAGTTCGAGCGCGCGCATCTCGTCGCGCGAGCGCGATCCGTCACCGGGGCCGGCCCAGCTGTTGTGGCGCGACTCTGCATAGCCGGCCGTATCGCGATTTTCGGCGGCTTCGCGCTCGGCCGCTTCCTCTGCGCTGAGCCCTTCGAAATAATTCCAGCCGCGATTATATTCGCCGGCATGCTCCTGGCAGAAATACCAGCGCTCGGGGCTGTTGGGCGATTTCGGCGCGGGGCAATTGCCAGGCTCGGCGCAGCCATGGCGGTCGCATAGCCGCACCTGCGTGGCTTCGCGGCCGCTGCCATAGCCGCGCCAGCGGGGGAAACCCCAGTCAACCGATCGAGTGCTTCGTGCCATGGCTGGTCACTTAGGCAAGAATGAAACGAATTGCCATGAGGAGCTGGTCACGTGGCGTCAAAATCGCCGGCGATCGGGCGGCGCGGCAGCTGCCGAGGCGCGCGCCGCGGCGCTTGGCGACAGCAACTATTTGTAACATTTTCAGGGGTTCCGGAGGCCATGCGCGGGCCGCATAACACGGGCGACCGACGGCCTGTCCGTCCGTGCCATGAACTGGAACCCTTGATGTCTAACGTCCCCGCCCTCCTGTCGACCTGGCGGAGCGACCTCCCGGCATCGATCGTCGTCGCGCTGGTTGCGCTGCCGCTGTGCCTGGGCATCGCGCTCGCGTCGGGCGCGCCGCTCTTTTCGGGGCTGATCGCCGGAATCGTCGGGGGCATCGTCGTCGGCGTCGTTTCGCGCTCGCCGCTATCGGTCAGCGGGCCGGCGGCGGGTCTGACGGTGATCGTGCTCGAGGCGATCCAGTCGCTGCCGAGCTATCAGATTTTCCTGTCGGCGGTGGTGCTCGCGGGGATTCTTCAACTCGCCTTTTCGTTTTCGCGCGCCGGCATCCTCAGCGAGTTCGTGCCGTCTTCGGTGATCACCGGGATGCTCGCCGCGATCGGCCTGATCCTGATCCTCAAACAAATCCCCCACGCGATCGGCTATGACCAGGACTTCGAGGGCAGTTTCGAATTCGCCACCGCCGATGGCAGCAACACGCTGGCAATGATCGGGACGAGTATCCGCCAACTCGTGACACCCGGCGCGGCGATCATCGGCGTCGTCTCGCTCGCCTTCCTGTTCTGGTGGGACAAGGCCCGGCCGAAGCAGGGGCCGCTGCGGTTTCTGCCGGGCCCGCTCGTCGTGGTGTTGATCGGGGTTGCCGGCAACGCCCTGCTCGCCGCCGTTCGGCCGAGTTGGGCGCTGGGACCGAAGCATCTCGTCCAGGTGCCCATCGCCGATGGGATCGAGGGTTTTCTCGGACTGTTCACCCTGCCCGACTTCTCCGCCGTCGGCACCGGCGCGGTATGGGTGACCGCCGCGACGCTGGCGATCGTCGCGAGCCTCGAATCGCTGCTGAGCATCAAGGCGGTCGACGAGATCGATCCCCGCCGCCGGACCACCGACAAGAATTGGGAATTGATGGCGCAAGGCAGCGGCAACATCGTCTCGGGGCTGATCGGCGGGCTGCCGGTTACCTCGGTAATCGTGCGCTCGTCGGCAAATGTCGATGCCGCCGCCGAGAGCAAGGTGTCGACCGTGCTTCACGGCTTCTGGTTGCTCGTGTCGGTCGCGGTGATCCCGGCGGCGCTCAACCTGATACCATTGTCGGCGCTCGCCGCCGTCCTGATCGCCACCGGGTACAAGCTGACCAAGCCCAAATTGTTCATCGACCGGTACCGGCAGGGCGTGACGCAGTTCGTGCCGTTCGTGGTGACGGTCGGAGCGATCCTGTTCACCGATCTGCTGATCGGGATTCTGATCGGCCTGGTGGTCGGCTTCATCTTCGTCGTGGCGCGCAACTTCCGGACCGCGATCACCTTCGCCGTCGACGGCAACGACTGCCTGCTGCGCGCGCGCCGCAACCTCTATTTCATCCACAAATACGAACTGCAAAAGGTGTTGGGCCAGGTGCCCGACAAGGCAGATCTGTTGATCGACCTTTCTTCGACCAGCTATGTCGATCTGGACAATATCGACGTCATCAACGCCTTCATCAAAGGCGCGCCGTATCGCGACATCAGGGTCACCGTCCGCGGCGACATCGCCGAACGCACCGCACCGATGATCAACGCACCGGCTTATGAGGTTCGTTTCGCATGAGACACTACAAGCAATTGCTGCTCGCCAACAAGGCATGGGCCGAGGAACTGACCGACGAGAATCCGGATTTCTTCAAACGGCAGATCGCCGGACAGCGTCCCGATTTCCTGTGGATCGGCTGCTCGGACAGCCGCGTCAGCCCCGAACAGATGACGATGACCCCGCCGGGCGGCATGTTCATCCACCGCAACGTCGCCAATCTGGTCAATACCGACGATCTGAACCTGATGTCGGTGCTGCAATATGCGACCGAGGTGCTCAAGGTCCGCCACATCATCGTCTGTGGCCATTATGGGTGCGGCGGCCTCCAGGCGACGCTGGCGGGCGGCACCCATGGCCCGGTCCAGGCGTGGCTCGAGAACGCCCGGGCGGTGCTCGATGCGCATCAGGCCGAAGTCCTTGGCCAATCGAGCGACGAGGCGCGGGTCAACCGGCTCGTCGAAGTCAACGTCCGCGACCAACTCGTCCAGCTTGCGCGCACCGAGCTGATCCAGGCGGCTTGGGCGCGGGGCCAGGAGATATTCCTGCACGGCTGGGTGTATGACATTCGCGATGGCCACATCAAACCGCTGATGGAAATCGACGCCGCGACCCCGCTCGACGCGATCGGCCGGCCAGACAAGGTACTCCACGCCACGACCGACGCCGCCTGAGCGGCGGCGGCCGTCGCCGACGAAAATGCCAGAGGGTCTGTAAGCCGGGTTCTGTCCACCGCCCCTTCGGGCGGATGAGCGACCATTCCTCTAGGCCCCGGATTGCTCCGGGGCTCAAGCAACCAACCCGGGCGGCGGGCCGGAACGAAGCCCTGAGATACATCTCGTGCCGCCCCTATTCGGTCTTGCTCCCGGTGGGGTTTGCCATGCCGCTTCCGTTGCCGGTCGCGCGGTGCGCTCTTACCGCACCCTTTCACCCTTGCCTGTCTTGCCCGGGGGCAAGCATCGGCGGTCTGCTCTCTGTGGCACTTTCCCTGACCCGCGCCTGCGCGCGAGCCGCCGGACGTTATCCGGCACCGTCGTTTCCGTGGAGCCCGGACTTTCCTCGCGTGCAATCGCACCCGCGGTCGCTCGACCCTCTGGCCGCATCCGCCTACCGGCTTATCTCGGCCGGCTCAAGCGGAAGCGATGCGCCTGAATTCAGCGGATGGTGAAATCGAGAAAGCCCTTGAGGTGCGGCTCGGTCAGCTTGCGACGATTGATCTCGAACACGCCGATGCCGTTGCGGCTGCCGTCGGGATTGCTGTTCCCCTCCACGGTGCGCAGCGCGCCCCCCTGAATCTCCTTGACGAAACCGGTATGGCCAAGCCCGCCGCCGTGATCGAGAATGAAGACGAAACCGGGCTTGACGCGCGCCGGATCGGCAAGCGCCTGAGCGGCCGTGACGATGCGCGCCGGGCTCGCGCTCTTGACCTTGTTCCAGGCGGCGAGGACGCCGCCGGTCTTGGGAAACGGATTGGCGATACCGCGTGTATCGGCGGCCTGCTTGAAGCAGAAATGGACGAACGCCATGCACCAGAACAACCCCGGGGAGAGGCCGACCGAGGCCAGATATTTGTCGACCATCGGCCCCCGGTTCGACCCGAGCGGCACTTCCATCTGCCCGATCTGGGTGATCGCCACCGCCAGCGCTGCGCCGGCGATGCTGTCGTCGACCGCCGACACCTTCTGCGCGCCGAACAGCGCTCCCCAGGTGATCGGCCCCACCTTGCCATCGGCCAGCAGCGGCCGCCCGGCGGCATCGAGATTTTGCGACTGGAATTGCTTCACCAGGGATGCGACCGCGCGATCATAGCCGTTCGAGGGCTGCGCGAGATGGTACCCGCGATCAGCCAATTTGGCGATGATCGCCGCGACGATCGCTGCGTCTTGTTCACCGATGGTGATTAACCTGCCGGGATAGTCCATTGCCGCCCCTCCGTCTGCGACGCCCGGGCATTTACTTACGCTATTCGGGTCTGGATTGTTGAACAGATTGATCCGCAACAAGCCATGTTGGCCCGATCAATCGCCCTGCGGCTTTGGCAACAACAGCGCGAGCAGGATCATCCGGCACTCGGCATCGATCTCGCCGTCCATCAGTTCGGGTCGAAACCGCCGCTGGAACGCCATGATCGCCGCCATCGGATCGGTCACGTCGTACCCGAACCGTTCGAGCGCGAGGAGGAAGCCCGCCTCGGTCCAATAGGGGTCCACCAGATTCTTGGTCGGGCGCGGCAGCGCGAGGCGCAGCCGGGCGAGTTTGTTCCAGGGAAAGAGTTCGCCGGGATCGCGTTTGCGCGCGGGGGCGATATCGGAATGGCCGACGATGTTGCCACGCGTGATTTCGTAGCGGTCCTTGATCTGCATCACGAGCTGGATCACCGACGCGATCTGCTCGTCGGGGAAAGGACGATAGCCGAATTCGTGGCCCGGATTGACGATCTCGATACCGACGCTGGCGCTGTTGACGTCGTCGATCTCGCGCCAGTGCGATTTGCCGGCGTGCCACGCGCGCTTCGCTTCATCGACGAGGCGCAGCACGGTGCCGTCCTCGGCGACGACATAATGCGACGAGACCTTCGCCTCGGGATCGCGCAACCGCGCGATCGCCGATTCGGCGTCCTGCATGCCGGTATAGTGAAGCACGATCATCGTGATCGGCAGCGCGCGATCGTCAAAATTGGGCGACGGGGCGTCGATGATCGTCATGCCGCCGCTGCGGCACGAGCCGTCCTTATTGTCACAATCGCCACTCCCAGCATTGCCATCGTGCCCCCGAGCAACATGATCCCCGACACCGGCGTGCCGAAATACCAGGACGCCGTAAACACCGAAATCACCGGGGCCGCCAGCGTGAGCGGCGTCACGACGCCCACCGAGTGACGCTGCAACAGCCACGACATCGCCCCCTGCCCCGCCACCGTCGATCCGATCGCCGAAAACGCGACCCAGCTCAGCGTCCCGATCCGCAGCGACGGGATCGCCGCCATCGCGAGCGGCTCGCGCCACCACGCAACGAAGCCCAGGGTGATCGTTCCCCAAAAGCCGATCCACGCATAGATCGTCAGCACGCGCACCCCGATCAGCTTGCGCTGGATCAGCGAACAGATCGCCCAGATCAGGCTCGCCAGCGCGGTCAGCGCCAGCCCCAGGCCCTCGCCGGCGGCCGCCGGATCGAACACCAGGATGGCAACGCCGAGCAGCGACAGCGCGATGCCGGTCATCCGCGGCCAGTGGATTCGCTCTCGAAACACGATGATCGCGAGAATCATCGAGAAGGGCACGCCGAGTTGCCCGGCAATCGCGAGCGCGCCGACATTGTCGGCGGCCGCCAGCGACAGATTGACCGCGATGTAAAAGGCGCCGCCCGACAGCAGCCCGAGCGCGGTCAGCGCCCGCATTCGCCCCGGCACAATTCTGAGGGCCGATCCGCACACGATCAGAACGATCACCTGCCGAAGAAAGGCGGCGGTGAGCGGCGAGATGGCATCGACCGACACCTTCACCGCGATGATGTTGAGCCCCCAAAGCACGTTCATTGCCGCGACGACGAGGATGTCACGCGGGCCGAACGGGGCCGTCTTGGAGGAGGTGGCGGCTGCGTCCATCACCGCCGATTGCAACCGGCCCGGCCCAAAGTAAACCTCGGTGTCCGAGTCAGGCTGCCGCCCTGCTGGTCGGCATCGTCGTATCGGTAGCCGGTTCGTAGAACCCCCGAAAACGACGGCTCGGCGCGAACGCCTCGGTGTTGCCGATCACCGTCTCGCCGGCGCCGAGCACGAGCAGACCGCCGGGCTTCACCGCCTGCGAGAGCATCTCGAACACCCGGCGGCGCAACGTCGGCGTCAGATACATCAGCACGTTGCGGCACAGCACGACGTCGAAGCGCCCCGATGGTGCCGGATCGCCGACCAGATTGTGCCGGCGGAAGCTCACCCGGCGGACCAGTTCGGGGCGTGCCACCCAATCGCTTTCGGCGGCATCGAACCACTGGATCATCCGCCGTACCGGGAGGCCACGCTGAATCTCGAACTGCGAAAAACGGCCGCTGCGCGCGCGTGACAGCGCGGCTTCGGAAACGTCGGTCGCCTGAATTTCGGGCTCGGGCTTGCCCGATGTCTGCGCGCGCTCCGCAAACAGCATCGCCAGCGACAGCGGCTCCTGCCCGGTCGAGCAGGCGGCCGACCAGATGCGCGGCCGGCAGCCGGGCGATTCGGCTTCGATCGTCTCGACCGCCGTCATCACCATTTCGAGCACGCCCGCATCGCGGAAGAACGAGCTTTCCTGGTTGAGCAGCGCATCGACGATTTGTTCGCCGATCACGCCGGTCGAGTCGTCGAGCAGATCGCCGACCAGGCCATCGAGCGTCTCGTGCCCGCGGGCGCGCAGCATCGGTTTGAGCGCCGTTTCGATGCGCCAGCTTCGGTTGGCGGCGATTTGCTGTCCCGTGCGCGCCTCGAGCAGCCGCGCGAGGACGCCCATGGCGCCCGCCTGGTGCTGGTGCTGCGGTTCCAGCTTGCTCATGCCGGCCGACGCTGCGCGGCGACGAGCCGGCCGATATCGTAGGGGGCAAGCACCGCATGGGCATGGCCGGCCGATGCAACCGATCCGGGCATCCCCCAGACCACCGAGCTCGCCTCGTCCTGGATCACGATCGCTCCACCCTTTTCGGCGAGTTGCCGGGCGCCGATCGTGCCATCGCGGCCCATGCCGCTCAGCACGATGCCGAGCGCTCGGCCGCCATAGGCCTCGGCAACGCTTTCGAACATCGGATCGACCGACGGCATGCAGCCACTCGCCGCCGGTTCATGCGTCAGCCGGATCGACACGCCGTCGCCCATCCGCACGCAGCGGAGATGCGCCTCGCCGGGGGCGATGATGATCCGGCCGGCCTGGACCCGCAGGTGATCGGTCGCGACGACGCACCCCCGGCCGGCCAGCACCGCAATCTGGGCGGCAAAATAGGTCATGAACGATGGGGGGAGATGCTGGGTGATCAGGATCGGCAGCTGAAACGACGCGGGCAAGGCGCGCAGAAGCTGGCTGAGCGCATGAATGCCGCCGGTCGAGGCCCCGATCGCGACGATGTCGAAATCATCGGCAACCGACATCGGCACCACGCTGTCGAGGCGATCGCCCGAACCAGCGGTCTCGCGATCCATCAGGCGGCGCAGCTTTTCCTCGAGCACGTCACCGAAACGGCCGACGAGATTGCCCAGGCTGGGCTTGACGAGGGTATCGGCCGCGCCGAGCGTCAGCGCCTGGATGGTCGCGGCGGCTCCCTCGGCGCAGGAGGAAGAGACCACCAGCACGCGGGCGCCACGGCCGGCGACGATCATGTCGGGCAAGGCCGTCAGCCCGTCGATGCCCGGCATTTCGATATCGAGCAGGATCACGTCGACCCGGTTGTTCGCCAGGAACTGCAGCGCCGCCCTCACGTCAGGAACGGCGCCGGCGACGGCAAAACGACCCTTTGCCTCGATCATCCGCGCGATGATCGCGCGGGCGACGACCGAATCGTCGACGATCAGAATACGAGCAGGCTGTGGTCCCGGAGCCGGGTCAGCGCTCAAGAGAGCGGAGGGCGACATGGCGGCGTCCGTGCTCAGGCCACGCCGACGATTTGCAATTTGCTTTCGAGCGTTTCGCGATCGAATGGCTTCATCACATATTCGTCGGCGCCAGCTTCGATCGCGGCGCGGATATAGGCCATGCCGTTTTCGGTGGTGCAGAAGACGACCTTTGGACGATGCGTAACGGCGCTGTCGCGCAGCGCGCGCAGAAAATCCATGCCGCTCATCACCGGCATGTTCCAATCGAGCAGGACGACGTCCGGCGCCGAGTTCAGGCAGCTTTCAAGCGCCTCGCGGCCGTCGCCGGCCTCGGTGACGGTGAAGTTCAGCGTCTCGAGAATATGCCGGGCAACCTTTCGGATCACCTTGGAATCATCGACTACCAGGCACGTCTTCATTGCTCGAAATCCCGTCGCGTTGCTGTTTCCAAGGTCTGGCCGAAAAGCGTGAGCGTTACGTTAATTCGCCCGATTTCAAGCGGGCGCGAGACAGGGAATGATCGTCCGCAGATCGATCGCCAGCATCGGATCGCCATCGCGATCGACGATCCCGCAACCGGCCCGGCGCCACCCGCCCTCGAGCGCGATGCCGCCGCCGACCGGCCCGATCGAAAACGGGGCGACGTCCTCGAGCGCATCGACCAGAATGGCGTAATGGTGGCCATCGACGAAGGTGATCACCGCACGGCTGGGGGGGTGCCTCGACGCCGGCAAGCCGAGCGCCAGGCAGGTGTCGATCACCATGACCACCCGGCTGCGCAGCGCGGCGAGACCCCGCACCTCGGGCGCAGCCCCGGGAACCGGGACGATTTCGGCGATGTCGACCACCGATTCGACCTGGTCGGAACCGATCGCCACCGCCCGATCGGCAATCTGCGCGATCAAAAACAGTTTCTCGGTCATGCGACGGCTCCGGTGGCGCGGCTGCCCGCAATGTGTCGCAGCAAGGCGTCTCGATCGTACCGATAGATGGCACCGCCGGCTCCGGCCCCGGCCGGGGCGTCGCACAGGCGCAACACCGGCACATCACCCGGCGTCGGCACCGTTTCGCCGTCCATCGCGAGCGCGACGGTCGCCCGTTCGCCTTCGGCAAGCGCCGTGACGACGCGGTAGCCGGCGCCTTCGAGTACGGGCCGCAAAAAGCGTTCCATCCACGGCACTTCGGCTCCGGCGAGCAGGCACAGGGCCGGCCGCCGGGCGGGGGCGACGTCATCGAGGTTGGTCGCGAACAGCCAATGGACGTCGAGGATTTCGACCTGATCGCCGTCGATCGAGACGACCCCGGCGATCGGCCCGGCGAGCCGCGCGGGCTGCATCGGCTCGCGCAGCGCGATGATGTCGATCGCCTCGGCGATGGCATAGCCCACCTCGGCCCGACCATCCGACATCCGTAGCACCGTGATATCGCTGCGCCCGGCCGGCGCGACCGGTTTGGCGCTCCCGGTGATCGTCGCCAGCGGCAGGATCATGCCATCGATGGACATGCGCAGCCGGCCGGCGGTGAAATGGACTGAATCGCTGGCGATCTGTTCGACTCGCTCGATCACGTCGAGCGGGACTGCCCGTCGGCAGCCATCGAGATCGTCGAACAGCAGCATCGGCACGCCCGGCGCCACCGGTTCGGCGGGCGATTCGGGTTCGGCGGCCATCGCTTCGCGCCCGAACGTCAGCCCGGCCGCCGCCGCCACACCGGCACAATCGAGCAGCAGCATCGGCCGCCCCGTGTCGGGCAGCGTCTGTCCGGCATAGAAGCCGGTCGACATGATCGCAGGCGGCGCCGGCTTGATCACCAGTTCCTCGGTATCGAACACCGCATCGAGCGCCAGCACGAAGCTGCCCCCCGGCACCGCGACGATCGCCAGCATCGGCGGCAATTCGCCCACCGGCGCCAAGCCGAGCACGGCCCCGAGCGAGACCAGCGGCAACCGCCGCCCGCGCACCGTGGCGATGGGGGTGTCGCCCAGCAAATCGACCCTGATCGCGTCGCCGCGCAGGGTCACGATTTCCTCGATCGACTGGCGCGGCAGCGCGAACCGCTGGCCGTTGCTCCCGACGACCAGGGTCGAAATGATCGACAAGGTCAGCGGCACGTAGATGGCGATGCTCAGTCCCTGTCCGGGCCGGTTGATCAGCTCGATGCGGCCACCGATCTGCTCGATGTTGGCGCGGACGACATCCATGCCGACGCCGCGCCCCGAAATCGCCGTCACGTCGTTTTTGCTCGACAGGCCGGGTTCGAACACAAGATCGAGCTGGGCGCGTTCGGGCAGCGCGCGCAAGGCAGATTCGCTGCGTCCCCCGCTCGCGGCCAGGTTGGTGATCAGCCGATCGATATCGATGCCGCGACCGTCGTCGGTCACCTCGATGATGATCTGATTGCCCGATTGGCGGGCCGCGACCGTCAGGCGGCCGTTTTCGCGCTTGCCTGCGGCCAGCCGCGTCGCCGGCGCTTCGATGCCGTGATCGATCGCGTTGCGGATGATGTGCACGATCGGATCGCGCATCATCTCGATCATCTCGCGATCCAGTTCGACATGCGCGCCGTCGACCGTCAGCGTCACTGCCTTGCCCAGCTCGGCGGCGGTGTCGCGCACCAGTCGCGGCAGCGCCGAAAACAGCGCATCGATCGTCTGCATGCGCGTACGGGTGACGGTATCGCGCATGTCGGCGACGGTCAGCGAGAGGCGTTCGAGCGCCGCCTCGACAGCAGGATCGATATCGCCGTCCCGCAACCGCCGCGCGAGCTCGTTGCGCGCGAGCACCATGTCGGACATGCCGCTCATCATCCGGTCGAGAAGATCGACGTTGAGCCGCACGCTGCGCGTCGGTGCACGGGTGGGTTGGGCGGTAGCGGGCTGGGCGGTCGCCACGACTCCGCCTTCGGCAACCGCGGCGATCAGCAGATCTTCGCCCGAATCGTCGAGCGAGGCACCCACGTCGATCGCCTCGATGATCTCACCGATCCGATCGACGATCGCCAGCACCCCGTTGACCAGCGCCGTATCGGCGACGCGCGCACCCGAACGCACCGATGCAAGCACATCCTCGGCGGCATGGCTCAGTCTGCTCAGCCTCGGAAGGTCGAGAAAACCGCAACTGCCCTTCACGGTATGGACGAAGCGGAAGATGGCATCGAGACGCTGGCGATCGGCCGGATTGGTTTCCCACACGACGATCTCCCCCGCCAGCGCCTCGAGCGTCTCGCGGGTCTCGGCAATGAATTCCTGCAGCAGATCGTCCATGGGCCCCCGGTTTGCCGTTCAGGCCCGTTGGTCATGACGATAAGCGGTTAAATTGCGGTTTACCCGGCGCTGAAAGCCGCGCCGAACAGCAGCACGGCATCGTCGGGGTCCGAAACCCGGACCAGGCCGCCGCCTTCGTCGACCAGCGCATGAACGAGATAGGCCGCGGCGGCGCGCGGCGTGATCACCACGTCCGCTTCGGCGCCGAGCAAGGCCGTCCGCAACTCCTGGTCGAGCACGATGCGAGGCCCCTCGCCGCGCACGACGATCTCGACCTGCCCATCGATCACTTCGGCGCCGATATCGAGCTGTCCGCCCCGAATCAACGCATCGCCCGCGATCAGCGCCAGATTGAGCAGCACCTTGATCGCCGGCTTCGGCAGCACGGCGTCTTCGACGAGCCAGCCGATCTTGACGCGGTGATTGTCCCCAAACAGCCCCTCGATCGCCGCCCGCGCCTCGCGCGAATCGACCGTTTCGCCGAAGCCGCCGGCGGCGCCGAAGGCGAGGCGAAAGAATTTCAACTTGTTGGCCGACGCCCGCGCGCTCTCGGCGAGGAGCTCGAGGCAGCGGTTGCGCATTTCGGGGTCATGCTCGTCGGCCAGCAGCTCGAGCCCATTGTTCAGCGCTCCCACCGGGCTCAGCAGGTCATGGCACAGGCGCGAACATAACAGGCTGGCAAAATCGACCGGGCTGATCGTCATCTAATGGGTGGCTCCGAAGACCATATTCGTGATCGCCCCTCATGGCGAAGCCGGCCCGTTCGCGCAAGCAGCGCCGCCTCGCAGCGGAACCGGCTCGAATGCGCCCAGATGGCTGCCGCCGATCGCGGCGCGCCACAATCTCAGATCATCGGCGGCAATGACGAGCCACAACATCGCGTCGCCGTGCGCCGCCGCCGCATCGCGCGCCGACGGGATCGCGGACCCGCGCGGATGCGAATGATAGTGACCGATGATCGCCGGGCCGCCTTGCCGGGCGGCGCGGTGGGCAGCAAGCAGCGCCGCCGGATCGATTTCGAAGCCCGTCGCGGGATCGGGCGCGACGTTGCGACACCCCAGCACCGACTCGATCGAGGCGGCGGTGCCGAACAGCAGCCCGCAGATCTCGGCGTCGGGCGTCATCGCGGCGTCTTCGATCAGACGACGGCGCACGGCGCTTGAAATCGAGACAGGCATTTCCATATCCGCTCCACATGGACCGGGGGGCAGAAATCATTCAAGTGCGCATCGCCGGCGAAGCCAATGGCTGGCGGCTCGATCGCGCGCTTGCCGACGGCGCGCCCTCGCTGTCGCGCGAACGACTGAAGGCGTTGATGGCAGCGGGCAATGTCGCCGACGCGGCGGGGATCACGGCATCCGATCCTGCGCGCAAGGCCGTTGGCGGACAGATCTTCAACGTCACCCTGCCCGCACCGACGCCGCTGGCCAACGAAGCGCAGGACATCGCGCTCAACATCGTCTTCGAGGACGAGCATCTGATCGTGATCGACAAGCCCGCCGGACTGGTGGTCCACCCGGCGGCGGGCAATCTCGATGGCACGCTGGTCAATGCGCTGCTGCACCACTGCGCAGGGCAGTTGTCGGGCATCGGTGGCGTCGCCCGGCCGGGGATCGTCCATCGGATCGACAAGGACACATCGGGGCTGATGGTCGCCGCCAAATCGGATGCCGCGCATCTCGGGCTGGCGGCCCAGTTCGCCGCGCATACGATCGACCGGCGCTATCGCGCGATCGTCCAGGGGCGGCCCAATCCGGCCGAGGGGACGATCGATGCCCCGCTCGCGCGGTCACCGTCAAATCGCAAGAAGATCGCGATCGTCGCCGGCGGCAAACATGCGATCACGCATTACCGGATGATCAGGCCGTTGCGGCAGGCGGCGCTGATCGAATGCCGGCTCGAAACCGGGCGGACGCATCAGGTCCGCGTGCATATGGCATCGATCGGCAATGCCCTGCTCGGCGATCCGGTTTACGGGGGAACCAAACATCCGCACCGAGCGCTTCTCGACTCGATCGGTTTTCGGCGTCAGGCGCTGCACGCGGCGCGTCTGGGCTTTGTTCACCCGGTAAAAAGTAACGCTTTGGCGTTTGAAAGCGAAATACCTGCGGACATGCAGGCGCTCTACGATACAATCGTTGGTATGTATTGAGACGCATCGAGTCTTTTGGCACGAGCGTCTTTCGACAAAGGGAGTTTTGATGATGGCAAGCGGCAGCAACGTCCCAGCGACGATTCCCGCCCTCGGCGGCGAAGCGAGCCTCAATCGCTATCTGTCCGAGATCAAGAAATTTCCGATCCTCGCGCCCGAGCAGGAATATATGCTCGCCAAGCGCTTCGAGGAGCATGGCGACACCGATGCGGCGGCGCAGCTCGTCACGTCGCATCTTCGCCTCGTCGCGAAGATCGCGATGGGCTATCGCGGCTATGGCCTGCCGGTCAGCGAGCTGATTTCCGAGGGGAATATCGGCCTTATGCAGGGCGTGAAGAAGTTCGAGGCCGATCGCGGCTTCCGCCTCGCAACCTATGCAATGTGGTGGATCCGCGCGTCGATCCAGGAGTTTATCCTGCGTTCGTGGAGCCTCGTGAAGATGGGCACCACCGCTGCGCAGAAGAAGCTGTTCTTCAACCTGCGCCGGATGAAGGCCAAGCTCGACGCGTTCGAGGATGGCGACCTTCGCCCCGAGGATCTTGCCAAGATCGCCAAGGACCTGGGCGTCACCGAGGCCGAAGTGACGAGCATGAACCGTCGCATGGCGATGGGCGGCGATACGTCGCTCAACGTGCCGATGCGCGAGGATGGCGAAGGCCAGTGGCAGGATTGGCTGCAGGATGACGCCCCGCTGCAGGATGCGGTGGTCGCCGAAGCGCAGGAGGCCGATGTCCGCCACACGATGCTCGTCTCGGCGATGGACGACCTCAACGAACGCGAAAAGCACATCCTGACCGAGCGCCGGCTGACCGACGACCCCAAGACGCTCGAGGAGCTGAGCCAGGTGTACGGCGTCAGCCGCGAGCGCGTCCGCCAGATCGAGGTACGCGCGTTCGAAAAGCTGCAAAAGGCGATGATGCGGCTCGCCGGCGACAAGCGGATGCTCGCCGCCAGCTGATCGCGCTTCCCGGGACGATCCGCCCGCAGCGCGCCGCGCGGCACGATCAGCGCACTTGATCCGGGCGGCGGCTTCGTGCCACTCGCCGAAGCATGATCGCCCGGATCGTCTCCTTGCTGGCAAAGATCGTGATCGGCGCGCTGCTCGCGTCGGTGCTCTGGGTGGTCGTCTATCGCTTCGTGGCGCCGCCGATCACCTTCACCATGATCGGCGATGCGCTGGGCGGGCACAGCATCAGCAAGCGCTGGATGCCGCTTTCGCGAATCGATCCGAATATGGCCCGCGCCGCGATTGCCGGCGAAGACGCGCGCTTCTGCACGCATCACGGCTTCGACTTCGAGGCGATCGCCAAAGCCTATGCGCGTACCCAGCGCGACGGGCGGCTGCGCGGCGGATCGACGATCAGCCAGCAGACCGCCAAGAACGCCTTTCTGTTCCAGGGCGGCGGCTACGCCCGCAAGGCGCTCGAGGCCTATTTCACTTTCCTGATCGAGACGCTCTGGGGAAAGCGGCGGATCATGGAGGTCTATCTCAACATCGCCGAAACGGGCATCGGCACCTACGGCGTCAACGCCGGCGCGATGCGCTATTTCGGCCATGACGCGTCGCATCTCACCAGCGCCGAGGCCGGCCGGATCGCCGCCGTGCTGCCACTGCCGAAAAAGCGTGCCGCGATCGCGCCGAGGGGATTTACGAGGCGCCACGGCAACGCGATCTCCAAGCGCGTCGGAGTCGTCAGGAATGACGGGCTCGACTCCTGCCTTCGTTAGCAAGCGGATCTCGGCTGCGTCAGCTATGGCGCACGGGTCACCAATGCTGTTCAGCGGGACGTCGGCCGCAAGACCGCCCTCCCGGGCTCAAAACGGCAGTTTGAATCCCGGCGGCAGCGGCAGGCCGCTCGTCATCTTGGACATTTCGGCGCTCGACGCGGCATCGGCCTTAGCGCGCGCGTCGTTGAGCGCGGCGGCGACGAGATCCTCAAGCATCGGCTTCTCGCTCGGCTGCATCAGCGAATCGTCGATCGCGACCGCGATGATCCGGCCTTTCGCCGAGGCGCGCACGGTGACGAGCCCGCCGCCCGCCACGCCTTCGACCTCGATATGATCGAGATTGGCTTGCGCCTTCTGCAGCTCGGCCTGGACGTTTTGCGCCATCGCCAGCATGTCTTCGATACCCTTCATGTGCCACTCCGTTCGGTCAGATTCCAGTCGATGATCTCGGCATCGGGAAATGCCGCCAGCGCCGCCTTGACGATCGGCGCCTGCTTTACCCGTTCGAGCTCTTCGGCCCGCGCTCTGGCTTCGGCTTCGCGCATCGTCGGCGCGCCGGGGGCGTCGCTCACGCTGATCCGCCAGTTCGCCTTGGTCAGCCGCTTGAGCGCGTCCGCCAGATCACGAGTCAAATCCGCAGGCATCGGTTTGGTTGCGCTCAGCTCGATCTCGGGGGGCGCATAACGCACGACCCGTGCGGTCAGCCGGAGCCGCTCGGCGAGGCCCATCTCGTTGGCCTTGTCGAGCAACGCCAGCATTGCGTCGAAGCTCTCCGGTAATGACGAGCCCGAGGCAGCGGTCGGCTGATCGGGCTGCCGCGCTTGGCTGACGGGCTGGGCAGCGGGCGCCGGGCCCGGGGAAGCACCGGTGTCGCCCCGCGCAAGCTGGCGCGCGAGATCGGCGGGATCGGGCAAGGTCGACGCGTGGATCACCCGGAGCAGTGCCATTTCGCACGCCTCGATCGGCAGCGCGGCACGGGCGACTTCGTCATGGCCGCGCAGCAGCAATTGCCACAGCCGGTGCAGCGACGCGTGCGATAGCGCCGCCGCCCAGCGGGCGATCGCCGCACGCTCCTCGGCCGATTGCGAGACATCGGCCGGCGTGCCGAGCTTGGCGAGGGTGATCGCATGGACGGCCTCGAGCAACGACCGCAGGATGCTCTGCGGATCGACGCCGAGATCATATTGCGACCGCAGCGCCGCCAGCGCGCCAAGCCCGTTGCCGTCGAGCACCAGCCCGAGCAGATCGCGAATCGCGCCGCGATCCGACAGGCCGAGCATCTCGCGGACCTTGTCAGCGCGGACCGCGCCGCCGTCGATATCGGCATGCGCGATCGCCTGATCGAGGATCGACAGCCCGTCGCGCGCCGATCCTTCGGCCGCGCGCGCAATGAGCGCGAGCGCCTCGGGCTCGGCCTCGACGCCCTCGGCCTCGACCACAAAAGCGAAATGCGCCGCGAGCTTGTCGCTGCCGATCCGGCGCAGATCGAAGCGCTGGCACCGCGACAGGACCGTCACCGGCACCTTGTCGACCTCTGTGGTCGCAAGCAGGAACTTCACATGCGGCGGCGGCTCTTCCAGCGTCTTGAGCAGCGCGTTGAACGCGGGCTTCGACATCATGTGGACTTCGTCGATGATGTACATCTTGTAGCGCGCCGACACCGCCGAGTAGCGCACCGCCTCGGTCATCTCGCGGACATTGTCGACGCCGTTGTTCGACGCGGCATCGATCTCGATGACGTCGATATGCCGCCCCTCGGCAATCGCCCGGCAAGGTTCGCAGACGCCGCACGGGTCGATCGTCGGCCCGCCCTCGCCGTCCGGGCCGATACAGTTGAGCGCCTTGGCGATCAGCCGCGCGGTCGAGGTCTTGCCGACGCCGCGCACGCCGGTGAGCAGAAACGCGTGCGCGAGCCGCCCGCGCCTGATCGCGTTGCCGAGCGTCGTCACCATCGCATCCTGGCCGATCAGCTCGGCGAAATTCTGCGGGCGATATTTGCGCGCCAGCACGCGGTACGCCTCGGGCTTTGCCGGCTGGGGCGGTTCACCAAGATCGAGGAAGGAGTCGGCCATCGCCCCTATCTAGGGACAGGCGACGCCGATGTCGAAGGGGGTTGAGCGGGAGAAATCCTGAGGGTCGGCGCTTTTTTGTAGGCGGCGGCGGACGGGCTATGCGCGGGGTCCCGGGGGGAGTTGCGGAGGGGGCGTGGCGCCGCGGCCAAGCCGCGTCGTCGGTGGGGGCTTTGCCCCGCCGGCCGCGCTTGCGTGTGTGCGGCGATGCGCCGCATCTCGCGCCCTGCGCGGTGGGAGCCGGGACGACCCGTTGCGAAATCGTTGTGGCTGCTGCCTTCCGGCCCTGACCAGGTTGGCGACGGCACCGCCCGCCCGACTCCCAAGGCGCATATGGGGGAGTCGGGCGGAGGGATCAAGTTCTAGTAGCGAACGCGGATCGTGCGGCAGGTGCGGATGCGGCGATGGTGGCGATAGGTCACCTTGCAGACGCGGCGATTGCGATAATGGCCCCAGCGATTACCGTGGCGGACCGTCTGGGTCCGGTGCGTGACGACGACGCGGCGCTCGGTATGGACGGCGCGCTGCTGCGCGCCGGCGGCGGTTGGCGAGAGCATGGCGGCGGCGCCGAGCAGTCCGGCGGAGATCAGAGCGACAATCTTCATGGCGACCATTCCTTTGCGTGCAAAAGGCACTGAGCGCACAATGATCAGCGGCCCTGCATGTTCCGTGTCTCGCGCGGGATCCGGACGGTCAAACTCTCCAGCGCGTCGTCGAGCCATATCTGGCAGGCCAGCCGGCTCGTCCGCGTCGCGCCCATCGCGAGATCGAGCATATCTTCCTCCTCCTCGCGCGCCGGCTCGAGCTTGGCGAAATCGGCCGCATCGACGATCACGTGACAGGTCGAGCACGCCATCTGCCCCTCGCATGTGCCTTCGAGCGGCTGACCGTCGGCCTGGGCGATATCGAGCAGCCGCTCGCCGGCGCTCGCCGACACGTCGCGCACCGAGCCGTCGACGGCGATGAAGCGGACGCGGATCATGCCCCCCTCTCCTGCGCGATCATCTCCTGCGCGGCAGCCGCCTTCTTGATGCGATCGATCGCGGTCACCCAATCCTCCTCGCTGGTATAGCGGCCGAAGCCGAGCCTGATGCTCGATCGCGCCTGTTGCTCGCTCAAGCCGATCGCACGCAGCACATGGCTCGACCGGCCCGAACCGCTCGCACAGGCCGAGCCCGCCGAAAAGGCGATATCGCGGCAGTCGCTCATCAGCCGCGCGACGTCGAGCCCGTCGCGGCGGATGTTGAGATTGCCGTGGTAGCGGTGCGCGGTCGATCCATTGATCGTCCAGCCGGGGCCGAATTGCTGCCGCGCGATGCCGAACAGCTGCTCGACATGCGCGCAATCGATGGCGGCCCGCGCATGCATCAGCTGGGCCGCGACCCCGAAACCGGCACAGAGCGCGGGCGACAACGTCCCCGACCGGCCAAGCCCTTCCTGCCCGCCGCCGTGCAGCAGCGGCGCCAGAGCGACGCCGTCGCGCACCCACAGCGCGCCCACGCCCTTCGGCCCGTGGATCTTGTGCGCGGAGACCGCGATCATGTCGCACCCTTCCGGAATCGGCACCCGGCCATAGCCCTGCACCGCGTCACAGAGCAGCAGCGCGCCGGCAGCGTGCGCCAGCGCCGCCAGTTCGCCCATCGGCTGGATCACGCCGATCTCGTTGTTGACGAGCATCGCCGCGACCAGCCCGGTGCCCGGGCCGATCGCGCGTGCGGCCTCGGCGAGATCGATCAGCCCGTCGCGGCCGACCGGCAGGATCGTGACCGCCCTGCCCGCCCGGCGCAACGCCTCGGCGGTATCGAGCACGGCGGCATGCTCGGTCGCGATCGTCACGATCGGGCCATCGGTGCCCTTGATCGCCCAGTTGAGCGCCTCGGTCGCGCCGCTGGTGAAGCCGATCGCACCGCCCGACGGGAGCAGCGTCGCCACTCGATCGCGCGCCACCTCCACTGCCGCTTTCGCCGCGCGCCCGGGGGCGTGGGCGGCATGCGGATTGGCATGGCCCTCCCGCAGCCAGGGCAGCATCGCCTCGAGCGCCTCGGGCGCGAGCGGTGTCGTCGCCTGATAGTCGAGATAGATCACGCCGCGCGCCTGGCCGCGTCATGCGCGACCTCGAGCCACGCCTCGCGGAAGGCGTCGATTTCCTCGGGCGTGGTATTCCACCCGAAACTGACCCGGATCGTGCGGGACGCGGTATCCTCATTCACCCCGAACGCTTCGAGTGCGCGGCTGCGCTTGAGCGTCCCCGACGAACAGGCGCTGCCGGCGGAGACCGCGAACCCCATCGCATCGAAGCGGATCAGCTGCGCGGCGGCGGACATATTGGGCATGGCGACGGCAAGGATGTGCGATGATTGGGCGCCCGGCGCGATGACGTCGCCCGCCGCCGCAAAAATCTCGGTCAGCCTGAATCGCTCGTCGACCGTGGTTTGCCAGCGATCGAGCCCGCTGGCATCGATCGCGGCGGCGAGCCCCATCGCCCCCGGCAAATTCTCGGTCCCCATCCGATAGCCATATTCATGTCCGCCGATCGGCTCCAAGGTCCCCAGATCGCGGACCAACAGTGCGCCAATCCCCGGCGGACCGCCAACCTTGTGCCCCGACAAGACGATCATATCGGCATCGGGCAGCGGATATTTTCCGATCGACTGCGAACAATCGCTCAGCAACAGCGCACCGGCTTCGCGCAGCCGATCGATCGTCGCGGGGTGCTGGTATGAGATCAGCTGGGTGCCGGTTTCCGAATTGGTCTTCTGGATGGCGAAGATCGCGCGGCCCGGCTTGTCGAGGTAGCGGGCGAGACAAGCGGCGTCGGGCTCACCCTGCACGATCGGCAAAACCTCCGCCCCCGGCGCCGCCCGGAAAACCGCGTCATGCTCGACCGCGCTGACGATCCGCCGCTCGACCTTCGCCCGGTTGAGCGCAATCCACAGCGCCTCGCTCGCCCCGCTGGTGAAGATCAGCTCGCCGGTCCAGCCGAGCGCCGCCTTGATCCGCGCCCGCGCCTCCTCCAGCGCCGCGCGCGCCGCGCGGCCTTCGGCATGCGGGCTCGACGGGTTCGCCCAGCGCGCCATCCCCTCCGCCACCGCCGCGATCGCTTCGGGGCGCATCGGCGTGGTCGCGGCGTGATCGAGATAGACGCGCTTTTTCACGCGGCCACCCCTAGCCGCCCGCAATGATTGCGCCAAGCCGCGCCTTTCCTATATAGGCGCGCATCCCGTGCCGCAGCGCGCGCCAGCTTTTACGTCAGCAGGTCCCATGCCAGAAGTCATTTTCCCCGGCCCCGATGGCCGTCTCGAAGGCCGTTTCTCGCCGCCGCCGCGCCCGCGCGCCCCCGTGGCGATGATCCTGCACCCGCACCCGTCCTCGGGCGGGACGATGAACAACCGGATCGTGCAGGAGCTCTACAAGACCTTCCAGCGCCGCGGTTTCGCGACGCTCCGCTTCAATTTCCGCGGCGTCGGCAAGAGCCAGGGCACGTTCGACAATGGCGTCGGCGAGCTCTCGGACGCGGCATCCGCGCTCGACTGGGTGCAGAGCATCCACCCCGAAGCCTCGACCACCTGGATCGCCGGGGTCAGCTTCGGCGCCTGGATCGGCATGCAGCTGCTGATGCGCCGCCCGGAAATCCGCGGCTTCATCTCGATCGCGCCACCCGCCAACATGTATGATTTCACCTTCCTGGCGCCGTGCCCCTCCTCGGGCATCATCATCCAGGGCGAAGGCGACGAGGTCGTGACGCCGATCGCGGTGCAGAAGCTGGTCGACAAGCTGCGCACGCAAAAGCACATCACCATCCACCACGACGTGCTGCCGCGCGCGAACCATTTCTTCGAGCATGAAATGCCCGAGCTG
>NCGF01000042.1 GCA_002281485.1 Sphingomonas sp. 28-66-16
AAGGCGGGTGTCGAACTGGGTGAAAAGATCGGTCATGCGCTGCTCCTGATGCTGATGCGCATCAGAGCATCCCCCTCCCCTTCTGGCTTGGCAGCGCGGCGCCTCGAAACTACACCAGAAGCGTAAACCGGAGTTCCGCTAGGGGTCTTTCATCGGCCATATATGGCCTATAATTTGACTTTACGATGCTTGAGGGCCATATATGGCCCATGCTACTTACGCTCCAGGATCAGCTGACGAGCCTCGGCAAGCGGATCAAGGCCCGCCGCCTGACCCTTGATCTTACACAGCAAGCGGCAGCTGCCAAAGCAGGCGTGGCTCACAGAACGTGGCGGCGGATGGAGGCCGAAGGCAGAGCTTCAATCGAAGACCTTGTCCGCGCCGCCATAGCGCTGCGCTGCGACGAGGGCATTGTCGCGCTGTTCCCTGAGATTGCGGCAACCAGCATGGATGAACTGCTCGCGCAGCAACGCCAAACAGCCAAGCCGCCGCGCAAGCGTGCCAGCGGAGCAAGGCCATGAAGCTGGCGCCGGGAACGCCCATGGCGGTTGGACTGCTGACCGATGAGACTGTCGCGCCGCGTTCGGTCGGCAGGCTGGCGATGGCCAGGGGCCTTGCTCAGCTCGAATGGTCTGCAGAGATCATCACGGAAGGGTTGCCAATCTCTCCGCTGCACTACCCGGCTGAGCCGGGCCTGCACCCTGCCCGCAGCCGGACCTTCGAGGGACTCCACGGATTTCTGTCGGACTGCCTGCCCGACGCTTGGGGCATGCTGTTGCTGAAACGTCGGCTCCAAAGGATGGGTCACCGGTTCGAAGACCTCAATGCGGTCGACCGGCTCGCCCTGGTTGGCACGAAAGGTCGGGGCGCCCTCGTCTTCCATCCCGAAACGCTTGGGTTCGAGGCTTCAGCCAGCATTGATCTCGATGCTCTGGCCGATGAATCACGCCACGTTCTGCTGGGCGAGGAGACAGAACTGGAAGATCTGCTAGCACGCCTGGGCGGCTGCTCGGGCGGCGCGCGGCCGAAAGTTAATGTGGCGATCGACGCGGACGGCAAACTGTCCACCGGAGACGAACAGGCTGTAGCGGCAAAAAGGAGCGCTGGTGAGGAATGGATCGTCAAGTTTGCAGCGACCAATGATCCTGCTGATATCGGGCCGCTGGAGGAGGCCTATGCCCGGATGGCCCGCTCTGCTGGGATTGATATGGCTGAGACGCGATTGATCCCGTCTGCAACCGGGCCGGGCCATTTCGCGACAAGGCGTTTCGACCGGCCCGTGCCCGGTAAAAGGCTCCATATGATCAGTCTGGGCGGGGTGCTTGAAGCCTCCCCGCATATGCCAAGTGTCGACTACGACGGGTTCCTGAAGGCGACATTGGCGATCACCCACAGCATGGCGGACGTGGAGCAAGCCTTCCGCCGCATGGTCTTCAACGTGCTCGCGCGAAACCGCGACGATCATGTTCGCCAACATGCTTACCTGATGGACAGCCGGGGTGATTGGCGGCTTGCGCCAGCCTTCGACCTCACGTTCTCAAACGGCCCCGGCGGCGAGCATTACATGGCTGTTGTGGGCGAAGGGCGTACCATCACGCGCGAGCACGTCGATAAGCTCGCGAAGGCCCACGGAGTCTCGCCCAAGCGCGTGGCCGCCGTAATCGACGATGTTCGCGCAGCACTCGCCGAGTGGCCGTCGCATGCGCGTGACGCCGGGGTCGGGATCTCCATGGCGACGGTTTCCCAAGGCTTAGCTTCAGTCGCCCAAGAGTTTGGCTGACGGTAGCTTCGCTCGCCGGGGTCCGACAATGCACCGACGAGTCAGAATCCGACCAACTCACGACCTTCAAGTAAGTGGTCTGAACGGCCGCTTGTGCCGTATTCCGCCATTCGCCTCACTCAAATCTTCCGGTCGGAAATGCGCCCCAATTGTCGTCATTCGGCGCGTCGATGGGCTGCCCTCAAACCTGTCTTTCATTCCAGATCGTCGTCGCGCCCCTTGAGGTTGCGGACCATCGACAATCCGAGCAGTTCGCATTGCGGGCGACCAACGGATACGCAGCCTTTCGTGCATCCACACTCGCTCCGGCAGCAGCGAACTCGATTCTCGTCGTTTCGATCAAATTTTCGCGCAGCCCTGAAGCCGAACGATCTATTCTACTGGTAGTTTGCGGGCTCCTCGAGTGACGTCGTCCTTCACAGCTCGGCGCTTCTCAAGCGCAGCGCGTTCCCGACAACTGACAGGGATGACAGTGCCATCGCGGCTGCGGCAATCGCAGGCGAGAGCAACAGGCCGAACGCCGGGTAAAGCGCGCCGGCGGCCACCGGTACGCCAATGGCATTATAGACGAACGCCAGGAACAGGTTCTGGCGGATGTTGCGCATGGTGGCGTGGCTGAGCCGCCGCGCCCGGACAATGCCGTTGAGGTCGCCCTTGACGAGGGTGACCCCGGCGCTTTGGATCGCGACATCGGTACCGGTGCCCATGGCAATACCGACATCAGCGGCGGCAAGGGCCGGCGCATCGTTGACCCCGTCACCCGCCATGGCGACAATGCGGCCTTCCGCTTTCAGGCGGCCTACCACGGCGCTCTTGGCGTCCGGGAGGACATCGGCTTCGACTTCATCGATGCCCAGTTTGCGCGCCACGGCTTCCGCGGTGACGCGGTTGTCCCCCGTGACCATGATGACCCGGATGCCCTCGGCCTTGAGTGCCGCCAGCGCGCCGGGCGTTGACTCCTTGACCGGATCGGCAATTGCAATGACGCCAGCGGCCTTGCCATCGACCGCGACCAGGATTGCGGTCGCACCTTCTTGTCGGTGACGGTCGGCGGCTTCAGTGAGTGCGGCTGTATCGACACCGAGTTCGGACAGATAGGCAGGGTTGCCGATGGCTACGCGGCGGCCGCCGACGGTGCCGATCACACCCTTGCCGGTGGGAGCGTCGAAGTCGGTCGCGGTCTCGACGGGAAGCGATCTGGAGGCGGCTTCCGCGACGATTGCAGCGGCCAACGGATGCTGGCTCGGGCGTTCGACCGCAGCGGCAAAGCGCAGAAGGTCAGCTTCGGTGATGCCGCTGAACGGTTCGATGGCGACGACTTTGGGCTTGCCCGCCGTGAGCGTGCCGGTCTTGTCAACGAGGAGCGTGTCGACCTTTTCCATCCGCTCCAGCGCTTCGGCGCTTTTCATCAACACCCCGGACTCGGCACCGCGCCC
>NCGF01000001.1 GCA_002281485.1 Sphingomonas sp. 28-66-16
TCGTCACCCCCCTGCTCGCCAGCACCACTTCTTCCCCAGCCCGCGCGAGATCATAGGCGCGCTCCCCACTCACCTTCAGCGCGGAATAGGCCGGCGGCACCTGCTCGATCGGCCCGGTAAAGCGCGGCAGCACCGCCTCGACCGCGGCCAAGGTCGGACGGACATCACTCTCGGCAATCACCTTGCCCTCAAGATCGAGCGTGTCGGTCTGCATCCCGAACGCGACGGTGAACTCATAGACCTTGTCGCTATCGAGCATTCGCCCGGCCAGCTTGGTCGCCTCGCCAATCGCGATCGGCAGCACCCCCGTCGCCAGCGGATCGAGCGTCCCGCCATGCCCGACCTTGAATTTCCCATAGCCGCCGTCGCGCAAAGCGCGCTTCACCGCCGACACGCCCTGCGTCGATCCAAGCCCCAACGGCTTGTCGAGGATGATCCAGCCGTGCACGCGCCTCAGCCTTCAGCGGCGGCGAGCCGCTCGATGAAATGCTTGCGACACAGCGCGACATAGCGGTCGTCGCCACCGATCTCGGTCTGCGCGCCCTCCGCCACTGCGCGGCCCGCGCCATCCACCCGCAGGTTCATCGTCGCCTTGCGCCCGCATTCGCACACCGACTTCAGCTCGACGAGATTATCGGCCAGCGCCAACAACGCCGCGCTGCCGGGAAACAGCTTCCCGCGAAAGTCAGTGCGCAGCCCGTAGGCAAGCACGGGAATGCCGACGACATCGGCCAGATGCGCGAGCTGCCCCACCTGCGCCTCGCTGAGGAACTGCGCCTCGTCGACCAGCACGCAGGCGATCGGCGCGGCGGCATGGTCGGCGGAGACAATCGCGGCGAGATCGGTTTCAGCATCGAAGGCGATCGCCTGCTTCTCCAACCCGATCCGCGAGGCGATCGCGCCCGTCGCCGCGCGCGTGTCGATCGCGGCGGTGAACAATATCGTCCGCATCCCCCGCTCACGATAATTGAAATCGGCCTGCAGCAGGTTCGTGGATTTGCCCGCGTTCATCGACGCGTAGTAGAAGTAAAGCTTGGCCATGGCGTCGAAATGCCGGAAGGATCGAGGATGTCCAGTAAAATCCCAGACACGCTCTACCCGGTTGTTGTCGTCCAAGATCGCTATCAGGGCGTCTACAGTGGTGGTGCGTGGCTTTGCGTTGCTGCGGCAGACACGATGGAGGGGGAGTTGCACCGGGCAAGCTGGGTGCCGAAGTTCGGTCCTGGCTCTGATGATCTCACCGCCGCGATGTTTTGGGCGACAGCACCATCGTGGATTGCATCCGGAAGGACGCCGGAACTCGCAATCGACTCACTGCTTGCCAAAGTTTCCGATCACACTTTGGAGTGACGAGGCGATCTTGGAGTGCCATCGCCGAAAGACATTTGCGTCCATCGAACCGCTGAGTGGCGCACCGCCTGGTCGAGCGTTTGGATGATCGTCGAATACCAGATTAACGAAAGCTTTGGACGACAACGCACCCAGATCAGGGGCTGTGTACCTCGCCGAAAAACTGTCTTGATCCACGCCGTTGATGAAAACTGCGATGCGGCTTTCTCCTGCGCCCCAGACGATGATCTGGTCGTCGGCAAATTCGATCTCGGGCAGAACGTCATTCGCTTTATCGCTGGAGCATACCAAGGACAGCGTCCCTTGTGCCGGGAGGGGAAATTCCAGCGCCCATGGTTCGAGCCAGACCATTAAAGGTGTCAGCGTGGCGTTGCAGAGATCGACTGATTGGTGATCCTGAGCGCCGGACAATTCAATCTTCCGGTGCTTCAAGATCGCGCGCCACTTTTGGATCACGCAGCAGCTTGTCGATATGGCTGCCCTCGTCGAAGCTTTCGTCGGCGAGGAATTTCAGCTTGGCGGCATATTTGGTGTTCACCCGCCGCGCGACTTCGCTCTGCAGATAGGCGGTGTTGGTGCGCAGCGCCTTCAGCACCACGTCCTCGTCCTTGCCGAGCAGCGGCTTCACGAAGGCGGTCGCGTGGCGCAGATCGGGCGACATGCGCACTTCGGTGACGGTGACCATATGTTTCGCCAGCGTCTCGTCGTGCACATCGCCGCGCGCGAGAATATCGGACAGCGCATGGCGCACCTGTTCCCCCACGCGCAGCAGGCGGACGGAGCGGGTTTCGGCGGTGTCGGCGGGTTTCATCTCTTGAGCCACTCATGCAGCAGCTCTGGCAGCGTAAACTGCCAGAGCTGCTGAAATTAAAGCGTCCGCTCGCGCAGTTCGACTTCGTAGGTTTCCAAAAAGTCGCCCGGCTTGATGTCGGTATGGCTGGCAAAAGTCACGCCGCATTCGAGGCCGGCGCGCACTTCGGGCACGTCGTCCTTGAACCGCCGCAACGACGCAATCTCGCCATTGTAGATGATCACGTCGTTGCGGGTGATGCGGGCCTTCAGCGCCTTGCGGATGAAGCCGTCGACCACCAGCAGACCAGCCGCGCGGCCATGCTTGCCGGCCGGGAAAACCTCGCGGATTTCGGCGCGGCCGACGACCGTTTCGAACGCCTCGGGGCCAAGCTCGCCTGCCATGCCGGCGCGGATCTCGTCGATCAGGTCATAGATGATGTCGTAATATTTCAACGCCACCTTCTGCCGCTCGGCGATCTCGCGCGCCTTGGCATTGGCGCGCACGTTGAAGCCGATGATCGGCGCGCCGCTGGCACCCGCCAGCGTCACGTCGCTCTCGGTGATGCCGCCCACGCCCGAATGGAGCACGCGCGCGCGGATGTCCGCCGTCGAGATCTTGTTGATCGACGCCACGATCGCCTCGACCGACCCCTGGGTGTCGGCCTTGACCACCAGCGGATATTCGATCGCCTGCTTGTCCTTCAGCGCGGAGAACATCATTTCCAGGCTGGCCGGCGCCGTCGTCGTGCGCTTGTTGGTCAGCACGCCCTGGCGGTATTCCGCGACTTCGCGGGCGCGCGCCTCGTTCTCGACCACCTGCAGCGGATCGCCCGCCATCGGGATACCCGACAGGCCGAGCACCTCGACCGGCATCGACGGACCGGCTTCCTTGATCTGGCGACCCTTGTCGTCGATCAGCGCGCGGACCTTGCCACTTTCGGCGCCGACCACGAACACGTCGCCCACGCGCAAGGTACCCCGGCTGATCAGAATCGTCGCGACCGGGCCACGCCCCTTGTCGAGCTTGGCCTCGATGACATTGCCCTCGGCCATCCGGTCGGGATTGGCCTTCAGCTCCATCAGTTCGGCCTGGATCTGGATCTTCTCGATCAGCTCGTCGAGCCCGGTCTTCTTGAGCGCAGACACTTCCACGTCCTGCACGTCGCCGGACATCTCCTCGACGATCACTTCATATTGCAGCAGCGCCTCGCGCACCTTCTTGGCGTTCGCCTCGGGCTTGTCGATCTTGTTGATCGCCACGATCATCGGCACGCCGGCCGCCTTGGTGTGGTTGATCGCCTCGATCGTCTGCGGCTTCAGCCCGTCGTCGGCCGCCACCACCAACACGACGATGTCGGTGACGTTCGCGCCGCGGGCGCGCATCTCGGTAAAGGCCTCGTGGCCCGGGGTATCGAGGAAGGTGATCTGCGACTTGTCCTTCATCGTCACCTGATAGGCACCGATATGCTGGGTGATGCCGCCAGCTTCGCCGCGCACCACATCGGTGCCGCGCAACGCATCGAGCAGGCTGGTCTTGCCGTGATCGACATGGCCCATGATCGTCACGACCGGCGGCCGTGGCTTCATCTGGTCCTCGGTGTCCTCGCCGGTGTCGAGCGCCAGATCGATGTCCGAATCGGACACGCGCTGGATGTTGTGGCCGAATTCGGTCACCAGCAGCTCGGCGGTGTCCTGATCGATCGTCTGCGTCATCGTGACGGGCATGCCCATCTTGAACAGCGTCTTGACCAGGTCGGCGCCCTTTTCGGCCATGCGGTTGGCGAGTTCCTGGACGGTGATCGCCTCAGGGACGATCACGTCGCGAACCTGCTTGGCCTGCGCCTCGCGCGGGCCACCGAAGTGTCGCTTTTCCTTTTCGCGCGCACGCTTCAGGGCGGCGAGCGAGCGGGCCCGGGCGCCGTCGCCGTCGTTGAGCGCGCGGTTGACGGTCAGCTTGCCGGCCTGGCGACGATCGTCGCCGCCCTTGCGGTCGCGCGCCGGGCGCGCTGGCGCTTCGGCCGGACGCTTGGAGGCGGGCGACGAAGCCGGTCCGCTGTTGGTCGACGACGGGGCCGACGCAGGCGCGCTGGCGGCCTGTTCGGGCTCGGACTCGGGCTTGCGTACCGGCTGCGGGCGCTCGGGGCGCGGCACCGGCGTAAAACGGCGCGGCGCGGGCATGCTCGAGTCGAGCGCCAATTCCATCGGATTAGTGGCAGGCGCGGGTGGAACCTCGGGCGTAACAGGGGTCGACTCCGGCGCCGGCGCGGCTTCGGGCGCGGCGGCATCGACGACCGGTGCGCGTTCGGGCTCGGGCGGCGCGTTGCGCGCTTCCTCGGCGCGGCGGCGCTCTTCTTCCAGGGCCTCCTGACGCTCGCGCTCTTCGCGGCGACGGGCCTCTTCGAGCGCGTTCATGCGGGCTTCGTCGGCTTCGCGGAGCAGCTTGGCCTGAAGCTCCTGGCGCGAGAGCAGGCTGTCGCCGGCCTTGCGCGCGGCGGTTTGCTGCGAAACGGCAGGGGCAGCGGGCTTTGGTGGCGCCACGGGCGCTTCGGCGGCCGGCTCGTCATGTGCGACCGGATCGGGCTCACCCGGCCGACGCAAGACGCGGCGCGACTTCACCTCGACCACCACGGTGTTGGAACGGCCATGGCTGAAGCTCTGCTTCACCTTGCCGGTTTCCACCGTGCGCTTGAGGCCCAAAGGCGCGCGCATGCCCAGTTTCGGCTTTTCGTTGTCGGTATCGCTCATCAGGTCGCTCAAAGTCCTCAAATATTCAGGTCGGCAGTTGCCGCGTCATCGTCAGCCGGTCCGGCATTCTCGCCGGAAATATCGAACGCCGATGCGCCCTGCGAGGCTGTTTCGCAAGGCGCAGACTCCTGCTCGGGTCCGATAAAGTGCAGCCAGCGATCGAGCGCTTCGCGCAATCGCCGGGCGGCGCCGGGGTCGGTCACCCCGATATGTACCACGTTTTCGCGGCCCAATGCCACGGACAATATAGGGCGGGCCAGCGGGATCACCAGCCCACGCAGCCCGCCGCCCACTTCATCGCGGCCGACGCGCCATGCCTGATCGAGCTTGCGCGTGCCGTCCGCGCCCGCATCGCTGGCGTGGAGCAGCAGGTGGAGCTTGCCGCTGCGCGCCGCCTTTTCGATGCGCTCGCCGCCGATGACGATCGTGCCCGCGCGCGATTCGAGGCCGAGCCGGTCGAGCACCGCCTTCTCCAGCGCCTCGGCAATCGCGCCGGGCAGGTCGGTTGGAAGCGTGAATTGCCCGGTCTTGAAGGCGCGCGACAAGGCGCCCTTCAACCTGCCCTTGGTGATTGCGGCTTCCAGCGTGCCACGCGTAACCCCAATCCACGCACCGCGCCCGGGGGCCTTGGCGCGGACATCGGGATGGATCATGCCATCGGGTGCCAGCGCCAGCCGCACGAGGTTAGCCCGCGCGGCGCGGTCGCCGGAGAGGATGCAGCGGCGGATGGGGTCGATCATGCGAGCCTCCCCTCGCTCGCGCCGTCATGCTGAACTTGTTTCAGCATCCAACGCGCCGCAAATCCCGTCCGCACATGCGGTGAGATGCACCCTGGAACAAGTTCAGGGTGACGGCAAACCTGGGTAAACCCTAGCGCCTCATCGTGGGGGAACCGCATGCGCGTCCTCCCTGTATGGTGGGACACCAGCATCGCGGTCGGCAATCAATTGTCCGCCCGCGCCGTAACTCTCCATCGAGACTTCCTCGATGACGATCTGCACCGCCGCCGGGTTCTTGCCCAGCCGCTCGACCAGCGAGCGGGTCACGTCGGCGACGATCCCCGCTTTCTGCTCGCGCGTGGCGCTGCCCGCCATCCGGATGCTGACAAACGGCATCAGGCCTCTTCGCCCTCCGCAGCGGCTTCCGTCTCCGGAGCGGCCTCTTCCTCGTCCTCGAACCAGTGCGCGCGGGCGGCCATGATGATCTCGTTGCCCTGCTCTTCGGTCAGGCCGTATTCGGCGAGCACGCCGCCCTTGTCCTCGGGGCGCTTGTTCTCGGTCTCGGCGCGGCGGCGCTGTTCCTGGCGCTTCTTCTGGACCAGTTCGTCGGTCGCGAGATCGGCGAGATCGTCGAGCGTCTTGATCCCCGCCCTGCCGAGCGTGACGAGCATCGCCTCGTTCAGGTGCGGCATCGTCGCCAGATCGTCGGAGACGCCGAGCTCACGGCGCAGCGCACGATTGGCTTCCTCGCGGCGATCGAGCGCCTCGGTCGCGCGGCTCTGCAACTCGGCGGCGAGATCGTCGTCGAACCCTTCGATCGAGGCGATTTCGTCGACCTCGACATAGGCGACCTCTTCGAGCGCGCCGAAACCTTCGGCGACGAGCAGCTGCGCGAGCGTCTCGTCGACATCGAGTTCGTTCTGGAACATTTCGGAACGCTCGACGAATTCCTTCTGGCGCTTCTCGCTGGCATCGGCCTCGGTCAGGATGTCGATCGCCTTGCCGGTCAGCTGGCTGGCGAGGCGCACATTCTGGCCGCGACGACCAATGGCCAGCGACAGCTGATCGTCGGGCACCACCACCTCGATCCGGTCCTCTTCCTCGTCGATCACGACGCGACTCACCGATGCCGGCTGGAGCGCGTTGACGACGAAGGTCGCGGTGTCGGGCGACCAGGGGATGATGTCGATCTTCTCGCCCTGCATTTCCTGCACGACCGCCTGGACGCGGCTGCCCTTCATGCCGACGCACGCGCCGACCGGATCGATCGACGAATCATGGCTGATCACGCCGATCTTGGCGCGGCTGCCAGGATCACGCGCGGCGGCCTTGATCTCGATAATCCCGTCGTAAATTTCGGGCACTTCCTGCGCGAACAGCTTCTTCATGAAATCGGGGTGCGCGCGGCTGAGGAAAATCTGCGGCCCGCGATTCTCGCGGCGCACGTTGAGGATCAGCGAGCGGATGCGATCGTTGACCCGCACCACTTCGCGCGGGATCTGCGCATCGCGGCGGATGACGCCCTCGGCCCGGCCAAGATCGACCACGACATGGCCGAACTCGACGCGCTTGACGACGCCGGTGATGATCTCACCCATCCGGTCCTTGAATTCTTCATATTGGCGCTCGCGCTCGGCATCGCGGACCTTCTGGAAGATCACCTGCTTGGCGGCCTGGGCGGCGATGCGGCCGAACTCGATCGGGGGCAGCGGATCGACGATGTAATCGCCGACGACGGCGCCGGGCTGAAGCTTCTGCGCTTCCTTCAGATTGACCTGCTTGAAATAGTCATCGACCGCCTCGACCACTTCCACGACTCGCCACAGGCGCAGATCGCCCGACTGCGGATCGAGCTTGGCGCGGATGTCATTCTCGGCGCCGTAGCGGGCACGCGCGGCGCGCTGGATCGCGTCTTCCATCGCCTCGATCACGATCGCGCGGTCGATCAGCTTTTCCTTCGCGACGGCATCCGCAATCGCGATCAGTTCGGCCTTGTTGGCGGAAACGGCAGAAGCGCCGGGGGCAGTGGCCATGAGTCTCAGTCCTGTTCTTGCGTGTCGATTTCGGCCAGGTCGGGCCCAATTTCTAGAGTATCGTCTTCAAATTCGTCTGCGCCCGCTGTCGACAGCGGCGCGGTGGCGGCGAGCAGCCGATCGGTGAACAGCAATTTCGCATCGGCGACCTGATCGAAGCCGATCGTCATCGCCTTGTGTTTCTTGACGTCGATGGTGATGCGGTCGCCCTCGACGCCGACCAGATCGCCGGTCAGCTGCTTGCGGCCATCGATCGGCGCGACCAGATGGATGCGCGCTTCATGGCCCTTCCAGACGTCGAAATCGGCGAGCCGCGTCAGCGGCCGGTCGATGCCGGGCGAGCTGACTTCGAGCCGGTATGCCTCCCTGATCGGATCGCGCCCGGCTTCCTCCAGGCCATCCATCACATCGGAAATCCGGCGAGACAGCTCGGCGCAATCGTCGATGGTGAGCTGGCGCGTGTCGGGCCGCTCGGCCATCACCTGCAGCGTCAGGTCGCCTGCGCCGCCGAACAGCTTGACGCGCACCAGATCGAAGCCCAGCGCACGCGCCTCGGGCTCGATCAATTCCGTCAATAGCTGGGCGACATCCGCCAAATTCGTCTCTCCGGCATAACCAACCGCGCCGCCGGCCCCGGTGGGGTCCGACCTCTGCAGCGTTACCGATGTAGAGAAAGCGCAACCGCGATATAGGCCGAACGCGAGAAGGGAGCAAGGCTTCTCGACACGCGACGATTTCACCCCGCCGGCAACATCTTGTTAACCGCGAATCTTTAATCATTGCGGCATGTTTCAGCGCCCCATCGTCGCGGCCGAGGCGCCGCCCGTCACTCCCGCCGCCTTCCGGCAACTTATGGCGATCGAGACCGGCGATCGCTATCGCGCCTTTCGCAAGACCCTGGTGCCCGATTATCGCCGCGTCCATGTCGATATCGCGCTCGGTTATGCCGCCCTGGCAGGCTGCCTCGTGCTGATCGGGCAGGCGCCGGGCATCCCTGGCGGACTCGTCGCCGCGACGCTTGGCGCGGCCGCGATCGGCTTCCTCGTCGCCTATCTCCAGCTGTTCATCCACGAAGCCGCGCATTTCAACCTCGCGCCCGACAAGCGCGTCAACGACCGGATCGCCGACTGGCTGATCTGCTGGCAGGTCGGCACCAATATCGCCGCCTACCGCGCGACGCATGCCGAGCATCATCGCCATCTCGGCCATGGCGGCGACACCGAAATCTCCTATCTCCATGCGCTCTCGCTGCGCTTCGTGATCGAGATGCTGACCGGCATCCACGCGATCCGCGTTTTCACCGCGCGTACCGACGAATCCGGCGCGCCAAAAGCGAAGGCGCCGCTGCTGCGCGGGATCGCGATACACGCGATCCTCCTGGCCAGCCTCGTCGCGCTCGGCGCGTGGCCGGCGGCGCTCGCGTGGATCGGCGGGATGGCGATCGCCTTTCCTTTCTTCGCGACGCTGCGCCAATTGCTCGAACATCGCCCGGCGGACGGATTGATCGACACGGGCGATGCGGTGACCCGGCTGTTCGGCGACGGCGCGTTTGCGCGCGTGTTCGGCGGCGCGGGCTTCAACCGCCATTTGCTCCACCATCTCGAGCCGCAGCTATCCTACACCCGGCTCATCGAGCTCGACCGTTTCCTCGCCGGCACCTCGATGGCGCCGGTGCTCGACGCGCACCGCACGACCTATTTCGCCACCTGCCGCGCGCTGCTCGCCGAACCGCACCGTGGCTGAGCCGGTCTGCCTCGCGTGCGGCGCGACGACGCTCGATCGCTGGGCGACCGCGCACGACGTCGAATATCTCTCGACCCCAGACAGCTTCGATTACTGGCGCTGCCGCGACTGCGACTCGCTGTCGATCGACCCCGTCCCGCGCGACCGGCTCGGCGAGATCTATCCCGACAGCTATTACAGCTTCTCCGCCGGCAAGGCCTCGATCCCCGAGCGGATCAAGCAGGCGCTCGACCGCCGGCTCTTCGCGCGGCTGTTCGGACGGATCGAGGGCGAAACGCTGTCGGCGCTCGATGTCGGCGGCGGCGCGGGCTGGCTGCTCAGCCAGGCGCGCCGCGCCGAACCCCGGCTGACGCAGACCCAGGTCGTCGACATCGACGGCTCGGCGCGCGACGCCGCCGAGGCGCAGGGCCACGCCTTTTTCCTCGGCCGGATCGAGGATTATGAAACCGACCAGCGCTTCGACGTGATCCTGTTGCTCAACCTGATCGAGCATGTCGACGATCCCGTCGCGGTGCTCGCCAAGGTGCGCGGGCTGCTCAAGCCCGGCGGCGCCGTGCTGGTGAAGACCCCCAATCACGACAGCCTCGATGCCCGGCTGTTCCGCCACCACAGCTGGGGCGGGCTGCACGCGCCGCGCCACTGGGTGATCTTCACGCCCGAAAGCTTTCGCCGCGCCGCCGCCAAGGCGGGGCTTGCGGTCGACCGGCTCGATCTGACGCAGGGCGCGCCGTTCTGGGCGGTCTCGACGCTCGAATGGCTGTCGCGCCACCGCCTCGTCGCGATCACCCGCGCGCGGCCGATGTGCGATCACCCGCTGTTCACCCCGCTGCTCGCGCTGTTCGGCGGGATCGACCTGCTGCGGCGGCCGTTCGGCCGGACCTCGCAGATGCTGGTGGCATTGCGCGCGGCTTGAAGGAACCCTGGGCCCGGCGATAGGTTGGGACAATTCAATCCAAGGAATTGTCATGCGCCCTGCCCTCCCGCTCATCGCCCTGATCGTCGCCGGCTGTTCGGGGCCTTCGGGCGCCGCGCCCGCCACCAACGCCACAGCGCCCAGGAGCACCGATGCGGGCGTCCCCTTCACCAAAACGGTGATCGCCGATTTCGATTCGCCCTGGGCGATGACCTTCCTTCCCGACGGGCGGATGCTGGTGACCGAAAAGAACGGGCGGCTGATGCTCCTGTCGAAGGACGCCAGCGAGAAATCGGTGGTGAGCGGCACGCTCCCGGTCGACAGCGCCTGGCAGGGCGGGCTGATGGATGTCGTGCTCGCGCCCGGCTTTGCCACCAATCACCAGGTCTATTTCAGCTTTTCGGAAAGCGGCGCGGGCGGCAAGGGTGTCGTGCTCGCGCGCGGCGCGCTCGACATCAGGCAGGTCCAGTGCATCCGCGCGCCCTGCCCGCCGATCGCCCGGCTCGACAATGTCGAGGTCCTGTTCCGCGCGCACCCCTATGTCCCCGGCAACGGCCATTATTCGGGGCGGATCGCGTTTTCGCCCGACGGCCGGTATCTGTTCTTCACCAATGGCGAGCGCCAGAAATTCGATCCTGCGCAGGACCCCAAGGTGTCGCTTGGTAAAGTTTTGCGACTCTCCCTCGACGGCAAGCCGGCGGACGGCAACCCGCTCGCCGCGCAGGGTTTCGATCCGGCGATCTGGAGCTATGGCCACCGCAACCTGCTCGGCATCGCCTTCGATGCGCAGGGGCGGCTTTGGGAACAGGAGATGGGGCCAAAGGGCGGCGACGAGGTCAATCTGATCGAGCCGGGCAAGAATTATGGCTGGCCGCGCGTCTCGAACGGCAGCCATTATGACGGCCGCGACATCCCCGATCACGCCCCCGGCGACGGTTATGAACCGCCGAAGGTCTGGTGGAACCCGGTGATCTCGCCGGGCGGGCTGATGATCTATTCGGGCAGCCTGTTTCCGCAGTGGCGCGGCGATGCCTTCATCGGCGGCCTTTCATCGCAGTCGCTCGTTCGCGTCGACCTCGATGGCGCCACCGCGCGGAAAGGCGACCAATGGGCCATGGGCGCGCGCATCCGCGAGGTCGAACAGGGCCCCGACGGCGCGATCTATGTGCTCGAGGACGGCGACGACGGATCGCAGGGGCGACTGATCAGATTGACGCCGAAGCGGTGACGGGGGACTTGGGGAGGCCGGACACCCTCCCTTCTCCCGTCGGGAGAAGGAACGTCTGCAAATGAGTGGAGTGCGGACCGGCCGCTTTCGGAGGAAACGGGCAGGTTAGCTGCCGCTGGGAAGCGGCCGACTAGCCGCCATTCCGCCGCATGGAGCAGCATTGTTGACGTGCCCTGGCTGCGTGACGATTCGGATTTGGCGGCCATCGACGGTGACGGAGTTCGGCACCTTGATCTGCTCGGCGCTGGCGAACCTGAGAGCCAGTGTTGAACGGTTAAGCCAGTGAAGATCCACGCCGTAAGCACATTCGCTTCGCACGGCCCCGTAAAGCTCTCCTGCATTGACCGGCGCCGAACCGTCATGAGGCGCCGAGTGAAGTTCGACTATATAGCCGAACGAGGTGGTGGCCCCGCCATTCGTCTCCGACAGGATCGCATGTGTGCGACCATCAGGCGCGTTGGCCCAAGCCACCTCATCGCGAGATGGGCCGCCAACGAGGCTCCCGCATCCAGCGAGAATAAGGGTGCTTAGGGCGGCGAGACTGCGCATTTCCCAATCGTGTCGTGCTTGCACAATGTCCGCAATCGGAAACCGCGAGGCCGCTCACCTACGACCGGGATTGGGGCGTTAGCGGTCATCACCAACCGAACCCCGCCCAGACGCCCACTTACCCTTGGTCCTGCTGGTCAGATGAAACCGCCCGCAACGGTCGCAGCGATAGGGAAGGAGCGGCAGGTCGAATGCCCGCGCTGCCGCAACCGCCGCCGCCGCGCTGGGATAGCGCTTTTTTCGGGCGCAGGTGCTGAGCTTGGTGCGCAGGGCCGGTCCTCCAAGGGGGCTAGTATCTTCCTACATCGCGCAAAATTGATAGCGTCCGATCGGCTCCTTGATCCTGTCGATCCTCTCCCCGAACCGCCCGCTTCTTGAGTGGTTGCGGAAAACAGAGCGCAACCCGCAACTTCCGCAACTTTACCCCGGCTTGTGGCGGCCGTCAGGACCCGCCCAGCGCCTCGATCCGCAGCGTCGCCTCGGCCACGCCGGGGTTGGCGGGGCTGCCGGTCATCGCTTCGAACACCGCGCCGAGCTTCGCGTAGCGCGTCCGGGCATCGCGCCACAGATCGATCGCCCCGGCGACGTCCCCCACGCCTTCCGCCTGGCATGCCGCGCAGCGCACGGCATTGGCGATGTCGAGCGGCGGCGCCTCGGGCACTTGCGCATAGAACCACAAAGCCTGGGCGCAATCGGGCTCGGCCTCAGCGGCACGGCCAGCCTCGATCAGCATATCGGCACGGTGGCGCAGCGCATGGGCGAGCGCGAGCGGGTTGGTGCCCGCGCGGAGCCGTTCGATCGCTGTGCCCTGCTGCTCGATCGCGGCGCCCAGATCGCCCGTCGCCCGGGCGTCGCGCGCGGCTTCGAGCAGGGCGGTGACGTGCCTCATCCGCGCACGATCAGATAGTTCATCCGCGCGCTGGCGATCGGGCGGGTGCGATAGTCCTGCCAGGCATGCGCCTCGACATTGGCGACTCGGTTGCCCAGCCGGGTGACGATGCCCTCGGCGCGCGTCTCCTTTTCGCGCCCGCCGCGCATGTAATCGATCGTCACGTTGATCGGCTTGATCCGGGCGCCGCCCTCGCCATCCTCGGCGGCGAGCGCATGCTGGAGCGAGGCGATCGCCGCCATTTCGAGCAGGCCGCCGATCGCGCCGCCGTGGAGAAAACCCGGGCGGCCCATCACCCCGGCGGCAAACGGCATCATCAGCACCGGCGGGCCGGCCTCGACCGGCTCCACCACCAGCCCGAGCAGATCGGCATAGGGCGGCAGCGTCATACCGGCAGCCCCGTCCCGATGTCGGTCATCATGAAGGTGCCCGCGACATGCGCGAGCGGATCGGCGGGATCGCCGTCATGTGCGATGCCGCGCACGAACGAGATGTTGCGCGTGGTGCGATAGCATTCGCCGCGCCCGATCACGCTCTTCCCCGGGGTCGCCGGGCGGAGATAATCGATCCGCAGATCGAGCGTGGCGTGGGCGCGAAACTGGCCGAGCCGGGTCCACACCGCGAGGCTGGTCGCCTGGTCCATCATCGTCAGGATCGGCCCCGAGGCGAGCACGCCCGTTTCCGGATCGCCGATCAGCGCGGGATCATAGGGGAGTTCGAGCTCGACCCAGTCGGCGCCGTGGCCGCGATAGCGCACCCCGAGCCGGCCGCCATGCCCCCGCCCGCCAAAGGCGAAAAAGACTTGGGGATCGAAAGCGGGGGGCGGGTTGGTGGTCATGATGCTCGCGCGTCTACACAGGCGGGGGTCGCTGTGCAAAGCGCGGCATTGCGCCTGATCGATGTTGGTCGTTGCCGCCGGGCCGCGCGAGCGATAGCGTGGCCGCCAACAACAAAGAGGAGAGGCGGATGCATCCCAGCGTCCATGCGGGGCTGACGCCGGACAAACCGGCGCTGATCGTCGCCGAAACCGGCGAGACGATCAGCTTCGGCGCGCTCGATGCACGCTCGAACCGGGCCGCGCAGCTGTTTCGTGCGCAAGGGCTGGCGATCGGCGACACGATCGCGGTGCTGCTCGACAATATTCCCGAATATTACGAGATCGTCTGGGGCGCGCAGCGCGCGGGGCTGTTTTACGTCTGCATCCCGAGCAAGCTCACCGCTCCCGAGATCGCCTATATCGTCGGCGATTCGGGCGCCAAGCTGATCGTCGCCTCGGCGGCGCTCGGCCCGGTCGTGGCGGCGCTCGCCGAGCCGCTCGCCGGTTGCGCCCGCTTCGTGCTCGGCGGTGCGGTGACCGGCTGGCAGGATTGGGACGCGGCGGTCGCGGCGATGCCCGGCGCGCCGATCAGCGACGAACGCGCCGGCGCCGACATGCTCTATTCGTCGGGCACCACCGGGCGGCCAAAGGGGGTGCGCGTCGCCTTGCCCGAAAATCCGGCGATCGACGGGCCCGCCGTGCTGACGATGCTCGCCCAGCATCTCTACGGGCTGGGGCCCCAGACGATCTATCTTTCCCCAGCCCCGCTCTATCATGCCGCGCCCCTGCGCTGGTCGATGAGCGTGATGCGGCTCGGCGGGACCGTGGTGATGATGCAGCATTTCGATCCCGAAGCCGCGCTCGCCGCGATCGAGCGCTACCGGATCAATGCCAGCCAATGGGTGCCTACCCATTTCGTAAGGCTGCTGAAGCTCGATGCGGCAACGCGGGCGCGCTACGACGTGTCGAGCCTCAAGGTCGCGATCCATGCCGCAGCGCCCTGCCCGATCCCCGTGAAAGAGGCGATGATCGACTGGTGGGGGCCGGTGCTTTACGAATATTATGCCGGCTCGGAGGGCAATGGCCTGACGACGATCGATTCGGCGCAGTGGCTCAGCCACAAGGGCTCGGTCGGCAAGGCCGCCTACGGCGCGCTCCATATCTGCGACGAGGCCGGCCACGAATTGCCGGCGGGCGAGGAGGGACTCGTGTATTTCTCGGGCGGCGGCCAGTTCGAATATCACAACGACCCCGAAAAGACCGCCGAGGCGAAGAACGCGCAGGGCTGGACGACGCTCGGCGATATCGGGCGGGTCGACGAAGAGGGCTATCTCTACCTCACCGATCGCAAGAGCTTCATGATCATCTCGGGCGGGGTAAACATCTATCCGCAGGAAATCGAAAATCGGCTGATCACGCATCCGCGCGTCGCCGATGTCGCCGTGATCGGCGGCCCCTGCCCCGAAATGGGCGAACGCGTGATCGCGGTGGTCCAGCCCGTCGACATGACCGAAGCGGGCGACTCGCTTGCCGCCGAGCTCACCGCCTGGTGTCGCGCCGAACTGTCGGGGGTGAAGACCCCGCGCCAGATCGATTTCGCCGCCGAACTGCCGCGCGCGCCGACGGGAAAGCTCTACAAGCGGCTGTTGCGCGATCGCTACTGGGGCAATAGCGAGAGCCGGATTGTGTAGCCATTTTTGAACACCAAATCCGTTCGGGTTGAGCCCGTTAAAGCCCCGGCTTGTCTCTTCAACCGTCGAGAGGAAGGGCAGCCCTTCGACAGGCTCGGGGCAAACGGAAAAGAGAAGAGGTCAGCCATGCAAGACCGCGTTCGCATTACCGTCACCGATCATGTCGCCGACGTGAAGCTGATCCGCAGCGACAAGATGAACGCGCTCGATCCGGCGATGTTTGCCGGCATTGCCGACGCGATCGCGCAACTCGCCGATATGGCCGAGGTGCGCTGCGTCGTGATGTCGGGTGAGGGCCGCGCGTTTTGCGCGGGGCTCGACATGGCGAGCATGGCGTCGGGCGGATCGGGCGCGTCGCTCGCCGATCGCACGCATGGCGACGCGAACCTGCCGCAGCATGTCGCCTGGGGCTGGCGCACGCTGCCCATGCCGGTGATCGCGGCGGTCCACGGCGTGGCGTTCGGAGGCGGCTTCCAGATCATGTCGGGCGCCGATATCCGCATCGCCTCCCCCCACACCCGCTTTGCGATCCGCGAAGTCCATTGGGGGCTGGTGCCCGACATGGCCGGCATCGCGCTTTGGCGCGGCATTGCCCGCGACGACGTGCTGCGCGAGCTGACCTATACGGCGCGCGAATTCGAAGGGCCCGAGGCGCTGGCGCTCGGCTTCGTGACCAGGCTCGCCGACGATCCCTGGGCCGAGGCACATGCGCTCGCCAAGCAGATCGCCGCGCGCAACCCGGAGGCGGTGCGCGGCTCGAAAAAGCTGTTCAACCTCCAGCCCGATCTCGACAGTGCGGCGATCCTGCAGGCCGAAAGCGACGTGCAATTGGGCGTGATCCGCCGGCCCAACCAGATCGAGGCGGTGATGGCCAATATGCAGAAGCGCGCGGCGGCGTTTGTCGACTGAAGTTTGTCGACTGGGGCTTGTCGACTGGGGCAGGCCGCCCCAGTCCATAGTCGGGTGACGCCGGAGGTGCGAAGCCGCAGCCCCCGACTCCGGATCAGAGACCGGCGGCGAACAGGTCCATCTTGCCGATCTTGACGCCCTTCATCCGCAGGATGGCGTAGACCATCGACAGATGAAAATAGATATTGGTCGTCGCGAACACCGATAGCCACTGGCCGGCGGGAAGCGTCGGTTGCATCGTCTCGCCCAGCGGGACGGTGAGCGGTACAGCGTCACGGCCGGCGAACTGATCGGCGGTGATCGTGGCGAGGAACGCCTTGGCGTCGGCGATCGCGGCGCGATAGGCGGCGAGGTCCATATCGGCGGTCACTGCCTCGGGCACCGCGACATCGGCGACGCGGGCGGGCCAGGAACGGGTGAAATTGATCACGACCATCAGCTGAAAGCTCAGCGGGTGCATATCCTCGGCGATCCGCCAGCCGAGCATTTCCCGTTCGGAAACGCCCTCTGCCGCAGCGAATTCGGCGCCCTTGGTGAGCAGGTGCGCCGCTGCATCGAGCTGGCGGCGATAGAGATCGACGAAGGAGAAGAGCGATACGGTCATGGGCGCAGCCTTGTGATGGGGAAGCTCTCTCCCCTCACGGGGAGAAGGAAAAGAAATTATCGCGGCGCCATCCGGATCGCGCCGTCGAGGCGCACATCCTCTCCGTTGAAATAGCCATTCTCGATCATCGTCAGCGCGAGATGGGCGTATTCGGGCGCGAGGCCGAGCCGCTTGGGGAAGGGGACGCTGGCGGCGAGCGCTTCCTTCACCTGCGGCGGGGCGGCGTTCATCAGCGGGGTGTTGAAGATTCCGGGCAGGATCGTGTTGATGCGGATGCCCTCCCCCATCAGATCGCGCGCGATCGGCAGCGTCATCCCGACGACGCCGCCCTTCGACGCCGAATAGGCGGCCTGGCCGATCTGGCCGTCCTCGGCGGCGACCGACGCGGTCATCACCATCGCGCCGCGCTCGCCATCCTCTCCGGGCTCGAGCGTCAGCATGCCGGCCGCCGACTTGGCGACGCAACGGAAAGTGCCGACGAGGTTGATCTGGATGAGCCAGTTGAACGCTTCGAGGCTGAAATGCTTGATGCTGCCGTCTTCCTTCGAGCGGCTCGCGGTCTTCATCGCATTGCCGGTCCCCGCGCAGCAGACGAGCACGCGCTCCTGGCCATGCGCCTCGCGCGCCTTGGCAAAACCGGCGTCGACGCTCTCTTCGCTGGTGACGTTCACCTCGCAGAAGATGCCGCCGATATCGGCCGCGACGGCCTCGCCCTTGGCGGCCTGCATGTCGAAGATCGCGACCTTGACGCCCTTGGCGGCGAGCGCGCGCGCCGTCGCCTCGCCGAGACCGGAGGCGCCGCCGGTGACGACGGCGGCGATGGTGGAATCGAGTTTCATCTATTTTCTCCTAAGGCGTCACCCCGGACTTGTTCCGGGGCCCACCGCGCCTCGAAAGCAGAGCGCGGCTGCGGGGAGCCCCGGAACAGGTCCGGGGTGACGGTCGACTGTTTCAGTTCAGAGCCGCTCGATGATCGTGACGTTGGCGATGCCGCCGCCTTCGCACATCGTCTGCAGGCCATATTTGCCACCGCGCGCCTTGAGCGCATGGACGAGCGTCGCCATCAGCTTGGTGCCCGAGGCGCCGAGCGGATGGCCGAGCGCGATCGCGCCGCCGTTGACGTTCAATTTGGCATGGTCGCCGCCGGTATGCTTGAGCCAGGCGAGCGGCACCGGTGCGAAGGCTTCGTTGACCTCGTACAGATCGATGTCCTCGATCTTCATGCCCGCACGCTTGAGTGCCCGGTCGGTCGCGAACAAGGGCTCTTCGAGCATGATCACCGGGTCACCGCCGGTCACCGTCAGATTGACGATGCGCGCGATCGGGGTGAGGTTATGCTCCTTGAGCGCGGCTTCGCTGACGATCAGCACCGCGGACGCGCCGTCGCAGATCTGGCTGGCATTGGCAGCGGTGATCGCGCCGCCTTCCTGCAGCAATTTGACCGCGCCAATCGATTCCATCGTCGCGTCGTAGCGGATGCCCTCGTCGGTGCGGTGCATTTCCTTCCCTTCGGGGGTGTCGATCTCGATCGCGATGATCTCGTCGTCGAATGCCCCGCTCTGCGTGGCGGCGATCGCGCGCTGGTGGCTTTCGAGCGCGAAGGCGTCGAGCTGCTCGCGATTGAAGCCATGTTTCTTGACGATCATTTCGGCGCCGACGAACTGGCTGAACATGATGCCGGGATATTTCTCCTCGAGGCGCGGCGATTTATAGTTGCCGAGCCCCTCTTTCATGAACAGCAGCGCGGTCGATCCCATCGGCACGCGCGTCATGCTCTCGACGCCGGCGGCGATGACGATATCCTGCGTGCCCGACATCACGGCTTGGGCGGCAAACTGCATCGATTGCTGCGACGACCCGCACTGGCGATCGATCGACACGGCGGGGACGCTGTCCGGGAGGTTCTTGGCGGCGAGCACGGCGTTGCGGCCGATCTGGCCGGCTTGCTGACCGCCCTGCATCACGCAGCCCATGATCACGTCGTCGACCGCGGCGCCATCGATCCCGGTGCGCTCGATGATCGCATCGAGCACGGCGGCGGCCATGTCGACGGGATGGGTGCCGGCAAGCTTGCCGCCGCGGCGGCCTCCGGCGGTGCGGACGGCATCGACGATATAGGCGTCGGGCATGATCGACTCTCCAAGATCAGTTGTGATTTGCGACGCGTTGTTGCGCAATCGGGCCTGAGCGGCAAGACTATCTCGCACCTGCAATAGCGACAATAAGGGCGTAGCGATGAATGTCACGGAAGCCGTAGCGGCACGCCGATCGGTGCGGGGATTTCTCGACAGGCCGGTCGACCCGGCGCTACTCGCGCGACTCGCGCGCCAGGCCGCACAGGCGCCATCGGGGGGCAATCTGCAGCCCTGGCATATCGATCTGCTCACCGGCGAGTCGCTTGCGGCACTGAAAAGCTTGATGGCCGAGCGGCAGGCGGCGGGCGCGCTCGAAGCGGCGCAATATGATATTTATCCGCGCGCGCTCAGCGGGCTCTACAAGGATCGCCGCTTTCAGGTCGGCATGGCGCTCTATGGCGCGATGGGCATCGAGCGCAGCGATGCCGACGCCCGGAACCGCGAGTTCCGGCGCAATTTTCAGTTCTTCGGGGCGCCGGCGGCGCTGTTCTGCACCGTCGACCGGATGATGGGGCCGCCGCAATGGAGCGATCTCGGCATGTATCTGCAAAGCTTCATGCTGCTCGCGGTCGAAGCGGGGCTCGCCACCTGCGCGCAGGAATGCTGGGCGATCTATCCCGAGACGGTCGACGGCTTTTTGGGCACGCCGCCCGAACGGATGCTCTTTTGCGGCATGGCGATCGGCTATGAAGACGCGAACGCCCCCGCCAACCGGCTGCGCGCCGAGCGCGCACCGGAGGAAGAATGGCTGACGGTGCGGGGGTAGCAACGTCAATATTGCAGAACGGCCAATCTCAACAACCCGTTCGGCCCGAGCCCGCCGAAGGCTCTCCTGAGCGCCTGCCTTGGCAGGCAGCCGAAGGGGCCTGCCCTTCCTTTCGACCGCCGACAAGGAGGGCAGCCCTTCGACAAGCGCGGGGCAAACGGAAAGCGGCAGATTTACGCCGAGGCGCGGGCGCCACCGCCACGACCGCGACCGCCGCGACCACGACCACCGCCGGGCCGGCCTGCGCCGTTTCCGGCCGGACGACCTTGGCCTTGACCCTGGCCATTGCCCGCCGGGCGACCGCCGGCCGTCGCCGGATTGGCGACCGTGCGCGGCGCACCACCCGATGGGGCGCTCGCCGGTCGCGCACGATGCGTCGCGCGGGGATGCGCGGGCTGGCGGTTGTTGCCGATATCACGGCGCGGGCGCTCGACCGGATCGACCATGCCCGATTTGGCCCGCTCGGACTTGATCTTGGCGGCTTCGTTCACGAACGCGTCGGGCAACGGCATCACCGTCACCTTCTGGCGGGTCAATTTCTCTATATCGCGCAGATAGCTCTTCTCGTCATCGGCGCAAAAAGCGATCGCGATCCCCGACGCTCCGGCGCGCGCGGTGCGGCCGATGCGGTGGACATATTGCTCGGCGACATTGGGCAGCTCGAAGTTGATGACGTGGCTGACCCCCGACACATCGATGCCGCGCGCGGCGATGTCGGTCGCGACCATGATCTTGACCTTACCCGACTTGAACTCGGCGAGCGCGCGTTCGCGCTGCGGCTGGCTCTTATTGCCGTGGATCGCGTTGGCGGCGATGCCGTTGCCCGCGAGCAACTTCACGACGCGGTCGGCGCCGTGCTTGGTGCGCGTGAAGATCAGCGCGCGCTCGACGGGTTCGGCGCGCAGGATCATCGTCAGCAGCGCCTGCTTCTCGGCCTGCTGGACGAAGATCACCGATTGATCGACGCGCTCGGCGGTGGTCGCGACGGGCGCGACCGAGACGGTCTCGGGCTCGAACAGGAATTTGTCGGCGAGCTCGCGGATCGCCTTCGGCATCGTCGCCGAGAAGAACAGGCTCTGGCGCGATTTCGGCAGCAATTGCACGATCCGCTTGAGCGCGTGGATGAAGCCCAGGTCGAGCATCTGATCGGCTTCGTCGAGAACAAGGATCTCGATGTCGCCGAGCGTCACGTACTTCTGCTCGATCAGGTCGATCAGCCGCCCCGGCGTGGCGACGAGGATGTCGACGCCGTTCGACAGCGTCTGGCGATCCTTGCCGACCGAGGTGCCGCCGAAGACGGTCGCGACCGACAGCTTCGAGAAGCGGCCATAGGTGCGCGCGCTCTCGGCAATCTGGCTGGCGAGCTCGCGGGTCGGGGCGAGGACGAGCATCCGGCACGCGCGCGGACGGACATGCTCGTTGGCGGCGACGAGCCGCTGGATCGACGGCAGCATGAACGCTGCGGTCTTGCCGGTGCCGGTCTGCGCGATGCCGAGCAGATCGCCGCCCTTGAGCAGGATCGGGATTGCCTGCGCCTGGATCGGCGTGGCGGTGGTGTAGTTGTTCTGCGCAAGCGCGCGCAGCAGGGACTCGTTGAGCCCGAGATTCTGGAAGGACATGGATTCACTCTCATGTGCCAGCGGCCCGAGCGTGATTTTCAGACACGACGGGGCGGCGGGCGGGGACAAATGTCGCGCCCCGCGTGATGTGGGAAGCTTGGGTTAGAACCGAGGCAGAGCCGGGGCGTTACGCCCGATCACGCTGCATGATGCCTCGCTGAGCGGGCAAATGGATGCTGCCCTGCCAAAAGTCAAGGAATTTCGGTCCGTCGCCATGGTTTGCGCGCTTGCATCGCCGGAGCCTACCGATAGTCTGTCGCACCACCCGACCATGGGAGACGATAATGGCCATGCCGACCGACGCCAATCGCCGCTCGATCCTCAAAGGGGCAGCGCTCGGCGCGGCGCTGGCGGTGCCCGGGGCGGCGCTCGCCAAGGACGACATGGCGCCGCTGCGCACGGCGATCGCCGACGGGCACGAGGCATCGATCAAGCGGCTGCGCGACTGGATCGCGCTCCCCACCATCGCCGCCGAGGGCCGCAACGTGAAGGAGGGCGCGGCCTACATGGCCGAGCTCGCCAAAGAAGCGGGATTCCAGCATGTCGAGATCGTCCCGACCGACGGCGTGCCGGGCGTGTTCGCGACGATGGACAATGGCGCGAAGAAGACGCTCGCGCTCTATTTCATGTACGACGTCAAGCAATATGACCCCGCCGAATGGTCGTCGCCGCCGCTCGAAGGCCGAATCGTCGACAAGCCCGGGCTCGGCAAGATTCTGGTGGCGCGCGGCGCGGTCAACCAGAAGGGCCCCGAATCGGTCGTGCTGGCGGCGCTTGCCGCGCTGAAGGCGACCGGGCGCAAGCCGCCGGTCAACCTCGTGCTCGTCTGCGAAGGCGAGGAGGAGATCGGCTCGCCGCACTTCCCCCAGATCGTCCGCCGCACCGACATCACCGCCGCGCTTCGCAAGAGCGTTGGCGCCGTGATCCCCAGCGCGTGGCAGTCGCCCGTCGACGGCGCCGCCGCGATCAATCTGGGCGCGAAGGGCATCATCGAATGCGAGCTGGTCGCCTCGGGCGAAAAATGGGGCCGCGGCCCCGCCAAGGACCTGCATTCGTCGAACAAGGCGATCGTCGACAGCCCGGCCTGGCATCTCGTGGAAGCACTCCAGACGCTGGTGACGCCCGACGGCAACACCGCCGCGATCGACGGCTGGTTCGAAAAGGTCCGCCCGCTGACGGTTCGCGAAAAGGCGCTGATCGCCGATTCGTCCGCGAAGAGCACCGAGGCGGAGGCCATGCAGCAGATGGGGGTGAAACATTTCGTCGGCGACATGACCTGGCAAGAGACGATGGAACGGCTCGCTGCGATCCCGACGGTCAATATCGAAGGGCTGGTCGCGGGCTATACCGGGCCGGGCGGCAAGACGATCCTGCCCTCGCGCGCGGTCGCCAAGCTCGACATGCGGCTGGTCCCCAACCAGACCTTTGACGATTGCGTCGCCAAGCTGAAGGCGCATCTCGCCAAACGCGGCTTCGGCGACATCGAAGTGAAGGTCACCGGCGGATATGACCCGACCGAGACCGACGAGAATTCGTCGCTGATCAAGGCCGAGCTTGCGAGCTATGCCCGCGCCGGGATCAAGACCTCGGTCTATCCGCGGCTGGCGGGGTCGTGGCCGGGCTATGTGTTCACCTCGGCGCCGGTGTCGCTCGCGGCGGGGCAGTTCGGCTTCGGTCATGGCAATGGTGCGCACGCCCCCGACGAGTATCTGCTGATCGAAAGCAGCAACCCGAAGGTGCTCGGCTATGATGCATCGGCGCTGGGCTTCATCGATTTCTTCCACCAGATCGCTGCCACCGGGTGAGTCGGGGCATCGCGACCGGCGAAGCAACGAAGATGGATTAATCTGCCCAAGCGGCAGCCGGACGACGCGACTATGAGATGCTTTCGCATAGCGAGAGTCGATCGCTGGTCGCGGATCGCCGGCGCCCTTCGAAAGAGCCGGTCGGCCAGCGTCTTCTGGAGGGAGGACGGCGATGCCCACGACGCTGCCGCGCGACTGGATCAGCGCCGCGCTCGAACTGACCGGCCATTTCGAGGAAGCGGACGCGCCGTGGTCGGCCGTGTCGGGCAATTTCGACGGGATGGGCGTGTCGCTGGGCGTGCTGCAGTGGAATTTCGGTCAGGGGTCGCTGCAGCCGCTCGTTCGGCGCGCGGGCCGCGCCAGCGTCGAGGCGGCGATGCCGACCATCGGCGCGGCCTTCTGGGCGGCGAGCGCGAACGGCGCAGACTGGCGAACGATCGTTGCCGCCTGGCATGACGGCAAGATCCTCAAGGCGGTGCCGCTCGAGGAACTGCGCGCATTCACCGGCAGCGCCGCCTTCGTCGATCAACAGATCGATGCGAGCAGCAAGGTCGCCGGCACCGCCTATAAACTTGCCAGCACCTGGGCGAACAGCGATCCGCTGTTCGGCGCGGTCAGCCGGCCGCTGTTCTGCTGGTTCTTCGACCTGATGACCCAGAATGGCGGGCTGAAAGGCCTGACGATCGCCGAACTCGACAGGTTCCGCGCCAGCACCGCCGATCCGATCGGGCTCGTCTGCGATTGGCTGGCGAGTCAACCTTCCTCCATTTCGGGCTTTCGGGACGCCCGCCGGAATGCGCAGCTCTGGCGGACGCCCGGCGGACCGCGCGAAGACGCGCTTCTGTTGCTGAGCTATCTCCGCTGCCTGCGATCGTCGGCGCCGTGGCAGGTCGACGTGCTCAATCGCAAGGGCAGCATCGCCCGCGCGGCCGGCTGGGTACACGGCGAGCGGCAGAATCTGACGCGCATCCTCGGCAGCTGGTAACGCCGTGCCCGGCGGTCAGAACATCCCAGGGACCTGATATTGCGCCGCGCTCGGCACGAGCGGGCGCAGGAGCACCGGACGTGTGGCCAGCGACCGCGACGTCTGGGTGCCACTGCCCGCGAGCGGGGTGCAGCTGACGCCGGCCAGATAGTTGAGCGCCGCGCGCGTCGATGCCTCTTGCGGGTCGCCGAGCGGGTGGGTGACATCGTCTGCCGCCGCGCAACTCGCCTCGACCTTGGTGGCGAGGCCGTCATAATAATCGCCCTGCCGCGCGGCATTCTGGGTCGCGAAGGCGACGACCCGCAGCCGATCGTCGCACGCGGCGCGATCGAGCCCCACCTGCCCGACCGGCTTGCCATAGCTGTTGCTGCCGATCAGCGCGAGATTGGCGTGGAGATAAGGAATGAACGCGTTGATGACGAGTTCGCTCGCCGAGGCCGAGGCGCCGGTGGTGATGAAAGCGATCTTCGTCGGCGCCACCGATTGCGGTTGCGGCGCGAATTGCCGCGTCACATTGTTCGAAGATTTTTCGGGCCGATACGTCGTGTAGCTCAATACCTCGGCGGTCGAGCGGCCCGCGCCGAGCAGATCGCCCATCAGCTCGGCGATCGAGACGAGCCCGCCGCCATTGTAGCGGAGATCGACGATGATGTTGGTGATGCCCTGCGCGCGGAAACTGGCAAAGGCGCTGCGCAGGGCCGGATCGGCGGTCGAGATGAAGGTGCGCAGGTTGAGATAGCCCACCCGGCGCCCGTTGTCGGTGATGACCTGCGCGCCATAGCGGCTCGAGACCGGGGTCAGCGCATAATCGGTCTTGGCGATCGTCACGTCGCGGGTGCCGCTGGCGTCGCGGATGCGCAGCAACCGGGTCGTTCCGGCGGTGTTGGGGCCGAGCGCGTTGGTCACGCCGTCGAGCCCCTCGGCGGCGATGATCGCGGCGACGGTACGGACATCGGACGGGCCAGTGCCGATCGCGACGATCTCGGCGCCGCGATCGATCCCGGCGGCGAGCGCGGCGGTGCCCTCGAACGCCTCTGCGATGAAGACGCGCTGCTGCGCGGCGTCGGTCGACAGGCGGATGCCAAAGCCCGCGCTCGATCCCGAATTGAAGAAAGCATCTTCCTGCGCGATCGAGGTCAGATAGGTGAAGTAGCGATCGTGCCGCTGCGCCCGCGCGGTCGCCGTCAGCGCGTCGACATAATCGCTCACCTTCGGATAAGGCGCGGGATCGAGATTGGTCGGCAGCGTCTCGGGAAACAGATACCATTCGCGCAGCTGCGCCGCCGCCCAATCCTGCCGGTCACGCAACGAGCAGCCCGCAGGGGTCGGAGTGCCGCCGGTTGTTCCGGTCGAGGCGGTGCTGCCTGATCCACCGCCACCGCCACCACCGCCGCCGCATCCTGCGACCAGCGCGATGATCGCGGTGATGGCGGTCGCCCGCCGCAGCGCTCCGATTCGGATCACGTTCGTTCACCCTTGCCAGTGGAGGCACGGTATTATCGGCCCGATCACCAGCCGAGAGCAATCCGCCGGCGATGGCTGGTGCGGCTTTTGCCGCGTCGCCGGCCTAGCGAGTATAGGCCTTGGGAAGCGCCCCTTCCTGCGGCTCGAGATAGCGCTTCAGGAGCGCGTCCTGGCGGGTCGCCAGCGACTGCTTGACCCCGTCGATATAGACGCTGAGCGCGGCGCTATCGAGTTCCAGCGGATCGCCCGACCAGATCACCACGTCGCCGTGCCGCCCGGGCCGCAGCGAGCCGAGCTCGCCGCCCAGCCCCATCGCTTCGGCGGGCACCGAGCTGATCGCCGCGAACGCCGCGTTCCAGTCGAGCCCGGTCGCGCCGGGGATTTTGGTCAGCGCGACCAGATTGCCGGCATATTGCTTCTCGTAACGCGCCTGGCGGGTGTCATTGTCGTTGATGATGCCGATGCCGACGGTGACGCCCGCCGCCTTCATCCGGCCGACGTTGGACTGCGTCGCCGCGAGCGATTCGAATGCTTCGGGCAAGTCGTTGAGCGCCGAGGCGATCACCGGGATGCGCGCGGCCGCAAGTTCGGCGGCGACCATCCAGCCCTCCGACGCGCCGACGAACACCATCCGCACCGCCGGAAAATCCCTGCCGAGCGCGACCAGCGCCCGCATGTCGGACGCGCGCTCGACATGGATCAGCAGCGGCACCCGGCCGCTCACCACCGCGCCAAGCGCGGCGGCATCGGCACGGTTGACCAAGGCATCGCGGCCCTGATCGAGATAGGCGCCGGGCGCCTTGGCATAGGCGGAGGCTGCCTTCAGCGCATCTCGGAACGCGACGATCGCGGCGGGGCGACTCCCGCCGGCCGCGCGGGCACCGCTTTCGCCATATTCCATGAACTGGAAGGCGCGCGGCAGGGAGACCGGGTTGCTGTCGGTGCCCAGATCGATGATCGCCCCCTGCCCGGCGAAAATCGCGCCGCGCGTCTCGGGCGCGACCACCGCGCGGGTGATGCCTTCGGCCCGGTTCAGCGCGATCGCGCTGGTCCTGGGGTTGATCGCGGGCGCGATGTCGATCGCGGCGTGGAAGGGCGAGTTGCTGGCGATGCTGTCGTTGGTCTGGTCGACGCCGTCGACCTCGACGATGCCGATCCGCGTGAAGCCCGCGACGATCCCCGGCGTCACGTAGCGCCCGCCGGCATCGACCGTCTCGACATTGGCCGGGACGGCGACGTTGCGGCCGGCGGCAACCACCTTGCCGTCCCGAACGACGACGGTGCCGCCCTCGATCGGCGCCGAGCCATCGCCGATCACCAGCTTGGCGTTGGTGATCGCCACCGACTGGGCGGCGGCGGGCACCGCGGACGCGATCGCGGAGATCGCGGCGGTCAGAAGAAGGAGCCGCTTCACTTGGTATCTCCCGATCCGGGCTGGCCGAGTTCGAAATCGGATACGGGCCGCAAGCGCGGATTATCCGCATCATAGAGCAGCGCCCCGTCGATCCAGACCTTCTCGGGCCGGGTGTAGACGCTGAACGGATTGCCGTTCCACAGCACGACATCGGCCATCTTGCCGGGCTTGAGGCTGCCGGTTTTGTCGGCGATGCCGAGCGCCTTGGCCGGATTGTAGGTCAGCCATTCCCAGGCGGTCGCGTCCGAAATGTCGATGCCGGCGCGCCGTCCTGCGGCGAGCGCCTTGGCGACTTCCTGATTGAGCCGCTGGATGCCGTTGGGATCGTCCGAATGGATCATCCCGCACGCCCCGGCTTTCTGGAGCAGCGCGAGATTCTCGCTGATCGCGTCGTAGCTTTCCATCTTGAAGCCCCACCAATCGGCCCAGACCGCCGCGCAGGTATCGTTGGCCTTGAGCAGATCGGCGATCTTATAGGCTTCGACGGCGTGGTGGAACGTGCTGACATGATAGCCGAATTCCTTGGCCATATCCATGACGATGGCCATTTCGTCGGCCCGGTAGCAATGGTTCTGGACGAGGATTTCGCCCGCCAGCACGCCGCGCAACGTATCCATGCCGATGTCGCGCGCGGGCGGCTCGCCGCCGTCCTTTTCGAACTTGTCCCATTTGCGCTTATATTCGGCCGCGCGCGCCCAGGTCTGGCGGTCGACCGCGATATTGCCCATCCGGGTCGAGGGTTCGCGCCCCTTGCTGCCATAGACGCGCTTGGGGTTCTCGCCGCACGCCATCTTCAATCCATAGGGCGCGCCGGGGAATTTCATGCCCTGGACAGTGCGGGCATAGACGTTCTTGAGCACCACCGAACGCCCGCCGAACAAATTGGCCGAGCCGGGCAGGATCTGCAGCGTCGTCACGCCGCCATTGGCGAGCGCGCGGCTGAATCCGGGATCCTGCGGCCAGACGCTGTGTTCGGCCCAGACGTCGGCGGTGACGGGGCTGGTCGCCTCGTTGCCGTCCGACAGCGCCTGGACCTGGGGCGAGGGATAATCGCCGAGATGGCTGTGGATATCGATGATTCCGGGCGTCAGCACCTTGCCGCTGCCGTCGATCACCGTCGCGCCGGCGGGGGCGGCGATCGTCTGGCCGATCTCGACGATCTTGCCATCGGCGAACAGCGCCGAGCCATTGTCGATCCGGCCGCCTTCGCCGTCGAAGATCGTGACATGCGTCACGAGCGTGGGCACGCCGGGATAGGGTTTGTAGGTAGACGGATAGGGATCGTGGCTATAGCCCTTGCCCATCCCCGGCGCAGGCGCCTTGGGCGCCGATGCGCCCGCCGTCGCCGGCTTGGCGTCGCCTGCACTCGCGCAAGCCGAAAGCATCGCACCGCCGGCGATAACCGCCATGAGCAGGCGCGTGCGGCGCGCCTTCAGACCTATCGTCATGCAAACCCCTTTATTTGGCCTCTTTTTCGGCCCTGCAGCAACATTCAGGCTTAGCGCCCTGCTGTCAATCGCCGCGGCGTGTTCCCACTACGGGCTTTCGGGCAAGCCCGGCCCCGATCGCGCGCAACCGGGGGCCGCCCCGTCAATACACGGACGATCGCGCTACAATGATCGCCCGATCAGCTCCTTCATGATCTCGTTGGTACCGCCGTAAATCCGGCTCACGCGTGCAGCGCGCCACATCCGCGCGATCGGATATTCGTTCATATAGCCAGCGCCGCCGTGCAACTGGAGGCACTTGTCCATCACTTCCCACTGAAGCTCGGTGTGCCACAATTTGGCGGCGGCGCCCTCGGTCGGGGTCAGTTCCTTGGCGAGATGGCGTTTGATCGCCCAGTCGAGATGCGCCCAGCCGACCTGAAGCTTGGCCTTGAGGTCGGCGAGGACGAAGCGGGTATTCTGGAAATCGAACACCATCCCGGCAAAGGCCTTGCGCGTCTTGGTGAACTCGACGGTTTCGTCGAACGCCTTCTGCGCGCTCGCCTGCACGCCGATCGCGATCGACAGGCGCTCCTGCGGCAACTGGCTCATCAGATAGATGAAGCCCTTGCCCTCCTCGCCGAGGCAGTTGGTCATCGGCACGCGGACGTCCTCGAAGAATAATTCGCTGGTATCGGCGGCGTCCTGGCCGATCTTGTCGAGCTTGCGCCCGCGCTTGAAGCCTTCGCGATCACTTTCGATCAGGATGATCGACATGCCCTTATAGGCGGGCTTGGCATCGGGATCTGTCTTGGCGACGACCAGGATCAGATCGGCATTCTGGCCATTGGTGATATAGGTCTTGCTGCCGTTGACGACATAATGGTTGCCGTCCTTCTTGGCCGAGGTGCGGATCGCCTGGAGATCGGAGCCGGTGCCGGGTTCGGTCATCGCGATCGCGGTGATCGTCTCGCCGCTGACGAGCCGGGGCAGCCACTGCTTCTTCTGCTCCTCGGAGCCATATTGGACGAGATAGTCGCATACGATGTCCGATTGCAGCGTGAATCCGGCGGGCACACCGAGATAGCTCATCTCCTCGTCGACGATGGCGTTGTAGCCGAAATCGAGGCCGAGCCCGCCATAGGCTTCCGGCACGGTCGGGCAGAGCATGCCGACCTCGCCTGCCTTTTCCCAGAACGCCTTGGGCACCAGCCGGTCGGCCTCCCACTGATTGACGTTGGGCACGCCCTCCTTCTGCAGGAAGCTCCGGACCGTCTGGCGAAACGCCTCATGATCCTCGTTATAGGCAAAGCGACCGGGAAGGGCGTCGAGCATGTCAGTCCTCTCTTGAAACCTTTTACCCAAGGTGCGGGGACGACGCGGCGGGGTCAATCCCCAACCAACATGCTCGACACCGTCGACGGGGACGGTAAGGTCCGGCAAAACGATAAACCGCAGGAGAATGCATGAAACTGGCCAGCCTCAAGCACGGGCGCGACGGCGCGCTGATCGTCGTGTCGGCCGATCTCGCCTGGTATGCCGATGCGACGCACATCGCGCCGACCCTGCAGGCCGCGCTCGACGACTGGGACCGGCTGCTGCCCGACCTGCAGAATCTGGCCACCGATCTCGAGCATGAGGCGATCCCGATGCGGCGCTTTCACGAGCATGCCGCCGCCGCCCCGCTTCCCCGCGCTTATCAATGGGCCGACGGCTCGGCCTATGTGAACCATGTCGCGCTGGTGCGGCAAGCGCGCGGCGCGGCGATGCCCGAGACCTTCTGGCACGATCCGCTGATGTATCAGGGCGGATCGGACGGGTTTCTGGGGCCACGCGACCCGATCCCGCTCGCCGACGAAGCATGGGGCTGCGATCTCGAGGCCGAGGTCGTGGTGGTGACCGGCGACGTGCCGCTGGGGGCGAGCCGCGAACAGGCGCTGGCGGCGGTCCGACTGGTCGGCCTGACCAACGACGTTTCGTTGCGCAATCTGATCCCGGGCGAACTCGCCAAGGGGTTCGGCTTCTTCCAGTCGAAGCCCGCGAGCGCTTTTTCGCCGGTGTTCGTCACTCCCGATTCGCTCGGCGAGTGGTGGCGGGACGGCAAGCTACACCGCAAGCTGATGGTCGACGTCAACGGCAAGCCGTTCGGCCGGGTCGATGCCGGCATCGACATGACCTTCGATTTCGGGACGTTGATCGCGCACGCCGCCAAGACCCGCACGCTCGGCGCCGGGACGATCGTCGGTTCGGGTACCGTCTCCAATCGCGACGGCGATGGCGGTCCGGGCAAGCCGATCGCCGAGGGCGGGGTCGGCTATTGTTGTCTCGCCGAGTTGCGCACCGTCGAAACGATCAAGGGCGGCGCGGCGACCACACCTTTCCTAAAGGCGGGCGATACCGTCCGCATCTGGGCCGAAGACGACCGCCACCACCCGATCTTCGGCGTCATCGAACAGAGCGTCGGCGGTTAGTCCCGGTTGGTTCGGAAGCGGTTGGGGCGGAACAGCGCGGCGATCATCGCGAACAGCGCCAAGGCAGCCATGCCCGGCAGAATCGTGAGCCCGGCGCCGGCGATCAGCAGCATCCCGATCAGGCAGTCGATCGTCGCCGATCGAGGTTGCCAGAGCCTTGCGCGCGTGGACGGGCGATTCAACATTGCCGAACTCCTTTGAGGATATCTTGGCGCCTAACGATTAAGGTCGCGTAACGATCCGGGCAGCCTTGCACCGCAACGACAGTTATGGATATTATGGCATACTACGTGCCTTAACGTGACGGCGCTTCGGGAGACCTGCGATGATCGACGCCCTGCGCACCCCCGAGGAGCGCTTTGCCGGCATCCCCGATTTCGATTTTCCGGTCCGCTATGTCGACGATCTGGCGGGTTATGAGGGCTTGCGCATCGCCTATGTCGACGCCGGCCCCGCCGATGCCGATCGCGTTTTCCTGTGCCTTCACGGCGAGCCGAGCTGGAGCTTCCTCTATCGCCGGATGATTCCGGTATTTCTCGAAACCGGCGCCCGGGTGATCGCGCCCGATCTGATCGGCTTCGGGCGATCGGACAAGCCCGTCGCCCAGAGCGACTACAGCTTCGATTTCCACCGCAACTATCTGATCGCGCTGGTCGAGCGGCTCGATCTGGGCCACGTCACCCTCGTCGTGCAGGATTGGGGCGGCTTGCTCGGGCTGACGTTGCCCGTCGCGCCGGGCTTCGACGCGCGGATCGAGCGGCTGATCGTGATGAACACCGGGCTCGGCACGGGGGCGTCGCCGGGGCCGGGCTTCATGATGTGGCGCGCCTATGCGATGTCGACCCCCGATCTGCCGATCGGCGCACTGATCAAACGCGGGACGCCGCATCTGACCGACGCCGAGGTCGCAGCCTATGATGCCCCCTTCCCCGATGCGCGCTACAAGGCCGGCGCCCAGATCTTCCCGGCGCTGGTGCCGATCGAGCCCGATATGGCCGGCGCCGAAGTCTCGCGGGCGGCCGCTGATTTCTGGTCGAACCGCTGGACGGGGCAAAGCTTCATGGCGGTCGGCGCGGCCGATCCGGTGCTCGGCCTCCCGCAGATGGCGGCGCTGCGCAGCCGAATTGGGGGCTGCCCCGAGCCGATGATCATCGAAGACGGGGGCCATTTCGTCCAGGAATGGGGTGAACCGATCGCCCGCGCGGCGATCGCCGCCTTTGGCGGACGCTGACCCCCCTCGCCATCGTCGTTGAAATTTTATAACAAGGTGCCAATAAGCGAGTCCCGGGCTGGCCGGGATGCCGCATTGGAGAGATCATGGCTGGCGATTCGCCGCGTGCCAATTTGCAACCGCTGTCGCTGCACGTGCCCGAGCCACGCTTCCGGCCCGGCGACGCGGTCGATTTTTGCGCGGTCGACATTCCGCCAGCCGGATCGGCCGCGCGCCCCGATAGCGCCGCCGCGCCCGACAGCTTTCCCGAGCTGGCTTATGGTCTGATCCGCGTGCTCGATGACGATGGCCGCGCGGTCGGCCCCTGGAACCCGCAGCTTTCGCCCGAAATGCTGCGCCGGATGCTGCGCAGCATGGCGCTCGTTCGCGCGTTCGACGAGCGCATGTTTCGCGCCCAGCGTCAGGGCAAGACCAGCTTCTACATGAAGTGCACCGGCGAGGAGGCGGTCGCCGTCGCCGCCGCGCACGCGCTCGATTATGAGGATATGTGCTTCCCCTCCTATCGCCAGCAGGGGTTGCTGATCGCGCGCGGCTGGAGCCTCGTCGACATGATGAACCAGATCTATTCGAACCGCGGCGATCGGCTCCAGGGCAAACAATTGCCGATCATGTATTCGGTGAAGGAAGCCGGCTTCTTCTCGATATCGGGCAATCTCACGACGCAATATCCGCAGGCGGTCGGGTGGGCGATGGCCAGCGCCGCCAAGGGCGACACAAGGATCGCCGCGACCTGGTGCGGCGAAGGCTCGACCGCCGAGGGCGATTTCCACTCGGCCTGCACCTTCGCCAGCGTCTACCGCGCGCCGGTGATCTTCAACATCGTCAACAACCAATGGGCGATCAGCAGCTTTTCGGGATTTGCCGGGGCGGAATCGACGACCTTCGCGGCAAGAGCAATCGGCTATGGCATCGCCGGCCTGCGGGTCGACGGCAATGACGCGCTCGCGGTCTATGCCGCGACCTTATGGGCCGCCGAGCGCGCACGCACCAATCAGGGGCCGACATTGATCGAGCATTTCACCTATCGCGCGGAAGGCCATTCGACCTCGGACGATCCGGGCCAGTATCGCTCGGCCGGGGAACCGACCGCCTGGCCGCTCGGCGACCCGATCAAGCGGCTCCGGGATCACCTGATCGCGATCGGCGAATGGGACGACGAACGCCACGCCGCGCAGGACCTCGAGCTCGCCGAGCTGGTGAAGGCGGCGCAGAAGGAGGCCGAGCAGAACGGCATCCTTGGTCACGGCCTCCACCAGCCGCTCGAAGGCCTGTTCGACGGCGTGTTCGAGGAAATGCCCTGGCATTTGCGCGAGCAACAGGCGCAGATGATCGCCGAAGAAACCGCCAGCGGCCGTCCATGGGCGCGCAAGTGATGGTGGCAAGCCGGCCCCTTCGCCCTTCCCGCCACCCCGGACTTGTTGCGGGGTTCACCGGGCGGCAAGCGCAACGACCGCTGCAGGAGCGGCACGGTGGATGCAGGGACAAGCCTGACATGACGGAGGGGATGTGGTGAGCGGGATGGCAATCGTGGACCCGGCGCTCGAGCAGGATGCTCCCTCCACCACGCGCATGAACATGATCCAGGCGATCAACTCTGCGATGGACGTGATGATGGGGCGTGACCCCGATGTCATCGTGATGGGCGAGGATGTTGGCTATTTCGGCGGCGTTTTTCGCGCGACGGCCGGCCTGCAGGCGAAATACGGCAAGACCCGAGTCTTCGACACGCCGATCACCGAATGCGGCATCATCGGTGTCGCGGTCGGGATGGGGGCTTACGGTCTGCGCCCGGTCCCCGAAATCCAGTTCGCCGATTATATCTATCCGGCGCTCGACCAATTGGTGAGCGAGGCGGCGCGGCTTCGCTATCGCTCGGCGGGCGAGTTCACCGCACCGATCACGGTGCGATCGCCGTTCGGGGGCGGCATCTTTGGCGGGCAGACGCACAGCCAGAGTCCCGAAGGCATCTTCACCCATGTCTCGGGGATCAAGACGGTCATCCCATCGACCCCCTATGACGCCAAGGGGCTGCTAATCGCGGCGATCGAGGACAATGATCCGACGATCTTCTTCGAACCCAAGCGCATCTATAATGGCCCGTTCGACGGCCACTGGGACAAGCCGACGCAGAACTGGTCGCAACATCCTGCCGGCGAGGTGCCGACCGGCTATTACAAAATCGAACTCGGCAAGGCGAAAGTCGTCCGCGCGGGTGAGGCGCTGACCGTCCTCGCCTATGGTACGATGGTGCATGTCGCACTCGCGGTCATCGAGGAAGCCGGGGTCGATGCCGAGGTGATCGATCTGCGCACGCTGGTGCCGCTCGATATCGCGACGATCGAGGCGTCGGTGCAGAAGACCGGACGCTGCATGATCGTCCATGAAGCGACGCGGACCAGCGGCTTTGGTGCGGAACTGTCGGCGCTGGTGCAGGAACGCTGCTTCTATCATCTTGAAGCACCGATCGAACGCGTGACAGGATTCGACACGCCCTATCCGCACAGCCTGGAATGGGCTTATTTCCCCGGTCCGGTGCGCATCGGCGAGGCGCTCAAGAAGATCATGAAGGCATAGAGCCTGTTGCCACTCCCCGTTTGCTTCGAGCGAAGTCGAGAAGCGGGGATAGAAGAGGTTTCTCGACTTCGCTCGAAACGAACGGACTGGGACGGACATGGCACGCTTCACCTTCAAGCTCCCCGATATCGGCGAAGGCATTTCGGAGGCCGAGATCGTCGCGTGGCATGTCGCGGTGGGCGACCGGGTCGAGGAGGATCAGCAGATCGCCGACATGATGACCGACAAGGCGACCGTCGAGATGGAATCGCCGGTGTCGGGCGTGGTGGTCGAGCTCGCGGGCGAGGTCGGCGATCAGGTGTCGATCGGCGCGGCGCTGGTGGTGATCGAGACCGAGGGCGACGTATCCGCCGAAGAAGCGCCGGCACTGGCCCCGGTGACGACCGAGTTGAAGGCGGCGCCTGCCGCCTCCGAACAGGCCGAGGTCGCCGAACAATATCAGGCGGAAAATCCGGGGGCGGGGGAGGTCGCAGCGAAGCCCTCTTTCCTGCGGGGAGAGGGTTTGGGTGAGGGGCTGCCAAGTAGCGCCGTCCTGCCCGTTACCGCCCCTCACCCCAGAGGGGAGAGGGAGCCGAAGGTCCTCGCCTCCCCCGCCGTCCGCGCGCGCGCGGCGGATCTCGGCATCGACCTCGCCGATGTGAAGAGCGACGGCGACCGCGTCCGCCACGCCGATCTCGACGCCTATCTGCGCTACGGCTCGGGCGAGGGCTATCACGCGCCGCATGTCAGCCGCGTGCGACCCGACGAACCGATCAAAGTGATCGGCATGCGCCGCAAGATCGCCGAGAACATGCAGGCGGCGAAACGCCACATCCCGCACTTTACCTATGTCGACGAGATCGATGTGACCGCGCTCGAGGCGATGCGCGCCGACCTCAATGACAACCGGGGTGCACGGCCCAAACTCACCATGTTGCCGCTGCTGATCGCTGCGATCTGCAAGGCGATCCCCGATTTCCCGATGATCAACGCGCGCTATGACGATGAGGGCGGCGTGGTGACGCGCCACGGTGCGGTCCATCTCGGCATGGCGACGCAGACCCCGGCCGGGCTGATGGTGCCGGTGATCCGCGACGCGCAGGACCGCAATGTCTGGCAATTGGCGAGCGAGATCGGTCGCCTCGCCGAAGCCGCGCGCACCGGCAAGGCCAGGGTCGAGGAATTGTCGGGTTCGACGCTCACCATCACCTCGCTCGGGCCGCTCGGCGGCATCGCAACGACGCCCGTCATCAACCGACCCGAAGTCGCGATCATCGGCCCCAACAAGATCGTCGAGCGGCCCGTCTTTGTCGGCGATGATATCGTCCGTGCGAAGCTCATGAACCTGTCGATCAGCTGCGACCACCGCGTCGTCGATGGCTGGGATGCGGCGAGCTTCGTGCAGTTGCTCAAGAAATATCTCGAAACGCCAGTCCTTCTGTTTGCCGACTGAAATCCGTCACACGGCGGCGTTATGTCCCGGCCGGACGGGTCAACCAACCCCAACCGTTCGTGTCGAGCGAAGTCGAGACATCTTGGCGCAGCGGTGGAGGTATGTTTCTCGCCTTCGCCCGAAACGAACGGGAGGGGCTTTGAGTGACCGCTCCATCGTTCCGTTCCAAGGACATCCCGATGCATTTCGATCTGCTCCAGTCGATCAGCCTCGCCGGCCATCCCGATACCCCCAATGACGACCGCGTCGGCTGCGGCGATGCGCTCGCCTGGGTCATCGATGGCGCGACCGATCTGGGCGAGGCTGGGCTGCTGGGTGCGCGCGGGGGCGCCGCCTGGCTGGCGATGGAGGCGAATAGCGGCTTTGCATCGGCCGGTGACGGATCGATCGACTCCATCTGCAAAGGCGTGTTCGCGCGGGTGGCGCGCCGGTTCGACGCGCAACGCACGCGCGATCCGGTCGCGGACTGGGAATTGCCGCTCGGTGCCTTTCTGATCGCGCGCGTCGGTGCCGCCACGATCGAGTACGGTTGGCTGGGCGATTGCGTTGGCCTGCTCCGACGCGGCGAAAAGGTCGTTTGGGTTGGGCCTCAGGCGGGCAAGGATCAGGAAAGCGCCTGGGCGGCCCGCTTTGTCGGGCAGGGACTTGGCGAGAAGGAAAGGCCCGAGCCGATCCTTCAATCGCTGCGTCAGTCGCGGTCGCGGTCGGGCAAGCATCTGCTCGGTGTCGATCCGACCGCCGCCGCGCATTTGGACAAGGCGGTCATCCCCTGCGCGCCGGGCGACGAGCTGCTACTGATGACCGACGGTTTCGCGGCGCTGATCGAGGGCTATGCGGCGCTGACGCCCGAAGCGATGATGGCGGCCTTGTCGGTCGAAGGGCTGGCGGGACTCGGCAAGCAATTGCGCGAGATCGAGGCCGCCGACGCCGCTTGCACCCGCTATCCCCGTTTCAAACAATCCGACGACGCGACGGCGATCTGGCTGCGGGTCGCCGCCTGAACGCGATCAGCTGGGTTTCTGCGCTGCTCCCGCCATCTGCCGCGCCAGCCGGCGCGGGATGAAGCGGATCGCGCCCGCCATCATCGCGTTCATCGCTCCCGACACCTTGACCGCGCGGTTGCCTTCCAACGCGGCGAGGCCATCGGCAACGACCTTGTCGGGGTCGCCGGCGAACATCTGGAACAGCCGGCTGTCGGCCATGTCGGCGACGTCGGCAAATTCGGTCCTGGTCGCGCCCGGGCATAGCGAAGCGACGCGCACCCCCCTGCCCTTCACTTCCTCGTGCAAGCCTTCCGAAAAGCTCAGCACGAACGCCTTGCTGGCATAGTAAACCGCCATCCATGGTCCCGGCTGAAACGCTGCGGTCGAGGCGATGTTGAGGATGCCGCCCGATCGCATCTGGATCATTCCTGGCAGCACGGCATGGCACAGCTCCACCAGCGCGCGGCAGTTGAGATCGATCATCCGCGCCTGCATCGCCCCGTCCATTGCCGCGAAATCGCCGCGCGCGCCGAACCCGGCATTGTTGATCAGCGTGTTGATGGCCAGATCCCGCGCGGCGATGTCGGCCATCAGCCCCGCCACGCCGCCCGGCGCGGCGAGATCGGCGGGAATGACGTGCGCGTTCACGCCGAACCGGTCGCCGATCGTCTTCGCCAGCGCGGTGAGCCGGTCGCCGCGCCGCGCGGTGAGGATCACATCATGGCCTTTTGCGGCCGATGCCAGGGCAAAACGGGCGCCGAGCCCCGCCGACGCGCCGGTGATCAATGCGGTATCCGCCATCGGGCGCGCTCCTGCCATCGTGACGAACCGGCCACGCGCGGCTTATACAGGATCGACAGGAGAAGCGCGATGCGGCGAGCGGTTGAATTCACCAATGCCATCGGGGTCAGCTTGGCGGGGCGGCTCGAAATGCCGCCGGGCCGCGTCCGCGCGGTCGCGCTGTTCGCACACTGCTTCACCTGCACCGCGAGCAGCCACGGCGCGCGGCGGATCAGCGTGGCGCTGGCCGAGCATGGCATCGCCACGCTTGCCTTCGATTTTACCGGGCTCGGCAGCAGCGAGGGGCGCTTCGCCGACAGCCATTTCGCCGCCAATGTCGACGATCTGATCGCCGCTGCCGGCCATCTGCGCGAGACGATCGGCGCACCGGCCATCCTTGTCGGCCATTCGCTCGGCGGTGCGGCGGTGATCGCGGCGGCGGCGCATATCCCCGAAGCGACGGCGGTGGTGACGATCGGCGCGCCGTTCGATCCCGCCCATGTCCTCCACCAGCTCGGCGACCAGATCGACCGCGTTCGTGCCGAGGGCCAGGCCGAAGTCACGATCGGGGGCCGCCCGTTCGAGATATCCAGCGCCTTTCTCGACGCCGTCGAGGGGCACGACCAGGCGACGCGGCTTGCAAGGCTCAAGCGCGCGCTGCTCGTGCTGCACGCGCCCACCGATACGATCGTCGGCATCGAGAATGCCGGCCAGATCTTCGGCGCCGCCAGGCATCCGAAGAGCTTCATCGCGCTCGATGGTGCCGATCATTTGCTCACCCAGCCCGGCCCGGCCGCCTATGCCGCCGCGATGATCGTCGCCTGGGTCGAGCCCTATCTCGCCCCCGCTCACGCGCCCGACATGCCCGATGAAGGACAGGTGCGGGTCACCACCACCGACGCCAAGTTCACCGCGATCGTCGATTCGTCGGGCCACAGCTTCCTCGCCGACGAGCCGATCAAGGCGGGCGGCAACGATCTCGGGCCGACGCCCTATGATCTGCTGCTGTCGGCGCTCGGCACCTGTACCGCGATGACGATCAAGCTCGTCGCCGAGCGGGAGAAGATTCCGCTCGACGGGGTCTCGGTGACGCTCGAGCACAGCCGCTGCCATTCGGCGGATTGCGCGCAAACGGGCGAGGGCCGCCCCAGGATCGAGGTGATGGCGCGCGCTATCACCCTGACCGGCGACCTGAGCGACGCGCAGCGCGCGCGGCTGCTGGTGATCGCCGACAAATGCCCGGTCCACCGCACGATCGAAAGCCATCCGGTCATCAAGACGCGGCTGGTCTGAGCAGGTCGGGTGCGGGCGATCAGCGACCGCGCCGCTCCACCAGGTCGAACCTGATCCGCACCCACGCCCCGATGATGTCGTTGCCGCCCTTGCGCGGCGGGCGGACGCGAAATTGCCAGGCTGCCTCGCGCACGCCGCGCGCCAGCCCGGTGCCGGGCGGATCGTCGCCAAGGATCACGCAGTCCTCCACGCGGTAGTTGCGCGCGGTCTTGCACGCGATCAGCGCCGATCCCGATCGCAGGCCTTGCGGCATGTAGAATCGCATCTCGGCATCGGTCGGTTCGCGATACCATTCGGCGTTGTAGAGCGGCTCGCCATTGGGCGCCTTGCCGGTCGCGACGCTGTCACCCTCGGCCCCCTCCGACGCGGCCGCGACTTCGGCGGGTGCCGAGCGGATCTTGCCGATATCGGAGCGCGCATAATCTTCGCGACTGATCACCAGTAGCCCGGGTATCGGCCCGAGCGGGGTTGGCGGCACCGGTGCGGCGGGCGGCGGCGTTGTGCGCGGCGGGGTGGGCGGGGTCCGCCGCTTGACCGTCTTCTGGCTCTTCGATGGCTCGGTGTCGGGCTTGGCGACGACGTCGAAGGTCTTCAATCCCTCGACCGGTTTGCCGCCCTGAAACAGCTTCTGACCCGACAGCACGAGCGCCAGGATGAGCAGCGCCTCGATCGCCAGCGCGAACAGCAACCCGGCTAGCCGCTGCCGCAGCGGCTGGCGTCGATCGTCACTCTCGTCATTCAGATACGCGGAACGCATGGCGACTCGCCTGGGATAGCGCGCCAATGCGCGGCGATCCTCTAGCCGCGTTTCGGCGCCGCGCGAAGGGGCCGATGCGATCAGACGATTTCGAACAGCCCGGCCGCGCCCATCCCGCCGGCGGTGCACATCGACACGACGACATAACGCACGCCACGCTTGCGACCCTCGATCAGCGCATGGCCGACCAGCCGCGACCCGGTCATCCCGAACGGATGGCCAACCGCGATCGCGCCACCATTGACGTTGTAGCGATCGGGATCGATGCCGAGCATGTCGCGGCAATAGAGGCATTGCGACGCGAACGCCTCGTTGAGTTCCCACAGGCCGATGTCGCCCACCGTCAGTCCGGCGCGCTCGAGCAGCTTGGGGATGGCGAAGACCGGGCCGATACCCATCTCGTCGGGCGCGCATCCGGCGGCCTGGAAGCCGCGATAGATACCGAGGATTTCCTTGCCCTCGGCCTCCGCCATCGCGCGGTCCATGACGATCTGCGCCGAGGCGCCGTCCGAAAGCTGGCTGGCATTGCCGGCAGTGATGTTGGTGCCCGGCCCGGTGAACTGACCGCCCGGCCAGACGGTCTTGAGCCCGCTCAATCCCTCCAGCGTGGTGCCGGGTCGGATGCCCTCGTCCTGGCTGACAGTGACGGTCGCGGTGCCCGATTGATTGCCTTCCTTGTCGTAGAGCGCGCGTTCGACGGTGATCGGCGCGATCTCCTCGACGAACGCGCCGGTTTGGAGGCCACGCGCCGCGCGCTGCTGGCTCATCGCGCCGTAAGCGTCCTGCGCCTCGCGGCTGATGCCATAGCGTTCGGCGACGATCTCGGCGGTCTCGATCATCGGGATATAGGCGGCGGGCTCGTGCGCGATCACCGACTGGTTGACGTAGCGCGGCGCTTCCTTGGTGACCGTCATGCTCACCGATTCCATCCCGCCAGCCAGCGCGACATCGGCCTCGTCGCAGATGATCGTCCGCGCCGCGAGCGCGACGGCGGTGAGCCCCGATCCGCATTTGCGGTCGAGCGTGAAGGCGGGCACCGATTGCGGCAACTGCCCGGCAAAGATCGCCATCCGCCCGGCATTGCCGCCTTGCGTACCCCATTGATTGCCGACGCCCCAGAAAACCTCGTCGATCCGCGCCGGATCGATCCCGGCGCGCTCGATCGCTGCGTTCATGACGTGCCCGGCGAGCACCGGCGCCTCGGTAATGTTGAACGCCCCGCGATAGGCCTTGCCGATCGGCGTCCGGGCGGTGGCGATGATGGCGGCTTCACGCATGACACTTCCTCTCGCTGCTTTCTTGCACAAGCTTATACAACGCGCATGACGCATCGCCCGCTTGTTGTCGACGATGATCCGCCGATCGCGGCCGGCGAGACGATGCGGTGCGCTGCTGTCGCCAAAGAGGCGCTTTTCGTCCTGCACCTCCCCATCGCGGGCGCGGGCAGGCTATCGGGCGGCGCTATCAAAAGGGCATGATGCGCCGCCCGGTGACCTGGGAGGCCTTTAGGGCAGGTCACGACCATGATTTCGCAGCGGCACCGGCTTCGGTTACAGGGGTGGCGGCCGGCCAATCCGTCAAATCGAACGGCGCCCGACACCCGGCGGCGTAACCTATCAGCTGGACGTTGCGTATGAGCTTATCGAGAGCACATGGCAGGGCGAGCGAGGACGAGCTGAAGGGCTGGATGGTGCGTGGCCTCGATGGCGACGCGGCCGCCCAGAACCGGCTGCTGACCGCGCTTGCTCTGTTGCTGCGATCGTTTTTCGCGCGCCGTCTGCGCGGTGCCGGTGATGATGTCGAGGATCTGGTGCAGGACACGTTGATTGCCATCCACACGCGGCGCGCCAGCTATGACCGCGACCGGCCCTTCACCGCCTGGGCCTACGCCGTCGCGCGCTACAAGATGATCGATCATTTCCGGCGCCTGCGCCATCATGTGCCGTTCGAAGGGCTCGAGGAAATATTGGTTGCCGAGGGATTTCAGGAAGCGGCCTCGGCGAAGATGGACGTCGATGCGCTGCTCGAGGGGATCTCGCCCAAGCAGGCGCGCGCGATCCGGCAGACCAAGATCGACGGGCTGAGCGTCGCCGAGGCCGCCGAAAGCGCGGGCATCAGCGAGGCTGACGTGAAGGTTTCGGTCCATCGCGGGCTGAAGGCGCTCGCCGAACGATTGAAGGGCAAGTGATGCGTACCGAAGATCTGATCGAGTCGCTCGCCGCCGACACCCGCGCGGTCTCGCCGCATGCGCTCGAACAGCGCATGCTGTTGGGGCTGCTGCTTGGCGGCGCCGCCGCGCTGGCGGTGATGGCGCTGTGGATGGGCTTCCGGCCCGATCTGCCGCAGGCGATGATGACGACGTCGTTCGTGATGAAATGGACGTACACGCTCTCGCTCGGCGTGTTCGCGCTGGTCGCCACGCTTCAGGCCGCGCGGCCCGATGCGCCGAAGTTGCGGCTGGCCTGGCTGATCGTCGTGCCGTTCGTGCTGCTGGCGATGGTCTCGGCGGTCGAGCTGATCGATACGCCGGTCGATCGCTGGATGCCGATGTGGCTCGGCCACAGCTGGCGCGACTGTTCGGCGCGGGTTGCCGTCCTGTCGCTGCCGGTATTCGGCGGGCTGCTATGGGCGTTCCGCAGCCTCGCTCCGACCCGCCTGCGCGCGGCCGGCGCCGCCGCCGGGCTGGTCTCGGGCGCGGGCGCCGCGACCGTCTATGGGCTGCACTGTCCCGAGGTGTCGGCGACCTTCGTATTGACCTGGTACACGCTGGGGATGCTGATCGCGGCGGGCGCCGGGGCCCTGCTCGGACCACGATTGCTGCGCTGGTAATTATTGACGTGATTGCCGGCCGGGTGATGTAACCGTCAACAGCTTGGCCGCGAATACTGGGCATGAGGCTGATGGACGCCTCCTCGAAGAGAATAACCGGAGGCTATCATGCGTATCATTCTCGCCGCTTCGACCGCGCTTTTCCTCGCCGCCTGCTCGGGCGCGACCGCTACGCCTTCGGCCAGCGTCGTGACCGGCGCCAGCGGCACCACCCTCGCAAGCCAGGCGGCGGCCGGCGATCCGGCGCACCCCACCGTGATCGAACTCTATCAGAGCCAAGGCTGCTCGTCGTGCCCGCCCGCCGATGCGGTCGTCAACAAGCTTGCCGATCGCAAGGACGTGATCGCGCTGAGCTTTGCGGTCACCTATTGGGACGATCTCGGCTGGAAGGACAGCTTCGGCAGCCCCGCCTTCACCGCGCGCCAATGGGATTATGCTCATGCCGCCGGGCGCGGCCAGGTCGCGACACCGCAGGTGATCGTCAACGGCCGCGCCGCCGTTCTCGGCAGCCGCGAAGGCGAGCTCAATCAGGCGATTGCCCGCAATGCGAACAGCTCGGGCCCCGACATCGCGGTCGCCGGCAATCAGGTGACGGTCGGTGCCGGCAAGGGAGCCGCCACCGTCTGGCTGGTCCGTTATGACCCGCGCACCATCAACGTCGCGATCAACGCGGGTGAAAATGGCGGCCGGACCATCCCGCACCGCAATATCGTGCGCCAGCTGACCAATATCGGCCAGTGGCAGGGCAAGGCACAGAGCTTCACGCTCCCAGCCGCGCCCGCCGGCTTGCAGACCGCCGTGCTCGTCCAACAGGGCAAGGGCGGTGCCATCATCGCCGCGCGCAAGATCTAAGCTTTCCCCCCACCTGCGCCCTCGTTCTCCCCCTTTCGGGGGCGCAGGACCCGGCCAGGATCGCGACTCGCCCGCTGCCCCTGTCCCCCGGGGCGGCGGGTTCTTCTTTGGTTAGCCAGCACGCTTCAGCTTCACCAGCGCCGCATCGAGCGCCCCCAGAAACCGCGACCGGTCGTTCTTACTGAACGGGGCGGGGCCGCCCACAACGTCGCCGCCCGCGCGCAGATCGGCCATGATCGCGCGGGTGGCGATGGCGCTGCCGATCGAGCTGGTCGTGAAGGGCTTGCCGGTCGGGGCGATCACCGTCGCGCCCGCCTTCAGACAACGGTCCGCCAGCAAAATGTCGGCGGTGATGACGATCGTCGCGGGCCCGGCGCGCTCCGCGATCCAGTCGTCGGCGGCGTCGAAGCTTTCGCTTACCACGACGCGTTCGACCATCGGGGTGACGGGCACGCGGAATGCGCTGTTGGCGACGATCGCGACGGGCGCCGCGTGGCGTTCGGCGACGCGGTAGATTTCGTCCTTTACCGGGCAGGCATCGGCGTCGACCAGGATGCGGATCATCGGGCGCGCGTCTCCACTCAATCTACCCCGTCACCCCGGACTCGTTCCGGGGTCCACTCGGCAGCACAAGCGGACGGGACTTGTGGCGACGTGGACCCCGGAACAAGTCCGGGGTGACGGGGATGAAATGGGCCAAGGCCTCAAAACCTCCCGCGCGCAGCCTTACTTCGGCCGGTACGCCGGTTTCGGTCGTCCGCCCGGCCCACCGCGCGGCGGACCACCGGGGCGACCACCCGATGGCTTGGCTGCAAAACGCTTGACCGGCGGGCCACCACGCTTGTGGCGGTCATTCCCACCTTCGGCGGCGGGGCCGGTGGCCGATGCTTCGATCTCGACGCCGCCGTCATCGTCGCTGCCACCCGCGGTTCGCTTCAGCGAATCCTTGAACTTGGCAGCGGCAGCGCGCGGGATCTGGAAGAAGGTTTCGTTCGCGCCGATGCGGATCGCGCCGATCTCGTTCTTGGTGATATGGCCGCGGCGGCAGATCAGCGGCAGGATCCAGCGCGGATCGGCATTCTGGCGGCGGCCGATGCCCATCTTGAACCAGACGGTGTCCTCGAACCCCGCCCGGTGGCCGTCGGCGCTCCCCATCGGCTGCTTGTCGCGATCGATCAGTTCCTCGGGCGCCGGCATCTTCGCGCGGAAGGCGCGCACCAAGGCAGCGGCGATTTCCTCCGGGGTGCGCTCGGTCAGCAGGCGCTGCGCCAGTTCGCGGTCATCCTCGTCGATCTCGACCGGTTCGAGCAGCTGGGTGATCAGCCGCTCGCGGTCATTCTTGCGGATGTCCTCGCTCGATGGCGGATTGATCCACTCGGCGTTGATCTTGGCCCCTGTCAGCATCCGCTCGACCATGCGGCGGCGCGGATAGGGGACGATCAGGATCGCGGTGCCCTTTTTGCCCGCGCGGCCGGTGCGGCCCGAACGATGCTGCAGCGCCTCGGCATCGCGCGGCAGCTCGACATGGATGACGAGGGAAAGCGTCGGCAGATCGATGCCGCGTGCGGCGACATCGGTTGCAACACAAACGCGCGCCCGCTGATCGCGCAGGGCTTGCAAAGCGGCGTTGCGCTCGTTCTGACTATGCTCGCCCGACAGGGCGACCGCGCCGAAGCCGCGCTCGGTGAGGCCAGCATGGAGGTGGCGGACATTGTCGCGCGTCGCGCAGAACAGCATCGCCGTCTCCGCTTCGTGAAAGCGCAGCAGGTTGACGACGACATTCTCGATATCGGCCGGCGCGACGGTGACCGCCTGATAGCTGATATCGCCATGCCCGCGATCTTCGCCCACCGTCGAGATACGCAGCGCGTCGCGCTGGTAACGCTTGGCGAGCGCCACGATCGGCTTGGGCATCGTCGCGGAGAACAGCAATGTGCGGCGCTCGTTGGGGGTCGCATCGAGAATCTGCTCGAGATCCTCGCGAAAGCCCATGTCGAGCATCTCGTCGGCCTCGTCGAGCACGGCGACGCGCAAGCTGCGCAGGTCGAGCGAGCCGCGTTCGAGGTGATCGCGCAACCGCCCCGGGGTGCCGACCACGATGTGCGCGCCCTGCGAAAGGCTGCGGCGCTCCTTGGCCGCATCCATCCCGCCGACACAGGTCGCGATCCGCGCGCCGAGCTTGGCATAGAGCCAGGCCAGTTCGCGGCTGACCTGCAGCGCGAGTTCGCGGGTCGGCGCGATCACCAGCGCGAGCGGTTCGCGGATGAACGGCAGCGCGCCGTTTTCATCGAGGATCTCGCCGGCCATGGCGAGGCCGAACGCGACGGTCTTGCCCGATCCCGTCTGCGCCGAGACGATCAGGTCGCGGCCAAGCGCCTCGGGCTCGATGACCTGCGCCTGGACGGGGGTGGGCGCGGCATAACCACGGGCGGTGAGCGCTTCTGACAGAAGCGGATTGAGAGCGGTGAAGGGCATGGACGTCCAATTGGGGTGCGCCGCAAAAGGCGGCTGGGGCGGGCACGAACGAAAACGCCGGGCGAGCGGTGGGGCGATGCGCCTTTTGCGGGGCATCGTCAAGCCGCGTGGCGGGCAGCGCGCCCGTCAGGCCGATCGAAACGGTGGGGGGTTCTGTTGCCCGGCCCCCCCGGGCCGCTGGAATCCACTTCTGTTGCCCGGTGTGGCCCGAACCGCGTTTATGCGTCGTAACCTAAGCCGTTAGGCCTTTAGTTACGCGGCAATCGCGAGTGCTTCGTTATCGTTAGCACTTGTGGTTTTGAGCCTTTTACGGGTTACTCAGCCCGGGCAAAAACAGCGCCTTTCAACACACGTCGATCCTAGTTCGGCCCCGTCATGACCGGCCATTTAGCGGCCGGTTGTGGTGGAGCCGCCGGGTACTGCCCCCGGGTCCGCTGCGTCTAGTTCACGCCGCAGTTTATCGCCATAGCCGGGCGAACCCGGCAAATTTGATATAAGCGTTTTGCGATAAATGAAAAGGTCCGCCTTTCACTTGCCACAAACAAGGTCCATATCCGAGCGACTATGTTGACGCAGCGTTCCCGTTACGCGCTCCGCGCGATGCTTTTTCTGGCTGAAGCCCCGATCGGCTCCGCGCCCATTCCGATGAACCGCATCGCGACCGAGGCCAATGTCCCGCGCAAGTTTCTCGAGCTGATCCTCGCCGATCTGCGCGAGGCCGGCTTTCTCCACAGCCATCGCGGCAAGATGGGCGGTTATTGCCTGTCGCGGCCGATCCACCTGATCTCGCTCGGCGAGATCGTTCGCGTGATCGAGGGGCCGCTCGCGCTGGTGCCCTGCGTCAGCCGCACCGCCTATCGCCGCTGCACCGATTGCAAGAGCGAGGCGACCTGCGCGATCCGCGCGGCGATGATGCGGGTGCGCGATGAAACCGCGCGCATCCTCGACGGCACCAGCCTGGCCGATGCGCTCGCCGAGGATCTGGCGGCGGCCTAGGCCGCCCCGCCCTTCTTGAGTTCGTCGCGAATCTCGCGCAGCAGCGTGACATCGGCCGGCTCGGCGGCGGGCGCCGCCTCGGGCTTCGGCGCGACGCGGTTGGCGGCGCGGACGATCTGGAAGATGATGAACGCCAGAATCAGGAAGTTGATCGTCACCGTGATGAAGGCGCCATAGCCCAGCAGCGGCACGCCCGCCGCCTTGAGCGCGGCATAATCGGTGAGCGAACCGGTATAACTCGCAGGAACCGGCCCCAGACGGACGAAAAAACGCGTGAAATCAAATCCGCCGAACAGCGCGCCGACCACCGGCAGGATGATATCCTCGGTCAGCGATTTGGTGATCGTCGCAAAGGCGCCGCCGATGATCACCCCCACCGCGAGATCGAGCACGTTGCCGCGGGCGATGAAATCGCGAAACTCCTTGAACATGGTCGCCTCCGATACGATGTGTGTTATGCCACTGGGACGCCGGCCCGGACGATCGGGCCGCTTTTCACTGGGTAACTGACGATGGCTCGGCTAAAAGGTCAAGCCACAGGAACTGGTACGGCTCTGGAGGGAACCACCACATGAAGCTTCGTCTCGTCTTTGCGCTGGCCGGTGCCGCGCTGCTTTCCGCCTGCGGGCTCAACAGCGTGCCGACGGCGGAGGAAGAAGCCAAGGCGCGCTGGGCCGATGTCCAGAACGACTATCAGCGCCGCGCCGATCTGATCCCCAATCTCGTCTCGACGGTGAAGGCCGCCGGCGCGCAGGAAAAGAGCATCCTCGTCGAGGTCACTCAGGCTCGCGCCTCGGCCAACAACATCCGCGTCTCGGCGAGCGATCTCAGCGATCCTGCCAAGCTGGCGCAGTTCGATCGCGCGCAAAGCGCGGTCAGCCTGTCGCTGCAGCGCCTGCAGGAGGCCTATCCCGAGCTCAAGTCGCAGGGCAATTACGCCACCCTGCTCAGCCAGCTCGAAGGCACCGAGAACCGGATCGTCATCGCGCGGCGCGACTACAACACGGCGGTGCAGAAATATAACACCACGATCCGCACCTTCCCCGACGCGATCGGCGCCAAGATCTTCTACGGCGCCAAGCCGATGGTCCCGTTCCAGGCAACTACCCCGGGCGCCGACACCGCGCCCAAGGTCGATTTCGGGAACACAAACTGATCCGTGCGCTGCCAATATTGGTGGCGCTGGCGGCGTGCGGCAGCCAGGCGACAACCAAGGCCGGACCACCGCCGGGATATGATTTCCCGGCGATGGCCGGGCGGGTCGTCGATCAGGCTGGGTTACTGCCGCAAGCCGATGAGAAAAGGCTGACGACGCAATTGGCCAGTCTCGAACGGACGACAGGGCATCAAATGGTGGTGGTGACGGTCAAGACACTGGGCGGGCATCCGATCGAATCCTATGCGCAATCGCTCGGCAATTACTGGGGGATCGGACGTCGCGAGATCAATGACGGCGTGGTTCTGCTGGTCGCGCCCAACGAGCGAATGGTCCGGATCGCGGTCGGCAAGGGCCTCGAGCAGACGCTGGCCGATGCCGAGGCGAAGGCAATCATCGAGCGCGTCGTCATCCCGGCCTTCACGCACGGGGACATGCAAGCCGGCATCGATCGCGGGGTAGACGGTATCGCCCGCGAAATCGGACCGACCAAAAGGAAGGCTTCATGATCATCCGCTGGATACTGGCATTGATGATGGCGGCGAGCATCGCCTCCAGCGCGCAAGCGCAGACTTTCCCGGCGCTCAATGGGCAGCGGGTGGTCGATGCCGCCGGCTTGCTCAATCCGGCCCAGGTGGCGACACTGACCGCGCAGTCCGAGGCGATCGAGAAGGCGTCGACCCGGCAGTTCATCGTCGCGACGATTCCCGATCTCCAAGGCTATCCGATCGAGAATTATGGCTACAAGCTCGGCCGCGCGTGGGGGATCGGGCAGAAGGACGCCAACAATGGCATCATCCTGATCGTAGCCCCCAAGGAGCGCAAGGTCCGGATCGAGGTCGGCTATGGCCTCGAGCCGATCATGACCGACGCGCTGTCGAGCCAGATCATCCAGGGTATCATCCTACCGCGCTTCAAGGCAGGCGACATGCCCGGCGGCATCATCGCCGGCGCCGAAGCGATCGCCGAGCAGATGACACTGCCGCTCGAAGCCGCCGAGGGCCGCGCCGCCAAGGCCGCGCAGGCCAAGCCGAAGGCCGCCAAGGGCGGCGGCGGCGCGGTCGCGATCTTCTGGGTACTGATCGTGCTGTTCTTCATTCTGCCGATGCTGTTCCGGCGCGCCGGCGGGCGCCGCTATCGCAGCCACGGCATTGGCAGTACCGTTGGCAATGTGATCCTGTGGTCGGCGCTCAACAGTCTCAACGATCGTGGCGGCGGTTCGGGCGGATCGAGTTGGGGTGGTGGCGGCGATTGGGGCGGCGGCGGTGGCGGCGGCTTTTCGGGCGGCGGCGGGTCGTTCGGCGGCGGCGGCGCTTCGGGGGGATGGTGATGCAAAAGCCCAGCCCCGATCAGCGCCTCGCGGTCGGCGCGGCGGTCCACGCCGCCGAAGCCGGCACCTCGGGCGAGATCGTCACGATCATCGCCGATCGGTCGGACGCCTATCACGATGTCGCCCTGCACTGGGCGCTGCTCGTGGCGCTGTCGGTGCCGATTCTTTTCGCCGCCGCGCCCGATCTGCCGGTGGCGATCATCGGCCGGCTCTACGGCGGCTGGGGCAGCGCCGAGGTCCGCGACCTGATGCTGCTGACGTTTGCGGCGACCACGGCCGCGTTCCTGATCGTGCGCTATGGCCTCGCCTATATGCCGCTCCGGCTCCGGCTGACCCCGGAGGCGACTCGCCGCCGCCGGGTGCGCCGCCGCGCGCTCGATTTGTTCAAGGTCGGCACCGAGGCACGCACGGCGGGGCGCACCGGCATCCTGATCTACCTCTCGCTCGGCGAGCGCATGGCCGAGATCATTGCCGACGAGGCGATCCACGCCAAGGTCGCCGACACCGAATGGGGTGACGCGATGGCGGCGATGATCGCCGAGGTTCGCGAGGGGCGAATCGCCGACGGCATGATCGCCGCCGTCGGCCGGGTCGGCGCCTTGCTCGCACAGCATCTGCCCCGCGCCGACGACGATGTGAACGAACTGCCCGATCGCCTGATCGAACTGTGAGCGTCCCCGATCACGACGCGCCCGTCGAGACGATGTGGGAAGGTCGCTTCATCGTCGCCAGGAGGCGCGGGCGGTGGGAATATGTCAGTCGCGCGCGCGGCATCCGCGCTGCCGTGATCCTCGCGGTCGACAAGGGCGACGTGCTGCTCGTGGAGCAATATCGCGTGCCGCTCGGCCGCGCCTGTCTCGAACTCCCCGCTGGGCTGGTCGGCGACGAGGACGACGCCGATGAGGATTCGCTTGCCGCCGCTGCCCGCGAGCTCGAAGAGGAAACCGGCTACCGGGCTGGCCGGATCGAGGCGGTCGGCGAATTCCATTCGTCGCCCGGCATGGTCTCGGAGAGCTTCACGCTGGTGAAGGCGGGCGCGCTCGAACAGGTCGGCGCCGGTGGTGGCGAAGGCGACGAGAACATCATCGTCCACCGCGTGCCGATCGCCACGATCGCCGCGTTCGTCGCCGCCAAGCGCGCCGAGGGTGTCGCGATCGACGTCAAACTGCTGCTGCTGCTCGGCGGCTCGCTGCTCGACTAGATTCGTTTTCGGTCCACTCGACCTACCCCAATTCCGATTGTCCTGAGCATGACGAAGGACCGTTCTTTTGGCTATGGTCGACAAGAAGGGCCGGGCTTCGACAAGCTGAGCCCCACGGGGATGAGCGACCAGCAAACGGAAATCGACTCTAGGCAATCCCGAACGGCACCAGCTTGTTGTCGATGTCGTGGCCGATATCGGCAAAGCCCAGAAACGGCACCCCCATATCGGCACACCAGCGCGCGATCATCGTTGCGATCGGCTCTTCCCACGGCGGATCGTTGGGCTGGACATCGCTGATCCGCCCGAGCCTGACCCCCGCCACCCCCTTGAGCTGGGTCGCCTGCGCCATCTGGAACAACATCCGATCGATCCGGTAGAGCGGCTCGGAGACATCCTCGATGATGAGCACGTGATCGGTCAGATCGGGGAGCCATTTGGTGCCGATCAGGCTGGTCAGGATCGCCAGATTGAAGGCGGCGCTCGGCCGCCCGGCCAGCCCGGGTTCGAGCGAGTCGGGCGTGCGCGCGGTCAGCCAGCGCAGCGTGCGCGCGAGCGCCGGCGCGCCACCGTCGCGGGCGATGTCGGCCACCAGCGGGGCGTGTACCGGCCGGCCGATCCGCCGCGCATAAAGCGCGCCGAGCAAAAAGCCGATATCCGAATAGCCGAGATAGGTCTTGGCCGCGGCAGCCGGCCCCAGCCGGTCCATCGCCAGATCGAGAATCCGGTTCGATCCATAGCCGCCGCGCGCGAACCAGATCGCGTCGATCGCGGGATCGTTCGCCATCGCCACAAAGGCATCGGCGCGGGCGGCATCGGGGCCGGCGAAATGGCCGTCGCTCAGGTGACATTGCGGATCGATCACCAGCTCGACCTGCGGGAAGGCCCCGGCGCACCAGTCGACCGCCGCTTGGGCAACGGCCGGCTCGAGCCGCTTGGCCGGCGCTGTCACCCCAATCCGCATCACCGCTCCTTGCCCCACCAATCGAATCCAGCGATAGCGCGGGCCCATGCACCACGGCAAATCCTACTTCTTCGTCGGCATCGGCGGCAGCGGCATGATGCCGCTGGCGATGATCCTCGCCGGGCAGGGCGCGACCGTCGCCGGCTCCGACCGCAGCCTCGATCAGGCCCGCCTCCCCGCGAAGTTCGATCAGCTTCGCGCAATGGGCATCGGCCTGTTTCCGCAGGACGGCAGCGGCATCACCCACGCCGACCAGATCGTCATCGCGTCCGCCGCGATCGAGGCGACGGTGCCCGACATGATCGCCGCCGACCAGGTGGGGGCAACGCGGATGACCCGCGCCGAGCTGCTCAGCACCCTGTTCAACGCCGCCCCGCAGGCGATCGGCGTGGCGGGCACCAGCGGCAAATCGACCGTCACCGGCATGATCGGCTGGACCCTCCACGCGCTTGGCCGCGATCCGACGGTGATGAACGGCGCGGTGATGAAGAATTTCGCGCACGCCGAAGCGCCCTTTGCCAGCGCGCTGGTCGGTGCCGGGGACATATTCGTCAGCGAGGTCGACGAGAGCGACGGTTCGATCGCGCTCTACCAGCCGGCAATCGCGGTGCTCAACAATGTCAGCCTCGATCACAAGTCGCTCGACGAGCTGCGCACGCTGTTCGCCGCCTTCATCGGTCGCGCCGGCCACGCGGTCGTCAATATCGACAACCCCGATGCCGAGGCCCTCGCCGCCGCGTTGCCCACAGCACGCGTCACCACCTTCTCGATCGAGCGTGACGCCGATCTTCACGCGCTCTTCGTCGAGGAAAGCCCGTTCGCCGTGTCCTTCCTCGTCACCGAAGCCGATCTGATCGTCGAGGTGACGCTTCAAGTGCCCGGCCGGCACAATGTGTCCAACGCGCTCGCGGCGATCGGCGCGGTGCGCGCGGCGGGGGTGTCGCTGCACGAGGCCGCCGCCGCGCTCGCGGGGTTTGCCGGGCTAAAGCGCCGGTTCGATCTGGTCGGCGAAATCGACGATATCGCCGTGATCGACGATTTCGGGCACAATCCGGACAAGATCGCCGCGACGCTGGCAACGCTCCACGCCTTTCCCGGGCGACTGCTGATCCTGTTCCAGCCGCACGGCTATGGGCCGTTGAAGGTGATGCGGCGCGACCTCGTCGCCAGCTTCGTCGCGCATATGGCGCCCGATGACCTGCTGGTGCTTCCCGATCCGGTCTATCAGGGCGGCACCGTCAGCCGCGAGGTGACCAGCGCCGATATCATCGCCGACATTGCCGCCGCCGGCTGCCACGCGCGTCACATCCCGGGCCGCGACGACGCTGCGGCCTGGCTCGTCGATCGGGCGCGGCCGGGCGACCGCATCATCGTGATGGGCGCGCGCGACGATACCCTCAGCCAGCTCGCGGCGTCGATGGTAACCGCGCTCGGGGAACGGCAGGGTTCTTAGGGGCTGGCGTCCTGCTGCACGCGTGATACACTGTTGCATCGCACCATGAAGGGATCGCCATGTTTCGCCGCCTGTTCCTCGATCACCCCGAGTCGGTCGGCGAGAGCTATGGCGAGCATTTCCGGGTCGCGAGCGGCTTCGGCATCGCCATGCTGATCGGCGGCGTCGGCGCGCTGCTCCACGCCTTCCTGCCCTTCGTCTGCAAGACCCGCGGCAGCGACACGATCAACACCCTTCACGCCCGCCTCGTCGCCAAGCGCGAGGCCAAGCGCGCCGCGCAGACGCAGATGAAGAGCGTCGAATATATCATCTGATCGCGACGAGGCGCGCGCGTGCATCCGCCGATGTTCCAAGCGCTTTTAACCCGAATCGTCCGAGAACGCTGCGCCTGCGGCTCTTTTTCCTATGCCGAGCGGACGATATGGAAAGCAGGCGCTCCATAATGACAAGCTTCATTGACAATTTGCGCCAAGCATGTAAAGCGTCCTTCACTGATTCGAAAGGAAGCTTGTCATGGCCAAATCTCTGGCGATCCGGCGCTACAATCGCGCGATCATCGGCCTCAGCCTGATCTATGCGGGCGCACTGATCAGCGCCGAATATGTCTTCAAGGGCCATGAACCGGCCGGCGTGCTTGCTTATGCGATCGCGATCCTGCCGGCGCTGCCGATCATCGGGATGTTCGCGGCGATCGGCCGTTACCTGACCGAGGAACAGGACGAATATGTCCGCATGCTCGGCGTGCGTCAGTCGCTGATCGCGAGCGCCTTTGCGCTCAGCATCGCCACTGCCTGGGGCTTTCTGGAGAGCTTCGACATGGTCGGCCATGTCGACTCCTATTTCATCGCCGTGCTGTGGTTCGGCGGGCTCGGCGTCGGCAGCCTCGTCAACTGGCTGACGATCGTACGGGCGTCATGAAGAACCGTTTGCGCGTATTGCGCGCCGAACGCGCCTGGAGCCAGGGCGATCTCGCCGACCGGCTCGAGGTATCGCGCCAGAGCATCAACGCGATCGAGACCGGGCGCTACGATCCGTCGCTCCCGCTCGCCTTCCGCATCGCCGAACTGTTCGAAATGGCGATCGAGGAAATCTTCACCAGTCCCTCCAAGGAGCATCAGTTATGAACCCGATCATCCTGCGGCTTTCGGTCGCCGCTTTGGCGCCGCTCGCGATTCTCCGCCCTGACGCCGGTCATTGCCAGACGACCCCGGCAGCTGCGACGGCACCGGCCGATATCATCCAGTTGCCGCATATCTCGATCGAAGCGGTCGGCAAGGGGCCGGCGGTGTTCCTGATCCCCGGCCTCGCTTCCCCACGCGCGGTTTGGAACGGCGTGGTGCCCGATCTCGCCAGGACGCACCGCGTCTATCTCGTCCAGGTCAACGGCTTTGGCGGCGATGATCCGCGCGAGAATACAAAGCCCGGCCTGCTCGACGGGATCGCCGCCGATCTCAACGGCTATATCGTCGCCAACCACATCAAGGATCCGGCGATTGCCGGCCATTCGATGGGCGGCTTGCTCGCGATGATGATGGGCGCGCGCTATCCGCAATCGACAGGTCGCGTGCTGGTGGTCGATTCTTTGCCCTTCTTCAGCCTGTTGTTCGGGCTTGAGGCGACCGTCGACTCGGCGCGTCCGTTCGCCGAGCAGGCCCGCGCGCGGACGCTGGCAACGCCGCAGCCGACCGCGCCGGTCACCACCGATCCCGGCGGCATCTGGTCGATCACGCCCGAGGGCCGGATCAAGGTCGCCAACTGGGCCGCCAAGGCCGATCCGCGCGTCTCGGCGCAGGCCGTCTATGAGGCGATGACCACCGATATCCGCCCCGAACTCGGCAAGATCACGGCCAAGCCGTTCACCGTGCTCTACGCGACCGGCGCCGGTCCCAAGGCAACACAGCTCTGGGAAGCAGGCTATGCCGGCTCCCCCGCCAAGCTGGTGCCGATCGCCGACAGCTGGCATTTCATCATGCTCGATCAGCCGGCGGCCTTTGCCAAGGCGCTCAACGACTTTCTCGACGCCCGCTGACAACGCGCCCCTCCCGAACTGGCGCGAAAATCGATTGACCGATTCCCCCGGCTGCGCTCCACCCTGATCGCGCAACCGGGGGATTCGGCGTGACGTCTGACGAAGAGGGTGACGCCTTCCAATTCACCAGCGACTGGCGTGGCTTCGCCCCGATCGCGTTCAGCAATCTGCTCCTCTGCTTCGTCACGCTCGGCCTGTATCTGTTCTGGGCGCGCGCGCGCGAGCGGCGGTTTCTGTGGAGCAACACGCGCTTCATCGACGATCGCCTCGAATGGACCGGCACCGGGCTCGAGCTGATGATCGGCTATGTCATGGCGATCATCCTGCTCGGCGTGCCGCTGGCGGTGCTCCAGTTCGGGATGCAGGCACTGGCGCTGCGTGGCGAGCTCGGCTGGGTCGCGACGATCGGCAGTTCGCTGTATCTGCTGATCCTCTATCTCGTCGGTGTCGCGATCTTCCGGGCGCTGCGCTATCGGCTCAGCCGCACCTTCTGGCACGGCATCCGCGGTGGCAGCGACGCGCAGGGTTTCGCGTTCGGCGTCGGCTATCTCTGGCGCACGCTGGTCGGCTCGTTCGCGGCCGGGCTGCTGATCCCCTGGTCGATGACCTCGCTCTGGAACGCGCGCTGGAACCAGATGAGCTTCGGGCCGCTGCGGTTCGAGGCCGATGCTCGCGCCGGCCCGATCATGGGGCGGTTCCTGCTTTTCTATCTCACCCCGATCCTGGCCCTTATCGCGATCGGCGTTCTGTTCTTCTTCACCGCCTCCAGCGACATCGGCCGCGCGACGCTCAGCCCCGATCGGATCCAGCTCTATGCGGCGGTCGTCGCCATCGCTGCCTATCTGCTGTTCTTCGTCGTGCTCGGCATCATCGCGCTGGTGTTCTACGCCGCCTATTTTCGAGAGGCGGTCGGTCACCTGTCGCTCGGCGAGCTCGATTTCGCCTTCACCGCAAGCAGCTGGGACTGGTTCAAGCTGGTGGTCGGCAATCTGCTCCTGATCACCGTGACGCTCGGCATCGGTTATATCTTCATCGGCTATCGCAACTGGACCTTCTTCATCAGGCACATCCGCGCTTACGGATCGATCCATCTCGACGATCTGACCCAATCCACCACCCGCGAGCCGGGCCAGGGCGAAGGGCTGCTCGATGCCTTTGACATCGGCGCCTTCTGACGACGCTGGCGCCGATGGCGTCCGCGTCTGGCATTATGACGGATCGACCGCGATCCGGCATGAATCGCTGCTGGTCGCCGAGGAGGACCATTTCTACCTCGTCGAAGCAGCCAGCGCCAACGAGCCGCATGACTTTGCCGATCTCGTCGCGCTCGATCCGGTCGGCGGCTATCCGGTCTATGGCCTGTCGGGCCGGCCCGGCTGGCGGATCGGCTTCTTCGCCGCGCCGCCGCCGGCGCTCGCCGCGCTGTTGCCACGCCCGCGCCGCTATGGCGGGGTGATCGACCGGTTCGGGCTGTGGCCGTTCGCGCTGATCTGCGCGGTGCTCGCCGTAGCCCTGCTGTACGGCCTGTCGCGGGCCCCGTCGCTGCTCGCCCGGCTCGTGCCGCCGGCAGCCGAGCGCCGCCTCGGCGATCTGATGATCGGCGATTTCGGTGATCGCTTCTGCCATGGGCCCGGCGGGCGTCAGGCGCTCGACACGCTGGCGGCGCGGATCGGCGCGTCGCCCGAGGCGGTCGATATCGAGGTGGCCAACATCCCGCTGGTCAACGCGGTCACGCTGCCCGGCGGGCGGGTGATCATCTTCGAGGGCTTGCTCGAGGACGCCGCCTCGGCCGACGAGGTGGCGGGCGTGCTCGCCCACGAGCTCGGTCATGTCGAGCATCGCGACGTGCTCGAGGCGCTGCTGCGCCAGCTGGGCCTCAGCGTGCTGCTGAGCGGGCTCGAGGGTAATATCGGCGGCTATACCAATGTGCTGCTGTCGACCGCCTATTCGCGCGGCGCCGAGACGCGCGCGGACAGCTATGCGATCGAGGCGCTCAACCGAAGCCATGTCTCGCCGCGCGCGACAGCGGCGTTTTTCGCCCGGCTCGGCGCGCGGACCGAGCGTGCCGAGCCGGGGGTGCTCAGCTATCTCGCGACGCATCCGGTCTCGAAGACCCGGTCGGCGGCGTTTGTGCAGGGCGCCCGCGGCCATGGCGATTACACGCCCGCGCTCTCCGCCGACCAATGGGCCGCACTGAGGGGCATTTGCACCACCGACAAGAACGTCTCGAAGGCGCCGTTCCACTTCTAGCGCCGGCGCTTCCCATTACGGCAAGGCGGGTTTAGGGCACCTGCCGATGACCGACGCCCCCGCCACCCTCGCCTATCATCTGACTCCGGGCACCGGCCCGACGGTGCTGTTCCTGCCCGGCTATGCCTCCGACATGCAGGGCGCCAAGGCGCTCGCGCTCGAGGCTTGGGCGCGCGGCTGCGGTCGCGCCTTTCTCCGCTTCGATTATGCCGGCTGCGGCCAGAGCGCGGGCAGTTTCGAGCAGCAGACGCTTGCCGGCTGGCGCGACGATGTGGTGGCGATGATCGATCTGGTCGAGGGGCCGGTGATCCTCGTCGGCTCGTCGATGGGCGGCTGGCTGATGCTGCTCGCCGCGCTGGCCCGCCGCGACCGCGTGGCCGGCATGATCGGGATCGCCGCCGCGCCCGATTTCACCGACTGGGGTTTTTCGACCGAAGAGAAGATGCGCCTGCTGGGCGAGGGCAGGATCGAACGCCCCTCGCCCTATGGTCCCGCGCCGACCGTCTACACGCGCGGTTTCTGGCAATCGGGCGAGGCGAACCGGCTGATGCACGGCTGGATCGAGCTCACCTGCCCGGTGCGGCTGATCCACGGCCAGACCGATCCCGACGTGCCGTGGATGCGCAGCCTGCGCCTCGCCGAGCTGCTTCGTTCAGGCGAGGTGCAGACGCTGCTCGTCAAGGATGGCGATCACCGCCTGTCGCGCGATACCGATATCGCGCTGATCATCCGCGCGGTCGAGGATGTGATCGCCTGTCTATGATGATGCTCCTGCTTGCCGCCGCGCTGGCCCAGACGACAACGGATCCGGGCACCGCAGCGCCCCCCCCCGCCGCCGCCCGCCCGGCGCCGATCGGCCCGCCCGCGAGCGCCGCGCCGATGTCGACCGAGACGCGTTTTGATGCGTGTGTCGATCTCGCCACCAGCGATCCCGTCGTCGGCGAGCGCGCGGCGACCGCGTGGCGCGTCGGCGGCGGCGGCTTCTTCGCGCGCCAATGCCTCGGCATCGCCTATGCCAACCAGAAGCGCTGGGCACCGGCAGCCGATGAATTCACCGCCGCCGCGCAGGAAGCCGAGGCCGCGCATGACGATCGCGCCGCCCAATATTGGGCGCAGGCGGGCAATGCCTGGCTCGCGGCGGGCGACGCGCTCAAGGCACGCGCAGCGCTCGATGCCGCGCTCGCCGCCGGCACGCTGACCGGCCTCCAGCGCGGCGAGGCGCAGTTCGATCGCGCGCGCGCGCTGGTCGCGGCGGGCGATCTCGAATCGGCGCGTGCCGATATCGACCGGGCGATCGAGCTCGCGCCCGCAGACCCGCTGATCTGGCTCGCCTCGGCGACGCTGGCGCGGCGGATGGACGATCTGCCCCGCGCCCGCAAGGACATCGCCGAGGCGTTCGCGCGCTCTGCCGACGACGCCTCGGTCAATCTCGAAATCGGCAATATCGCCGCGCTGAGCGGTGACGAGATCGGCGCACGATCGGCCTGGAACGACGCCATCCGCCTCGCCCCCGCCAGCGACACCGCGGCCCGGGCGCGTGCTGCGCTCAAACAGTTCGAAACGCCGCCCAATCCCTGAGCGGCCGGGTGGCGCCGGGGCGCTGGTCTCGCTATCTATGAGGTGACTGCCAAGCGCCCCAACAAGGACGAGCGATGAAATACCTCCACACGATGATCCGGGTCACCGATCCCGAGGCGACCGTCAATTTCTTCAAGCTGCTCGGGCTCGAAGAGCAGAAGCGCTTCGACAGCGAGAAGGGGCGTTTCACGCTGATCTTCCTCGCCGCGCCCGGCGATGAGCAGGCGCAGGTCGAACTGACCCATAACTGGGACCCGGAAGACTATGGCGAGGGGCGCAATTTCGGCCATCTCGCCTACCGCGTCGACGATATCTACGCGACCTGCCAGCGGCTGATGGATGCCGGCGTGACGATCAACCGCCCGCCGCGCGACGGCCATATGGCGTTCGTGCGCACCCCCGACAATATCTCGATCGAGCTGCTCCAGGACGGCCATCTCGAACCCGCCGAACCCTGGCTGTCGATGCCCAACACCGGCCACTGGTGATGTCGGACGTGGTTGATCAGCCAGGCGCACGATCGATCGACGCCCGCCGCGCGACGGGGGCGGTCGCAACCGGGGCGGCGGCTCTGGGCGCAACGGCACTGGCGGCAGCCGCGTTTGGCGCGGTGGCCATCGGCGCGCTGGCGATCGGGCGGCTTGCCGTTGGTCGGCTGGCGCTGCGCCGGGCCGAAATTGGCGCGCTGACGGTCGGCCAGCTTCGGGTACGCGAACTGATCGTCGAGAACCGAGCGGAGCCGACGTCCGATGCCTCTTGAAATCGTCCGGATCCCGGCGCTGAGCGACAATTACATCTGGCTGGTCCACGACGCGGCATCGGGCGAGACGATGGTCGTCGATCCGGCGGTGGCCGATCCCGTGCTGGCGGCGGCGACCGAACGCGATTGGACGATCAGCGCGATCTGGAATACCCATTGGCACCCTGATCACACCGGCGGCAATGCCGCGATCAAGGCGGCGACGGGGGCCGTCGTGATCGGCCCGGCCGACGAAGCCGCGCGGATTCCGACGCTCGATCGGCTGGTCGGCGAGGGCGATATCGTGAGGCTCGGCGCCCATGCGGCCACCGTGTTCGAAACGCCCGCGCACACCGCCGGCCATATCAGCTATTATTTCGCCGATGACGATGCGATCTTCGTCGGCGACACGCTGTTTGCGATGGGATGTGGCCGGCTGTTCGAGGGCAGCGCCGACCAGATGTATGCCAATATGCAGCGCTACGCGGCGCTGCCCGACGCGACCGCCGTCTATTGCGCGCATGAATATACCGAATCGAACGGCCGCTATGCGCTGGTCGCCGAACCGGAGAATGGCGCGATCCGCGAGCGAATGACGGCGGTGATGGCGGCGCGGGCGGGCGGCGCGGCGACGGTCCCGACGACGATCGGCCTAGAACGCGCGACCAACCCCTTCCTGCGCGCCCGATCGTCGTCGCAACTGGCCGAGCGCCGCGCCGCAAAAGATGCATTTCGCGGCTGACTGCGTTATATCATTACGCCGAGGGCCAACTATCACTCCGGGAGTGTTCCTATGCGCGGGTTGTTGATCGGGTTGCTACTTCTGGCCGGTGGCTGCGCCACAACGCCGGACCAGAAACAGGCCTTGGCCGAAGCGCAGTCGGCAGAGCAGGCCAAGCTCGCCGGCGAACTCGCCGGGTTGACCCCCGGGCGGCCGCAGAGCTGCATCCCGCAGGGACTTGTCCACTATTCGACCAAGACGATTGGCTCTACGATTCTCTATCGGGTCGATCGCAAGCTCGTGTATCGCAATGATACGACGGGGGGATGCGAAGATCCGAACGGCATGAACGCGCTGGTCAGCAGAAATTTCGGTGCCCAGCTCTGCTCGGGGCAAATCATCGCATCGGTCGACGTGCGCAATAATTTCACGCTGGGCTCGTGCGCCTTGCGAGACTTCGTGCCTTATGCAGCGAAGTAAGGTGGTGCGCCCGCTGATGATGATCGCTGGGCTCGCGCTGACGATCGCATCGGCGACCGCCTCGTCGCCTGACCGCCGCAGGCCGACCGATCGCGAGACCCGCGCGCTGGCGACAGCGCTTGCCGGTCGCGTGCCCGGCAAGCCGCAGAATTGCGTCGATCAATCGCGGCTGCAAGGGCCCGAGATCGTCGGCATCAACGACGTTCTCTATCGTCAATCGGGGCGCCGAATCTGGCGCACCACGCTGCGCGATTCATGCCCGTCGCTGCGCGGCAATCCGATTCTGGTCGTGCAGATTTACGGCAACCAATTGTGCAGCAACGATCGGTTCCAGGCAGTCAACCGGATGTCGCGCGCGTCGATGGGCGGCTATTGCTTCTTCGGGCCGTTCGTTCCCTACGACAAGGCGCCCTAAAGCACGAACCGGCTGAGGTCGGTGTTGCGCGCGATCTCCTTGAGTTGGCCGTCGACATAAGCGGCATCGATCAGCAGCGTCTCGCCGGTTCGATCCTCGGCCTCGAAGCTGATCGCCTCGAGCAGCTTTTCCATCACCGTCTGCAACCGTCGCGCACCGATATTCTCGATTTCGGCATTCACCTCGGCCGCGATCCGCGCCACCGCGCGAATCCCGTCTTCGGTAAAGTCGATCGTCACGCCTTCGGTCGCGATCAGCGCCTTGTACTGGATCGGCAGCGACGCCTTGGTATCGGACAGGATCGCAACGAAATCGGCCTCGGTCAGCGCCTTTAGTTCGACGCGGATCGGCAGGCGCCCCTGGAGTTCGGGCAGCAGGTCGCTTGGCTTGGCGACATGGAACGCGCCGCTCGCGATGAACAGAATATGGTCGGTTTTCATCGGCCCGTATTTTGTCGCGACGGTGGTGCCCTCGATCAGCGGCAGCAGATCGCGCTGGACGCCCTCGCGGCTGACCGAGCCGCCGCGTACGTCGCTGACCGCGATTTTGTCGATCTCGTCAAGAAAGACGATCCCGTTGGCCTCGGCATCGGCGAGCGCAGCCCGGCTCACCTCGTCCTGATCGAGCCTCTTGTCGGCCTCTTCATCGACCAGCTTCTCCCACGCCTTGGGCACCGCCAGCTTGCGGCGCTTGAGATTCTGCTGGCCGAACGCCTTGCCCATCATCTCGCCGAGATTGATCATGCCGGCCGGCTGGCCGGGGATTTCGAACGGCATTTGCGGGGCCTGTTCGATCTCGATCTCGACTTCCTTGTCGTCGAGATGGCCATCGGCGAAGCGCTGCCGAAACGCCTCGCGCGTCGCCTCGCTCGCGCCCTTGCCCGTCAACGCATCGAGCAGCCGCGTCATCGCCGCTTCCTCGGCCTTGTCCTTGACGGCGGCGCGGCGCCGCTCCTTCTCGAGCCGGATCGCCTCCTCGACGAGATCGCGCGCGATCTGTTCGACGTCGCGGCCGACATAGCCGACCTCGGTGAATTTGGTCGCCTCGACCTTGACGAAGGGCGCATCGGCGAGCTTGGCGAGGCGGCGGCTGATCTCGGTCTTGCCGCACCCGGTGGGCCCGATCATCAGGATGTTCTTCGGGGTGACCTCGTCGCGCAGATCGGCGCCGAGGCGCTGGCGGCGCCAGCGGTTGCGCAGCGCCACCGCGACCGCCTTCTTGGCGTCGGACTGGCCGATGATGTGCGCGTCGAGCGCGGCGACGATGGTCTTGGGCGTAAGGGCGTCGTTCATTATGGAAAAACCTAATCCGTTCGTGTCGAGCGAAGTCGAGAAACATGTCATAGGCGCGGTCCAACGTGTCTCGACTTCGCTCGACACGAACGGAACGCGGCGGAAGATGTCAGGTCGCGCTGTCCAGCGTCTCGACCGTCAATTGCTCGTTGGTATAGACGCAGATATCGGCGGCGACCTTCATCGCCTTGCGCGCCATCACCTCGGCGTCCGCCTCATATTCGGCGAGCGCGCGGGCGGCGGCGAGGGCGAAATTGCCCCCCGAACCGATCGCGGCGATGCCCTTTTCGGGCTCGAGCACGTCGCCATTGCCGGTCAGGATCAGCGTCACATCCTTGTCGGCGACGATCATCATCGCTTCGAGATTGCGCAGATATTTGTCGGTCCGCCAGTCCTTGGCCAGCTCGACCGCCGCGCGCAGCAGCGCACCGTGGTGCTGCTCGAGCTTGCGTTCGAGCCGCTCGAACAGGGTGAAGGCGTCGGCGGTCGCGCCGGCGAAACCGCCGATCACGCTGCCGTCGCCCAGCTTCCTGACCTTCTTCGCATTGGGCTTCATCACTGTCTGGCCCATCGAGACCTGGCCATCGCCCGCGATCACGACCTTGCCATTCTTGCGCACGGAGAGGATCGTGGTGCCGTGCCACACCATATCGTTGTTGCTCATGATCGGGGATATGGGACGCTGCACCGCCCGCTGCAATCCGCCCCCGCCAAAAGCGCCCATCGGCTGGCCCGCTGCTGCCGTTTCTGCTATGCTCTGCCGGCAATCACGGCTGGGGGCATGCGATGGCGACCAAAACTCCTGACGAAAATTCGGCCTCGCTGACCGAACGGGCCAAGCGCCTGATCTTGACGCCGGGTGCCGAATGGGCGCGGATCGACGCCGCGCCGATGACGAAGGCGGGGATCTTCTCCGGCTGGGTGATCCCGCTCGCCGCGATCGGCCCGATCGCGGCGCTGATCGGATCGCTGGTGTTCGGCTATGGCGCCTTTGGCATCACCTATCGCCCGTCGATCATGTCGGCCGTGGCGACGGCGTTGGTGAGCTATGGCGTGGCGCTGGCGAGCATCTGGATCATGGCGCTCATCATCAATGCGCTTGCGCCGAATTTCGGCGGCACCCAGAATGCGACCCAGGCAATGAAGGTCGCAGCTTATTCGGCGACCGCCGGCTGGCTGGCGGGCATGTTCCAGCTGATGCCGAGCCTGGGCTTTCTCGGCCTGCTCGGCCTGTACAGCCTCTATCTGCTCTATGTCGGTCTGCCGATGCTGATGAAAGCGCCGGCGGACAAGGCGATGTCCTATACGATCGTGACGATCGTGGTCGCGGTCGTCCTCTTCCTCGTTGCTGGTGGCATCACCGGCGCGATCGCGTCGCGCGCCGGCAGCCCGTTCGGATCGCTCGGCGGGCGCGGGCCGGACGGCAGCCTCAGCGGCACCCTCAACATCCCGGGCCTCGGCAAGGTCGATGCCGGCAAGGTCGAGGAGGCGTCGCGCCGGATCGAGGCGGCTGCGGACCGGATCAAGTCCGGCGCCGCCGACGCCAATGGGTCGATCGTCCCTGCGGCCAGCTTGCAGGCATTGCTGCCGGCGGCGATTGCCGGCTTCGCACGCGGCGACACCGAATCGAGCAGCGGCGCTGCAGGGGGGATCGGCGGCAGCCGGGCCGAGGCGCGCTACACCCTTGGCGAGCAGAGCTTCACACTGTCGGTGACCGACACGGGGGCGCTCGGCAGCGTTGCGACGCTGGGCGGTGCGCTCAACATCCAGTCGAACAAGCAGACCGCCAACGGCTATGAGAAGACCGAGATGGTCGACGGGCGAATGACGACCGAGAAATGGAACGGCGGATCGGGGAGCGGCAGCTATGGCACGATGGTCGGCAGCCGCTTCATGGTATCGGCCGAGGGCGAAGCGCCCTCGATCGACACGTTGAAAGGCGCGGTCGCGGCGGTCGATCTGGCCCGGCTCGAAGCGCTCGCGAAATAGCCGCGCGATCCGCGCGATTGCCACGCGGCGGAAAGCGGCATAGCGTCCGGCCAAACCAAAACAGGGGAGGCAAGGATGCGGAAATCGGCACTCGGCGCGATCGGGGTAGCTTTGATCGCGGGCGGATTGGTCGGCGACGCCGCGCTCGCCAAGGGCCCGCGCTTCGAAGCGCGCATCACCCGCACCAGCTATGGCATCCCGCACATCCTCGCGCGCGACTGGGCGGGTGCCGGTTACGGGGTGGGCTATGCCTATGCGCAGGACAATCTATGCCTGCTCGCCGAGGAATTCGCGACCGTCGCCGGCGACCGATCGCGGCATTTCGGCCCGAAGCAAACGGCAACGCTTGGCTTCGACAAGGTCGACAATCTCTCGTCGGACATCTTCTTCCGCGCGATGATCGACTTGCCCGCGCTGCGCGCGAGCCTGGCCCGCCGCCCGGCCAAGGAGCGCGCGCTGCTCGAGGGCTATGTCGCCGGCTATAACCGCCATCTGCGCGATATCGGCGCCAAGGGGGTGCCCGAGGCGTGCCGGGGCAAGGCCTGGGTCAAGCCGATCACCACCGACGATATGTTGCGCGTCGCCGAAAAGCAGGTGCTGCTGGCAAGCTCGCTCGCGCTGGCCCCCTATATCGTCAACGCCGCACCGCCGGGCAAACCTCAGGCCTCGATCACCAGCACCCGCCTGCCCGGCGATCCGACGATCGGCTGGGGCAGCAATGGCTGGGCGTTCGGCGCCGAGGTCACCGACAATGGCCGCGGCCTGGTCGTCGGTAACCCCCATTTCCCCTGGGAGGGCCCATCGCGCTTCTGGGAGATGCAGATCACCATACCCGGCGAGATCGACGCGATGGGGGTCGGACTCGCCGGCACGCCGCTGGTCGCACTCGGCTTCAACAAGGACGTCGCCTGGACGCATACCGTGACGGCGGCGCAGCATTTCACCGGCTTCGAGCTCAAGATCGACCCCGCCGATCCGACCCGCTACCTCGTCGACGGCACCTCCGAAAAGATGCGCGCGACCGAGATCAGCGTGCCGATGCCGGGCGGCGCGGCGCCGGTGACGCGGACGCTCTACTCCACGCGCTTCGGCCCCGTGATCACGATCCCGTTCATCGGCATGGCGTGGAAGGCCGACAAGGCCTTTGCGATCCGCGACGCCAATTACGACAATGATCGTAGCATCACCGCATGGATCGCGATCGGCAAGGCCAGGAGCGTCGCCGAGGTGAAGGCCGCCGTCTCGTCGACGCTCGGCATCCCTTGGGTCAACACGATCGCCGCCGATCGCGCGGGCAATGTGCTCCACGCCGATGTCACCGCAGCGCCCAATGTCTCGATCGAGAAGGCCAAGGCCTGCGCCACGCCGCTTTCGGCGAGTGTGGCCGGGCGGTTCGTGTTGCTCGACGGCAGCCGATCGAGCTGCGACTGGGACGACAGCCCCGGCACCGCGGGCCACCGCCTGATGCCCGCCGCCGATCAGGCGATCTGGGAGCGCCGCGACTATGTCGCCAATTCGAACGACAGCTATTGGCTGAGCAACGCCGGCGCGCCCTATCGCCAGCTTTCGCCGGTGCTTGGGCCATGGGGCACGGCGCGCACGCTGCGCACGCGCTCGGGGCTCGTCGAAATCGCCCGCCGGTTCGATGGCAGCGACGGGCTGGGCGGCACCAAGGTCGATCAGGCCAAGGCGAGCGAGATGATCCTCGCCAACAAGAGCCTCGCCGCCGAACTCGCGCTGCCGGCGATCCGGAAGCTCTGCGCCGGCGAGGAAAAGGTCGCCGCCGCCTGCGCCGCGCTCGGCACCTGGGACGGGCGCTTCAACCTCGACAGCCGGGGCGCGGTGGTGTTCTCGGCTTTCTGGCCGGCGGCGAGCCGCGTGCCCGGCATCTGGCAGACGGCTTTCGACCCCGCCGATCCGGTCCATACCCCGCGCGATTTCACCACGGCGGGCGAGGCTGGCGCCAAGTTGCTCGGCGTGCTCGCCGATACCCAGGCCAAACTGATCAAGGACGGCTTCGCGCTCGATGCGCGCTGGGGCGACACCCAGTTCGCCATCCGGGGCGACGAGCACATCCCGATCCACGGCGCCGATGGCCAGCTCGGCGTGCTCAACGTCCAGATGAGCAAGCCCGAGGCGGGCGGGCTCGTGCCCTATCATGGCTCGAGCTATATCCAGGTCGTGACCTTCGACGACAAGGGGCCGGTCGCCGATGCGGTGCTGAGCTATTCGCAATCGACCGATCCCGCTTCGCCGCATTTTGCCGATCAGACGCGGCTCTATTCGGCGAAAAAATGGGTGCGGCTGCCCTTCACCCCCGCCGAAATCAGGGCGAGCGCCGATGGCCCGGCGGTGACGATCCGCGAATAGCGCCGGATCGACCCGCACTGCGCAGCATGAGGCTGGCGGCGCGCGCGATGGGTTGCTAAGAGAAACCTATGCCCGGACCGATGTCGATCATCGGCCGGGCGGAAGGGTCACGAGTCGATTGGGGTGGGGACGATGGCGATTGAAGCAACGGTCAACGGCAAGCCGGTCACCCTCACTGCCGAGCCCGACACGCCCCTGCTCTGGGTGATCCGCGAGGAGCTGGGGATGACCGGCACCAAATTCGGCTGCGGCATCGCCGCGTGCGGGGCGTGCAGCGTCCATATCGATGGCGAAGTGGTGCGTTCGTGCAGCGTGCCCGTGAGCGACATTGCCGGCAAAGCGATCACGACGATCGAGGGGCTCGCCAAGCCCGATGGCACGCTGCATGCGCTGCAGGCGGCGTGGATCGCGCATCAGGTGCCGCAATGCGGCTATTGTCAGTCGGGCCAGCTGATGGCCGCCGCTGCCCTGCTCGCCGCCAGCCCCAGCCCCAGCGACGACCAGATCGACGCGGCGATGACCAATATCTGCCGCTGTGGCACCTATCCCCGTATCCGCGCGGCGATCCATGCCGCCGCCGGCCAGGCTTGAGGAGCAGCACGATGGGCATGATCCGCAGGACTTTCCTGATCGGCGGCGCGGCGGTGGTCGGCGGCGGCATCTTCGCGATCAAATATGCCGACGGCGCTGCACGCTCGACAGCGGCGGCGCTGACCGATGGCAAGGACGGGCATAATTTCGCGACCTGGCTCAGGATCGGCGACGACGACAAGATAACGCTCTATTCGCCGCACACCGATATCGGCCAGGGATCGAACACCGGCCTTGCCCAGATGCTCGCCGACGAACTCGACGCCGATTGGGCGCATGTCGAGGTCGTCTCGGCCCCGGCGGAATCGGCCTTTGCCAACGTGCCCTTGGGGCGCGGATTCCTCGCCGAGATGACGGGCTATCCGGGGCTCGTCTCGGCGCTGCCGACGTCGCTGGCGTCGATGATCGTGCGTTCGCTCGATCTCCAGATCACCGGCGGCTCGTCGGCGCTGCGCTTTACCGGCCAGCACGGGTTCCGCGTGATCGGGGCGGCGACGCGGCTCGCGCTGATCGATACCGCTGCCAAGCGGCTGGGCGTGCCCGCTGCCGAGCTGACCACCGCCGACAGCAAGGTGACCCATGCCAAATCGGGCCGCGCGCTCCGCTATGGCGCGCTTGCCGCCGAAGCCGCGACGCGATCGCTCGACGCCGCGCCGACGCTCAAGCAGGCGAAGGCCTTCCGCTTCATCGGCAAGCCGGTGCCGCGCTTCGACATCCCGGCCAAGGTCGATGGCACCGCGCAATATGGCATGGACGTGGTCAAGCCCGACATGCGCGTCGCGACGGTCATTGCCGCGCCGATTCGCGGCGGCAAGCTGGTCTCGGTCGATCCCGCCCCGGCGATGGCGGTGGCGGGCGTCGAGAAGGTGATCAAGCTCGACGGCGCCGTCGTGGTGGTCGCCAAGGGCTATTGGCAGGCGCTCAAAGGCGCCCGCGCGCTCGCCCCGAAGTTCAGCGATGGCGGCCATGGCGGTATCTCGACCGCGTCGATCTTTGCCGAGCAGGACCGGCTGCGCGCCGCCGACAAGCCCGACACCAAGGCGGGCGGCGGCAATGTCGATGGCGCGTTCAAGGCGGAGGGCGCGAAACTGGTCGCGGCCGATTACCGCCTGCCCTTCCTCCACCACGCGATGATGGAGCCGTTCGCGCTGACCGCGCATCACCAGGACGGCAGGCTCGACGTCTGGGGCGGGATGCAGGATCCGCTCGCCGCCAAGATGGCCGCCGCCAAGGCGTCGGGGCTCGCCGCCGACAGGGTGACCTTTCATCCGATGCTGATCGGCGGCAGCTTTGGCCGGCGGTTGCCGATGTACATGGAGATCGTCGACCAGGTCGCGCGTGTCGCGATGCAGGTCCCTTACCCGATCAAGCTGATCTGGGCACGCGAGGAAGAAGTGACGCAGGGCGCCTATCGCCCGCAAAGCTCGGCGCATCTCAAGGCGACGCTCGGCGCCGACGGCAGGATCACCGCCTGGCAGAACGACTTCGCGCAGCCCGAGGACGGCCTCAAGGAAGTGCCGTTCTTCTACGACATCCCCGCGGTCGCGCGGCGGCATTTCAAGCAGGTGTCGAACCAGACCGTCGGCGCATGGCGCTCGGTCAACGCGACCCAGCACGGCTTCTATACCGAGAGCTTCATGGACGAGATGGCGCATGCCGCCGGGGTCGATCCGCTCGAGTTCCGCCGCCGCCACTTGAAGCCCGGCTCACGCCATCTCGCGGTGCTCGATCAGGCGGCCAGGCTCGGCGGCTGGGGCACGCCGCTGCCCGAGGGCACCGGGCGCGGCATCGCGATCGTCGAATGTTTCAACACCATCGCCGCGCATGTCACCGAGGCGACGCTCAAGGACGACGGCACGCCAAAGCTGCTCAAGGTGACGGCGGTGGTCGACTGTGGCACCGTCGTCAATCCTCGCAATGCCGAGGCGCAGGTGATGGGCGGCATCGTGATGGGCCTGTCGACCGCAATCGGCGAGGCGATCACGCTCGACAAGGGCGCGGTGCAGCAGCGCAATTTCAACGATTATACGGTGCTGAAGCTCGCCGACGCCCCGGTGATCGAGGTGCATTTCATCAACAGCGGGCATGAAATGGGCGGCCTTGGCGAACCCGGCCTCCCCCCCGCCGCGCCCGCGCTCGCCAATGCGCTGTTCGCGGCGACCGGCAAACGGGTGCGGCAATTGCCGATCATGGCACAGGCAAAGCCGATCTGATCAGCGATATTTGGCGCTGCTGGGCCGCCGACATCGTCGAATCGCGGTAGTCATCGCCCCCCCCGGCGGTTAGGGGGTGGCACCATGATGTTCTTGCCAAGCCGGCGCTGGCGCGTCCTGATCAGGCGGCACGGGCCGACGTCGCCCGTCTGGCGTCGCCGTACGGCGATGGGGCTCGGCGCGGTGTCGATCGGGCTCGCCGCCCTGCTGTTCGCGACCCTTGCCGATGATGCGAGCGCGCTGTTCGCCCGGCTGGCGCGCACCTATTTCTGGTTGCCGCTGCTCGTCACCCCGCTCGGCTTTGCCGGCATCGCCTGGGCGACCGGGCGATTCGCGCCCGAGGCCGCCGGCTCGGGCATCCCCCAGGTGATCGCCGCCGCGCAGAACCCGACCCGGGCGATGCGGCTGCTGATCTCGCCCCGCGCGGCGTTGCTCAAGTTCGGTTTCACGATCGCCGCGTTGCTGTGCGGTGCCTCGGTCGGGCGCGAGGGGCCGACGGTACAGATTTCGGCGGCGATCCTCAGCTGGCACCACCGGTTGTTCCGCGCGCCGATGCGCGCGTCGATGATCATCGCCGGCGGCGCGGCCGGCGTCGCCGCTGCGTTCAACACGCCGCTCGCCGGCGTGACGTTCGCGATCGAGGAGCTTGCCGACGCCTATGAGCAGCGCGTCGCCTTGCTCGTGATGACGACGATCCTGATCGCCGGCATCGTCAGCCTCGGGCTGGCCGGCGACTATGTCTATTTCGGCGTCGTCGGCGAGCATCTGAAGGTCGATGCGGTGCTGCGCATCGCGCCGGTCGCCGGGGTCGCCGGCGGGATCAGCGGCGGGCTGTTCGCGCGCGCGATGCTCAATATCGGTGGCACCCGCGACCGCTGGTTCCCGGTACTCAAGGACCGGCCGGTGGTCTGGGCGCTCCTGTGCGGGATCGTCGTCGCGGTGATCGGCGTGGTCACCGGGCTCACCTGGGGCACCGGCTATGCGGCGGCGCGCGCGATCGTCGATGGCAGCCATGCGCCCTATTGGTTCGGCCCCGCCAAGCTCACCACCACGCTGGCGACCGCCGCCTCGGGGCTGCCGGGCGGCATCTTCGCGCCGTCGCTCGCCACCGGCGCGGGGCTCGGCGCGCTGCTGCGGCCGCTGTTCCCGAACGATCCCGGCGGCGCGGTGGTGCTGCTCGGGATGGTCGCCTATTTTACCGGCGTCGTCCGCGCGCCGCTGACCGCCGTCATCATCATCGTCGAGGCGACCGCGAGCCGCGGCCTGATCATGCCGCTGTTCCTGTCGGCGCTGATCGCGCATGCGACCTCGGCGCTCGTCTGCAAGGAGCGGCTCTATCACGGGCTTGCCAAGCCGTGGCGGATCGCGCTTGCGCAATCGCCGAAGGCCCAGCCGGCCAGGGGGCCCCTTCCCCGCCCGGCGCCCGACGCCGGCTGATCGCCGACGCGGCGCGCTGGCGAGACATGACGGTGCCGGGTCGCCCCACGCCGATCGGCGCCACGCGACCCGATTTCTGTCTCAGACGACGCCGAACGCCAGCATCGCGTCGGCGACCTTCTTGAAGCCGGCGATGTTCGCGCCCTTCACATAGTCGATATAGCCATCCGGCCCGCGGCCATGCTCGACGCAGCGTTCGTGGATGCCCTCCATGATATCGAGCAATTGCTGCTGGAGATCGGCGACCTTCCAGGCACGGCGGCCGCTGTTCTGGCTCATTTCGAGGCCCGAGACGGCGACGCCGCCGGCATTGGCGGCCTTGCCCGGCGCGAACATGATGCGCGCGTCCTTGAAGACGTGAACGCCTTCGAGCGTGGTCGGCATGTTGGCGCCCTCAGCCACCGCGATGCAGCCATTGGCGACGAGCGTGCGGGCATCGAGCCCGACCAGCTCGTTCTGGGTCGCGCACGGCAAGGCGACGTCGCACGGCACCCCCCAGGGGGTCAGCCCGGCATGGAAGGTCGCCCCGCGATAGGTCTCGACATAATCGGCGATTCGCCCGCGCCGCTTGGTCTTGTGTGCCTTGACCCAATCGATCTTTTCCTGATTGATGCCATCGGGATCGTGGATGAACCCCGCGCTGTCCGACAGCGTCAGCACCTTGCCGCCAAGCTGGACGACCTTTTCGGCGGCGTGCGTGGCGACATTGCCCGATCCCGAGATGACCGCCGTCTTGCCGGTGAGGTCCATGCCCTTGGTCTTGAGCATATTCTGCATGAAATAGACGGCGCCATAGCCGGTCGCCTCGGTGCGGATCAGCGAGCCGCCATATTCGAGCCCCTTGCCGGTCAGCACGCCGGTGAACTGGTTGGTGATGCGCTTGTACTGGCCGAACATATAGCCGATCTCGCGCGCGCCGACCCCGATGTCACCGGCGGGCACGTCGATATCGGCGCCGACATGGCGATAGAGCTCGGTCATGAAGCTCTGGCAGAAGCGCATCACCTCGTGATCGCTCTTGCCCTTGGGGTTGAAATTGGCGCCGCCCTTGCCGCCGCCCATCGGCAGACCGGTCAGCGCGTTCTTGAACGTCTGCTCGAACGCCAGGAATTTGAGTACGCTCTCGGTGACCGAAGGGTGGAAACGAAGCCCGCCCTTGTAGGGGCCGATCGCGTTGTTGTTCTGTACCCGCCAGCCGCGCTGGACGCGGATATTGTGATTGTCGTCTTCCCAACACACCCGAAACGAAATGATCCGGTCGGGTTCGGCGATCCGCCGCAATATCTGATAATGGTGATATTCTTCCTTGTCTTCGATGAATTCGTAAATATCCTGAGCGACCTCTTGCACAGCCTGAATGAATTCGGACTGTCCAGGATTGCGTCGTTGAACGCCCTCCATGAACACTGATAGATCGACATGGTCACTGGTAGCCATTTTACCCTCCCCCCGGTATCGCCGGAAGCCAAATCCGGCCTGTCGTGCCGCATCGAGTCGCGGTTCGTCGACCGGATAAGCCTAGAGCATTCTCCTCCAATTACACACTATGTGACGGTCGGTCGGTGAATTGCCAAAAATTGCGGTACGTTTCTGGCGGTAACTATCCGTATTCGTGACATATATTGCCTGATGCTGACCAGCGCCGTCCCGTGGCGGGACCATAAAGGGTGCCGCGCCCGGGTTTCTGTGCCATGAAGCCTGCGTCCGGCGGATGGGGGACGGCATCATTGTCGTTGCGGCGGGGGACTTCGGGGGGAGACAAACGATGAAAGCATCGGACATATTCATCAAATGCCTCGAGCAGGAAGGCGTCGAATATGTCTTCGGCGTGCCGGGCGAGGAAAATCTCGACTTTCTCGACAGCCTGTCCCGCTCGCCGTCGATCAGGCTGATCCTCACCCGGCACGAACAGGGCGCCGGCTTCATGGCGGCGACCTATGGGCGGCACACCGGCAAGACCGGTGTCTGCCTCGCGACGCTGGGGCCGGGCGCGACCAATCTCGTAACGGCGGCGGCCTATGCCACGCTCGGCGGCATGCCGATCCTGATGGTCACGGGCCAGAAACCGATCAAGAAGAGCAAGCAGGGCCGCTTCCAGATCCTCGACGTCGTCGCGATGATGGGGCCGATCACCAAATATACCCACCAATTGGCGAGCGCCGACAACATCCCGAGCCGCATCCGCGAGGCGTTCCGCCTCGCCGAGGAGGAAAAGCCCGGCGCGACCCATCTCGAATTCCCCGAAGACGTCGCCGAGGAACAGACCGACAGCCTGCCGATCACCCCCAGCCTCGCGCGCCGCCCGTCGGCCGAGCCCAAGGCAGTGCGCGCGGCGGTGCGGCGGATCGAGGCCGCCAAGTCACCCGTCCTCGTGCTCGGCGCGGGCGCCAACCGCAAGCTGACCGGGCGGATGCTGCTGCAGTTCGTCGAGAAGACCGGCATTCCCTTCGTCACCACCCAGCTCGGCAAGGGGGTGATCGACGAGACGCATCCGAAGTTCCTCGGCTGCGCGGCGCTGTCGGCGGGCGATTTCGTCCACCGCGCGATCGAGGCGGCCGATGTGATCATCAACGTCGGCCATGACGTCATCGAAAAGCCGCCCTTCTTCATGCGGGCTGGCGGCACCGAGGTGATCCATGTCTCGAGCCGCACCGCCGAGGTCGATCCGGTCTATTTCCCGCAGATCGAGGTGATCGGCGATATCGCCAACGCGATCTGGCAAATGAAGGAAGACATCGTCCCCAAGGGTTGGGACTGCGCGCCGATGCTCGCCGCGCGGGCGGCCGAGGTTGCGCATACCGCCTCGCTCGACGGCGACGATCGCTTCCCGATCTTCCCTCCTTATCTGGTCCGCGAAGTGCGCAAGGCGATGCCCAATGACGGCATCATCTGCCTCGACAATGGCGTCTATAAAATCTGGTTCGCCCGCAACTATCCGGCCCGCGAGCAGAACACCGTGCTGCTCGACAACGCGCTCGCGACGATGGGCGCCGGGCTGCCCTCGGCGATGGCGTCGGCGATGGTCTATCCCGGGCGCAAGGTGATGGCGATCTGCGGTGACGGCGGCTTCATGATGAACAGCCAGGAGATGGAAACGGCGGTCCGCTTGAAGCTCAACATCACCGTCATCGTCCTCAACGACGGCAGCTATGGGATGATCCGCTGGAAACAGGCAAATATGGGCTTCGAGGATTTTGGGCTGACCTATGGCAACCCCGATTTCGTCAAATATGCCGAGGCTTATGGCGCCAATGGCCACCGCGTCGAAAGCGCGGCGCATCTCGGCGAGCTGATCGCGCATACATTGGCGACGCCGGGCGTTCACCTGATCGACTGCCCGGTCGATTATGCCGATAACGATCGCATCCTGAACAAGGAGATCAAACAGATGAGCGCAGCGCTGTGAGCAAGCTGAAGGACGTCTACCCGCTCTATCTCAACAACAAGGCGGCCCAGCCCAACGCCGATCTCGCGGTGACCGACAAGTTCACCGGCGAGATCGCGTTTCGGGTCGCGCAGGCCGATACCGCGACGATCAACGCGGGGATCGCTGGCGCCGTCGGCGCCGCCGAGCCGATGGCGCGGCTGGCAAGCTATGAGCGGCAGGCCGTCCTGCAGCACTGCGTCGACCGCTTCAAGGAACGCTTCGACGAACTCGCCTATGCGCTCTGCGTCGAGGCGGGCAAACCGATCAAGGATTCGCAAGGCGAGGTCACCCGGCTGATCGACACTTTCCGTATCGCCGCCGAAGAAAGCGTGCGGATGACAGGCGAGGTCCAGCCGCTCGACATTTCGCCCAGAGCGCGCGGCTATCAGGGGATGTGGAAACGGGTGCCGATCGGCCCGTGCAGCTTCATCTCGCCGTTCAACTTTCCGCTCAACCTCGCCGCCCACAAGATCGCCCCGGCGATCGCGGTCGGCTGTCCGTTCGTCATGAAGCCAGCGAGCCGCACCCCGCTCGGGGCGATCATCATGGGCGAAATCCTCGCCGAAACCGATCTGCCCGAGGGCGCCTTCTCGATCCTGCCCGCGCACCGCGAAGGCGCCGATCTGTTCACCGAGGACGAGCGGCTCAAATTGCTGAGCTTCACCGGATCGCCGGCGGTCGGCTGGGCGCTGAAGGCCAAGGCGGGCAAGAAAAAGGTTGTGCTCGAACTCGGCGGCAATGCCGCGGTGATCATCGATCACGACGCCGATCTCGACGACGCGCTCGATCGGGTGATCTTCGGCGCCTTCTACCAGTCGGGCCAGAGCTGCATCGGCGTGCAGCGGATCATCATCCACGCCGATATCTATGATCGCTTCCGCGACATGCTCGTCGCCAGGACCGAAGCGCTCGTCTCAGGCGATCCCAAGGACCCGAAAACCTTCATCGGCCCGATGATTTCCGAAGACGAGGCGAAGCGGCTCGACGGCTGGATCCAGGAAGCCGTGGCGAGCGGCGCCACGCTGCTCTGCGGCGGCAAGCGCGACGGCGCGATGCTGCAGGCGACGTTGCTCGACAAGGTCAGCCGCAGTTGCACCGTCTATACCGAGGAAGCCTTTGGCCCGGTCGCGCTGCTTAGCAAATTCACCGATTTCGGCACCGCGCTCGACGAGGTCAATGACAGCAAGTTCGGGCTCCAGGCGGGCATCTTCACCCGCGATCTCTTCAAGGTGCTCGATGCCTGGGACCGGCTCGAGGTCGGCGGAGTCGTGATCAACGACGTGCCGAGCTACCGGGTCGACAACATGCCCTATGGCGGCGTCAAGGAATCGGGGCTGGGCCGCGAGGGTATCCGGTTCGCGATGGAGGACATGACCGAAATTCGCAATCTGGTGATCCGGCGACGGTAAACCGGCGGACGGGGGTGTCCCGGCGCCGCCGGATTATGGTCTGGCCGCCGGGACGTAATTGGGGCAGCATCGGACGCGGGGTGGCAGGCGTCCGCAATGCCTCGCCCGGGGTGGACAGCCCGGGGCGATGAAGGGGGAAGCGCCGAATGGCGAATGGGGGGCACTTGATTGGGCCGAAGCGAGCGACGACGGTCGCGGCGCTGACATTGCTGTTGCTGGCGGCATCGGCGATGCTCGCCGGCATGGGCGCCGGCCGTGCCGGCGCGCAGCCCCAGCCGGGCGCGCGGTTCGAAGGCGTCGCGAGCTGCGCGGGCACGACGTGCCACGGCCGGCTCGAAGGCGATGGCGCGGTCGTGCGCCAGAACGAACTCGCCACCTGGCAGGAACCATCGACCGAGGGTGGCGCACACAGCCGCGCCTACAGCGTGCTCGCCGGCCAGCGCGCGCGCCAGATCACCGCAACGCTTGGGCTCGGCGAGCCGACCGCCGCCCCCGCCTGCCTCGGCTGTCACGCAACGCCCGTGGGCGGCGCGACCGGCGCGCGGTTCGTGCGCAGCGACGGCGTCGGCTGCGAAGCGTGCCACGGCGCCGCCTCGCGCTGGATCGCCAGCCATTATGCCGTAGGCGCCAGCCACCGCGCCAATGTCGCCAACGGCATGGTCGCGCTCGACCAACCGATCGTGCGCGCCACTGTCTGCCTCGATTGCCATTATGGCAGCGCCCGCACGGGCCAGTTCGTCACCCACCGGATGATGGCGGCGGGCCACCCCCGGATCGCCTTCGAGCTCGACCTGTTCTCGACGTTGCAGCAACATCACGGCGAAGACGCCGATTATGCCGCGCGCAAGGGCCGCACCGACAGCGTCCGCCTATGGGCCGTCGGGCAGGCGATGGCGGTCAATCGCGCGATGACGCTCTTTGCCAATCCGGCGCGCGCGAGCGAGGGCGCCTTTCCCGAATTCACCTTTTTCGATTGCCATAGCTGCCATCGCCGGATTTTCGACCAGGCCGATCGCGTCAAGACGTGGGAGACCAATCCTGCCCGGCCGATCCCCGCCGGCATGCCGCCGTTCAACGACGAGAACATGATCCTGCTCGCCGCCGCGACGCGCGTGGCGGCTCCCGGCATGGCCGCGCGGCTCGATGCCGATATCCGCGGCCTGCATCTCGCGATCGACCGCGACCGGTCGGCCGCGGCGGCCGCCGCCGCCCGGCTCGCGGCGACCGCGCAGGCGCTCGCAGGAACGCTGGCGGCGGGCCAGGGCAGCGATCTCGCCTATGCGATGGTCGAGTCGATCGCGGGGCCGGCGATCGCGCCGCGCTTCACTGATTATGAAGGATCGGTCCAGGCCGTGATGGCGATCGACACCTTGCTCAATGCGCTCGTCAGGCAGGGCCGGATCACGATCGGCGCGGCCGCCGGCATTCGCGCCGACATCAATCGCGGCTATGCAGCGGTGCGCGATCCCAACGGCTATCGGCCCACCGATTTCCGGACCGCGCTCGTCCGTGCCGTCGCCAGCATTCGGGCGCTGCGCTGATGCGGTCGCGCCCGTTTTCTGCGCTGATCGCGGGCGGCGCCCTGGTGCTGTCGTCGTGCAGCGGCGGCGGCACCGGCGGCACCACGGCTGCCGTCACGCCAGCACCGGCACCGGCACCGACGCCGACCGCATCACCGGCGGCGCTCTATGCCCCGCCCGCCGCCGAAGCGCTGACCGTCGCCGATGTCCAGACGATCATCGCCCGCGCCGCCGCCGAAGCCCGCGCCCGCGCGCTGCCCGCCGTGATCGTCGTGGTCGATCGCGTCGGCAACGTCCTCGCGGTGTTCCGGATGACCGGCGCGCGCGCGACCGCCGTGACGGCGGCCGCGCCCAATGGCGCCAATATCGATGTCCAGAACCTCACGATCCCCGCCGAGGCAGGGGCGATCGCCAAGGCAGTCACCGGCGCCTATCTCTCGAGCGCCGGCAATGCCTTTTCGTCCCGAACGGCGAGCCAGATCGTTCAGCAGCATTTCCCGCCCGCGCCTTCGACGCCGGGGCTCGAGAGCGGTCCCTTGTTCGGCGTGCAGTTCAGCCAGCTCCCCTGTTCGGATTTTTCGGCGCGCTATGGCGGTACGGGGACGGCAGCGTTGATTGGCCCCAAACGGTCGCCGCTCGGGCTCGCCGCCGACCCCGGCGGCTTCCCGCTCTACAAGAACGGCGTCGTCGTCGGCGCGATCGGGGTGATGGCCGACGGGGTCTACGGACTCGACACCAATATCCTCGATACCGACAATGATCCCGAGGAGTATATCGCGCTCGCCGGGACGGTCGGCTTCGAGGCGCCCGAGGCGATCCGCGCCGATCGCATTTATGTCGACGGCACCCAGCTACGCTTCAGCGATGCCAGCTATGCCGGGCTGCTCGCGACCGGCACGCCGAGCTATGCCGCGATCAGTCCCGCGCTCGGCAGCCTCGTCAGCGTGACGGGCTATTTCGGCGTGCCGACCCCGACCATTCTCGCCGGCAGCGCCTATGGCACCGAGGCGTCGGGGATCCGCGCCGCCACCACCGCCGAATTCGCCAACCGCGACGCCTATGTGCTGACCGACGGCAACGGCGCCCAGCGCTTTCCGATCCGCGCCGCGACCGACGCCGGCGACGTCGCCCAGCCGCTGACCGCCGCCGAGGTCCGCGCCGTGCTCGAAGAGGCGTTTGCGGTGATGAGCCGCGCCCGCGCGCAAATCCGCCAGCCGCTCGACGCCCGCGCGCAGGTGTCGATTTCGATGGTCGATACGCACGGTTCGATCCTGGGGATCGTGCGTGCGCCTGACGCCCCGATCTTCGGGACCGACGTCTCGCTGCAAAAGGCGCGCACCGCCGCCTTCTTCTCGAACGCGCGCGCCGGCAGCCAGTTGTCGGCCGATCCGAGCGCTGACGTCCGCCAGTTCGTGACGGCGGTGCGCAGCTTTCTGAACGATCCCAACGCGCTGACCGGCAGCGTCGCCTTTGCCGACCGGTCGGGCGGCAATCTCTCGCGCCCCTATTTCCCCGATGGCGAGGTCGGGCGGCCGAACGGCCCCTTCTCGCGCCCGATCGCGCAGTTCAATCCGTTCTCCACCGGGCTGCAATCGGCGCTGGTGCTGACCAATCTCGGCCAGCACCTCGGCTATGTCACCGGCGCCAGCGCGACCGACACCGCGCCGCGCTGCACCTTCATTCCCGATGCGGTGCCGGGCCAGAACCGTTTGCAGAACGGCATCCAGATCTTTCCGGGATCGGTGCCGATCTACCGCGGCAATGTGCTGGTCGGCGGGATCGGCGTATCGGGCGACGGGATCGATCAGGACGACATGATCAGCTTTCTCGGGCTCAACAATGCCGGGCTGCGGGTGGGGAGCATCGGCAACGCGCCGGCGGCGATCCGCGCCGACCAGATCGTCGTCGATCTCGGCAATGCCCAGGTGCGGCTGCGCTATGTCAACTGCCCGTTCGCGCCGTTCCTCGACACGGCGGCGCAAAATGTCTGCGCGGGGCTCTAGCCGGTGGCCTCGCTCCTGATCCTGCCGCTGCTCGCCGCTGCGGCGCTGCCGCAAACGGCGGCCCAGCAGCCGGGCGGCGATGCCGGCCCGCCGCCGCTGCCGACCGCGCGACCGGACACGATCGAGGGGCGCAAACGGCCCGGCTATCAGCCGCCGCTGCCCGATGCGGTGACCCAGGACAATCCCGGCGCGGTCCGCGCGCCGCGCCCCGAAGCCTTCCCGACCGACCAGATCCCGCTGCCCGATCGCTGGCGGCTGATCGAATCGCTCGGGGTCGTCAAGGAGCGCTGGTTCGACCCCTATCACCAGAATACGCTGAAGGGCGATCGCCCGATCGACCGCGCCAAGGTGCCGTGGCTGCCGATCAAGGGCGACGACTGGTTCTTCGCGGCGAGCGCGATCAGCGACACGGTGTTCGAACCGCGCACCTTCCCGATCCCGGTCGGCGTCCAGACCACCGAGCGACCGCAGAGCCTCGACGTGTTCGGTCGCGACCCGAGCTTCGTCTTTTCGCAGACCTTCATCGTCGGCGCGTCGCTGATCAAGGGATCGACCGCGTTCAAGCCGCCCGAGATCGAATACCGGCTCGCGCTCGCCTTCAACATGAACTATGTCGATGTGCCCGAGCGCCGCGTCCTGAGCGTGCGGCCCAGCGATCCGAGCGACCGGCTCGACGGCTTTGTCGGCGTCCAGGAAGCGTTCGTCGACTATCATCTGCGCAACACGTCCGACCGCTATGATTTCGAATCGATACGCGTCGGCATTCAGCCCTTCCAGAGCGATTTCCGTGGCTTCCTGTTCAACGACAACCAGCTCGGCATCCGCTTCTTCGGCAATCGCGACGACAACCGGTTCCAGTTCAACCTCGCGGCGTTCTGGCGGCTCGAGAAGGACACCAATTCGGGGCTGAACGATGTCGCGCGGCGGCCGCGCAACGATGTCGTCTTCGTCGCCAACCTCTATCGGCAGGATTTCCTGGTGCCGGGCCTGACCAGCCAGGTGACCGCCGTCTACAACCTCAACCGCGAAGGCGGCCAGATCGAGGTCGACACCAATGGTTTTCCCGTCCGCCCGGCCCTGCTCGGGAATTTGCGCGGCCGCGATTACGACGTCGTCTATCTCGGCTACAGCGCCGACGGCCGGATCGGGCGGCTCAACCTGACCGCGTCGCTCTATGGCGCGCTCGGCGAGGACCGGAACAATTTCTTCACCGGCCGCCCCGCGCGGATCAGGGCGTTTTTCGGCGCGGCCGAGCTGAGCTATGACGTCGACTGGATACGCTTTCGCCTGTCGGGGCTTTATGCGAGCGGCGACCATGATCCGTATGACGATACCGAGAGCGGCTTCGATGCGATCTTCGAAAACCCGATCTTTGCCGGCGCCGATACCAGTTACTGGATTCGCCAGACGATCCCGTTCGCCGGCGGCGGTCGCGCGGTGGCGATCAACGGCCGCAACGGCATCCTCAATTCGCTGCGCTCGTCGAAGGAACAGGGCCAGTCGAACTTCAACAATCCGGGCACGATATTGCTCGGGGCGGGCGCCGATTTCGATCTGACGCCGACGCTCAGGGTGTCGGCCAATGCCAACCATCTCTGGTTCGACGACACGATCGTGCTGCGGACGCTGCGCAACGAGGGCAGTATCCCGAAGGATATCGGCTGGGATCTGTCGACTGCGATCATCTGGCGCACAAAGGCGACGCAGAATATCGTCGGTCGGCTGTCGGCGGCAGTGCTCGCGCCGGGGGGCGGGTTTCGCGATCTTTTCACCAACCGTGCGCAGGAACAGGCCTATGTCTCGATCCTCGCCAATGTGATCGTGAGCTATTGATGCGGCGCCTGGTCGCTCTTCTGTTCGGTCTGGTGGTGCCGGCGATGCTCGTCCCCGCCGCGCTGTCGATCGCGAGCGACGCCGAAAAGCCCGTCGCGCGCGTCTATGTCGAGGCGCCGCCCGCGCCGATGAGCCAGACGGCGGCGCAGGTCGCCGACAAGTCCGAGGGCTGCTATTCGTGCCACACGCGGACCGACGAACCCTCGATGCACGCGAGTTCGGCGGTGATGCTGGGCTGCGTCGATTGTCATGGCGGCAATGCGTCGGTGATCGGCGATCCCGCGCACGGCTATGACGATGCCGCCTATATCGCGGCGCGCGACAAGGCGCATGTTTTGCCGCTCTATCCGAAGAGCTGGCACCATCCCGATTCGGCCAATCCCAAACGCAGCTACACGTTGCTCAACCGCGAAGCGCCGCAATATATCCGCTTCGTCAATCCGGGCGACTACCGCGTCGCGCGCGCGGCGTGCGGCGCTTGTCACCTCAACACGATCGAGGCGGCGGAGCGATCCCTGATGGCGTCGGGAGCGATGCTGTGGGGCGGCGCCGCCTATAATAACGGCATCGTCCCGTTCAAGAATTACATCTTCGGCGAGGCTTATACCGAGGACGGCGAGCCGGCGAAAATCGTCTCCCCCGGCGCGCCGCCGGGCACCGTCACCGCGGCGCAGGCCAGGCGCGGCGCGCTCGCCGCGCTCTATCCGCTGCCGACCTGGCAGGTGATCCCGCCGGGCGACATCTTCCGCGTGTTCGAGCGCGGCGGGCGCAATGTCAGCACCCAGTTCGCCGAGGTCGGCCTGCCCAATCCGACCGGGTCGATCCAGCGGCTCGAGGAGCCCGGCCGACCCGACCTGAAGCAATCCAATCGCGGCCCCGGCACGGGTCTGCGCGTCGCCATTCCCGTGCTCAACATCCACAAAACCCGGCTCAACGATCCGCTGATGTGGTTCATGGGCACCAACGAGCAGCCGGGTGACTATCGCGGCTCGGGCTGCACGGGCTGTCACGTCATCTATGCCAATGATCGCGAGCCGCGCCACAGCCTGATCTATGCACCATTCGGTCGCGACGGGCAGACCCAGACGGTTGATCCGACGATCGCCTCGAAGATGGCGGGCGGCGAAGGCGAAGGCCACGGCGCCGGAGCCGATGGCCATGGCGGCCTCGTCCCGCCCGGTCCGCATCCCGGCGTCAAGGCCAGCGGCCACCCGCTCCGCCACGCCTTCACCCGCGCGATCCCGACCAGCCAGTGCATGAGCTGCCACATGCACCAGCCCAATATCTTCCTGAATTCCTATCTAGGCTACACGATGTGGGACTATGAATCCGACGCACCGTCGATGTGGCCCAAGCAACAGAAATATTCGACCGCCGCCGAGGCGCATAAGGTGCTCGAGCGCAACCCCGAAGCCGCCGCGGTGCGCGGCAATTGGGCCGATCCCGATTTCGTCCGCAACGTCTATGATCTCAATCCGACACTGAAGGACACCCAGTTTGCCGACTATCACAGCCATGGCTGGAATTTTCGCGGCATCTTCAAGCGCGATCGCGAGGGCAATCTGCTCGATGCCGAGGGCGGGATCGTCGCCCCCACCGATCCCGAAAAATGGCGCAAGGCGGGCGAAGGCACGTTCGTGCCGCCCGGCGTCAATCCTGGCAAGGCGGTCCATCTGATGGACATCCATGCCGAAAAGGGCATGCAATGCGCCGATTGCCATTTCGCGCAGGATAGCCATGGCAACGGCCTGATCTATGGCGAAGTCGCCAACGCGGTCGAGATTGGCTGCAAGGATTGCCACGGCACCGCCGATGCCTATCCGACCTTGCGCACCTCCGGGCCCGCCGCGAGCCCCAAGGGCAATGATCTGGCGCTGTTGCGCAATCCCGACGGCCAGCGTCGCTTCGAATGGGTGCCGATCGAGGGCGGGCGACGCAAGCTCGTGCAGCGATCGATCGTCGACCCCAGGATCGAGTGGGACGTCCATCTGGTGAAGGACAGCGTCGATCCGGCGAGCCCCTATTTCAACGCCAAGGCGGCGCGCGCCAAGCTGATGAGCCGCACCGGCGCCGAGGATGGCCGCTTCGCCTTCGGCCCCGGCGTGCTGCCCGGCGCGCGCGCCCACGGCGAGGACAAGGTCACCTGCTACACCTGCCACCTCAGCTGGACGACGAGCTGCGGCGGCTGCCATCTGCCGATCGAGGCGAACTGGAAGACGACGACGCATCATTTCGAGGGCGAGGAAACCCGCAACTTCGCGACCTACAACCCGCAGGTCGCGCGCGACGACATGTTCCAGCTCGGCAAGGGCATGACGACCAAGGGCAATGTGACGACCCCGGTGCGCAGCACCTCGGCGCTGGTGCTGTCGTCGACCAACGTCAATCGCGAGCGCATCTATGTCCAGCAACCGCCGATCAGCGGCATCGGCTTTTCGAGCCAGGCGTTCGCGCCGCATTTCCCGCACACCGTGCGGAAGACCGAGACCAAGACGTGCAGCGATTGCCATTTGTCGGCAAGGGACGACAACAACGCGATCATGGCGCAGCTGCTGCTGCTCGGCACCAACTACGTTAACTTCGTCGGGCTCAATGCCTGGACCGGGCTCGCCGGCGGGTTCGAGGCGGTGCGCGTCACCGAATGGGACGAACCCCAGGCGGTGATCGGTTCCTACTTGCAGAAATACGCCTATCCCGATTTCTGGAAGCTGCATGTCGACAAGAACAAGCGCGAGCTCAAAAACTGGGTGCGCGGCCGATATTTCGACAAGAAGGCCTCGGGCGAGACCCATGCGATCGAGGAATTCCGCAACATCGTTCAGGGCACCAAGGACGCGGTCGGCTGCCTGCAACTCCGCGGCGAATATATGTTTGTCGCCGAAGGGCGCGGCGGTTTTCGCGTTTATGATGTCGCCTCGATCGCCAACAAGGGCTTTTCCGAACGGATCATTTCGGCGCCCTTCTCGAAGCTCGGCCAGAACGCGCATGTCGCCTCGCCCAACGCGACCTGTATGGCCTTGCCCACCGACCAGCCGATCAATCCGCTGCGCAACACCCCCGAACTCCGCGAGATCAACCAGGAACAGCCCTTCCTGCCGATCTACAGCTATGCCGCCGTTACCGATTCGGTCGACGGGTTGATCCTCGTCAATATCGAGACGATGGCCGACGGCGAGTTCCGCAACAATTTCCTCAAGCGCGCGACGACCTGGAACCCCGACAATGTGCTGAAGGGCGCCCGGCACATCGTGCTGGCGGGCGAGATCGCCTACATCACCGCCGATGTCGGGCTGGTCGTTGTCGATCTTGCCGATCCGCTCCACCCCAAGCTCGCGGCGGTGCGCCCGCTGAAGGACGCGCGGGCAAGCGCGCTCCAGTTTCGCTATCTCTGGGTCACCGATGCCGACGGCGTGAAACTGTTCGACGTCACCCGGCTGCGTGATCCGGTCACCGTCGCTTCGGGCACGATCGCGCTCGCCGACGCCCGGCGGCTCTATATCGCGCGCACCTATGCCTATATCGCCGCCGGCAACGATGGCCTTGTGATCGCCAACGTGACCAACCCGCAGGCGCCCGCGATCTACAAGCGTGTGACGCTGGGTGGACAGCTCAACGATGCCCAGGACGTGATCGTCGGCAGCACCAATGCGTCGTTGTTTGCCTATGTCGCCGATGGCCGTAACGGGCTCAAGGTGCTGCAACTCACCTCGCCCGATAGCCAGACCAATTTCTACGGCTTCTCGCCAGCCCCCATGCCCGAGCTGATCGCCTGGGCGCGCACCCCCTCGCCCGCGCTCGCGCTCTCCAAGGGGCTCGACCGAGACCGCGCGGTCGACGAGACCGGCGGGCAGATGGCGGTATTCGGCCGGCTCGGCTCGCGGCCGTTCACCCGCAAGGAGATGGAGTCGTTTTTCCTGACCAGCCGCGGCACCCCGTGGAAGGTGAGCGATACGGTCGACATGACCGCCTGGCGCCCCCCGCTCAAAGCGCCGCGTTAGATTACTCGCGCTCGGCGAACAGCTGGCGCACCAGCGGCTGCATCCGGTCGTCGAAGCGTGCCAACGCGGCGCGCGGGCGAACGGTATCGACATGGCTGACGAGCTGCGCGCCGTCCCATCGGTGTAGCGCATAGCCGGGCGGATCATCGTTCACCATCGGGCGGCCATCGGGATTTTCGGGATCGATCGGCGACAGATCGAGCGACAATTGCGCGGCGGTCGCCGGGCAGATCGAGACGGTGATGCCGTTCCACGGTGCCGACACCGCGCGGTGGAGATGGCCGCACCAGATCGCGATGATCTGACGATGCCCGCCGATCGTGGCGGCGAAGCGATCGGTGAAGGCGGTGCCCTGATCGGCGGCCATCCAGGCGATGCCGGCGTCGATCGGCGGATGGTGCATCAAGATCACCGTCGGGGTGGTCGGCTGCTCGGCCAGCCGCGCGGCCAGCCAGGCGGCGCGCACCGCACAGAAGCTGCCGCCATGCCGCCCGGCCTCGAGCGTATCGAGCAGGATCAGCCGCAGCCCGTCGCGTGACAGACAATATTGGGCGAAGCCGTCGGCCAGCGGGACCTGCGGAAAGGCAGCGGCAAACGCCGCGCGGTCGTCATGATTGCCCAGCATCGGATAGACCGGGAACGGGCAGCGGCGAAGGATGGCGACAAGTCGCGCGAAACTCTCGGGATCGCCGCGGTCGGTCAGATCGCCGGTGGCGAGCAGGAGATCGGGCCGGTTGGGCCCGTCGATCAGCTGGTCGAGCACGGCATCGAGCCGCCGCCGGTTGTCCTCGGCGGGATTGTCGGGCTCGAAGCCCAGGTGGAGATCGGTGATCTGCGCAATCAACACGGCCTCTTCTCCCTAGTCGGCAACCGTCTTCTGCGGTCGTATTGCAGTCAGTGCCGGGGACAATGCCCGGCTGGCCGGTGACAGGCGTTGCCGACTGGTCCAGGGCGCGTCCTGCTTGACATGATAGCTATGACACATCGAACAGCCCGACGGCACCTTGGACGCCGACGTTTCGCCGCCATGGCAGCTCCGGCAACTCTTGATCCCTGGCAGCAACAAGTCGCTCGCCCGCGTCGATTGTGACGCGGCGTGGCAGCTCGAGCAGGTTTCGGTGGTGTGGGCGTTGTGATCGAACCAGCCATGCATCAGATAGCGCATCGGCTGGTTGACCTTGGTTATCCGCCAATCGTCGCTCGCCGGCGACGCGGGCGGCGTGACGACATGGCATTCCCCGCAGGCGCCGCGCGGCGCGAACACCGCCTTGATCGCCGCGTCCGCCCCGGTTGCGCGCGTGGCGACGGCACCGGCATAAACGCTCTGGGCCGCTTGCTCGGCGCGGTCACCCGGCAAGCGCCGGCTATTGCCGCCCAGGTTGATCGGCCGCACCGGTCCGGTCGACCGGAAATAGGCACGCAGATCGGCGATCGTCTGCGCCGTATCGCCGTGCCGCAAGGTGCGGACGGTGCCGCCGATCTTCTCGAACGCCAGGCTGTGGCAGCCCTGACAATTCTTCTCCATCGTCACCGGCACGAAGCGCGTGCCATCGGCGCTGGGCATATGGCAATCGGCGCAGACCAGCGCGTCGCCATAGCCGAACCTTGCCTTGAGCGTCTGCCCCATCCGCGCCACCCCGCCCCGGGGATCGAGGTGGAGTTTGTGGGGGAATTTGAGTCCGCTATCGTCGGTTGGCCTCGCATCGAGCGAGACGCGGTGCATCGCCGGCGGGTCGCCCGGTATCGTCGCAACGAGCGGGCGGAACTGGGGATGCGACGTGCCGAAATCGCCCGCATCGGCGATCTTGCTGTCCGCCAGCCGGCGCTTGAGCGAACCATGACAATCGGCGCAAAAGGCCTGCGCCGTCGGCGGCATCGGCCCGGCGCCCTCATGCTCGTTATGGCAATCGACACAGGCGCCCGGGCCGGGCTTGCCGAAGGCCCGGGCGATGCTGGCGAGCACGCGCCCACCCAGCGCGGGCGGCATCCGCGCGGCGGCCAGCCGGCGCGGCGGCGCATGGTCATGGACATCCTTGTGGCACGAAGTGCAGCTCGAATCGCGCACCGACACGAACGCCTGCTGATGGCAGGCAGTGCAGTTGCCCTCGAGCGCATGGTGCGCCTGGCTGAGCGGGCCGCTCGACCAGTTGTGGTCGGCTTTCAGCGCATAGACGCTGCGCTGATCTTGGGCAGGGCGATTGAAGAAGCCCCAGATCGGCACGGCCAGAAAGGCAATCAGGAGTCCGAGCGCCAGCAGCCAGGCGGTCGGGCGCTTGCCGGGCAACATGCGGCGGAGTGAAAAGGCGACCGCCTCGTCGCGATCCTCGGCAGCTTCCGAAAGCGCAGCGACGCGCTGCACGGTCAGCAGGATTCTGCCCTCGTCATCGCGGCTGACCATGATGCGGTGACCGCCGAAACGCAGCTCGGCGCCCTTGGCGCTGTTGATATCGGCGCGACGACTCGTCCGTCCGTCGACCTCGAAGCCGAGCGTCCCCTCGGCGATGATCGCGATGCGGCGGTCGTCGCGCTGCTCGATGCGTGCATGGAGCGGATCGACCGCGAGATCCTGAAGCTCGATGTCATTTTCGGCCGCGCGGCCGATCGTCAATATCTCCTTGTCGACCGGCGTCGTCCGGGCGATTTCACGCCCGTCGGCGGTGGTGCTGATGCGACAGATCAGGAAAGCCATCGTCAGCGCCTCACCAGTAGAAGAAAACGCTGACAACGTGCGCCGTCAGGGCTGCGATCAGCGCGAAGGTGGCGGGCACATGGACGTAAAGCCAGATTTCGAGCAGCGCCTTGAGCCGCAAATGGCGCCGCAGCCGATCGAGCATGGCCACCTTGCGGCCGAGCAGCGCATCGACCCGTTCGAGCGCCGCCTGCATCTCCCCGCCATGGCCACGGATAAGCGCATGCGCCGCCGCCGTCGCGCAGTGCCGGTCGCGGCCCGACAGCCGCACTCTCAGGCCACCGCCGAACGGGTCCTGTTCGAGCGAGGCGAGCACCAGCCGCGCCAGCGCCGGATCGAGCGGCTGGGCGGCATCGTGCAACTGGCGATCGACCGCGCGCACCGCATCGAGCATTTGGCGCTGGGTCATCTCCTCGCGATTGTTGCTCAGCGCGGCCGGGATCGTCGTATAGGCGGCCACCCCCCAGATGCCCGAGACGATCACCAGCATCATCAGCGCATAGGCCAGCGTATGCACGTTCCAGCCGAACTGGAAACCGGTGTGCAGCGTGCCGATCACGATCAGGCTCAGGCCGAGATAGACATGCGCGCTGGTCGACGCCTTGAGCGACCAGCGACCGCGCGTCATCGCGCGTTTGCGCACCCCGAGCAGCGTCAACCACAGGATCAACAGGACGCCGATCGTGCCGAGCGTATAGCCATACCAGCTGCCCCCATTGGGCCGCGGGCCGACGTCGATCAGCGCATAGGCAATGATGGCGACGCCGCTCAGCGTGAGCGCCACCTTGAGCCAGCGGAAGCCGGCATGGCGCAGAAACCCTTCGTGCAGGGGGTCGCTGCGGCGACTGGCCCGAGAGGCGCTCCGGCTGGCGATCAGCGTTCCTCCCGTTCGAGCCGCGATACCGTCAGGAAGTTCTCCGGCGAGACGCGGATCGCCGCTCCGGTCGGGCAGGCGCGCACGCATGCGGGCCCGCCCTTGATCCCCGAGCACATGTCGCATTTGATCGCCTTTTTGGGCAATTCGACGTCCGGCCGGGCATGTTTCTTGCGCCACGCCTTGCTCGGCTCGCCCGGCCCTGGCCCCGCCCCAAGCAACAGCCAGCGGAGCAGGGACGGTTTCGGCGGCGGGACGCTGTCCATCCGGATCACGCCGTAAGGGCAGTTGCGCTGGCAATTGCCGCAGCCGATGCAGCTTTCATCGATGAACACCTCGCCGTCCGGGCCGCGATGGATCGCATTGGGCGGGCAATCGGCCATGCAGTGCGGATGTTCACAATGCCGGCAGCTCGTCGGCACATGGAGATGGGCATAGGTCCGCCCGGCCTCGCGATCGAGCCGCGACAGCCCCTCATGACTGTCGGCGCAGGCCTTCTCGCAATTGTCGCAGCCGACGCACAGATTCTCGTCGATCAGCAGCACGTCGGTGGCCTCGCCGATGCCATTGTCGACGAGGAATTTGGCGGTCTGCGAATACATGTCGACGATGCCCGAGAAACTGTCCTTGCGGCTCTCGACAAAGGCGTTGACGTTCTGGCGCGCGGCCATGTCGGCGCGCGCCTTTTCGAGCAGCCGCGGCTTCGCCTCGAGCAGCCGGCGAAAGCTTTCGCCCTTGAGCCGGATCACCTCGGACTTGATCGCCGCCTTGACGGTCGCGGTGCGCTTGCCGCCCGCGATCAACGCCATTTCGCCGACATAGGAGCCCGCCGGCAGATAGGAGAGAAACACCGGTTTGCCGCCGACGCTCTTCTCGACGATCATGCTGCCGACCCGGATCACGAAGATGTCGTCGCCCTCCTCGCCCTCGGTGATGATCGGCTTGCCGGCACGCACCGTCTCGATCTCGGCGGCGTCGAGCACCTCGGTCAGATCGGCGGCGACCAACCCCGAACCGAACATCTGCAGCAATTGCCGCTCCACCGAAATCCGGGTCACCGCGCGCTTGGCGGCGGGCACCGACGCCATCAGCTTGAGCGCGGCGGTGCGCGACACCTCGACGACGACGACGTCGCTCGCCGCGCGGATCGTCGCCCCGCGCCGCCGACCCGAGATCAGCCCGACTTCGCCGAAGATCGATCCCTGCTCGATCGGCACCGTGATCGACGGATCGTCCTTGCTGACCTCGACCAGCACCGATCCCTGGACGATGCCGAACAGCGACGAGCCGATCGCGTTGCGTTCGAAGATCGTCTCGCCCTTGCGATAGGCGCGCACGTCCGAATCGAGCATGAACTCGCGCATCTGCAGCGGCGACAGCTCGTTGAGGATGCTCACATTGCTGCGCAGCGATTCGAGCCATTGATCGACCGAGGGTTGGCTCTTGCGGCCCTTGAACGCGGCGAACTTCGCTTCGAGCAACGGTTCGTCGGCCGGCTTCAGCGTGGTGTTGCCGTTGATGAACTCGATGACGTCGTAGCCCTGGTTCATGCAATGCTTGATCAGCGGATAGCCGGCGAGCGCGCCGATCACGAAGATGCCCGGCTTGGTCGTCTCGAACACCGGCGACAGTTGCGGGAACGCCTCGCGGTCGGCGCTGGTGAACGCGATCCCGCACGATTCGATGAACGCGCGCGGCGCCGCCGAGCCCATCCGCGCGATGATCCGGTCGCAGCGGATCGTTTCCTGGCCGCTCGGGGTGTCGAGGACGAGCTGCCCGTCTTTCACTTCGGCGGGGGTGGTTTCGAGCCGGATCGAGACCCGCCCCCGCTCGCCGGCTTCGGTGAGCAATTTGACGTTGGCCGGCTTCGAGCGGGCGAAATCGGCCGACCGGTTGAGGATGGTGACGATATTGCCCTGCGCCGGATCGGCAGCGAGGCCGAGCGCGTTTTCGATGCCGGCGTCACCCGATCCGATCACCGTGATATGTTCGTCGACATAGGCGCCCGGGTCGTCGAGCTGATACTGGACATGCGGCAGATCGGCGCCCGCGCAACGCATCCGATTGGGGTTGCCCTGGGTGCCGATCGCCATCACGATTCGTTCGGCGGCGATCGTCGTGCCATCGGTCAGCAGGATTTCGAAATCGCCCTGGTCGCCCGTGATCGCCTTCACCTCGCTGCGGTACCGGACCTTGACCCCGCGTTCGGCCGCCTGGCGATCCCATATCGCAAGGATCGCCTCGCGCTTGCCGGCCGCGAAATCGACGTCGGAACGCAGCACGAGCTGGCTGGGCGTCGCCATCACATGCTTGCCCTTCTGATATTTGTAGATCGTATCAGAAAGGTGGTCGGTTTTCTCGAGCAAGACGTGCGAGAGCCCGAGTTGCGCAGCCCGCGCGGCCGCGCTCAGCCCGGCCGGTCCCGAGCCGATGATGGCGACGCGGACGCGGTCCCCCATGGCGATTATCCCCCCGTCGTTGCGGCGCGCGCACCACCCCCGTGCCGTCGTTCGCCGCAGAATGCGCTTTGAAGCGCGATGACGGCACCCTAACATGACGGCCGCGAACTACCACCCTTGAACCTTCTGATCGCTGGGACAGTCATGCCCTCTGCCAAGCCGGCCCCCCGATTCGCCACCTGGCTTTTGCTCGGCGCCGCCGCAGTGCTTTTGGTCTCAATAGCTTATGCGGTGTCACGCGGCGGCGCCGCGCCCGATGCCAAAACAGCCGCGATCCCGACGGCGACAGAGCCTCCGTCGACGCCGGCATCGATCGAGGCACGCCGCGCGCGGACGCGCGCCGCGCCGGGTGATTCGCGTGCCTGGCAGGCGCTCGGCGAAGCCGAATTCGCGCAGGGCGCGTTCGGCGACGCGGCCGCCGCCTTCGATCGGGCGACCCGGCTTTCCCCGGACAGGGCGGTCCTCTGGTCGGCGCTGGGCGAAGCCCTGGTGATGGCCAACCCGCGCGATCCGATGCCGGCGCCCGCGCTGGTGGCGTTCCGCAAGGCGCTGTCGATCGATCCGAAGGATCCGCGCAGCCGCTATTTCGCAGCGGTCGCGCGTGATCTGAAGGGCGACCATCGCGGCGCGATCGACGACTGGTTCGCGCTGCTCGACGACACCCCCGCCGACGCCCCGTGGGACAATGATCTGCGCCGGACGATCATGCAGGTCGCCAGGATCAACAAGATCGATATTGCCGCACGAATGGCGGCCGCACGCCCGGCGACGCCGCATCCCCCGCTTGCGCCGGGCTTCGCGCCCGGCGCGGCGATTCCCGGCCCCGATGCGGACCAGATGCGCGCCGCCGGAGCGCTGCCGCCCAGCCAGCAGGCGGCGATGATCGCGGCGATGGTCGATCGGCTCGAAACCAAGCTGCGCGCCGATCCGGCCAATGTCGATGGCTGGGTGATGCTGATGCGCAGCCGGATGACGATGGGCGATCGCGCGCAGGCCAGCGCTGCGCTCAAAGCGGCGATCGCTGCCAACCCGGCCGCGCGCGCGCGGCTCGAGGCCGCCGCCGCAAGCCTTCAGGTGCCGGCGCGCTGACGCGGCATGCGCCGCGCGCCGGCACCGGCCTATTTTTCGGTTGCCTGGAAAACGCCGTCCCAGCCGGCGGGCGGCGGGTTATCGGTGAAATGCCGCACGCGATCGTGCATCAGGCCATAGAATTTGGCGAGCCCGAAGGTGGCAGCGACCGGCGACCCCGTATCGAGCAACGCCTTCGCCGCGACCCATTGCTGCGCAGCATAGGCGCCGAGCATCGCCACGTGATCGGCGGCAAAGACCTCGAATTCGGGCGTCTCGGCAACGGCTTCGTCGCCGATCAGCACATAGATCGTCTCGGGCGCGTCGCGCCCGACGACGCGCACGCAATCGAGCGGCAGTATCGCGAACCGGGGCAGATGGCGCTCGAGCGATTCGCCGATCGCGATCCTGACACCGTAATATTTGGTCAGCCCCTCGATCCGCGAAGCGAGGTTCACCGTATCGCCGATCAGCGAATAGGATAGCCGCTGCGCCGATCCCATGTTGCCGACGCAGCACGGACCGGCATTGAGGCCGATGCCGAGATTGACCACGCCGGGCCAGGGTTCGGCGGTCTGGTTGGGCATGTCGATGTTGAGCTTTTCGAGCCGCGCCACCATCGCCAGCGCTGCGCGGGCGGCGTTGGCATGTTGATCGGGATCGTCGAGCGGCGCATTCCAGAACGCCAGGATCGCATCGCCGATGAACTTGTCGATCGTCGCCTTGCGGGCGAGCAATATGTCGCACATCGGGGTCAGGAAGGCGATCAGGAAGCGGATGATCTCCTTCGGCGTGAGCTGTTCGGAGATCGAGGAGAAACTCCGGATATCGCAGAACAGCACGGTCATCTCGCGCTCTTCGCCGCCGAGTTCGAGCTGGCTCGGATCATCGACGATCCGCTTGACGAGCGCCGGCGATAGATAACGGTCAAACGCCTGGTGGATATACGCGCGCTGGCGTTCCTCGCGGTAGAAGATCACCACCGTCTCGACGAGATAGACCGCGGTCAGCCCGATCACGGCATAGGTGGGGTCGAGCAGGAAGTGATAGGTGCGGAACGCTTCCCAGCTGCCCCCCATCGTGCCGGCGATCATGGCTGCCCCCAGCAGCGCCCCGCGCGTCGCGCCGATCGCCGGCAGCAGGATCGCCAGCACCAGCCCGAACACCACCAGCAAGCTGCGTTCGAGCCCCGGCGCCCAATCTGGCCGGGTGAGGAACTTGCCGAGGATCATCTGTTCGACGGCCTGGGCATGCACCATCACGCCCAGATCGCGATCCTGGATCGGCGTGGCGACGAGATCGCGCAGACCGACCGCACCGGCCCCGATGAAGACGATCCGCCCGGCAAATTCACGCTCCATCTCGGCCGGGGAAAGCTTTCCTTCGAGGACCTTCCAGGCAGGGACGACGCGATCGGGATGCGGCGCGGTAAAATACATCCAGAGTTCGCCGGCCGGGGTCGTCGGCACTTCGAAGTCGCCGATCTTGATCGAGACGACGTCGCCCCCTGTCCCGCCGAGCTCGCCGCTGGCATTGCTCGACTTGACGAGGATCGAGCCCGCCCCTTGGGCAACGCGCAGCGCATCGGCCGATAGTGACGGCAGCAACTGGCCATTGGCCGAGGCGATCATCGGCGCCTTGCGGACGATGCCATCGCTGTCGCCGACCAGACTGACGAAGCCGAGCCCGGTCGCCGCCGCGCTGAGCGGTGCGAGCGGCTGGATCGCGTTGGTGAACCCCGCGACGCCGGCGCTCGGCGACGAGCCCAGCACCGCGATTCCGGCCTTCGGCGCGGGCACCGCACCGCGACCCTCGCGAGTCAGGAACAGGCCGAGCGTCACCGGCGCCTGGCGGATCACGTCGGCAAGGGCGGTATCATTGTCAGGCAGCGATTCGAGGAGGGCGCGCATCGCCGGGCTGCCACCCTCGCGTTGCAGCCGTTTGGCGAGCCGCGCCGGCGAGGTCCGGTCGCTTTCCGAAAAGACGATGTCGAACGCGATCGCCGATGCGCCGGCATTGGCGATCCGGCGCGTCAGATCGGCGATATCGGTGCGCGGCCACGGCCACTGGCCGAGCCGCCTGATCGTTTCATTGTCGATATCGACGATCCGGACCGGCGCTTCCTCATAGGGGCGCGGCGCGATCCGCTGAAATCCATCGAACAGCAGAAGACCGGTACGGTTGAGCTGCGATACGCCAAACACCTGCAACATCGCTGCAACCGCCAGCGTCGCGAGGCCGGGCACGATCAATCCGCCGCGCCGCCTCAAATAGCTGCGGATTGGCCCGCCCGCCATGATGTTGCCCCCCATGCGTCGCCCGATCGCGCGACGTGGTGCCCTCTAGCACGGATTGATTGGCGCCGAAAATTACCGGTGTCGCGACAGCGTCGATCGGCCCGGAAGATCTTTGGTGAGATCAATTCAATTACACCGCAAATCAGCATCTTGTAAAAAGACGGACTATCGAAATTGATGACGGACGTGGCGTGTGCAGCAAGAAAATAACCTCTTGCAGCATTTTTTTGGAGTATTTTGCGACCAGCTTGCCTAACATGGGTTTATTGTTCCGGTCCCACGCGGTGTTGCAAATTGGCTGGTTCAACCTCGGGGGAGGGGACTGAGATCATGAAATTACTGCAATCGCGCACGGTGCGCCGCCTGGCATTTTTTGCGGGCGGCGCAATGCTTTGGACGGGGCCTGCGCCTGCTCAGGACGATCGCGTCGCGGCGCTCGATCCGATCGCGGAGGCCTCCACCGATGTCGAGGCCGGGATGGCGCTTGCTGCGCAGCAATCGGCTGCCGGCGATCTCGTCGAGGCCGCCGCGACGCTCGAGCGGGTGCTGCTGCTCCACCCGCTCGCGCATCGGGCGCTGATCGTTCATGCGGGGCTCTTGTGCCGGCTCGACGATGCCGAAGGCGGCCGGATCGAGCTCGCGAAGTTTCTGAACCCGCCGGTGGCCGATCCGGCGTGGACCGCGGCAATCGGCGCCTGTGGCGCAATGCCGGTTGCGGCGAACCAGGGGACTGGCAAATGAACGGATCGACAACAAGCAATCGCGCGCGCGCCAATCGGTCGCTGATCGGTGCCGCCGTCCTGCTCGCCACCTTGCCAGCGGCGGCGCAGGCGCAGGTCGTCGGCGTCAACGCCGCCGTGCACAACAAGGTGTCGATCCGCAGCAATGCGGCCAAGACGTCGCGGCCCGCCGTGCTCAAGGATCGTGTCGCGCTCAACGATGAAGTGCAGACCCAGGCCAACAGCCAGTTGCGCGTCCTGCTGCTCGACAAATCGGACTTCACCGTCGGCGCCAACGCGCGGGTGACGATCGACCGCTTCGTCTATGATCCGGCGCGCGGGACCCGCTCGATGGGCGCGACCGTCGCACGCGGGGCATTCCGCTTCATGTCGGGTCGTTCGAGCGGCGCGGGATCGACCGGATCGACGATCAAGACCCCGATCGCGTCGATCGGCATCCGCGGCACGATGGTCGAAGGCACCGTCGGCGCCGAGGCCGTCCGCATCGCCGCGCTCGAGCCGGCGGTCGGCCCCGGCGTCCGCAGCGACCCGGCGACCGCCTCGCTGATCATCCTGCGCGGCCCCGGCCCGAACCAGCAGGGCAATTCGCGCCCGGGCGCGATCGACGTTCAGTTCGGCAACCGGCTGATCACGCTCGATCGGCCGATGCAGGCGCTGTATCTCCCGGGCGCCGGCATGGCGCCGATCGGCCCCTTCACCGTTTCGCCGTCGGCGCTCAGCGACGTGCAAATCCTGATCAATCCCGCATTGGCCGGCAAGCTCAGCATCGCGGCAGCGCTGTTGGGGGCAGCCCGCCAGGGCGGTAGCACCGGTTCGGGCGGCGGCAAGGCGCCCTCGAGCGGTGGCAACGGCGGATCGTCGGGCGGCCAGCTCGCCAAGACGGGTCGCTTCCCGTTGCTCGCCGCGCTCGGGCCGCTCGGCGCGATCATCGGCGTCATCGTCGCGACCCAGGGCAGCGACACCCCCGCCAGCCGGTAACGGCTGCGCGCGGCGTTCAGCGGCGCGGGGGCAGCTCGATCAGCCACGGTTTGACCCGCCCGGTCGGGTGGGGCGTCCCGTCGAGCCGGATCGCGCGGATCAGCTTGACGGGGGCGAGGATCATCTGCCCCCGCATCACCCCGCGGCCGCCGCCGGTCGGCAGCGCCATGATCCGGCGGACGACGTCCATCCCGGCGACGACATGGCCGAACGCGGCATAGCCCCGGTAGCTGCCCTGCGCATCGAGCGCGGGGGCGGCACCGACGGTGATCGAGAAATTGCCGGTCGCCGAATCGGGGTTGTCGCCATGCGCCATCGAAATCGTCGCATCGAGGTGGCGGATGCCGGTGCGGTCGGTCGGCTCGAGCGGCACCGAGGGCAGCATCCGCCGCGCCTGGGTGTCGATGCCGCCCTGGATGAAGCCGCGTTTGGGATCGCTCTTGGCGTGCACCGCGCGGTAGAAGCCGGTGCCGTCCAGCCGCCCGTCATCGACATAGGCAAGGAAATTGGCGCTCGTCCTCGGCGCGCGCCGGGTATCGAGCGCGACCACGATATCGCCCGCCGCGGTGACGAGGCGCACGCGCACCATCCCGGCACCGGCGGGCGCCTTCGACGCCGGCGATGCCGCGACGGTGATCGACGACAGGAAGGCGAGCAGGACGATGATCGGTCGGCGCATGCGCCTTTCCTAACCGCCGATCGCGCGCGATGCGACCCACCCGCCAGGTAAAATCCCCTCGCGGCCATTGAATCATCCGGCCTGGGGCGCCTAAGAATGGCGCCAGACCAGAAATTTATCGGGGGACTTACATGATCTATCGGGGAAGCGCCTTGCTGGCGGCATTGCTGGCGACGACATCGGCGCTGGCGCAGGCGCCGACCCCGGCGGGCGATGCCGCGAAGCCGCCCAAATGGGATGTCAGCGCCCCCCCCGGCATGACGACCCGCCAGATCCCGATCGCCGTCGACGAGGGCAGCTGGATGAACGTCGACGTCTCGCCCGACGGCAAGACGATCGCGTTCGATCTGCTCGGCGACATCTATACGATGCCGATCGCGGGCGGCACGCCGACGCGGATCGCCGAGGGGCTCGCCTATGAACAGCAGCCGCGCTTCTCGCCCGACGGCAAGCGGATCGCGTTCGTCTCGGATCGCGCCGGCGGCGACAATATCTGGCTGATGAACGTCAACGGCACCGACAAGAAGCAGGTCTCGAAAGAGGATTTCCGACTGCTGAACCAGCCGAGCTGGAGTCCCGACGGCCGCTTCATCGTCGCCAAGAAGCATTTCACGACCGGCCGCTCGCTCGGTACCGGCGAGGTCTGGCTCTATCATGTTTCGGGCGGCGGCGGCGTCCAGCTCGTCAAGCGCGCGAGCGAGCAGCTCCAGAAGGAACTCGGCGAGCCGATCTACGCCCCCGACGGCAAGGGCATCTATTACACCCGCAACGTCACCCCGGGGCCGATCTTCGAATATGCCCAGAATTCGAACACCGATCTGTTCGACATCGAACGTTATGATCTCGAAACCGGCGAGGTGACGACGGCGGTATCGGGGGTCGGCGGATCGGTGCGCCCGACCCCCTCGCCCGACGGCAAGCTGATCGCCTTCGTCCGCCGCGAGCGCGCCAAATCGAAGCTCTATGTGAAGGACCTCGTCTCGGGCGAGGAACGCAAGATCTACGACGCGCTCGATCAGGACGTGCAGGAAACCTGGGCAGTGACCGGGGTCTATCCCAACATGGCGTGGACCCCCGACAGCAAGCAGGTCGTCTTCTGGGCCGGCGGCAAGATCCGCCGCGTCGGCGCCGATGGCCAGGGCGCCGCCGAGATTCCGTTCCGGATCAACGACACCCGCGTCGTCATCGATGCGACGCACCCGACGGTCGATGTCGCCCCGGCGACCTTCGAGACCCGGATGCCGCGCTGGGCCGAGGTCTCGCCCGACGGGCGTCAGGTGGTGTTCGAAACGCTCGGCAAATTATGGGTCAAGCCGATGGCGGGGGGCACCGCCAGGCGGCTGACGAGCGACGCCGGCGCGAGCTTCGAGCTTTGGCCGAGCTGGTCGCGCGACGGCAAGACGATCGCCTTCATCGGCTGGACCGATGCCGGCCTCGGCCATGTCCGCAGCGTCGCGGCTACCGGCGGCGTCGCGCGCGACGTCACCAGCCAGCCGGGCCATTATGCCCGGCCGCGCTTCTCGCCCGATGGCCGCACGATCGTGTTCGAACGCGGCGAGGGCGGCGGGCTGACCTCGGACAATTGGAGCGCCAACCCCGGCATCTACCGCGTCGCGGCGAGCGGCGGCACCCCGGTGCGCATCGCCAAGGACGGCGCCGAGCCGCAATTCGGCGCGGGCAACGACCGCGTCTTCATGATCGGCAGCGACAAGGGCAAGCGCCAGCTCGTCAGCACCGATCTCAGCGGCCAGGCGCGCCGCGTCCATGCCACCGGCGAACTGGTCAATGATTACCAGGTCTCGCCCGACGGCCAGTACCTGGCATTTCGCCAGAATTACGAAGCGTTCGTGATGCCGTTGCTGCCGGGCACGCAGGACGTGTCGACCGATCCCAAGGGCGGGCCATTGCCGGTCACCCGGGTCAGCGGCGAGGGCGCGAATTTCATCCACTGGTCGAATGACGGCAAGCAGGTGCACTGGAGCCTTGGGCCGACGTTGTTCACCGCCGAGACGAGCGCGCTGTTCGCCTCTGCCCCGGTCGGCGCCGATGCCCCGAAATTCCAGCCGCCCAAGACCGGCGTGTCGCTGTCGATGGCGGTCACCGCCGAAAAGCCGAGCGGTACCGTCGCGCTGACCGGTGCGAGGATCGTGACGATGGCCGACAAGGCCGGCGGGATCATCGACGACGGCGTGATCGTCATCACCGGCGACCGGATCGTCGCGGTCGGCAAGCGCGGCGACGTGACGATCCCGGCCGGCGCCAAGCTGGTCGACGTCACCGGCAAGACGATCATCCCCGGCCTCGTCGATGCCCATGCGCACGGGCCGCAGGGCGAGGATGAGCTGGTGCCGCAGCAGAATTGGTCGGCGATGGCCAATCTCGCCTTCGGCACGACGACTATCCACGATCCCTCGGCCCGCGCCGCCGAAATCTTCGTCGCATCCGAAATGCAGCGCGCCGGCAAGATCCTGGCCCCGCGCATCTTTTCGACCGGCGAGATCATCTATGGTGCCAAACAGCCCGACGTCTATGCCGAGATCAACAGCTACGAGGACGCGCTCGCGCATGTCCGCCGGCTGAAGGCCGAGGGCGCGCATTCGGTGAAGAACTACAACCAGCCGCGCCGCGAACAACGCCAGATGGTCGTCAAGGCAGCGCAGGCCGAGGGGATGGAGGTCGTGCCCGAGGGGGGCTCGCTCTACACGATGGACCTGACGCTGATCGAGGACGGCAACTCGACCGTCGAGCACAATATTCCGCTAGACATATTCTACCAGGATCTGGTGAGCTTCTGGTCGCAGACCAAGACCAACTACACCCCGACGCTCGTCGTCACCTATGGCGGGCCGGCGGGCGATCCCTACTGGCGCGCGCATACCGACGTCTGGAAGCACCCGCTCCTCGTCCGCCATGCCCCGCCGGGGCTGCTCGCCGCGCAGAACGTCCGCCGCACACTCGCGCCCGAGGAGGATTATGTCGATGCCGCGAGCGCGCGCGAGGCCAAGAAGCTTGCCGACAAGGGCGTGCAGGTGTCGATCGGCGCGCATGGCCAGCAGGCGGGGCTCGGGCCGCATTGGGAAATGTGGTCGTTCGTGCGCGGCGGCTGGAGCAACATCGATGCGCTGCGCGCGGGCACGATCATGCCCGCGACGTCGCTCGGCTATGCCAAGGACGTCGGCTCGCTCGAGGTCGGCAAGCTTGCCGATCTGGTGGTGCTCGATGCCGATCCGACGGTCGACATCCGCAACAGCGACAAGGTCGATCGGGTGATGCTCGGCGGCCATCTCTACGATGCCAAGACGCTCGACGAGACGGTGACCGGCACCCGCAAGCGCCAGCCCTATTGGTGGGAAACCTCGGGCAAGGCGAGCGCCGGATCGGGCGGCGCGGGGCACAGCGACGGCGACATCTGACGCGGCGGCGCTGGCGCGACCCGCCGGCGCCGACATATCGGTCGTGCCGACAATCTGCGCCACCAGCACCGATCGCGCAGCAATGCTGCCGATCGGTGGCTGATCGCACCCGATATTGATGAGAAACGCGCGCCGGCTTCTGATAGCCTGAGGCCGGCTTCACTTCAGGGGGAATCGATGATGCGCGATCTGTTCGGGCTTGGCTTTGCGGCGCAGCGTTTTCGGCTTCGGCGCGGGGTCGCGCTGGCCGCCCTGATTGCCTTGGCGCCGCCTGTCCTGACCGCCGCCCATGCGCAGCCAGGCGCGCAGAAGCCGTCCGACGCGCCGACGCTGACGAGCGGCTTCATCCCGTTTGCCTGGGATGCCGCCAAGGGGCGCGTACTGATCGAAATCCCCGCCTTCGATCAGGATATTCTCTATTATGTATCGGCGGCGAGCGGCGGCGGCTCGGTCGAGCTGCCGCTCGATCGCGGCATTCTCGACAGCCAGGTGATCCATTTCGAACGCGCCGGCCCGCGCGTGCTGGTGCGCGCGCAGACCACCGATTATCGCGCGGTGACGGGCGATGCTGCCCAGGCCGAGGGGGTCCGCGATTCCTTCCCCACCTCGGTGCTCGCGTCGCTGCCGATCGAACGCGAGGCGAACGGCCGGGTGATCGTCGATGCGACCGCCTTGTTCATGCGCGATGCCGCCAATATCGAGGGCAGCCTGCGCCGCGCCAACCAGGGCAATTTCCGGTTCGATGCGGCGCGCAGCAGCTTCTATCCCAAGCAGTTGAAGGCATTTCCCGACAATAGCGAGTTCGAAACCGTCTCGACCTTTGCCGCCGACGCCCCCGGCGCGCTGGTCGCCAACGTCACTCCCGATGCGCGGTTGATCACGCTGCGCATCCATCACAGCTTCCTGCGCGCCCCGACCGGCTATGTGCCGCGCGTCGCCGATCCGCGCATCGGGGTGAGCGCGATCCGCTTTCACGATTATTCGAAGCCGTTCAGCGAAGGCCCCGAGACCGAGTGGATCACCCGCTGGCGGCTCGAGAAGAAGGATCCTTCGGCGGCGCTGAGCGAGCCGGTCAAGCCGATCACCATCTATTTCGACCCGGCGATCCCCGATCCGATCCGCCACGCGATGAAGCAGGGGCTGCTGTGGTGGAACAAGGCCTATGAGGCGGCGGGCTTCAGGAACGCGATCGTCGCGCTCGATGCCCCCGCCGACATGGATCCGATGGATATCCGCTATGCCTATGTGCTGTGGATCAATCGCGACGAGCGCGGCTTTTCGAGCGGCGGCAGCTACCGCGATCCGCGCACCGGCGAGATCATCGGCACCAAGGTGCGGATGGATTCGCACCGCATCCGCACCGTCGGCAACTACTGGGACGCCTATATGGGCGGTCTGCCCGGCGATGGCAGCGGCGTGACGGTCGCCGATCCCGCCCTGCTCAGCGCCGACCGGATGGCGGCGATGCCGGCGGGCCAGCGCGACATGGTGCTGCTGCGCCAGGCGCTGCTCACCGCGCACGAGCTTGGCCATTCGCAGGGCTTCGGGCATAATTTCGCATCGAGCCTCAACGATCGCGCCTCGGTGATGGAATATCCCACGCCGCGCGTGAAGGTGGTGAACGGCAAGCTCGATCTCTCCGAAAGCTTCCAGAAGGCGATCGGCGCCTATGACGTCTATATGGTGCGCTACGCTTATACCCCCTTTGCGCCGGCCGCCGAAAAAGCCGGGCTCGACGCGGTGATCGCCGATATGCGCGCCAAGGGCATCCTCTATGTGCCCGATACCGATCCGCGCTGGACCTGGTACGACGATCGCGCCACCCCCACCGAAAATCTGCGCGAGACGATGGCGGCGCGCGCGATCATGCTCGCCAATTTCGGGCCGGCGATGCTCCAGCCCGGCGAGCCGATCGGCGCGCTGCGCGACGTCCGGCTGTGGATGGCCTATCTCCATCATCGCTACGCGATCGAATCGGGGCTCAAATATATCGGCGGGCAATTCACCAACATCGTCGTCAAGGGCGAGACGCTGCCGCCGACCGAGATCATCCCCGCCGCCCTCCAGCGCGAGACGCTCGGACTGTTGCTCGACGCGATCGAGCCCGGAAATCTCGCGCTGCCCGAAAAACTGCTCGCCCAGTTGACGCCCGATCCCGGGCCCAATCTCGAGGATCTGTCGAACGACGATGTCTTCGATCAGCTCCGCGCCGCGCGCATCCTGGCGGCGCTGGTGCTCGAGCCGCTGTTCGATGCCGATCGCGCGGCGCGGATGGTCGCGCTCGCCGCGCGGCAGGGGGACACGCTGACCTTTCCCGAAATGGTCGAGGCGGTGCTCGCGCATAGCTGGAACGCGCCCCGCGACGGCACCGCCGCCGGGCGCGCGCTGCGCCGCGAGGCCCAGCGGGTGACGCTCGACGCGATGATGATCCTCGGCGCCAAGACCGATGGCTCGCCCGAGGCGCGCGCCTATGTGCTCGATCGCCTCGCCCAGCTCGCCGATCAGCTCAAGGGTCGCGGCGACGCCGATCCGCTGACCGCCGCATTCTATCGCCAGTCGGCGCGCGACATTGCGCACTACCTCGAAAACCCCGCCGCCAACGCCCCCAAATCGGCCTCACCGGGCTGGGGCAAGGGGCCGCGCTCGCGCTTCCCGATGCCGCCGGGGCCACCGCTCGGCGGCTGACCCGCGCCGCGAAATTGCCAAGCCGCGCCCGACACGCCACACTCGCGCGACAAACGGGCAGATGGCTTGGAGGGGGTGGCGATGGTCTATATTCTCGGCGGCTGGCAAAGCGATTTCGCGGCCAACTGGCAGCGCCAGGGCATCGACATCGCCGATGCCTTTGTCGATTGCGTGCAGCAAGGCCTCGCCGCCACCGCGCTCGACGCGGGCGAGATCGACACCGGCCATGTCGGCAATTTCACCGCCGAATTGTTCGCCGGCCAGGGCCTGCTCGGCGGCTTTTTCGGGCTGGTCGACCCCGCCTTCAATGGCCTGCCGAGCGCGCGCCACGAAGCCGCCTGCGCCTCGGGCAGCGTCGCGATCCTCGCCGCCACCGCCGAGATCGAGGCGGGTCGCTATGATCTCGCCTGCGTCGTCGGGATCGAGCAGATGCGCAACGTCCCCGGCAGAATTGCTGCGCAGCATTTGGGGGCCGCTGCCTGGGCGGGGCACGAGTTTGGCGATGCCGATTTCGTCTGGCCGCGCGCCTTTTCGGACCTCGCCGACGAATATGACGCCCGCTACGGGCTCGATCCCGCGCATCTCCGCGCGATCGCCGAGATCAACTTCGCCAATGCGCGCCGCAACCCCAATGCCCAGGCGCGCGGCTATCGCTTCTCCCCCGAAAGCTTCACCGACGACGACGAGGCCAACCCGGTCGTCGAGGGCCGCATCCGCAAGATGGATTGCGGCCAGGTGACCGATGGCAGCGCGGTCGTCTTCCTCGCCTCGCCGAAGCGCGCCGCCGCCTATGCCGCCAGACGCGGCGTCGCGCTCGACAGTCTCGCGCGGATCGCCGGCTGGGGGCATCGATCGGCGCCGATCGGCTATGCCCGCAAGATCGCCGACAGCGCCGGCGCCGCTTACGTCTTCCCGCAGGTCCGCCGTGCGGTGCTAGATGCGCGCGCCCGCGCCGGGGTCGTCGACATCGCGCAGCTCGACGCGATCGAGACGCATGACTGCTTCACCTCGAGCGAATATATGGAGATCGACCATCTCGGCATCACCGCGCCGGGCGAAAGCTGGCGTGCGATCGAGGACGGCACGATCGCGCCCGGCGGCGCACTGCCGGTCAATCCCTCGGGCGGGCTGATCGGGCTCGGCCATCCCGTCGGCGCGACCGGGGTGCGAATGCTGCTCGACGGCTACAAACAGGTCACCGATCGCGCGGGCGACTATCAGGTCGAGGGCGCCGCGCGCGTGCAGACGCTCAACATCGGCGGATCAACGACCACCTCGGTGAGCTTCATCGTCGAGCGCGCCGATGCGGCGCTCGCCGCATGACCGTCGTGGCGCTGGTCGCGACCAACGCGCTGGTGCTCGTCGCGCTGTTCTTCGGCCTGTGGCTGATCACGCTCAAGACCCGCGACGTGACGCCGGTCGACAGCGTCTGGGCGCTCGGCATGGTCGTGCTCGCGGCGACGAGCTATGTGCAGACGGACGGCGATCCGGGCCGCAAGGCGCTGCTCCTCGTGCTGTGCGCGCTCTGGGGCGTCCGCCTCGGCGGTTATCTCTTGTGGCGCTGGCGCCACCACGGCCCCGACCGGCGCTATGTCACGATGTTCGGCAAGGCCAAGGACGCCAGGGGCTGGGGCTTCGGCGAAGCCTCGGCGCGGATGGTCTATCTAACGCAGGCGCCGCTCCTTTTCATCGTCTGCCTTCCCGTCCAGCTCGGCCAGCTCGACGCGCTGCCGCCAGTCGGCCCGCTGGCCATCGCTGGCGCGGCGATCGCGCTCGTCGGCATCGCCTTCGAGAGCATCGGCGACTGGCAACTCGTTCGCTTCCGCGCCGACCCGGCCAATCAGGGGCAGGTGCTGACGACCGGCCTGTGGCGCTACACCCGCCATCCCAATTATTTCGGCGATGCCTGTACCTGGTGGGGACTCTACCTGATCGGCGCCGAGAGTTTCACCGGACTGTGGGCGCTGCCCGGGCCCGTGCTGCTGACCTGGACGCTGATGAAATGGTCGGGCGTGCCGACGATCGAGGGACGGCTCAAGCGCAAGAAGCCGGGCTATGAGGATTATGTGCGTCGGACGAGCGGGTTCGTGCCGTGGTGGCCGAAGGGGAAAGCGTGACGACGCGGTCGCTCAATGGCCAACCTCGGCGAAGACGATCTCGGCGAAACCGGCGGTCGTCGTCTCGCGTCGCCAGTCGCGCTGGAGTTCGCACGCCACCTGAATCCAGCTGACCGGGACGCCACCCGCCTGAATGAGCCGCGCGAGTCCGGCGCGATGTGCCTCTTCGGACGTTCCCGCGACCGCATCGACGACGGCATAGACCTCGAACCCGGCACGCAGCGCATCGAGCGCGGGAAAGACAAGACAGACCTCGGTCCAAAGCGCGACCATGATCAGCTTCTTGCGGCCGGTGGCTTTGACGGCAGCGACGAAATCATCGTCCTCCCAGGCATTGATCGCGGTGCGGTCGATCGGCCTCACGTCACCCAGCACGTCGGTGATCTGGTGAATCGTCGGCATATTGCGCCCGGTCGCGACGTTCACGGTCGAGAGCACGACCGGAAGCTCGTATAATGTGGCGGTTCGCGCAACGGCAACGACGTTATCGACCAGCGCGCGCTTATTCATCGTCACGATCGAGCCGACCTGGACCGGCTGAAAGTCGATGATCACCAACGCCGCATTTTGCGGGGTCAGCAGGTGATCGGCCAGCGGATCGCGGATCGTTGCGGGCGATGTCATGACTCGTCTCCCTATGTGACTGGGCGCTCAGTGTGTTGGCGTGTCGACATACTGCGTGTCGGTCGGGCCATTGCCGCTGATGATGACGGTGACCGGTCGGGCCCGTGTCGATGCGAAATGAGCTTCGCCCGCAGGCTCGGTGTAGAAGCTCCCCGGCCCCAGCGCGCGGGTGCCGGCGTCGGTCGCCCGAGCGCCGTAGCCGAAGTACCAGGTCCCCGCGATGACCACCGCAGATCGATCGTCGCGGTGCGTATGCGCGGCAATCCGCGTGCGCGCCGGGATGCGCAATTGGATGGCGTACGGCCCCCGCCTCGTCGGATCGCCGCTGAGGATCACGGTGCGGATGCCGGCAACACCCGATGTTCCGGCGCCGCCCGCATGCTGTTCGAGCGCCGTGATATCGGCGGGCGTCAGCCGGACTTGCCCGCGATCAACCGCTGCCGAAACGGTCACCGGGGTGATGATCGCCGCCAGCAAGATCTGGCTGCGCGTCATGGCTTTGCGTCCAGAAACGCGCGCACCGCAGCGACCGTCGCTTCAGGTTGCTCCTCGATCAGCCAGTGGCCCGAATCCTTGATGACGGCCGACTGCACGTTGCGCGCAGCAAAGCGCATGACGCCCGCCATATTGGCCCCGAACGAGTGATCGCCGCCGATCGCCAGGACCGGCATCGTCAGCAGTCCTTCGGCCAGAAATGCCTGATTGTCGCGGGCATCCTGATCGAACGCCTTGAATTGTTCGAACCCGGCATGCATCGCCCCCGGCAGCGCGTAGAGGGCGGCATAATGGTTGCGTGACGCCTCGCTGAACTTGGCGGGCGTCGCCGAGAATTCGTTCCAGAAGCGGTCGAGATAGATGCGCTCGCGTCCCGCGACGAGCCTTTCCATGTCGGGTCCGCCGAACCGGAAATGCCAGAGCAGCGGGTTTTTGAGGATTTCCTCCCACGGGCCGACTCCGGGCAGCGGCGCGTCCATCAGCACGAACCGCTTCACCCGGTCGCGATGCTCGGCGGCGAACGCGTAGCCGACCATGTTGCCGATATCATGGGTGACCAGATCGACCGCCCCGATCTTGAGCGCGTCGAGCAATCCGCCAATATCCTGGCCTTGGGTCTTCTTGTCATACCCGCCCGCCGGACGCGCCGACCGGCCAAGGCCCCGCAGATCGGGGACGATCACCAAGTGATCCCGCGCCAGATCGGCGGCGAGCGGGGCCCACATGTCACCGGTTTCGCCATAGCCGTGCAGCAGCACCACCGCCGGACCCTTGCCACCGATGCGGACGTGCAGCGTCGTGCCGTTTGTCGCGATATCGCGCTCGACAAAGGAGGGTGGAAAGGGCCGGACCTGGCCGGCCGCGGGCGCGGCGACCAGCAGCGCCAGGATCAACAGCATGAAGCGAGGCATGACGTTCCCCCGTTGACGAGCAAAGTTGAAGTGCTCGACATCAGAATGCCCGTCATGCATCGTCCGGACTAGCCCGGTCCTGTTGAAGCTTGTTTGCGGGATTGCCGAACAATGATGAAGCTCGATGGCATTTCGGCGTTCGTCGCGATTGCCGAAGAAGGGTCGATCAGCGCGGGCGCAAGACGGCTCGGTGTTGCGAAATCAGTCGCGAGCGAACGGCTTGCCGAACTCGAGCGATCTTTAGGAACGCGGCTGTTTCAGCGCACCACGCGCAAATTGACGCTGACGTTGGACGGCACGATGTTCCTTCCACGGGCACAGCGCGTGCTGACGGAAACGGGCCAGGCCGTCGCCGAGATTGCCGAGCGGCGCGGCACATTGGCCGGTCCGTTTCGACTGTCGGCGCCCGTCAGCATCGGCATTCTCCATCTCGGGCCGGCGCTGTATCGATTCATGGCTGACAATCCCGAAGTCGAACTGTCGCTCGAACTCGACGATCGCTTCGTCGATGCCGCCGCCGATGGGTTCGACGCCGTGATCAGGCACGGCCCCGTCGTCGACAGCCGACTGGTCGCCAAACGGCTCGCGGTCACGCGACGGACGCTGGTTGCCTCGCCCGCCTACCTCGATCGCCACGCTGCGCCAACCTCGCTCGCAGAACTCCAGAATCATCGGGGGATTCTGTATACAAATCGCGATGCCGACTGGCGCTTCTCAGGGGCCGACGGCTGGAAGGTGGTAAGGCCGCGCACGTGCATGCGCGTCAACAACGGCATTATCATGCGCGATGCCGCGCTGGCGGGTCTTGGCATCACCCTATTGCCGACGTTCTTCACGCATCGCGAGGTCGCGTCGGGGTCGCTGGTCCAGATCGATATCGGGGTGGAAGCTGAAGGTGCCGAACTCGTCGTGTGCTATCCACGCGCCCGCACCGCGTCGGCCAAAGTGGCGGAACTGACGAGGGTACTCAGAGCGACTTTTGCGGAACTGCCCCGCTGACTCGCGAAGCGCCGATCAACTGCCCAGAGATGCCCGATCCGCCCACCAGCTATGCGTCCCGCTCGAAATCTTGTGCGGCAGCGCAATTCGGCACACCGGGCCCGCCGCGATGTCGCGCGCGTCGATCAGCACGCATTCGCTCGTGCCGCGGTTCTCGTCGGTGATGAAGCTCACCAGATAGCCGTCGTCCTCGGCCGTGCTGCCCAGGCGCGGCGCGAACGGGGCCTCGCTCGCATAGCGACCCTCGTCGAGCATCAGGCTCCAGCTGTCGCCCGTCTCGAGATCATGCTTGACGAAGCCGTTGAACAGGAACCAGCCGGGCCTGGTCGTCGTCGAATAGACATAGCGGTGCTTGCGGCCCGCGACCTGCTGGTTGATCATCCCGAATTCGAGAATGCGGTCGTCGAGCCGCTCTTCCTTGGTCGTCCCGTCGGCGAGGTTGAAGCGCCAGCGGTGGAGCTTGGGCTGGAAGCTGTGCTCGTCGACATAGGCCATCATATGGCCATAGCCATCTTCGTTGGGCAGCGGCGCGGGCTGGGGATTGTCCTGGAAATAGGCGTCCATCACCACCTCGTCGCCCTCCTCATAGGCGTTGAGGAAATGGAGGATGTAGGTCGGCGCCGCCTCGAACCAGCGGATCTCCTCGGGTTGGCCGTGGCGCGGGATCAGCCCGAAGCGGCTCGGGATCCCCTGGTGCAGCCGCGCCGCGTGGAGGCCGCGCTGGAGCAGCTCCTGGTCCCAGAACATCGGCAGGTCGTTGACGATCGACCAATGCTCGGAAAAGATCATGTCGTGCGGCAGCCGCGGTCCCGGCAGCGGCACCGGGATGTAATGGACCAGCGTGCCGCCCGCATCGACGACGCCGTAATGCATATAGGGCGCGTGCTTCGAATAGTTGAAGAACAGCAGTTCGCCGGTCGCCTCGTCGACCTTGGGATGCGCCGAGATGCCGTCGAGCGGCACCCAGGGCGCCAGCCCCAATGGCGCGAGCGTCTCGGGATCGAGCAGATAGCCCTCGCCGCACTGGTAGAAGGTCGAGAGCGCCTTGCCGGCATGGACGATGATGTCGGTGCTCGATGAATCCTTGAGCCCGCCATGCGCGCCGAAGCCCGGGCGCTTGGACGTGCCGGGCTTGTCCATCAGCCCGCCCCACAACGATCCGCCCGCTTCCTGCTCGGCGGCAAGGCAGCGGGTGCGCACGAAGCGGTTGCGATAGCTGGCGGTGCCGCCCGCAAAGCTGATCTGGTGGACCATCCCGTCGCCGTCGAACGGGTGATATTTGCCGAGCGGCTGGTGGAGCTGGTTCTCGGTGTTGCGCAGATAGACGCCGTCGATGTCGGCGGGGATCCTGCCCTCGATCACCTCGAGGTCGGTCGCGGTCAGCTCCTCGTGCTGCGGGGTCCAGGCGCCGTTGAGATAGGGATGGTTGCTCGGTTGCAGCGTGCCGGCAAGGGCGGTGCGTTCGAGAATCTGCATGCGGCCTCTCCCATTGTCTTGTCGGAGCCGATGCTAGCGCCCCTCGCCCGCCACCGCCAGCATCGCGAAGGTCGCCAGCCAGTGCGCGCCCATATAGTCGTCGGCGAGGTGCGGCAGCGACGCGGCGAGGTGCCGATCCGCCGAAGCGCGGGCGACATCGGCGAGCGCGGGGTCGAGCAGCCCGGCGATTCCGTTCAGGCACCAGGCGCGGCTGAGGTTGCATCCGTCGAGATGCGCGATCTTGCCGTCGGACCGGTCCGATACCGTCGCGGGGGTGAACAGGCTGGCGGGCGCGTGCGCGCCGAAGCGCGGCAGGAAAGCCGCGAACCAGGCTCGAAACTCGGCCGGGTCGAGCATCTTCGCCATGCACATGGCCTCGCACAGCGCCGGCGACAGGAACTCGTCGCCGCCGGGCTCCCACGCCTGGCAGTCGCGATCGGCGCCGAACCAGCCGCGGGCGCGATCGGCGATCAGCGCAGCGAGCGGGGCGTGATGGGTCGCTGCCCAGTCATGCGCGAGGATCAGCGCGAAGGCGGTGTTGTAGTGGGTGCCGACCCGGATCGGATAGGTCAGCTTGGGCAGATGCCCGGCCAGCCGCGCGGCAAAGGCGCGGGCGAGCGGATCGAGCCTCGTCGCCCAGTCGGGCCGGTCCGATCGCGCCGCCTCGGCATGCAGCGCGAGCGCCCAGGCCCAGCCATAGGGCCGCTCGAACCCTGCCGAACCCGGACGGTCGAGATAGGCGCGCTCGCCCTCGACCGCCTCGGGGGTGATCATGGCATCGACCAGCGCCTCGATCCGGGCATTGGCGGGCATCGCCGGAAACGCCCGCCGCACGCGGAGCAACAGCCAATAGCCATGCACGCAGCTGTGCCAGTCATAGCTGCCGAAGAAGATCGGGTGGAGCGCGCGCGGGCCCTGGACGTCTTCGGGTCCTGCAAACGTGTGATCGAGCTTGTGGGGATAGTCACGCGTGACATGGCCGAGCGCGATATCGGCGAAACGGGCGGCGAGCGCGGCATCGAGCATCAGCGAAATCCCAGAAAATAGATGAGCAGCAGGTTGACCGCGAGCATCGGCAGCGCGGTGCCGATCTGCGCCCTGATCACCGCGTTGCGATCGTCGAGTTCGAGCAACGCGGCGGGGACGATGTTGAAATTGGCGGCCATCGGCGTCATCAGCGTGCCGCAAAAGCCCGCGAGCATCCCGATCGCGCAGACGATCGCCGGATCCCCGCCAAAAACGCCGACGAGGATCGGCAGCCCGATCGCGGCGGTCATGATCGGGAAGGCGGCAAAGGCGTTGCCCATGATCATCGTGAACAAGGCCATGCCGATCGCATAGGCAGCGACCGCGGCGAAGAGGTTGCCCGCAGGAATGATCCCGCCCGCGAGCCCGCCGACGACCTGCCCCACCCCCGTCACCGCGAAGAGCGCGCCGAGCGCTGCGAGCATCTGCGGCAGGACGGCGGCCCAGCCGACCGAGTCCATCAGCCGGCGTCCCTCCTCGATCGGCGCGAGCGGCGGCGGCCTGAGCCAGGCGTAGCACACCGCCAGCGCGAGCAGCACGCCCGCGCCGAGCGAGACGAGCGTCACCTGCTTGGGATCGACCAGCCCGCTATCCTTCAGAAACAGGGTCCCCGCCAGCGCACAGACCGGCACGATCAGCGCGGGCCCGAACAGCCAGTTGCCGTGCCGCGCCGATGCGGCACGGCGCTCGGCCTGGCTGGTCGTGGCGGCGGTGCCGCGCCCGATCAGCCCGAACCCCGCGATCGCCACCAGCCCCAGCGCGAGCACGCCATTGCCGACGTCACCCAGCCAGTCGCCGCCAAGGAAGCTGATCGCGAGCAAGCCCCAGAAGGCGGCATTGCCGAACCGTTTGGCATTGCCGGCGTCGCGCGCGCTGAGCAGCGCGAAGGCGCCGAACACCAGCCCGGCAAAATCGTAGAGCAAGGGAAGCCCGATCATCGCGCCGCGTCCCGGCGCAGGCGCCGGTCGAGCAGCAGCAAACGCACGCCATGGATGGCAAACGCCGCGATCGCGCTGGGGATCGCCCAGACCGAGAGCTGAAAGGGCGCGAGCTCGATCCCGTTCTGCTTGAGAAACCCGATGATCAGGAGAATGGAGCCGATCGCGACGAAGATATCCTCGCCGAAGAACACCCCGACATTGTCGGTCGCGGCGGCGAACGCCTTGACCCGTTCGCGGGTCGGCGGATCGAGCGGGCCATGCGCGAGTTCGGCCGCCGCCTCGGCCATCGGCGCGACCAGCGGGCGCACCGTCTGGGCGTGCCCGGCGATCGACACCAGCCCGAGCGCCGCGGTCGCCTGGCGGAACAGCAGATAGGCGATCAGCAGCCGCCCGGTCGATGCCCCCCTGACGCCGGCGATCAGCGTCCGGGCGCGTTCCTGCAGCCCATAGCGTTCGAGCACGCCGATCACCGGCAGCAGAATGTAGATGATCGTCACGAAACGGCTGTCGTTGAACGACTTGCCGAACGCCGCGACGATCGCGAGCGGCGCCATGCCGGCGGCGAGCCCGGTCGCCCCGGCGGCCGCGGCCACCACCAGCAGCGGATTGAGCCGCAGCGCGAAACCGATCACCACCACAAGGATGCCGATCAACAGCCAGTAATTCATCGCGCCCCAAATCCCCCGCCGCCCGGCGTTTCGATGATGAACACGTCGCCCGGCGCCATCGCTACCGTCGCGGTCGCGCCGAGCGACTCGATCGAGCCATCGGCGCGCCGCACCGCGTTTCGCCCCGGCGCCGCATCCCCCCCGCCGGCCAGCCCGCGCGGCGGCACCGCGCGGCGATTGGACAGGATGCCCGCCGTCATCGGTTCGAGAAAGCGGAGATGACGCACGACGCCGTCGCCGCCCCGATGCCCGCCCTGCCCGCCCGATCCGGGGCGGATCGCGAAGCGTTCGAGCACCACCGGCTGGCGGGTTTCGAGGATTTCGGGATCGGTCAGCCGGCTGTTGGTCATGTGCGTCTGGACCGCGCTCGCACCATCGAAATCGGGGCCAGCCCCGGCGCCCCCGGCGATCGTTTCATAATATTGGCGGGTCGCATCGCCGAAGGTGAAGTTGTTCATCGTCCCCTGCGACGGCGCCAGCGCGCCGCATGCGGCGAACAGCGCGTCGGTGATCACCTGGCTCGTCTCGACATTGCCCGCGACCACCGCCGCCGGGAAGCGCGGGTTGAGCATCGATCCTTCCGGCACGATCAGCGTCACCGGGCGCAGGCAGCCGTCGTTCATCGGGATCGGCGCGTCGACGAGGCAGCGGAACACGTAGAGCGCCGCCGCCCGGCAAATTGCATAGGGCGCGTTGAAGTTATCGGGCAGCTGGCCGCTCGTCCCGGCAAAGTCGATCACCGCCGATCGGCTCGCGTGATCGATCGTCAGCGCGACCCGCACCACCGCGCCATTGTCCATCGGATAGGCAAAACTGCCGTCTCGCATCCCGGCGATCAGCGCGCGGACCGCTTCCTCGGCATTGGCCATGACATGGGCCATATAGGCGTCGATCGTCGCGCGCCCATAGACCCCGGCGATCCGCTGGAGCTCGGCAGCGCCGCTCGCGCAGGCGGCGATCTGCGCCCTGATATCCGAAAGATTGCGATCGGGCCGACGCGCCGGCCAGGCGCCCGCGCCGAGCAGCGCACGAAATTCGGCCTCACACAGCCGGCCCGCGTCGACGAGCAGGAAATTGTCGATCAGCACGCCCTCGTCGAGGATCGATTTGCTGTTCGACGGCATCGATCCCGGGGCGATCCCGCCGACATCGGCATGATGCCCGCGCGCCGCGACATACCAGGCGGGCGCGGGATCGTCGCCGACGAAGACGGGCATGATCACGGTGATGTCGGGCAGGTGCGTGCCGCCGCGATAGGGCGCGTTGAGGACATAGACATCGCCGGGCAGCATGCCGCGACCGTCGACCGGCTGCCCGTCGGGCCTGGGCCCGCGCGCGGCGATGATCGTGCGGATGCTGTCGCCCATCGAGCCGAGATGGACGGGGATGTGCGGGGCATTGGCGATCAGCGCGCCCGATCGATCGAACAGCGCGCACGAGAAATCGAGCCGTTCCTTGATGTTCACCGATGACGCCGTGTTCTGGAGCACGACCCCCATCTGCTCGGCGATCGCCATGAACAGGTTGTTGAAAATCTCGAGCAGCACGGGATCGACTTCGGTGCCCGCCGCCGGCATGCGGACGACCTTGGCGACACGATCGAGGATCAGATTGCCCTGCGCGTCGCGCGCGGCCTGCCAGCCGGGTTCGACGATCGTCGTGGCAAGCGGATCGACGATGATCGCCGGGCCGGTGATCCGTTGCCGGGCCGCGATCCGATCGCGTTCGAACAGCGGCCAACTGCCCGGCTCGATCGGGTGCGCGTCGCCGATCGGGGCGGGCGGGATCACCGAGGCCGCAGCGGCGCTCGCCCCGGTCGCCTCGGCAATCACCGTCTCGGCGATGATCCGCGCCGCGCCATCGGTATAGCCGAAGCGCTGGCGGTGGACCGTCGCGAACTGCACCAGCATCGCCGGGACGTCATCGGCTGCGAGCTCGATCGTGCTGTCGCTGCCGTCATAGCGCAGCGCGACGCGGCGCGCGACGCTGATCGCCGCCGCCGCCACCCCCTGCCCGACCAGATCGGCGCGCGCCGCCGTCGCCACGCTTGCGAGCGCATCGCCAAGCGGGGCTTCCGCTGCAGCATCGAGTGCGAGGCCGAGCGTGCGCTGGTGCAACGCCGACCGATCGGCGAGGCCAATGCCATAGGCCGAGAGGATGCCGGCGAGCGGATGAATCATCACCCGCTCGATTCCGAGCGCATCGGCGACGAGGCACGCATGCTGGCCGCCCGCGCCCCCGAAACAGGCGAGCACATAGCGGCTGACATCATGGCCGCGGGCGATCGAGATCGCCTTGATCGCGCGTGCCATCGTATCGACCGCGATCCGCACGAAGCCTTCGGCGAGCGCGACCGGGGTCAGCGCCGTCCCGGTCGCCTGCGCGGTCTCGGCGGCCATCGCCGTCAGGTGATCGGTCACCACCCCGGCATCGATCGGCTGGTTGCCGTCGGGGCCGAACATCGCGGGAAAATGATCGGGCCTGATCTTGCCGAGCATGACGTTGCAATCGGTGACCGTGATCGGCCCGCCGCGACGGTAGCAGGCCGGGCCCGGCACCGCCCCCGCCGATTCGGGGCCGACCCGCAGCCGCCCCCCCTCGAAACGGCAGATCGAGCCGCCCCCGGCCGCCACCGTGCTGATCTCGAGCATCGGCGCGCGGATCCGCACCCCCGCGACGAGCCGCTCGTTGCTGCGCTCATAGATGCCGGCATAATGCGAAACATCGGTCGAGGTGCCGCCCATGTCGAAGCCGATGACGCGGCCGAACCCTGCTGCCGCTGCCGACTTGACCATCCCGACGATTCCGCCGGCGGGGCCCGACAGCACCGCATCCTTGCCCCGAAACGCCGCCGCATCGGCAAGCCCGCCGCTCGACTGCATGAACAGCAATTCGCCCGGATCGCCCAGCCCGGCGACGACCTGATCGACATAATGGCGCAGCACCGGCGACAGATAGGCATCGACCACCGTCGTATCGCCGCGCCCGATCAGCTTGATCAGCGGCCCGGTCCGGTGGCTGATCGACACCTGGGTGAAGCCGATTTCGCGCGCGAGCGTCGCCAGCGCGGATTCGTGCGCGGTCCAGCGCCAGCCATGCATCAGCACGATCGCGACCGCGCGAAAGCCCGCGTCATAGGCGGTCTGCAAGCCAGCGCGCGCGGCCTTTTCGTCGAGCGGCTCGATCACCGTGCCGTCGGCCAGCACGCGCTCGCCAATCTCGATGACGCGCTCGTAGAGCGGCTCGGGCAGGATGATCCGGCGCGCGAAGATGTCGGGCCGCGCCTGATGGCCGATGCGCAGCGCATCGCGAAAGCCACGCGTGATCGCCAGCACCACCGGCGCGCCCTTGCGCTCGAGCAGCGCGTTGGTCGCGACCGTCGTTCCCATCCGGACCGCGCCGAGCGTGCCGCCGTGATCGGCGAGGATCATCCCGATCCCCGCCACCGCCGCGTCGGCATAGCGCTCGGGATTGTCCGACAGCAGCTTGCGCGTCACCACGCGGCCATCGGGATGCCGGGCGATGATATCGGTGAAGGTTCCGCCGCGATCGATCGCAAAGGCCCAGCCGCCGCTCATCGCGCCGACCCTAGAGCCTCGCTCGCGGGTTTCAACTCCCCTCGGCGGCGCGGCCGACCCGGTCTATTGCCGACGCCCGCGCGCGCCACGCAGCGACTGGAGCGCTGCCGAACAGCCGCTCGACAGGCTCGAGCGGTGCGCGCGGATGCACGGGCCGAGCTTGCCGTCGCCGAGCACCATGCCGGCGCAGAAGGACGCGATATCGGCGCTGCACGCCTGCATGATGGCACCGCGACCGCTGGCCGGCGGCGGCACCGTGGCCTGATCGGTGGGTGCGGCCGGATCGGGCATCGTCATGTTGCTTTGAGCGGTGGCCATGGCAGCGGCGCCGAGCGCGGCCGAGAAGACGATGGTGACGAGGATCGAGCGGACATTGGCGATGGTGCGCATGAGACTGGTTTCCTGGTTGGTCATCCCAGAACGATCGGCCACCGAAAACCCTTCGCAAGGCACCGCCCGCCCTCCGCGCCGGCGGCGCCGACAATGCCGATTGCTCGCGGCTGTGCGGCGTGCGACGACCGGGCATGGTTGAAGCCGATTCCCCTAGCGGTACTATAGCCGATCCTCCGGCGACGGGCCTGAAGGGCGCGCTCAAGCTGCTCGGTCCCGGGTTGATCACCGGCGCCGCCGACGACGATCCAAGCGGCATCGGCACCCACAGCCAGGTCGGCGCCGAGTTCGGCTATGGCCTCGCCTGGACCTTCGTGCTCAGTTTTCCGCTGATGGTCGCGATTCAGGAAGTCGCGGCCCGGATCGGCCGCGTCACCGGCGCGGGAATCGCCCGCAACCTGCGGCGCCATTATCCCCGCCCGCTGCTCTGGGCGATGGTCGCGCTGCTGCTGATCGCCAACGTCATCAATCTCGGCGCCGATCTGAGCGCGATGGGCGCGGCGCTGGGGCTGCTTGCGGGCGGCGATATCGCTCTTTACACGCTGATGTTCGGGATCGTCTGCGTCGTGCTCGAAGTCGTGCTGAGCTATCCGCGCTATTCGGCGGTGCTCAAATGGACGACCTTGTCGCTGTTCAGCTATGTCGCCGTCGTCCTCGTCGCGCAGGTGCCCTGGGGCCATGCGCTGCGGTCGCTCGTCGTTCCCGAACTGCAATGGAATATCGCCTATGCGACCGCCTTCGTCGCGATCCTCGGCACGACGATCAGTCCCTATCTCTTCTTCTGGCAGGCCGCGCAGGAGATCGAGGAAGAGCATCGCCACCACGCCAAGCCGCTGTGCATCACCCCTGCCGAGGCAGGCCCCGAACTCGCCCGGATCCGCACCGACACGCTGATCGGCATGGCGTTCAGCACCTTCGTGTCGCTGGCGATCGTGTTCGCGACGGCGGCGACGCTCCATGCGCATGGCATCACCGACATCGCCACCTCGTCGCAGGCCGCCGAGGCGCTGCGTCCGATCGCCGGGCAATTCGCCTTCGCGATGTTCGCCCTCGGCATCATCGGCACCGGGCTGCTCGCGGTGCCCGTGCTGGCCGGATCGGCGGCCTATGCGGTCTCGGAAATGCTGGGCGTGGCCGGCAGCCTCGATGCCAAGCCGCTCGATGCCAAAATATTCTACGCAACGATCGCGGTGACGACGCTCGCCGGCGCCGGGCTCAACACGGTCGGGATCGATCCGGTCCGCGCGCTCTACTGGACGGCGGTCGTCAACGGCGTCCTCGCCGCGCCGCTGATGGCGGTGATGATGCTGATCGTGCGCAATCCGCGGGCGATGGGCCGGCTGACGCTGCCGCTCGGGCGCACCGTCCTGGGCTGGGCGGCCACCGCCGTCATGGCGGCGGCGACGCTGCTGTTCTTCGGTTTTCTGCTGGCGGGCGCGCTCGGCCGAGGGTAAGCTTCGCCGTCCGCGTGACTGGCGATCGGGTGGTGCACCACCGGGAAGCACGGACAATCGACGCCGCCTCGCCTGGGCATCCCTCGATCCGTTGCGGAGGTTTGCATGCCCGAATTGAGCCCGACCCGAATCGCCTTTCTGCTGTTTCCCGACGTCACCCAGCTCGACTTGACCGGCCCCGCGCAGGTGCTGTCGCGGCTGGGCAACGCCGCGATCGATCTCGTCGCCAAAACGATCGATCCCGTGATGACCGATGCCGGTTTCGCGCTGGTGCCGACCGCGACCTTCGACTCGGCGGCGCCGCCCCACCTCCTGTGCGTGCCGGGCGGCTTCGGGGTCAACGACGCGATCGACGATCCGGCGACGCTCGACTGGGTGCGCACGGCGGCGGCCGGGGCCGATTGGGTGACGAGCGTGTGCACCGGATCGCTGATCCTCGGCGCCGCCGGGCTGCTGCAAGGCTATCGCGCGACGACGCACTGGGCGCAGCACCAGCATCTCGCCGCGTTCGGCGCGGTGCCGGTCCATGAGCGCGTCGTGTTCGATCGCAACCGGGTGACCGGCGGCGGGGTGACCGCGGGGATCGATTTCGCGCTCGCGCTCACCGCCGCGATCCGGGGCGAAGCGCACGCCCGGCTCGTCCAGCTCAGCCTCGAATATGATCCCGCCCCGCCGTTCGACAGCGGCGCACCGGCGCGCGCCGATGCCGATACGCTCGCGCGCTATCGGGCGCTCGCCGCCAGGGCCGCGCCCGGGCGCGACGCCCGGACGCTGGCAGCCGCCGCGCGGCTCAATGCGGCTGTTTCAGCCCCTTGAGCTTGTGCCAGACATAGAAGGCGGCGGCGGCGATCATGAGCACGCCGATCACCAGATCGGCGCTGTGGAACGCCGCCTTGACGCGCGGATCGCTGTTCCATTTGTCGCCGAGCACCATCCCGACCCAGGCGAGGCCGAAGCACCACGGCCATGAGCCGAGAAAGGTGTAGAGGTGGAACTGGAACAGCGGCATCCGCGCGACGCCGGCCGGAAAGGCGATGAACGAACGCACCACCGGCAGCAGCCGCCCGATCAGCACCGCGATATTGCCGAAGCGCTGGAAGAAGCGATCGGCGGCATCGATCTCGCCGGGGCCGATCAGCAGATATCTGCCCCAGCGCAGGAATGCCGGGCGTCCGCCGCGCTTGCCGACCTCATAGGCGACAATCGAGCCGATATTGCAGCCGATCGCGCCGGCAGTGGCCGCGAGATAGAGATCGAACCGCCCGGTCGAGACGAGATAGCCGGCGAACGGCATGATGATTTCGGACGGCAGCGGAATGCACGCCGATTCGATCGCCATCAGCGCGACGATCCCGAGATAGCCGCCGGTCGAGATCACCCAGATCGTGAAGCCGGCGAGCACGCCGAGGATTTTTTCGAACATGGCGGCGGCGCTAGCGCGAAGACCGGCCCGAAGGAAGGCGCAAAATCAGGCCGGTCGCGGCGCCGCGCGGCTCGCCCGCCACAATAATGCCGCCAGCCCCAGCGCGAGTACCAGATAGAGCGCCATGCCCGCCCAGGGCGACCAGCCCCAGAACTGGCCCGGCAGATCGCGAAACCGGCCGGCGGGGACGTCGTCGACGAGGATCGGGCGCCACAGCGGGAAGCGGGCGGTGTCGGGGGCGGTGATGACGGTCGCGGCGATGGCCAGATTGATCACGACCGACAGCCCGAGCAGCGCCAGCACGCCGATCCGCGCCCGCGCCCGTTCGAGGCCCGCCCAGAGCGGCGCAAGCCCGAGCGCGAGCAACGGCAGCATCGGCACCGAATGGCGCGGCCCGGTCGAAAAACCGCCGTCCCAATAGACATAGGACGCGTTGACGAGCAGCACGAGCAGGATCACCGCCGCCGCCATCACCGCGACGTCGCGGTGCGGCCCGCGCGCCAGCCGGATCAGCCCGAGCGGGGCGATCGCGAGCACCGGCGCCACCCAGATCAGCCCGCGCCGCAGCCCGAACACCAGCTCGAACATCACGTCTGCTTTGGGATAGGTGAGTCCGAACAAGCCCTGCTGCATGCCATCGAACCCGACCACGCCTTCATAGCCGACCTTGAAGGGCACCCCGAAGGCCAGCAGATTATAACCGATCAGCGGCAGCATCGCCGTGATGCCGCCCGCCAGCGCGACCCCGATCAGCCGCCAGCGCACAGGGCTTCGCCACGCCCGCCACAGCGCCCATAGCCCGATCGCGCTGCCCGCGATCACCGCCTGATATTCGACCACCACCGCCCAGCCGAGCGCCGCGCCGGCCAGCGCCGCGAGCGCCGGGCGCGGCCGATCGTCAGCACTGCCCCACCAGATCGCCCAGACCGCGATCATGAACAAAGCGGCGACCGCGGCATGGCCGAAGATCGTCGTCGACCAGCCCCAGGCAGGGCAGCCCAGACCATAGCCGAGCGCGGCGACCAGGCCGGCGCGCGGGCTGCCGGTGATCGCCCGCGCCAGCGACCACAACGCCACCGCCGCCAGCGCGGTGAGCAATGCCGAGGACAGGATCGCCGCCGCGCGCAGCCTGAGCCGCAGGTAAGCGGTGAGCGCCGGCGCCTCGATCGCCTTGTCGAGATAGCGCGATGTTTGTCCGGTGAGGCCATAGAGCGTCGCGACGACCGGCGTCGCCATCAGCGTCATGCCCGGTGCCTTGTCGAGGTAGAAATGCGCGCCGAACCGCGCCTTGTCGATCGTCAGCGGGGCGAATTCGTCGATCGTCGCGTCGCCGCGCTCGGCAAGCGAGATCGCCGCGAAGAGCCGGGTCGAATTATTCGGATTATATTCCCACGACCCGAACCAGCTCGCCGACAGCCAGACCAGGGCAAACAGCAGCGCGGGCACCGCGCGGGAAGAGGCCAACCATCGCCGCATGCCTCAGCCGAACAGAAACTGGCCGAGCATCCGGTTGAACGGGAAGGTGAAGAAGCCCGCGATCAGCAGCGCGCCCGTGACCATCCCCCTCACCGACGACCGGTGCTGCGCGACACGGTGCGTGCGCGCCGACCACCAGATCAACGGCACCTGGATCAGCACCCACACCGACAGAATGTGGATGATGCTGAACCCGCCGTGATTAACGCTGCGGATCCCGAACGATATCAGCGCGGTCAGCACCATCGCCGCCACCCAGATCGTCCCCAGCGCACGGTGCGGCCGATCGCCGCGCCGCCGCAACAGCATCACCGGGGTCAGGCCGAGCGCGACCGTCATCGTCGCCAGATGGAGCCAGACCATCGTCGGGATCTGGCCCCAGTAAGGCCGGCCGCGAATCAGCGCGGCGAGGACAAAACCGAGCAGGACGAGCGCGCCGATCGCGAGCACGCGTTCGAATCCGTCGGGAGCCAGCGATTTGGCGGCGCCCCGCTTCGGCCCCAAGATCGTCGCCATCCGCCCCCCTCCCTGGTCACGCCGTCGACCGTCGGCCTATTGCGGTTGATCGGCCGCCTGGGCTGCCTTGCGCGCCTTCGCCTCGCGTCGCGCGAGTTCGAATTGCTGCGCCGCGCACCCCGAAGCGCCACCGATGCCTGCCGTCGAACAGCTGCCGTTGCCCGACGCCCCGACATCCTGCACCGACTGCTGGCGCACCGCCCAGCTTTCATATTCGGGCTTGATGCTGCCTTCGCGCAATTCCTTGGGAATCCGGAACTGCTCGGCGGCCGGGCGGCGGCTGCAGACGACGATCTGGTTGCCATCGGCGTCGGTCGGGCATTTGTCCTTCTCGCCGTAGAGGATCAGCACACCACCGACCGGGGCTTCCTGCGCCGACGCGATGCCGCCCGCCGTTACCAGCGCCATTGCAGCGAGCGCCCCCCTGATTGCCTGCGTCACCATATCATCACCTCCCATGCACCCCGGCCGAAACGGCTGGCGGCGCGACCCGGTTTCAAATTCGTTTCGCCGTGGCGATCGCGATGCGGCAACCCAGCCGGATCGCGCCACTCAACAGCGGATAGGCTGGCGCGCGCTCGGCGCCCGATGCAAGCGCCGTTTCGCGATGCTCGACTTCGTCGGCCTGGAAATCGGCGATGGCGTCCGACAGTTCGGGATCGCGCTCCCCCAGCTGGTCGAGCTGCTCGGCGTAATGGCGATCGATTTCGGTTTCGACGGCAGCGGTGCACGCCATCGCCGCTTCGGGGCCGATCGCGGCGGTCACGGCACCGAGCGCAAAACCCGCGACGCTCCACAATGGCTGCAACACCGTCGGGCGGACGCGGCGCTCGGCCATCAGGCGGTCGAAGAAGGCGCGGTGGCGCTCTTCCTGCGCGGCCATGCCGGCGATCAACCGCGCCGCCGCGCCGCGATCGCCCATCACCGCCAACTGCCCGGCATAGATCCGCGTCGCGCCGAATTCGCCGGCCTGGTCGACGCGCACCATCGCATCGGACCGCCGGCCACGATCGCCTGGTTTCCAACCCGTCACTTCGCTTTGCTCCGCATCATCAGTCCCAATATGGCAGTGCCGCCGGCAATCGAGAATAGCGCATTGAAGCCGGCGAGCGAAATGCCGCCCAACGTCCATTGCGGCGCATCGCAGCGGACGATCGGCGCCGCCATGACGCGCGCGAGGATGTCTTCGGTCGTGCCGCCGCCGGCGCCCGCGCCGATCGTCGACGTGCAGGCCGTGATGCCCTGCCACCAATGATATTCGACCCCCGCATGGAAGACGCCGATCGCGCCGCTCGTCAGGATCGCCAGCGCTGCCAGCGCGACCAGCACGCGCCGGGCATCGGCCCCGGGGACGACAAAGGCCAGCGCCGCCAGCGCGATCGCGGCATAATGCGGCCAGCGCTGCCAGTGGCACATTTCGCAAGGATAAAGCCCGCCGACGAGCTGCGACCCGAGCGCGCCGGCCATCAGCGCAAGCGGCAGCAGCAGCGCGATCAGCCGCGCGCGATCAAAGGCCGTGGCGGGCATCGGGCTCAGTTGGGCTTTGGCGGCGGCGGCGCATCGGGATCGGGCGGCACCGCAACGGGCGTCCCCAGCCGTGCGATCGTCGCGACCTGGGTCGGCCCGCCGAGCCGGGCGATCGTCTGCAGCGCGTAATAAAGCTGGAAATCGTCGATATTGCGCTTCTTGAGCTCATCGGGCGTCGCCGAAAGGCGCGGATCGGTCTTCGAATCTTCCTCGAGCACCGAATTGTCGACCTTGGCCTCGTTGATCAGATGGCGGCGCAGATCGTCTTCGCGGAACACCGGCCGGGTCTTGTAATCAGGATCGCTGAGCTGCGGCACCGGCACATCGGGATCGATGCCGCCTTCCTGCACCGACCGGTCGGACGGGGTGTAATAGCGGGCCGTCGTCAGCCTGACCTCGGTCTTGGGGCCCAGCTTGAGCAGCGACTGGACCGAACCCTTGCCGAAGCTGCGCTCGCCGAGCACCAGCGCGCGATGATGATCCTGAAGCGCGCCGGCGACGATTTCCGACGCCGATGCCGTTCCCGAGTTGATCAGCACGACGATCGGCAGGCCCTTCGCAAAGTCGCCCGGCCGCGCATAATAACGCTGGATATCGGACTTCTCGCGCCCGCGTTGCGAGACGATCTCGCCATGATCGAGGAAGGTGTCCGAAACCTCGATCGCCTCGTTGAGGAGTCCGCCGCCATTGTCGCGCAGATCGACGATGTAGCCGAGCGGATCATGGCCGAGCTTCTTGCGAATCTGCACGATCGCGTCGCGGGTATAATCGCCGGTCCGTTCGGAAAAGCTGTTGATGTTGATGATGCCGATATCGCCCTTCACGTCCCATTTGACGGGCTTCTGGACGATCACTTCGCGCACCAGCGAGACTTCGATCGGTTTTTCCCGGCCGCGCCGGACCAGCGTCAGCGAAATCCGGGTGCCCGGCTTGCCGCGCATCTCGGTGATCGCTTCATCGAGCGTCAGGCCGTAGAGCAATTTGCCGTTGAGCCGGGTGATATAGTCCCCGGCCTTCACCCCGGCGCGAAACGCGGGCGTGTCCTCCTGCGGGGCGATCACCTTGACCGCGCCGTCCTCCATCGTCACCGACAGGCCCAGCCCGCCGTAGCTGCCCTCGGTCTGGATCCGCAGATTATCGTAATCGACGCCGTCGGCGAAAGAGCTGTGCGGATCGAGCGCGGCGAGCATCCCCTGGATCGCGCCCTTGACGAGCACCTTGTTGTCGACCGGATCGACATAGTTGGCCTTGACGAGATTATAGACGTCCATGAATTCGTCGAGATCGCGGTAGGTGCTCGTATCGACCTGCGCCATCGCCCCCGTCGCGACGGGGATGAGCGCGAGCGTGGTGACGATCGCGGTGGCCTGGAGCAGTGCACGGGACATGAACGCGGTACTTTCTGACAAGGGTATCGATTCCTGTGTAACGGCAAACCCCGCGCGATCAAAGCATCCCGAAGATGAATGCCGGCTGGCCGACTCTCATCCGAGCAACCGGGTCATGTCGATCGGCCGATCGCGGCGGCGCAGCTCGACGGTGACGCGCGGCGATTCGCCCGCCGGCGCGCGGCCGATCGGGGTCCCTTGCGCCACCGGCGTCCCGACCGTGACCGAAATCTCGCCGAGATTGGCGATCAGCGAGGTCCAGCCGCCGCCATGGTCGATGATTACCACTTTGCCGTACGCGCGAAACGGCCGGGCGAAGACGATCCGACCCGCCGCCGGGGCGACGATCTGCGCACCGGCCGCCGCCTCGATCGTGAGCCCGCGCGAGCGCACCCCCGAATCGGCGATCTCGCCGAGCCCGGTCACCACCCGGCCCGCCACCGGCAAGCGATAGGGCGGCGCGGCGGGCGACCAACCGCGCAGATCGACGGGCGACGATGCCTCGCCCGGGCGCGGCGGGCGCGGCAGCGGGCCGGGCAGCGATTCGAGATCGGCGCGGACCGTCGCCTGATCGCCGAGCTGGTCCATCAGATCGACGATGTCGCGCGCGCGTTCGCCAAGCGCGATCGCCCGGTCCGATTCGAACAGCGCATCACGCCCCAGCGCGCGCGATTTCAGTCGATGCTCGGCCTCGAGCCGGGTGAGCGCCAGACGTTCGGCCTCGAGCCGCCCCCGGCTCTCGCGCAGCGCATCGACCGCCACGGCAGCATCGTTCTGCAACCGCCGGGTGCGTTGCAGCGCGGCGCGGACATCGGCGGTACGCGCGCGCACCACCGGCAATACGGTGCCGAGCACCGCGCGGACATGGACGAGATCGGTGACCGATCCCGGCTGGACGAGGCTGATGATCACCGGCCGTCGGGCGAGCGACTGGAGCGCGGCGATCAGCCGGGTGATCGGGCCCTGGCGTTCGGCGAGCGCGGCGCGCTGCCCCTCGAGCAGCCGGCGGATGATCGTGATCCGCGCCTGCGCTGCGCCGATATCGGCTTCGGCGCGCTGGATGCGCGCGGCGACGGCGGCTTCCTGCGCCCGCGCCTTGCGGGCCTCGTCGCGTTCGGTCGCGGCGGCGCGTTCGAGCGCGTCGGCGCGGGCCTGCGCCGCGGCCGACTGGGCCTTCGCCTCGCTCAGCCGCGTCCGGTCGGCGGCCAGGCCGCCCGGCGGCGTCCGGGTTGCCGGCGCACTGGTGGCCAGCGCGAGCGCGCCCGCCACCGCCGCGCCTGATCGGGTCCACCGCGTCATCGCCGCTATCCTTCGCGGTGATAGGGGTGATTGGCAAGAATGCTGGTCGCGCGCCACAATTGCTCGGCGAGCATCGCGCGCGCGAGCAGATGCGGCCAGGTGGCGCGGCCGAACGAGAGCAGCAGATCGGCCCCGGCGCGCGCGGCATCGTCGAAACCGTCCGCCGCCCCGATCATGAAGCGGGCCTCGCGCACCCCCTCGTCACGCCACCGACCGAGCCGATCGGCAAAGGCCTTCGAGCCCATCATCTCGCCGCTCTCGTCGAGCAGGATGCGCCGTCCCTGCGGCTCGATCGGCGGGACACGACCGCCGACGTCGGGCAATTCGGTGATCTTGACCGGCCAGGCGAGCCGCTTGACGTAACGATCGACCAGATCGGCTTCGGGACCGCGCCCGATCCGCCCGCGCGCGACGATATGCAGCAGCAACGCCCCGGTCAGGCCTGGGCAGCGTCCGGAACGACCGTCGGCGCGTCGCCGAACGCCCACATCCGCTCGAGATTGTAGAAGCTGCGGACCTCCGGGCGAAACAGATGGACGATGACGTCGCCGGCATCGATCAGCACCCAGTCCGCCGTCGGAAGCCCCTCGATCCGCACCGACCGGCCGAGCTCGACCTTGATCTTCTCGCTGAGCTTGGAGGCCATCGACGCGACCTGGCGCGTCGATCGGCCGCTCGCGATCACCATGTGATCGGCGATGCTGCTCTTGCCGGCGAGCGGGATCGAGACCGTCTCGACCGCCTGATCGTCGTCGAGCGACGCGAGAACGAGTTGATGCAGCGCCTCGACACGATCCGTGTCGGACGATCGATAGGTTTGCGGGGATGAAGCCAAGGGAACTCCTAGGGTGAGGGCGCGTCGGCATCGGCGCCGCGCGTCACAGGGGATTGGTCGAGATAACGGAAATGCCAGGCGGGATCGGCCTTGCGCAGCCGGGTCGCCGAGGTCTCATCGGGGCGAAAGCGCAACAGCACGAGGGCTGGCAATCTCCACCTCGTCCAACTCGTTGCCTGATATGCGGGGTGGACGAACCGCCGCAACCAGCCCATCGCGGGGGCCGCGCGGGCAGCATGGTCATAGCCCGGACGGGCGATAACTGCAATCGCAACCTGCCGCGCGATTTTCCGCCACCCGCGCCACTGGTGGAACTGGGCGAGATTGTCTCCGCCCATCAGCCAGATGAAGTCAAATTTGGGGTACATTCGGATGAGCTTGTCGATCGTATCGACGGTGTAGCGCGTGCCGAGCCGCTGCTCGATCGCGCTGACCTTGATCGGGGCATGGCGCGCCATCTTCACCGCCGACGCATAGCGCGCGGCGAAGGGCGCCATGTCGCCGGCCTTTTCCTTGAGCGGGTTGCCGGGCGATACCAGCCACCAGATTTCGTCGAGATCGAGCGCGGCAAAGGCGGCCATGCTGATCGAGCGATGCCCCTTGTGCGCCGGATTGAACGAGCCGCCGAGAATGCCGATTCGGGTCACAAGGCTCCTTCGACTTCAGTCGGCCCGTCGTCGCTGCGGCTCCGGGTCAATCGCGCACCTGCCCGGTGCCGCGCCCGACCCATTTATACGTCGTCAGCCCCTCGAGCGCGACCGGGCCGCGCGCGTGGAGGCGGCCGGTGGCGATGCCGATCTCGGCGCCGAGGCCGAACTCGCCGCCGTCGGCGAACTGGGTCGAGGCGTTCCACAGCACGATCGCGCTATCGACCTCGGCGAGAAAGCGTTCGGCGACGGCCGGATCTTCGGCGACGATCGCGTCGGTGTGATGCGAGCCATGCGCGGCGATATGCGCGATCGCGCCATCGACGCCGTCGACGAGCCTCGCCGAGGCGATCGCGTCGAGATATTCGGTGTCCCAGTCCGCGCTGCTGGCGGCGCGCACCGACGGGACCAGTCGGCGCAGATCGACGTCGCCGCGCACCTCGCACCCGCCCGCCGCGAGCGCGCCGACGAGCGTCGCGGCGTCGGGAAAGGCGCGATCGATCAGCAATGTCTCCATCGAGCCGCACACCCCGGTGCGGCGCATCTTGGCGTTGACGACGATCGCCTCGGCCATCGCCGGATCGGCCGAGCCATCGACATAGACGTGATTGATCCCGTCGAGATGCGCGAGCACCGGCACCCGCGCCTCTGCCTGAACCCGCGCGACGAGGCTCTTGCCGCCGCGCGGGACGATCATGTCGATCGCGCCCGAGGCGGTGAGCATCGCGCCGACGACGGCCCGGTCGGTCACCGGCACCAGCTGCACCGCGTGCGCGTCGAGCCCCGCCGCCGCCAGCCCCGCAGCGAAGGCGGCGTGGATCGCGTGGTTGCTTTGCGTCGCCTCCGATCCGCCGCGCAGGATCACCGCATTGCCCGATCGAACGCACAAGGCGGCCGCGTCGGCGGTCACATTAGGGCGGCTTTCGTAGATGATGCCGATGACGCCGATCGGGACCCGCACGCGGCTGAGCGCGATGCCGCTCGGCGCGATATGCCGGTCGATCACCTGGCCCACCGAATCGGGCAGATCGGCGACGCTGGCGACGCCCGCTGCCATCGCCTCGACCCGGGCCGGATCGAGCCGCAACCGATCGAGCATCGCCGGGGACAAGCCCGCGCGTTCGGCACCCGCCATATCCTGCGCATTGGCGGCGACGATGGCGTCGCTTGCCCCGCGCAACCCGTCTGCTGCAAGGTGCAGCGCGCGCGCCTTCGCGGCGGCGGGCAGCCCGGCGAGCTGGCGCGTCGCGGTGCGCGCGCGGGTCGCCATGTCGGCGATCAGGCGATGAGCGTCGGTCATGCCGAATCGCTAGCAGGGCGCGGCCGCGACGCCAACCACCGCAGCACCCAAGATTTTGTCGCGCGCTGGCCCAGAGTTTGATAGCCTGCCGGCATGTCGGGGGGAATGGAAGCGGCGGGTGATCTCGCCACCGGGGGCCTGATCGGTCGCGCATTCGAGCCGCGCGCCGGCGAGGCCGTGACGGGTGCGCACGGCCATGGGCTTTGCCTCAATTGCGGAACCGCGCTCGCCGGCGATTTTTGTCATCACTGCGGCCAGTCGGCGCACGTGCACAGCACGCTTGCGTCGATCGGCCATGATCTGCTCCACGGCGTCTGGCATTTCGAAGGCAAGATCTGGTCGACGCTGCCGATGCTGTTCACGCGGCCCGGCCAGCTCACGCGCCGCTACATCGCCGGGGAGCGCGCGCGATTCGTGTCGCCGCTCGCGCTGTTCCTGTTCTCGGTGTTCCTGATGGTCGCCACTTTCTCGACGATCGGCGGCCCGATCGGCGGCAACGATTTGGCGGTCAATCGCAACGGCGCCAAATTGACACCGCCCGAAGTGGTCAAGGAAATCGAGCAGCAGAAGGCCAATCGCATCAAACTGGTTGCCGAGCGCGATGCGCTGCGCGCGAAGGGCGCCGATACCGACAAGATCGACGCCAGGATCGAGTCCGTCGACGAGGACATCGATCAACTGCAAGCCGCACACGATCTGACCACCGGCAAAATCATCGATATCAAAAAGAGCGAGGTCAAGACCGGCTGGGGCTGGCTCGACTATCGGCTGAAGCACATGCTCGAGGAACCCAAGCTCTACCTCTACAAGATGCAATCGAGCGCCTATAAATATAGCTGGGCCCTCATTCCGATATCGCTGCCATTCATCTGGCTGTTATTTGCCTTTCGCCGCGACGTCGGCCCCTATGATCATGCCATCTTCGCGATCTATTCCCTGTCGGCGATGACGATGGGCGCGGTGCTGCTGAGCTTCGGCAAAGTGATTGGATTGCCGGGTGGGATGATCGCGACGATCCTGACCTTCGGCCCACCGCTGCACATGTACAAGCAATTGCGCGGCGCTTACGGCATTGGCCGGTTCGGCGCACTCTGGCGCACGGTGGCTTTGCTGTTCTTCGCGATGTTCGCCGGGATCATCTTCTTCTTCGTGATCCTTGGGCTGATCGCCTGATCACCCCCGCCGGCTGGCCGCCAACGGCGATGGCTATGCCTTGCAGGGATAACGCCGCGTCATGAACGCCACGAAGGCTGCATTGACGCTGGTCTTCGGGCGCGCAACTTCGGGAATGGTGCGAAATTCGGCGATGAGCTCGTCGCTCGTCACCTTGGCGGTGCCTTTGGGCGGCGGGCAGCTCGACGGCTTGCGCCCGGCGGCGATCTGCGCCTCGAGCCCGGCGCGATAGGCATTCGACGCGCCGGTGACTTCCGTGCGGAGCGCGGCGATGTCGGGCGATCCAACCGCGAGAAACCCCTTGGCCTTGAGCGCATCGACCTTGCCGAGAAATTCGGCGACCGTCATCGCCTGCGCGGTCATCGGCAACGCAGCCGCCAGCATTGCCAACCCGATCGCCACCTTACGCATGCTCACGTCTCCCTTGACACGGCGCGCGCCATATCAAGCCGAGCCAGGGGTGGGAAGCGCCAATCGCGCCTCCCACCGGGGCGCTCAGGCGCCTTGCGGCGCAGGCGTGCCGAACGGTCCCTTGGGACGCCGCGTCTTCGGGATCGAGGTGCCGCCGGTCGGCACCGACACGGACTTCGGCCCGTCTTCGATGCGGCCGATTTCCTCGCCGGCGATCAGTCGCTTGATCTCCTCGCCCGACAGCGTCTCATATTCGAGCAGGGCGCCCGCCAGCAGATGCAGCTGATCGATATGATCGGTGAGCACCTGCTTCGCGCGCTCATGGCCGCCATCGACGATCCGCTTGATCTCGGTATCGATCAGCTGCGCGGTCTGGTTCGACATGCGGACCGGCCGCGCCGACGAATAGCCGAGATAGGTCTCGCCCTCGGGCTCGGCATATTCGAGCGGGCCGACCGCATCGGACATGCCCCACCGGGTGACCATGTCGCGGGCGAGGCCCGAGGCATAGCTGATGTCCGACGACGCGCCCGATGACACCTTGTCATAGCCGAAGATCACTTCCTCGGCGACGCGCCCGCCCATCGATACCGCGAGGTTCGCGTACATCTTGTCACGGTGATAGCTGTACGAATCGCGCTCGGGCAGGCGCATCACCATGCCCAGCGCGCGCCCGCGCGGGATGATCGTCGCCTTATGGATCGGGTCCGACGCGGGCTCGTGGAGCGCGACGATCGCATGGCCGGCCTCGTGATAGGCGGTCATCCGCTTCTCGTCGTCGGTCATCACCATCGAGCGGCGCTCGGCGCCCATCATCACCTTGTCCTTGGCTTCCTCGAACTCGGCCATCGCGACGAGGCGCTTGCCCTTGCGCGCGGCCATCAAGGCGGCTTCGTTGACGAGATTGGCGAGATCGGCGCCCGAGAAGCCCGGCGTGCCGCGGGCGATCGTCCGCGCCTCGACGTCGGGGGCGAGCGGCACCTTCTTCATATGGACCTGGAGAATCTTGATCCGGCCCTCGATATCGGGCCGCGGCACGACGACCTGGCGATCGAAGCGGCCGGGGCGCAGCAGCGCGGGATCGAGCACGTCGGGACGGTTGGTCGCCGCGATGATGATGATGCCCTCATTGGCCTCGAAGCCGTCCATCTCGACGAGCAGCTGGTTGAGCGTCTGTTCGCGCTCGTCATTGCCATTGCCGAGACCGGCGCCGCGGTGCCGGCCGACAGCGTCGATTTCATCGATGAAGACGATGCACGGTGCGCTCTTCTTGGCCTGTTCGAACATGTCGCGCACGCGGCTCGCGCCGACGCCGACGAACATCTCGACGAAATCGGAACCCGAAATGGTGAAGAAGGGCACGCCCGCTTCGCCCGCGATCGCGCGGGCGAGCAGCGTCTTGCCGGTGCCGGGCGAGCCCATCAGCAGCGCGCCCTTGGGGATCTTGCCGCCCAGTCGTGCGAACTTGGTCGGGTCCTTCAGAAACTCGACGATCTCCTGGAGCTCCTCGCGGGCCTCGTCGATGCCGGCGACGTCGTCAAAGGTCACGCGGCCTTCCTTCTGCGTCAGCATCCGCGCGCGCGATTTGCCGAAGCCCATCGCGCCCGAGCCCGAATTCTTCTGCATCTGACGCAGCACGAAGAACGCGATGCCGAGGAACAGCAGGAACGGCAGCGACTGATAGAGCAGCACCATCCAGATCGACGGACCTTCCTCGGGCCGGGCATTGATCACGACGCCCTTTTCGAGCAGGCGATCGGTCAGCTGCGGATCGGCAGGCGCATAGGTGCGGAATTTGTCTCCATTGGTGAGCGTGCCGGTGACGACGTCACCTGCGACATTCACCTCGCGGACCGTGCCTTCCTTGACCTTGCCGAGGAACGCCGAATAGCTGAGCCCGTTGCTCGCCGCGACGGTCTGGGTACCGCTTTCGAACATCGTGACGAAAAGCGCCAGCGCGACCAGGATACCCACCCAGATCATCAGGCTCTTCATCCAGGGATTGCCGTTGCCCTCGGGCTGCTTGTCGTTGTCGTTCATGGTCGCTTGGTACCTTTCCGATCCTCAAGATAGGCATCCGCAGGTTAATGGCAATGGAACAAGTTACGGGATTAAGTCCATCAGTGCGATCGGCGCGGCGGGGCTTCGGCAAAGCGCCAGACCCGCCCCACCGGCTTGACGAGAATGCCGCCCTGGGTCGCGGCTTTGCCGGCCTCGAGCGAGTCGAGCAGCGGTTCGATATTGACGGCATCGGTAAAGGTCGGGCGCTCGATCGCACGGACCATGCGCACCTCGGCAATCGCCGCGCGCGTCAGCCGACGCCGCATTTCGCGCGGCAGGTCTGCCATGTCGAGCCACAGCTGACCGTCGGCATCGGCGACACCTGCGGGCAGTTGCCGGCGCGTCGACAGGAGCCATGCCTCCATCGCCTGCAGTGCGGCATCGGCCTCGGCCAGATGCGCCGCCGCGCGGGCGAGCGGCGCGGCATCGAGCAGCGGAGAGGCCTGCAGCAGCGCGCGAAACTGCGTCCTATCGAACCGCGCATCGGCGTTGCTCGGATCGTCTACGAACGGGACGCCGCATGCGCGCGCGATCGCACGCAATTCGGCCGAGCGCCAGCCGAGCAGCGGGCGGATCAGCGCGAGCATGGCCGGGTTCGCCGAGGGATCGTGGTCCGATCGGCGGCGGTCGACCAGATCGAGCGATCGCCGCGGCCGGATGCCGGCGAGCCCCGCCACCCCCGAACCGCGCGCCGCGCGCATCAGGAAGGTTTCCGCCTGATCGTCGGCATGATGCGCCGTCGCCAGAAACGGCGCGCCGACGTCGATCGCCCAGCGGGCCAACAGCCGGTAACGCTGGCGTCGCGCCCAATCGTGGAGATTGTCGCTTGGTCCCCGGGCGGACCCGATGGCCAGCGTGGCATGGGCAATCCCGTGATCGGTGCACCAGGCCGCGACCATTGCCGCTTCGGCGGCACTGCCGGGGCGCAGGCCGTGATCGACTGTCGCCACCGCCAGCTGCCCCGGAAAAGCCGCCGCCGCGAGCGCCAGCATCGCCATGCTGTCGGGGCCGCCCGATACCGCCAGCGCCAGCCGGCGATCGCCGAGCGGCCCTGTCAGCGTTTCGAGATCGACCCGGAACCGCGCGTCGGGCGTCGGATCGGGCGCGCCGGCCATCTCGCGATCAGGCGCCCTTGCACTTCTCTTCGCTACGCCCGCGGGCGACATCGGCCTTCATCGACGCGGTGATGCGGTCGCCATAAACCTCGGTCAGCTCGTCATAGACCTTGCAGATATCGGCCGACGGCTTGCCGAGCTTCTTCAGCGCGACGGCGAGATAATAAAGGCTTTCGGGCGCGCGCTCGCCATCGTGGAACTTCTTGTAGTTGTCATAAAAGGCGAGCGAGGCGAGCGAGGGCTTGCCATCGTCGAGATAGGTGCGGCCGAGCAGGTTCTGCGCCCAGCTGGCGCGGCGATGATTGGGATATTTGGCGACCACCGATTTGAGTTGCGCTTCGGCCTCCGGATAGAGTTTCGCCGCCCAGAGCCGGTAGCCATAGACATAATCATCGTCGGCCGGGTCATCGGTCCTGGGCTTTTCGACCGCGGCGACCAATTGGGCTCGCGCCGGCGCGACGGCGCCGGGCTTGGCCGGATCGGCGGGCACGGCGCTGCCCGGCTTGGGTTTGGGTTTGGCGGCCGGCCCGGTGCCGGTGCCCGCCGTCGGGGCGGTCGCGTTCGGCACGGTCAGCGGCGCGGCGGTCGCGGTCGACGAGGCGGCGTCTTCGAGAACCTTCAGCCGCGCCTCGGTGGTGCGCTTATAGGCGTTGAACGCGTCCTCGATCAGCTGCAGCTTGTGCTGCGCCTGTTCGATCTGCCCGGTCATCGAGGAAAATTGCGATTCGAGCGCGTTCACCCGGGCATTGAGATCGGTCACCGGGCTGCTCGCCGGGGTGCCGGGCAGCGGGTTGGCCGGACCCTGCGGCGCGGTGATGTCGGGGGGGAAATATTGGCTGTTGCCGCCGGGAAAAACCTTGCGCTGCACGGCGCGCATTTCGCGCTCGAGCCGGTCGACCCGACCGTCGATCGCGCTCTGCGCCCAGGCGCTGCCCGATCCCAGTGTCAGCCCAGCCAGCAAGAGCATCACCATCTTGTGTGTACGCATCATACTCCCCCGGGGCACCCAATATATCCAATATAGCGGACTGGCAGCCGAATTTGCCAGTCCCCGCCGGAGCGAGCGCGCGAAGATTACTGCGGCGCGGGCGGGGTGGCGGTCGCCGGGGTCACCACCGGCGGCCTGGCGGGCGGCTTGATCATCGCCTCGACCGCCGCCGCATTGGCACGCGCGGTGTCTTCGGCATCGGTCGATCGGGTCCGGGTCGGCGTCGGCGTCGGCGCGCGCCGGACAGCCGCCGGGCGTCTGGCGACGGGCGACGGCGCCGCCGACGGTGGCGTCGCAGCCGAGGGCGCCGCCGGCGTCGGCGCGGCAGCGGTCGAGCCGCGTGCGAGCAGCGCGGCGGCACTCACCTCGACATCCTTGATCGCGCGCTTGCCGTCGCCGAGCGGCGGTACCGTCGATCCGTTGACGGTCACCTGAATCTGGTCCGGCCGGCCGACATTGATCATCGGATGATCGGCGTCGGCGGGCACGTCATAACGCTCGCCGGGCTTCATCTCGTCCTGGAAGAGCGTCTTGCCGCTTCTGTCATAGACCCGCAGCCAGACCGTATCGCCAGCGGTGAGCGTGACCTGCCCGCCCACCGGCACCGGCGGTGGCGGCGGGGTGGTGACGGGCGGCGGCGCCAGCTCGGCGGGCGCCGCGACGGCGACCGGCTCGCTGCCGTCGCCCCGGAAGAGCGTCGTTCCATACCATAGTCCGATCGCCAGCAGCACGATCAGCGTCACCGCCCCGGCGGCCACCGCGAGGCCCTGCGGCGGCAGCCGCTTGGGGTCCTTCATCTCATAGGGCTGATAGTCGGGCGCGCGGTGGGTCGCATCGGCGTGTCCGCGCACCTCGCGCCCGACGACGACCTCGTCGACGCCGACGGCCCGGGCATAGGCCTTGGCGAAGCCGACCGAATAAGTCGGCGAGGGCAGCCCCGAATAGTCCGATTTCTCGATCGCCTCGAGATGCCGCAGCGGCACGCGGGTCCGCGCCGCAACTTCGGCGAGCGACAGGCCCTGGGCTTCGCGCGCCTCGCGGAGCCGCTCTCCTGCCGTCTTGGGGAACAGCGTCGCTTCGTCACCGGCGTCGGTCATGATATTATCTGGCATAGCTCTCGATGTTCTTTCAGATCGCCCGATCTGGCGTCAACGCGAACGGCGATGATTCGGTTCGCATTCAGGCCAGGTCGACATGATGGTCTGCGGCCCAGCTGGCAAGCGTCGCGCGCATGTCCCTGGGGGGGGTGGTGAGCCAATCGGTCATCGCCGCGATCAGCCTGGCGCGATCGAGCGAGTGGATCATCGCCTTGACCGGGCCGACCGCCGCCGGCGTGATCGACAGCCGCTCGATCCCGAGCCCGATCAGCGCCATCGCCTCGAGCGGGCGGCCGCCCATCTCGCCGCAGACCGCGAGATCGACCCCGGCGGCGCGGGTCGGGCCGACGACACGCGCGATGAATCGCAGGATCGACGGGCTGAGCCAGTCATAGCGTTCGGCCAGCTTGGGATTGGCGCGATCGGCCGCGAACAGGAACTGCGTCAGGTCATTGGTGCCGATCGACAGGAAATCGAGCTTCGGCAGCAAGATATCGAGCATTTCCGCAAGCGCGGGCACTTCGAGCATCGCGCCGTACCTGATCTGGGTAGGCAGCTTGCGGTTGCGCGACGCGATCCAGGCGCGTTGCGCCTCGAACAGGGCATGCGCCTCCTCGAACTCCCAGGGCTCGGAGACCATCGGGAACATCACGTTCAGCGTCCGCCCCGCCGCCGCCTCGATCAGCGCGCGCGCCTGCGCCTTCATCAGGCCGTCGCGTTCGAGCGCGAGCCGAAGCGCGCGCCAGCCCATCGCCGGATTCTCCTCGTCGCTGGTTTCGTCGCGCAGATAGGGCAGCGCCTTGTCGCCGCCGATATCGACCGTGCGGAAGATCACCGGGCGTTCCCCCGCGGCCTCGAGCACGTCGCGGTAGAGCCGCTGCTGGCGTTCGCGCTGCGGCAGCGTCGCCGAGACGAGGAACTGGAATTCGGTGCGGAACAGGCCGATGCCGTCGGCGCCGGTCAGATCGAGCGCGGCGACGTCGTCGCGCAAGCCGGCGTTGACCATCAGCGTCATCCGCGTGCCGTCTCGGGTGACCGGCGGCATGTCCCGCAGCGCAGCGAACGAGGCGCGGCGCTTCTGGCTGAGCAACAGCTTGCCGTCAAAGGCTTCCTCGATCGCCGACGTCGGCCGCGCGAAGACGTTCGCGGCGGTGACGTCGAGCAACAGGAAATCGCCCTCGCCGATCAGCCGGCGCACATCCTTGACACGGCCGAGCACGGGCACCCCCATCGCCCGCGCGACGATCGTGACGTGCGCGGTGAGCGATCCTTCCTCGAGGATCACGCCCTTGAGCCGACGGCGATCATATTCGAGCAGTTCGGCCGGCCCCAGATTGCGGGCGATCAGGATCGTGTCGGCGCGCAATCCCATCTGGGCCGCCGTCCCCATCTGGCCCGAGACGATCCGCAGCAGGCGGTTCGACAGATCCTCGAGATCGTGCATCCGTTCGGCGAGCAGCGGATCGTCGATCTGCCGCATCCGCATCCGGGTGCGCTGCTGGACGCGCTCGATCGCTGCTTCGGCAGTCAGGCCGCTGTCGATCGCCTCGTTGATGCGGCGCGACCAGCCTTCGTCATAGGCGAACATCTTGTAGGTCTCGAGCACCTCCTCATGCTCGCCACCCACCCCGAATTCGGCCTGCGCCGACATCCGCTCGATCTGTTCGCGCATCTTGTCGAACGCGCCATAGACGCGGTGACGCTCGGCCTCGACATCCTCGGCGACGGTGTGCTCGATGGTGATGCGCGGCTGATGGAAGACGGCGATCCCGCGCGCCATCCCCTCGACGAGCTTGAGCCCGGGAATCCGCATCGCCGCGGTCGATTGCGGCCGCGTGGTCGAGGCACCGGTCGCGTCGATCAGATCGGCGTTGGCGATCAGTTCGGACAGCACCATCGCGACCGTCTGGAGCGCCTCGATCTCGACATCGGCATAGCGGTGCGGATCGGCATGCTGGACGCACAGCACGCCGACCGCGCGCTCGCGGCGGATGATCGGCACGCCGGCAAAGCTGTGGAAGCGATCTTCGCCGGTCTCGGGCCGATAGGCGAAATCGGGGTGGGCGGCGGCTTCGTCGAGATTGAGCGTCTCGACATCCTCGGCGATCGTGCCGACGAGCCCCTCGCCGAGCGCCAGCTTGGTCACGTGAACCGCCGCCTGATCGAGCCCGCGCGTCGCGAACAGTTCGAGCACGCCTTCGCGCAGCAGATAAACCGAGCAAACCTCGCTGTTGAGCGATTCGCCGATGATCTGGACGACGCTGTTGAGTTTGGCCTGCGCCGATGTCCGCGCCGCCATCACGTCGTGCAGACGCACGAGGATTTCGCGGGCGGAAGCGGCGGCGGAAACTTGCATGCGTCCGGGCTAACAGATTGCAGACGCTCGCGCCAAGGCTGGTTTGCCGATCCGGTCGTCAGCGCAGCCGTATGTCGCCGCGATCGACCGTGATCCGCCACAGAAACTCGACCTTCTGCTGATCGATCGGGCGCCCGTCACGCTTGCCCGGGGCCATCCGCAGCATCGGCACCGCCGCCAGCACCGCGCGCCGCAGCCCGGGATAAAAGGGCACCTCGCGCAGCACCCGGCATTTCACCCGGGTATCGAGCGAGATCGTGCATTCCATTCGGTAATCGACCTCGAGCGAAGCCTGGAGCAGGTCTTCGTCGACCAGCGGGAAGAATTCGTCGTTGGTCACCTTGCGGAGCCAGCGCGGGGGCACCGAGCCGGGCTGGCCGCCCCCTGCCCCCGAATCGAGATCATACACGGCATCGCCCTCCCCCGCGCGGATCGGCCCCGCGGCGGCGGCCGGCGGGGGTGGCGCCGGGAGCGGCGGCGGGACGGCCGGCATCGCGCGTTGCGGAGCCGGGGGCGGTGGCGCCGGCCTCGGCAAGGCCTTGGCGACCGGTGGCGCAGGCGGCGCCGGGCGTTGCGGGCGCGGCTTTTCGATCGCCAGATCCCTGGCCGGTGCGGGCTTCTCGGGCGGATCGAGCGGCAACAGCGTGATCGTCATCGGCGCCTCGCGGACGAGGCGTTGCGGCGCGCGCTCGCGGATGCCGATGAAGATCAGAATGATCGCGAGATAAACCGCCGCCACGCCGGCAAAGGCAAGCGCGCGACGGCGATTGTTGATCGAGACATAGCCGCCGGGATCAAGGGCGATCGCGTCCATCTTCCACCCCTAGCATCGACGCCCCATGCCGTCACCAGCGATGCGCCGCTCCAAGGCCCGATCAGGCCGCCCGCCTCTCGAGCGCCTGCGCTGCCTCGGCCATCAACTGAGCGATGATCTCGGCGACCGGCTCTTCCCTCGTCACCATCCCGACCGACTGCCCCGCCATCAGCGAGCCATGCTCGACATCGCCGTCGATCACCGCGCGGCGCAAGGCGCCCGCCCAGTAATGCTCGATCTGGAGCTGCGCCTCGGCCATCGCGACCGATCCGGCGTCGAGCAGGGCGGCGACTTCGCGCTGCTTGGCGGTGAACAGGTCGGCGCCGGCATTCTTCAGCGCGCGGACCGGAATCACCGGCAAGCGCGGATCGATCTGGATGCTGGCGATCGCATCGCGCGCCGAGGCGCGGAAGAACGCCTTCTTGAAATTGGGGTGCGCGATGCTCTCGGTCGCGCAGGCAAAGCGGGTGCCGAGCTGGACGCCGGCGGCGCCCATGTCGAGATAGCCGGCGATCGCCTCGCCGCGCCCGATCCCGCCGGCGACGAACACCGGCACCTGCTCGGCGACCTCGGGCAAAATCTCCTGTGCGAGAACGCTGGTCGAGACCGGGCCGATATGACCGCCTGCCTCCATCCCCTCGACCACCAGCGCGTCGACGCCCGAGCGAATCAGTTTCCTGGCGAGGCTGAGCGCGGGGGCGAAGCAGATCACCTTGGCCCCCGATGCCTTGATCGCCTCGAGCGCGCCGGCCGGCGGCAACCCGCCCGCGAGCACGACATGGGTAACGCCGTGCCTCGCGCAGACCGCGACCAGATCGCTCAATTGCGGGTGCATGGTGATCAGGTTCACGCCGAACGGCTTGCCCGTGAGCGCCCTGGTCGCGGCGATCTCGGCATCGAGCAGTTCAGGCGACATCGCGCCGCACGCGATCAGCCCGAAACCACCCGCGTTCGAGATGGCAGACACCAGATGCCGTTCGCTGACCCACGACATCGCCCCGCAGATGATCGCGGTCTCGCTGCCGAGGAAATCGCAGCCGCGCGCCATGCGGCGGGCAAGGCGATCCGCGCCGACGGTCAAGCCGCCGCCTCCGCATCGAGCCCATATGCCGTGTGCAGCACCCGCACCGCGAGTTCGGTATAATCCTCCTCGATCAGCACGCTCACCTTGATCTCGCTGGTCGAAATCGCCTGGATGTTGATCTGGCGATCGGCGAGCGCCTTGAACATCGCCGAGGCGACGCCGGCATGGCTGCGCATGCCGACGCCGACCACCGAAATCTTGGCGACCTTTATATCGTGCACCAGGCTCGAATAGCCGATCTCCGCCTGCGCCCTGGCAAGGGCATCGAGCGCGCGCGCGAGTTCGGCCTGGGGCACGGTGAAGGTGACGTCGGTCGATCCGCCATTGTGCGCGATGTTCTGGATGATCATGTCGACGTTGATGTTGATGTCGGCGAGCGGGCCGAAGATCCGCGCGACGGCCCCCGGCTTGTCGGGCACCTCGATCAGCGTGATCTTGGCCTCGTTCTTGTCGTGCGCGATGCCGGTGATCAGCTGGCGTTCCATATCGTCTCCTATTTCGTCATCACCGACGATCATCGTGCCGGGCAGGGTGTCGGCGGTCGCCGAGTCGTTGGGGTCGTCGAAGCTCGACAGCACCTGGATGCGCACGGCTTCCTTCATCGCCAGGCCCACCGAGCGCGTCTGCAACACCTTCGCCCCGACGCTCGCGAGTTCGAGCATTTCCTCATAGGTCACCCGGCTCAGCTTGCGCGCGCGCGGGACGATCCGCGGATCGGTCGTATAGACGCCGTCGACATCGGTATAGATGTCGCAGCGATCGGCCTTGATCGCCGCCGCGACCGCGACCGCCGAGGTGTCCGAACCGCCGCGCCCCAGCGTCGAGACGCGCCCGTCATCGGCAAGGCCCTGAAAACCCGGAATTACCGCCACCTCGCCCGCCGCCATCGCCGCCACCAGTGCATCGGGATCGATCGCGTCGATCCGCGCCGAGGCATGCGCGCTCGTCGTCCGGATCGGCAATTGCCAGCCGAGCCAGCTCCGCGCGGGCACGCCGATCGCCTGGAGCGCGATCGCCAGCAGCCCGCTCGTCACCTGTTCGCCGCTCGCGACGACAACGTCATATTCGCGGGCGTCGTAGAGCGACGAGGCCTCGCGGCAGAAATTGACGAGCCGGTCGGTCTCGCCCGCCATCGCCGAGACGACGACGGCGACCTCGTTGCCCGCCGCCACCTCTCGCTTGACGCGCGCGGCGACGCTGCGGATCCGCTCGATCCCCGCCATCGACGTGCCGCCGAACTTCATCACGATACGGGCCATGGGCGGTGCGCTAATCCCTTGGGTTGAGAGGGGCTGCCTGATAAGTGGGGCGTATGACGATGGCAAGCACACCCGCAACGACGATCGACCCGAACGAAGCCGCGCATTTCGGCGCGATGGCGGCGGACTGGTGGGACCCGAAGGGATCGTCGGCGATGCTCCACCGGCTGGGGCCGGCGCGGCTGGGCTTCATCCGCGCGGCGGTCGACGCCCACTGGCTGCTCGACGGCAAGAGCTTCACCCCGCTCGCCGGCAAGAGCGCGCTCGATGTCGGCTGCGGCGCGGGCCTGCTGTGCGAGCCGCTCGCCCGGCTGGGCGCGCGGGTGACCGGGCTCGACGCCGCCCCGGAAAATGTCGCGGCGGCGCGCGTCCATGCCACCCAGTCGGGCCTCGCGATCGATTATCGCACCGGCAGCGTCGAGGATCTGGCTGGCGCGCGCTTCGATCTCGTCACGTCGCTCGAGGTGATCGAGCATGTCACCGATCCCGCCGCTTTCGTCGCCGGGCTGGCGGGCGCGCTCGCCGACGACGGGCTGCTGATCCTGTCGACGCCCAACCGCACCGCGCTCTCGCGCGTCGCGCTGATCTCGGTCGCCGAAGGGCTCGGCCAGATCCCGCGCGGCACGCACGACTGGAGCAAGTTCCTCACCCCGGCCGAGCTGACCGACATCATCGAGCGCACCGGCCTGCGCGTCACCGACGTGCGCGGCCTCAGCTTTTCGCCGGCCAAGGGGTTCGTGGTCGGCGACGATCTGACGCTCGACTATCTGGTGACGGCAGTGCGGGGCTAGCGCCGGCCGCGTGCAGACGGGCCAAGCGGTTCGTTCACACCATGACGTTGCGCCCGCGCGCCACCGTCGTCGAATGCCCGATGCTCGCCGCCACCGACGGCGCCTTGATCGTATCGACCATCAGCCAGTCGTTGGTCACCTTGGCCGGGGTGATCGTCAGCGCCATGTAGCCGCGATGGCTGGTGTCGCACCATTTGAGTTCGTCGCTCGCCTTGACGAGGCCCGCCGCGACGACCCTGGGATCGGCGGCGATCGCCGATTCATAGCCCGGCGAGGTGACGCTGTGGCCGGCGAATTCGACCCCCGCCGGCTTGCCGTCCTGCGCAAGATCGCTCGCCCAGGCATTGTGGCTGTCGCCCGAGATGACGACGAGATTTGCGCCCATGCCCTGGGCCGATTTGAGGAAGCGCGCGCGCGCCGCCGGATAGCCGCCCCAGCTGTCGTAGTTCGAGGGCAGCCCGGCCTTGGAGGCGGCGAGCCCGGCGAGCACATAGCCGCGCGTCCGCGCCGAGGCATCGGGCGCGAGCCAGCTCGCCGCCTCGGGCGGGACCGACTGGTGCCCCATCACCGTGCCGAACCCGACCACCTGCCATTTCTGCCCGCTCCTGACCGAGGCCTGCATCGCCTGCGCGAGCCAATCCTCCTGCTGCGATCCCATCATCGTCATCGCCGGATCCATCCAGACGCCGTCGCGGAAGGTGGCGAGCGCCTTTTGCACGTCGAAATTCTTGAACACGGCGGCGATGTCGGGCTGCTTGGTGCGCGCCAGCACGCGCGTCTCGGTGCGGAACAGCGTGGCGAGCGACCCGATGTCATAGGCCTTCCACGGCTCGTCGGAGACCGGCATCCATTCGCGATAGGCCTGGATCGAGGCCGCGCGGCGGATGCTCCAATCGCCTTCGTCCGCCTGGTGGTTCTGCGCGCCGCCTTCCCAGCTGTCGTTCGACGATTCGTGATCGTCCCACTGGACGATCATCGGCAGGCGGGCGTGGAGCGCCTGCAGATCGGGGTCGCTGCGGTAGCTGGCATAGCGCAGCCGATAATCGGCGAGGTGGATGATCTCGGTCGCCGGCAGCGGCTGGCGCCCGGCCACCGCATCCTTGGGCTCGGGGTAATCGCCGGTCTGATATTCGTAGAAATAGTCGCCGAGATGGACGGCAAGATCGAGATCCTGGCGGCGCGCGGCATGCGCATAGGCGTTGAAATAGCCGAACGGCATGTTCGAGCAGGAGAAGATCGCCGCTCTGAACGCCGCCACCGGGCCGATCGGGAGCGTCTTGGTCTGGCCGACGGGCGAGAAGCTGCCATCGGGCGCGACGAAGCGGAAATGATAGCGCGTGCCGGGCTTGAGCCCGCCGACGGTGATCTTGGCGGTCCAGTCGCGCCACGGACCGCTGATCTGCGCGCCGCCCGAGACGATCTTGGCGAAATCGGGGGTTTCGGAGATTTCGGCGCGCAGATGGACGCTGTCACCGCCGTCGGGGACGTAACGCGTCCACAGCAGCATCGAGGTGCCGCTCGGCTCGCCGCTCGCGACCGAATGGGTGAACCCCTTCGCCATCGATACATTGGCGACCTGCGCAAAACCGGGCACCGCAAAGGCACCGAGGCCAAGCGATCCGGTCAACACGAAGGATCGGCGGTCGATACGGAAGGACATGGCATGGCTCCTGTTGCTGTGCGCGACGTTCCTGCGCCGCGGATATGGCGGGTTTGTGACATCGCCCGCGGGTGCGGTTGCTATCGGGCGGGAAACGGGTAGGCGGTGCGCCACCGTGCCCGATCTCGACGCTTTGATCCGCCCGCTTCGGGGCCTGCCGCGCTGGGCGGTCCTGTTGCTGCTGGCGCTGCTGCTCCGCGCGCTGACCTTCGGCAACCCGATCGTCCATGTCGACGAAGAATTTTATTTCGTCACCGCGCGCGCGATGGTCCACGGCGCGGTGCCCTATCTCGACGTGTGGGATCGCAAGCCGATCGGGCTGTTCCTGCTCTACCTGCCCGCCGCCGCGCTCGGCCTGCCGCTCGGCATCTGGGCGTATCAGGCGATGGCGCTGGCGAGCGTGGTGGCAACCGCGGCGCTGATCGCGCGGCTGGCCGAACGCGCGGGCTGGGGATCGGGCGCGCTCCCCGCCGCCTGCGCCTATCTGCTGTGGCTCAACCTGCTCGAGGGCGAGGGCGGGCAGACGCCGATCTTCTACAATCTGCTGATGGTCGGCGCGGCGAGCCTGCTCGCGCCGCGCGCCGACGACGCCGACCAGCCGGCGCGGCGACTTCGCCAGGGGATCGCTGCCTGCGCGCTCGTCGGGCTCGCGCTCCAGATCAAATATTCGGTGGTGTTCGAGGCCGCTTTCTTCGGGCTGTGGTGGGTGTGGCGCGAGTGGCGGCTGTCGCGGAGCCTGGTGCGCGCGCTGGTGCTCGGGGCCGGGCTCGCCGCGCTCGTCGCGCTGCCGACGCTCGCCGCCTGGGGCTGGTATGTCGCGCATGGGGCGGGCGCGGCATTCGTCTATGCCAATTTCGTCTCGATCGGCCAGCGCGTGCCCGATCCGCTGATCGATCAGTTGCTCAACCTGCTGATCATCCTCCTGGTTACTTCGCCGCTGCTGTCGATGGTGGTGCTGACCTGGCGGCTGCCGCGCGCGACCGGGCCGGCCCTGATCCTGCGCCGCTGGCTGTTCGCATGGGGCGGCGTCGCCGGGCTCGGCTTGCTCCTGTTCGGTTCCTATTTCGATCATTATGCGCTGCCGCTGCTCGTGCCGCTGTGCGCGATCGCGGCCGGGTTCTTCGCCGAACACCGCGCCGCGCGGCGCTTTGCGCTACCCCTGTTCGCGTTGCTGCTGATCGGATCGGAGGCGATCGTCATCGCCAAGCTCAGCGGGCGCGGCACGCCCGCGCAATTCGCCGCGTTGACCCGCGCGGTGGGGAAAGGGCCGGGGTGCCTTTATGTGTTCTCGAGCACCAGCATGTTCTACGCGGCGACCGATCGCTGCACGCTGACCCGATACCAATTCCCGAGCCATCTCGACCGCGTGCGAGAACGCGGCGCGATCGGAGTCGACCAGCAGGCCGAGATCGAGCGCATCTTCGCGGCGAAACCAGCGATCGTGCTCGTGCGCCCGCCGTTCCGCGGCGAGCGGCTCGACATGCGCGCGCTGGCGCTGCGGCTGCTCGCGCGCGACTACAAGGTGCGCGTCGCGTTGCCGCTCGGCAACGAGATCGTCACCGTCTATGCCCGCCGCAGCGCGGCGCCTTCACCGCGCCGGGCATCGACCAGCCCCTGATAATAAGCCATCAGCTCAATCGTATGGTCGCGGTCGCTGCGGACCTTGCCCGCCGCGACCAGCGCGGCGCGGCGCAGCACGCGCTGGTCGCGCGCGAACAGCCGGTGGATCGCAAGCGCCGCCGATTGGGCATCACGGGGGGCGTAAAGTTCGGCGGCATGCGGATCGGCGACTTCGGCGCACCCGCCGGCATCGGGCACGATGAGCGGCAGACCAGCCGCCATCGCCTCCGACGCGACCAGCCCGAACGGCTCCCCCTCCGATCCGTGGATCAGCGCGTCGCAACTCGCGACGATCCGGGCGAGCCGTTCGCGATCATAGACAGGCTGGAACATCCGGATATGCGGCGAGCCGGCGATCCGCTTTTCGATCTGGCGGCTTTCGATTCCGGCACCGAGCAGGATCAGCCCGACCGGCAGATCGGCGCCCGCCCGCTCGGCGGCGTCGATCACCAGTCGCCAGCGCTTTTCGGGATGGTGCCGGCCGAGCCCGAGCAGCAGATGCCCGGTCGGCGGCAGGCCGCACTGCGCGAGCAAGGCCGCGCGGAGTTTTTCGTCGCGCAGGCCTGGCGAGAAATGCCCCGTTTCGATGCCGAGCGGCATCGATTCGTCGATCCGGACGCCGCGCCGGACCAGCCGCTTCTGCAGCGCGGGCCCGTTGGTCACCACCGCATCATAATGATCGAGAAACCGGCTCATATAGCGGCTGTACCAGGCAAACGCGCGCTCGATGCGATCCTGGCTGGCGATCGATTCGAACCAGCGCAACGGATACGCCCCGACATTGTCGTTGTGCATGAAGAAGATCTTGACGGCATCGCCCTTCCACTGGCCGACGATCCACGCCGGACGCCATGGCGACGAGGCCTCGACGATATCGGGCCGGATCGAATCGAGCAGCTCGGTGACCGGGTCGGCAGCCCAGAACAGCCCGTAGTTGCGATCGAACGGCAGCGGCGGCGCCTTGACATAGATGATCCGCCCGCCGCCGGGGCGCTCCTCCTCGCGGTTGGCCCGGCCGGGGGCGATGACGATCAGTTCGTGACCCAGATCGGCCATGATCGCCATCTTGCGGTCGACATAGGTGCGCACGCCCCCGCCGGTCGGCGAATAGAATTCGTTGACGTCAACGATCCGCATGGTCCCGCCCCCCCCGAAAAGCCGCTAGTTCAGCGGGCCGAAACCGCTCAGGCCGCGCAAATACTGGGCACGGATCTGGGTGTGCAGCACCCCCTCCCCGACATCGAGCACTGCCATGGCCAGCTTCGGGCGGCTGCGTCCGAGCTTGGTGTTGCTGGGTAGACCGGCGCCATCGACCCAGAAGTTGAACTTGTTCTTGCCATCGCGATCATGGGTGAAGAACAGCGCGTACCGGCCGGGCTTGGGCGCCATGATGCAGATGTTGATCGGGCCGTCGGGCACCGAATCGACCCAAACCCGGCGGAAGAACTTGCCTTCGCTGACGAGATCACGATCGTCGCGCAGGAAATCCTGTTCGTTGCCGGGATAGAGTTCGAGCTTCAGTCGCCCCTTGCGATCCTTCAGGCCGACGATCGTGGCCTCGATCGCGGGCGCATCCCCGGCCTCGCAGGCCCTGGCATCGGACCCGACGACGCGCGCAGCGGCGGCCGATGGCGGGGCGGCGAGGGCCAGCGCGAGCAGCAGGCCCAGGGCCGAACGGACGATCATATGCGGTTCCTAAGCAGCGAATACAGGCTGAACCCACCGATCAGGATCACATGGACGAGCAGCGTCAACGCGGCCGTCAAGGCGATCAAATTCGACAGAGCCTGATCTTGCCCGATGAACAGGATCGCAAAATTGGCGAAAAGAAGGTCTTTGTTCGGCACCAGCGGCAGCCGCCATACGAGCATCCGGCCCGCCGACAGCAACAGCCACATGCCGACCGAGACCTGCGGCATGCCGAGATGCCAGACCACCGCGAGCAGCGCCGCGCCGGCCACCACCCGAATGCTGTGGACCATGAAAACCCACCATAATTTGCGGCGGGGGAGCGAAAAGACCCGCTTCGAGAAGATCAGGAAGGGCAGCGACGTCGCCATCACGATCACGGTCGAGGCGACCAGCGTATCGAACTGCGACGGTTTGAGCAGATCGTAACAAAAGGGCAGCGCGAGGGCGGTCATCGCCAGCGTCAGCGCATTGCTGGCGATGGCAGACAGGATGCTGACGTCCTTCACCGCGCCGAAAGGGGCAGCGACCATCTGTGCGCGCTGCCGCGCCCAGGCGTAGAAATACGCCTCACCCGAATAACCGAGCACCACCTCATTGGCGATTCGCTTCTTGATCAGCGCCACGAGCCCGCCGATCGGCACGTGCCACAGCTTTCGAAAGATGATGAAATCGCCGACCGGCAGCGACAGATAGAGCAGCGCGAAAGCGATATAGAAGAGCGGATCGTGCGGCAGCGAACGGGAGAGGCCGTCGAGCCCCGCCCCCATCAGCTCGCGGACGAGGCCGGCGATCATCGCCAGCGTGAGCACCGCGCCGAACAGCGCCGGCCAGCGGCTCTTGATCGTTTCGATCGGTTCCAGTCCCGCGATATCGGCAGTCACGACGGCAGGTGCATCGACGAGGCTATTCACCGGCTTTCCATTCCCAATTTCGATCCTGCATGCGCGCGCGGCGGCAAAAGGAACAGAGCCAGTTTGGAGGGTGGCCGAAAATGCTGCCAGTCCGACTCGGTCGCGGCGCGTATCTGGGCGAAGCGCCCGCCGGCTTCAAGGGGACGATCAGTCGCCGGGCCGCACCCGATCGGGATGCGCTGCCGCGAAAGCAGGAAGCGCGCAGGCGGCGGCATCGGCGCGAATCAGATGCGGCCAGGGCTCGAGAGACATGGCGAAGCGCCGCGCATTGTAGAGTTGCGGGACCAGCACGACGTCGGCGAGATCGGGCGCCGCGCCGCCGAGGAACGGCCCCGCACCGCCGCCGCCGGCGACCATCGCCTCGAGCGCGTCGAGCCCGGTTCTTACCCAATGGCGATACCAATCATCCCGCGCGGCCTGATCCGCGCCAAATTGGGATTCGAGCCGCCGGAGCACGCGCATATTGTCGATCGGATGGGTATCGGCGACGATCACCAGCGCCCGCGCGCGCACCTCGGCGCGGTCGAACGAATCGATCGGGAGCAGCGGTGGATCGGGATAGACCGAGTCGAGCCAGTCGATGATCGCCAGACTCTGGATGATGGGACGGCCATCGACCTCGAGCGTCGGCACCTGCCCTTGCGGATTGCGGGCGCGGTTGGCCGGGTCATGCTGCTCGGCGGCGATCAGATTGACCGCCACGCGCTCATAGGCGACGCCCTTGAGCGCCAGCGCGATCCGCACCCGGTAACTCGCCGAGGAGCGCCAATAGTCGAAAAGCCGCAGCGTCATGTCGTCGCCGGCTCGCCGCCGTCCGGCTCATCCTGGGCGCGCTCGGAGCCGCGTTCTAGCGCCACCTTGATCATCGCCACCATCGGATCGGCGAGCGCCAGCCCGAGGACCCCGAACAGCGTGCTCGCGAGAATTTGCGACGAGAGGGTGAGCGCGGGCGGCATATCGACGGTGCGCTTGGCGACCATCGGGATCACCACATAGCCATCGAAATTCTGGACGAGGAAATAAGTGAAGATCGCCCAATAGCCCGTGTTCACGCCCGCGCTGAATCCCACCGCGACCATCAGCAGCCCGGTCATGATCGCGCCGATATTGGGGATGAAGGCGAGGATGCCGGCGATGATCCCGAGCACCAGCGCCATCGGGACCCCGCCGAGCCAGAGCATCAGCCAGATCAGCACGCCCTCGACCAGCATCCCGAGCAGGCGTCCTGCCAGCAGCCGCCGCATGGTGAATGCCATTCGGTCGATCGTGATCGCCCATTCGCTGCGCATGTCCGACGGCACGAGCCATTCGAGCCCGCGATTGTACAATCGGGGCTCGATCGCGACGAACAAGCCGATGACCAGCACCATCAACAGGCTGGCGACCGCGCCCACCGCCGTGCTCAGCGCCGAGGTGAGGCGGCCGAACGAACCCAGGCCCTGCTGGATCAGGCTGTTGACGTCGGCCCGCTCGGGGGTGAGCCCGTGCTCCGACGCCCAGCCATAGAGCCGCGCCGCCTGGACCTCGAGCGTGGCGCGCAACTGCGCGAACTGATCGGCGACCTGGACACCGGTCAGATAGACGACACTGGCGAGGAACGCGATCGTCAGCAACACCACGATCGCCAGCCGCCAGCCCCGCGCGATCGGCAGGACGCGACCGAGCAGGCGAACGCCCCCGTCGAGCATCGCGGCGAACACCAGCCCGCCGAAGATGATCAGCAGCGGCTGGATCAGCAGCACCACCAGCGCCATCGCCGCGGCGAGCCCGAGCCAGACCCCGGCGCGCTTGAACTCGAGGCGAATCGCCGGATCGTTGACGTCGCCGGGGCCCGGCCCGGCCACATGCCTGTCGGGGCGGTCGCTCATTGCGCCCGGGTTGGGTGCAGCGACGTACCGGCGCGGCCGCTACGGAACGCGGTGAACCAGGTCAGCGGGTTCCAGGTCGAGCTGCCGTCGACCGAGAAAGTGATGAATTCGGCACGACCGCCGATATTTTCCCAAGGCACGGGGCCGCCCAATCCAAGCGCCTCGACCGGGAAACGGCTGTCGGCGCTGCGATCGCGATTGTCGCCCATCACGAAGACATGGTTGGCCGGTATCGTGACCGGGCCGTAGAAATCGCCCTCGCTGCGGCCGAGCTCGACGGTGTCGTAGCTGCGGCCATTGGGCAGCGTTTCGGTGACGATCGGCAAATGGCAGTAGAGTTTGCCGTCGGGACCGGGACGGCGGGCGTCGCCATAATCGCTCGGCTCGCACCGGGCATTGGCATCGACCGGGATCAGCATCTCGTGGATCGGGCTGCGCTTGACGGGCACGCCGTTGAGAATGACGACACCGTCGCGCACTTCCAGGCGGTCGCCCGGCAGGCCGATCACCCGCTTGATATAATCTTCGCTCTTGCCCGGCGGCGCGATGATCACGACGTCGCCGCGTTCGGGCAGCCGCCCGAACAGCCGGCCGTGGAAGAACGGCAGCAAGTGAAAGGTCGGCGACACGAACGAATAGCCATAGGGGTATTTCGTCACGACCAGGCGATCACCGACGAGCAACCCCGGCAGCATCGATTCGGAGGGAATGTAAAAGGGTTTGGCGATCAGGCTGTGAAAGCCGAGCACCGCCAGCACCAGCCAGAATATCCCGCGCGCCTCGGCAAGCCAGTCGGTGCCGTGCCTGGCAGGCGGCGCCTGCTCGCTCTTGGTGCCACCGTCCAACGCCAACTCCTCACTCGCCATCGATCGACCATCCCTGTTGCGCGTCGTGGTGCGCGATCGCCTCGATTATCACAAAGGCCTGCGCCCAGGGATGATCATCGGTCAGCGTCAAATGTATCCGTGCGACGTGGCCTTCGGGCGTCATTGCGTCAAGCCTTGCCTTGGCGCCGCCCGTCAATGCCAGCGTCGGCGCCCCGCTTCGGCGGTTTACCACGCCGATGTCGCGCAAGAACACCCCGCGCTTGAAGCCGGTTCCGACCGCCTTGGAGAAAGCCTCCTTGGCGGCGAAGCGCTTGGCATAGGTGCCCGCGCGCGTGAACGGGCGCTGCGCCGCCTTGGCGCGCTCGGCATCGGTGAACACCCGGGCCTCGAAGCGCGCGCCGAAGCGATCGAGCGACGCCTGGATGCGCTCGATGTTGCACAGGTCCGATCCGAGCCCGATGATCACTGCCCGCCGCTCACCGGGCGGCGTCCATCGCCGCGCGCATCGCCCGGACCGCCTCGCCGAGGCCGGCGAAGATCGCATCGGCGATCAGCGCATGGCCGATATTGAGTTCGCGCACCTGCGGGATCGCGGCGATCGGCGCGACATTGCCAAGCGTGAGGCCGTGCCCGGCGTGCACTTCGATCCCGTTCTTCGCGGCGAGCGCGGCGGCGTCCGCGAGCCGGTGCAGTTCGGTCGTCCGGGCCGCGCCCGCGAGCTCGGCATAGGCGCCGGTGTGGAGCTCGATCACCGGTACGCCGAGCTCCAGCGCCGCCTCGATCTGCCGCGCGGCGGGCTCGACGAACAGCGACACGCGGATATCGGCGGCCTTGAGCGCGGCGACCATCGGCGCGAGCTGGTCGTGCATCCCGGCGGCATCGAGCCCGCCCTCGGTGGTGCGCTCCTCGCGCTTTTCGGGGACGATGCACGCGGCGTGCGGGCGGTGCGCAAGCGCGATCGCGAGCATTTCTTCGGTCGCCGCCATCTCGAGGTTGAGCGGCACCGTCAGCTCGGCCATCAGCCGGGCGATATCGCCGTCGGTGATGTGGCGGCGATCCTCGCGCAGATGCGCGGTGATGCCATCGGCGCCCGCCGCCACCGCGACCAACGCCGCGCGCACCGGATCGGGATAGCCGACGCCGCGCGCGTTGCGCACCGTGGCGACGTGATCGATGTTGACGCCGAGACGCAGCGCCGCGCTCATGCCGCCAGCCCCCGGCTGCCGGGCTTGACCGCCGGTATCGCCGCCAGTTCGGGGGGCAGCGCGTCGGCGGGATAGGCGGGGATGTCGAGCGTGCACAGCGACACCATCGGCACGCCGATATCGGCCCGGCCGTTCGATCGATCGATGATGCACGCAGCGCCGATCAGCTCGCCCGGATGCCGGCGGATCGCGGCGATGCATTCGCGCGACGAGAGTCCGGTCGTCACCAGATCCTCGACCATCACGACGCGCGCGCCGGGCGGAATCTCGAAATTGCGGCGCAGCTGGAAGTCACCCCCCTCGCGCTCGACGAACACCGCCAGGCACCCGAGCGCGCGGGCGGTCTCATAGCCGGGAATGATGCCGCCGACCGCCGGCGAGACGATCATGTCGACCTGCCCAAATCGGGCAGCGATCTTTTCGGCGAGCGCGCTGCACAGCCGCGCGGTGCGGACCGGATCCTGGAAAACGCGCATCTTCTGGAGGAAGATCGGCGAGCGAAGGCCCGAAGACAGGATGAAGTGCCCCTCGAGCAACGCGCCGGTCTCGCGAAATTCGGCCAGTACCTCGTCCTGCGTCATCATCGGGGTCGTCCTTGGCCATTGGCCTTGGGGGTTTGCGCGCCGCGTGATAGAGTCGTGGCGAGGGCCGTGCAACGGCGGTGCCAAAAAAGCTGCGCAAAAGCTTGAGGCATGGAGACCGCATGCGTATAGGCCCCGTCCAAAGGGCGTATCCCCGCCCCTGGTGCGATAATGCTAAGCACCGGACTTCTCTCAGGGTGACGATTTGAAATGCGAAAGACCGGGCGTATGACGGGATTGAAATCGATGGTGCTCGTTGCCGGGCTGATGCTCGGCGCGATCGGACCGGCCAATGCCCAGGCGACACCGGCCGCGCCGCAAGGCGTGACGGTTTCGTCGCCGTCGACCGCCGCGCCGGCCGTGGCGACCCCCGCAATGCCTGCTGCGGTCGATCCCCTGCTCGCGCTCGACGGGGGCCCGGCAGTCCTGCCGGTCGATCATATCGGCCAGCCGACCGACAAATATATCGGCGTCCAGACGCAGGTGACGCCAACCGGGCGCCGCGCGGCCTGGATGCACAACGACATTCTCGTGCCCGTCATCACCGTGATCACGATCTTCGTGCTGCTGCTGCTGATGTGGGTGGTGTACCGTTATCGCCGCGCGGCCAACCCGGTCGCCTCGAAGACGTCGCACAACACCCTGATCGAAGTGATCTGGACGCTCGCGCCGGTGATCATCCTCGTTGTCATCGCGGTGCCGTCGATCGGCCTGCTCCAGGCGCAGTACAAGCCCGCGCCGTCGAACGCGATCACGCTCAAGGCGATCGGCAACCAGTGGTATTGGTCGTATCAATATCCCGACAATGGCGGCTTCGAGATCACCTCGAACATGCTCAAGGAAGCTGCCCTCGCCGCCCCCGGCGAGCGTGCCCGCACCGACGCCGACGGCCCGCCGCTGCTGGCCACCGACAACCGGATCGTGCTGCCCGTCGGCGTGCCGATCCGCCTGCTGACGACCTCGGCCGACGTCATCCACGCCTGGGCGATGCCCGCCTTCTGGATCAAGCTCGACGCGATCCCGGGCAAGATCAACGAAACCAGCTTCACGATCGAAAAGCCCGGCGTCTATTTCGGCCAGTGCTCGGAATTGTGCGGCGCGCGCCACGGCTTCATGCCGATCACCGTCGCCGCCGTCGACAAGGCGACGTTCGACAAGTGGGTCGTCGCCAAGGGTGGCACGGTGAAGGGGGCAGCCCCTGCGGCCACGACCGTGGCGCCCGCCGCCCCGGCTGCCGATGCCGCCACCGCCAATGCAACCGCGCCGGCCAACGCCAGCGCCGCTTCGGACAAGTAAACCATGACCGACACCGCTCTTCACCCCTCCGCCTTCCAGGCCCATGGCGATCACGCGCATCATCATGATGCCGATCACAAGCCGAGTTTCTTCTCGCGGTGGGTCATGTCGACCAACCACAAGGACATCGGCACGCTCTATCTGATCTTCGCGATCGTCGCCGGGATCATCGGCGGCGCGATTTCGGGACTGATGCGGGCCGAACTGGCGCATCCGGGGATCCAGTATCTGGGTTACTGGTCTTCCTTCCTGCCCGGCGGTGAGCAGGGCCTCGATCATTCGCTCCATCTGTGGAACGTGATGATCACCGCGCACGGGCTGATCATGGTGTTCTTCATGGTGATGCCGGCGATGATCGGCGGGTTCGGCAACTGGTTCGTGCCGATCATGATCGGCGCGCCCGACATGGCGTTCCCGCGGATGAACAACATCTCGTTCTGGCTGCTGATTCCCGCCTTCACACTGCTGCTCGCCTCGCCCTTCTTCGGCGGCGCCGGCACCGGCTGGACGGTCTATGCCCCGCTCTCGACCTATGGCGAACCGGGGCCGGCCGTCGACATGGCGATCCTGTCGCTCCATCTCGCGGGCGCGAGCTCGATCCTCGGCGCGATCAACTTCATCACGACCATCTTCAACATGCGCGCGCCGGGCATGACGCTCCACAAGATGCCGCTGTTCGTGTGGTCGGTGCTGGTCACCGCCTTCCTGCTGCTGCTCGCGCTGCCGGTGCTCGCCGCCGCCATCACGATGCTGCTCACCGATCGTAATTTCGGCACCACCTTCTTCGATCCCGCCGGCGGCGGCGATCCGGTGCTCTATCAGCATCTCTTCTGGTTCTTCGGCCATCCCGAAGTCTACATCATGATCCTGCCGGGCTTCGGCATCGTCAGCCAGATCATCTCGACCTTCTCGAAAAAGCCGATCTTCGGCTATCTCGGCATGGCCTATGCCATGGTCGCGATCGGTGTCGTCGGCTTCGTCGTGTGGGCGCACCACATGTTCACCACCGGCCTCAGCGTGAACGTGAAGATGTATTTCACCGCCGCGACGATGGTGATCGCGGTGCCCACCGGCATCAAGATCTTCTCGTGGATCGCGACGATGTGGGGCGGCTCGATGACGTTCAAGACGCCGATGCTCTGGTCGATCGGGTTCATCTTCATGTTCACCGTCGGCGGTGTCACCGGCGTGGTGCTCGCCAATGGCGGCATCGACGATTACATGCAGGACACCTACTATGTCGTCGCGCATTTCCACTATGTGCTGTCGCTCGGCGCGGTGTTCAGCCTGTTCGCCGGCTTCTACTACTGGCTGCCCAAAATGTCGGGCAGGATGTATAACGAGCTGCTCGGCCAGGTGCATTTCTGGGTGTTCTTCGTCGGCGTGAACCTGCTGTTCTTTCCGATGCATTTCCTGGGTCTCCAGGGCATGCCGCGCCGTATCCCCGATTATTCGCCGGCCTTTGCGACCTATAACTACTGGGCGACCGTGGGTTATATGATCATGGCGGCGAGCATGGTGGTGTTCTTCATCAACCTGTTCTGGACGCTCGCGGCCGGCAAGAAGGCGGGCGACAATCCGTGGGGCGAAGGCGCGACCACGCTCGAATGGACGCTGTCGAGCCCGCCGCCGTTCCACCAGTTCGAGACCCTGCCGGTGATCGACGACCGCCACGGCCATTGATCGACTCTCCCCCCTCCCCTGCCGCCGCAGGGGAGGGGCGGCTGAGTGCCTCCCTCTCCCCCGGTCCGCCGGGGAAAAGGAAGACCCTCACCGACTTCGACCGGAACGGCGTTGCCGCCCGGTCTCCATCGTGACAGCCGCACGGGCGGCGTCGCGCCTTTGAAGCAGATGCCATGACGACGACGACCCTCGCTTATCCCATCCCGGCCGACTGGCGGGATTTTCTCGCGCTGACCAAGCCGCGGGTGATGCGATCGGTCGTCTTCACCGGTCTGTGCGGAATGCTCGTCGCCCCCGTCGCGCTGCCGCCGGTGCTCGGCTTCACCGCGATCCTCGCCATCGCGCTTGCCGCCGGCGCGGCCGGCACGCTCAACCAATGGTATGAGAGCGACATCGACGCGCTGATGAAGCGCACCGCCAAACGCCCGCTCGCCGCCGGCCGGATGGACCGCGACAGCGCGCTCCAGTTCGGCGTCGCGACGGGTGTGTTCAGCGTCGTGCTGATGGGGTTGTTCGTCAATCTGGTCGCGGCCGCCTATCTGGCCGTGTCGATCCTGTTCTACGTCGTCGTCTATACAATCGGGCTCAAGCGCCACACGCCGCAGAACATCGTCATCGGTGGTGCGGCGGGGGCGTTTCCGCCGCTGATCGGCTGGGTGGCAGCGACCGGCAGCGTCTCGCTGCTGCCGATCCTGATGTTCGCGCTGATCTTTCTGTGGACGCCGCCGCACAGCTGGGCGCTCGCGCTGCTGATTCGCGACGATTATGCCAAGGGCGGGGTGCCGATGATGCCGGTGGTAGCGGGCGCACGGACGACCCGCTGGCAGATGCTGTTCTATGCGGTGCTGATGGCGGGGGTTGCCGTCGCGCCCTGGCTGCTCGGCCTCGCCGGTCCGCTTTACGGCGCGATCGCGGCGCTCGGATCGGCGATCTTCGTCGGGCTGACTGCCTGGGTGGTGATCGCCGATGCGCCGACACCGGCGCTGATGAAGCCCGAGCGCGTGCTGTTCGCCTATTCGATCGGCTATATTCTGGCGATGTTCGCCGCGCTCGTCGTCGACAGGTGGGTGGCATGACCCCCGAACAGGAAAAACTGATTCGCGCGCGTCAGCGGTCGCGGTCGCTGGTGATGGCGCTGATTCTCGGGGGGCTGGTGGTGCTGTTCTTCTTCATCACGATCGCCAAGATCCAGGCAGGGCATTCATGAACCGCAAGCTGCGCACCGCGATGCTCGCCGGGCTGGGCGTCTGTGGGATGTCGGGCCTCGGTTATGCCAGCGTGCCGCTCTATCGGCTGTTCTGCCAGGCGACCGGGCTCAATGGCACCACCCAGCGCGGGATCGCCGCCCCCGGGGCGGTCAATCGCCAGGTGCGAATCGATTTCGACACCAACGTCAGCCCCAAGCTCGACTGGAGCTTCAAGCCCGAAAGTCCGTCGGAGACGGTCGATATCGGGGGGCGCGACATGGCCTTCTTCATCGCCACCAACAATTCGGATCACCCGATCACCGGCAGCGCGACCTATAATGTGTCACCGGCGCAGGCGGGCAAATATTTCACCAAGATCCAGTGTTTCTGCTTCACCCAGCAGACGCTGAAACCCCATGAGACCGTGCGCATGCCGGTGATCTTCTATGTCGATCCCAAGATGCTCGACGATCCCGATGCCGTGACGGTCGAGACGATCACCCTCAGCTACACCTTTTACCCAGTGGATTCCGCAAAAGCCTCGGGCTAGAGCGCATCCGAACTGTATCAACGGGAAACGACGACGATGGCCGGCGCCAAGAACCACGACTACCATATCCTTCCGCCCAGCATCTGGCCGTTCATGGGATCGATGTCCGCGCTCGCCCTGGCGGCCGGCGGGATCATGTGGATGCACAAGGCCGATCCGTCAGGCGTCGTCTTCTTCCTGGGGCTCGCCGGGGTGCTGGCGACGATGTTCCTCTGGTGGCGCGACGTCATCAAGGAAGCCCATGCCGGCGATCATACGCCGGTGGTTCAGTTGCACCTGCGCTACGGCATGATTCTGTTCATCGCCTCCGAGGTGATGTTCTTCGTCGGCTGGTTCTGGGCGTTTTTCGATTTTTCGCTGTTTCCCGCACCGGTCGAGCTGGTCGGTGGCGACGTCACCCGCGTCGCCGAAACGGTCAAGAACATCGCCGGGCAATGGCCCCCCAAGGGGCTCGAAGTGGTCGATCCGTTCGGCTTCCCGCTGCTCAACACGATCATCCTGTTGCTGTCGGGCACGACGGTGACGTGGGCGCACCACGCGCTGATCCATGGCGACCGCGACGGACTGAAGAAGGGGCTGTGGATCACGATCCTGCTCGGCATCCTGTTCAGCTCGATCCAGGCCTATGAATATGCCGATGCGCCCTTCCACTTCGCGGGGCTCAATTATGGCGCGTCGTTCTTCATGGCGACGGGCTTCCACGGTTTTCACGTGATGATCGGCACGATCTTCCTCGCGATCTGCCTCGCGCGCGTCTATGCCGGCCACTTCACCCCGCGCCAGCATTTCGGCTTCGAAGCGGCTGCGTGGTACTGGCACTTCGTCGACGTCGTGTGGCTCTTCCTGTTCGTTTCGATCTACGTCTGGGGCGGCGCCGGCGCGCCGGTTCACGGGGGTTGATCGGATGGCGGCGGAGGGCTTCCCGGCGACGCCCCCGCCCGAGCCGCTGCAGGTAGCGCTGCACGGCCTGTGTCCGCGCTGCGGCGCCAGGACATTGTTTGCCGGCATGACCCGGTTTGCCGATCGCTGCCCGGCGTGCGGGCTCGATATCGGCGCGTTCAACGTTGGCGACGGCCCGGCGGCGTTTTTGACGCTGATCATCGGTGCCATCGTCATGATCGGCGCGGTCACGCTGACGCTGACGGTAGGCCCGCCGATCTGGGTGCATCTGCTGATCTGGACGCCGCTCACCGCGATCGGGATCATCGGCGCGCTGCGGCTGTCGAAGGGCGCGCTCGTCAGCCTCGAATATCGCAACAAGGCGCGCGAGGGGCGGATCGCCCCGCCCGACGCATGAAGCGCCTTCCCGTCGTCGCGACGGTGGTGGTGCTGCTCGCGGTCGCGGCGATGATCGCGCTCGGCTTCTGGCAGCTTCAGCGCAAGCAGGAAAAGGAAGCGGCGCTCGCGGTCTATGCGCGCAACGCCACCCTGCCACCGGTCGCCTTTCCGGCCATCCCGGTCGGCGACTCGCTGCTCTATCGCCGCACCACGGCCTTCTGCCTGCAGCCGACGGGCTGGTCGACCGAGGGCGCGGGGCGGTTCGGCTGGCGCCATATCGCGCGCTGCCGGACGGGCGCGGAAGGTCCCGGCTTCAGCGTCGACATGGGGGTTTCTCCCGATCTCGGCTACAAGCCGACTTGGCGCGGCGGCGAGGTGACCGGCACGATCGCGCCCGAGCCCTCGCACCGCAGCCTGATCGCCGGTCTGTTCGACCGCCACGTGCGCACCTTGATGATCGTCGCCGACAAAGCGGCTCCCGGCCTGCGCCCCACCCCGCCGCCAAGCCCCGAATCGATCCCCAACAACCACCTTGCCTATGCCGTCCAGTGGTTCCTGTTCGCCGCGATTGCGCTCGTCATTTACGCGATCGCGCTGCGGCGGCGGTGGCGCGGGCAACGCTAGCCGCGCTTGTGCCGATGGCGGCGCCCGGTTAACGCCGATCGCATGCGCTATATCAGCACCCGGGGCACCGCGCCGATCCTCGACTTCCAGCAGGTGACGCTCGCCGGCCTCGCCCGCGACGGCGGGCTGTATCTGCCCGAAAGCTGGCCGCAGCTGAGCCCCGACCAGATCGCCGCGCTGCGCGGCGCTTCCTATGTCGATACGGCGGTCGCGGTGATGATGCCGTTCATCGGCGCGACGATGACCCCGGCCGAGCTGCGCGCGCTCTGCGTCCAGGCCTATGGCCGCTTTGCGCATGCCGGGGTGACTCCGCTCGTCCAGCTCGATCACCGGCACTGGCTGCTCGAGCTTTTCCACGGGCCGACGCTGGCGTTCAAGGATGTCGCGCTGCAATTGCTCGGGCTGCTGTTCGAGCGCTTCCTGACCGGCACCGAGCGGCAGTTGACCGTCGTCGGCGCGACGTCGGGCGATACCGGATCGGCGGCGATCGACGCGCTCGCGGGGCGGATGGGCGTCGACGTGTTCATGCTCCACCCGGCCGGGCGGGTGTCCGACGTCCAGCGACGGCAGATGACCACGGTGCTCGCGCCGAACATCCACAACATCGCGATCGACGGCAGCTTCGATGATGCGCAGGCGCTGGTGAAGGCGATGTTCAACGATCGCGCCTTTTCGGGGCGCTTCGCGCTGTCGGCGGTCAATTCGATCAATTGGGCGCGGTTGATGGCGCAGGTGGTCTATTATTTCTACGCCGCCGTCCGGCTCGGCGCGCCCGAACGCCCGGTCGCCTTTTCGGTGCCGACGGGCAATTTCGGCGACGTGTTTGCCGGCTATGTCGCCGCGAAGATGGGCCTGCCGGTGGCAAAGCTGATCGTCGCGACCAACGTCAACGACATCCTCCACCGCGCGCTCTCGACCGGGACCTATGCGCAGGGGACGGTGGTGGCGACGCCGAGCCCGTCGATGGACATTCAGGTATCGAGCAATTTCGAGCGGCTGTTGTTCGATCTGGGCGGACGCGACGGCACCGCGAACGCCGCCCAGATGCACGGGTTCGAGGCGACCCGCGCGATGCAGCTCACCGACCGGCAGCGCGACGGTGCGCGCGCGTTGTTCGCGAGCGACCGGGTCGATCTCAACGACATGGCGCTGGCGATGCGCTGGGCACATGAATGCGCCGGCGAGACGATCGATCCGCACACCGCGATCGGCCTGTCAGCGGCGCGGCGCGCGGGGCTGGGCGCCGACGTGCCCGTGGTGACGCTGGCGACCGCCCACCCCGCCAAGTTCCGCGACGCCGTCGAACGCGCGACCGGCGCCCGACCGGTGCTGCCCGCGCGGGTGGGCGATCTGTTCGACCGCGAAGAACGCTTCGCGACGCTGCCCGCGACCTTCGCCGCGGTGACCGACTATGTCGCGGCGCGCGCGACCCCGGCCCCATGATCCTGTCGACCCTGATCGCCGAACCCTGGGCCGACTATGGCCTGATCGACAGTGGCGATGGCCGCAAGCTCGAGCGCTACGGCCGCTTCCGCTTCATCCGCCCCGAGCCGCAGGCGATGTGGGCACCGGCGAACGACCATTGGGAGGCCGATGGCGACTTCATCGGCGCCTCCGACGAGGAGGGCGGCGGGCGCTGGCATCTGTCGAAGGATGTCCCGCGCGGCGGCTGGCACGTCCGCTGGGAGGAATTGCTGTTCCTCGCCCAGAACACACCGTTTCGCCACCTCGCCTTTTTCCCCGACATGGCCCCGCAATGGGCGTGGATGCGCGAGCGGGTGGCCGAGGGCGATCAGGTGATGAACCTGTTCGGCTATACCGGCGTCGGCACGCTCGCGCTGGCGGCGAAGGGCGCGGCGATGACGCATGTCGATGCCTCAAAGAAGTCGGTCGAGGCGGGCAAGGCGAACGCCCTCCTGTCCGATCTCGCCGACCGCCCGATCCGCTGGATGGTCGACGACGCCGCCAAGTTCGCCGCGCGCGAGGTGCGCCGGGGCAAGCGCTATGACGGGATCTTCCTCGACCCCCCCAAATTCGGCCGCGGACCGACCGGCGAAATCTGGCGGCTCGAGGAAAACCTCGCCGCGCTGATCGCCGATTGCCGCGCGCTGATGGATGCCGACAGCAAGTTCCTGGTGCTGACCGTCTATGCCGTGCGCATGTCGGCGCTGGCGATCGGCGAGTTGGTCGCCCAGGCGATGGCCGATCTGAGCGGCACGGTCGAGATCGGCGAGATGGCAGTGCGCGAGGAAGCGCGCGGGCTGCTGTTGCCGACCGCGATCTTCGCGCGGTGGCGGCGGGACTAACCACCCCGGCCCGACCGGTGCCGGCACACGACGCCGGTTGACTGGCAATCGCAAGCAAAGCAGCATAGGGCATTCGTTTGGGAAGGCGATATATCTGCATGGACGGTCCAGCCGGTGGCGGCGACGACAGCGTGGCGCCGTCCTGGGAAACGGGATCGGCAGCGGACGGGGAACCCGGCAAACGGGTACAAGGCGCAAATTCGCCGATCGACGACGCCGAATTCCGGCGGCTTGCCGAGGCGATACCGACGCTTTGCTGGATGGCCGATGCCGATGGCTATATCTTCTGGTTCAACCAGCGCTGGCATGACTATTGTGGCACCACGCCCGAGGAAATGGCCGGTTGGGGCTGGCAGAGCGTCCACGATCCCGAGCGCCTGCCCGAGGTGGTCGAGAAATGGACCGCGTCGATCGCCAGCGGCGATCCGTTCGAGCTGGTCTTTCCGCTGCGCGGCGCCGATGGCGTCTTCCGGCCCTTTCTGACCCGCATTTCGCCGGCGCGCGACACCGACGGCTGGATCACCCGCTGGTACGGGGTCAACACCGATATCAGCGCGCAAGTCGAGGCCGAGACGCGGCTGCGCGAAGCCAATGAGATGCTGCAGAACATTGCCGCCGAGCGCGAGGCGATCCTGGGACAGCTCGGCGAGGGCGTGATCGTCACCGGGCCCGATGGCCGCATCCGCTTCGTCAACGACGCGGCGACCCGCCTCCACGGCGTTTCGGGGCTCGGCGGGTCGGTCGACGATTATGGCGAGGCATACAGCCTGTTTGCCGAAGACGGCACACCCCATCCGATCGACACGCTGCCGCTGACCCGCGCCGTGCGCGATCGCGAGACCGTCGTCGACGCGCGGTGGCGGATTCGCCGCCCCGACGGCAGCGAGGTGCTGGCGATCGGCAATGCCCGACCCGTCAAGGGACCGGGCGACGAGCCGATCGGTGCGGTCCTGACGATCCGTGACGACACCCAGCGTTATGCCACCGAAAAAGCGCTGGCGGCCGCGCTCCAGGCAAAGGAAATGCTGCTTTACGAAGTCAATCACCGCGTGACCAACAGTCTCCAGCTGGTCACCTCGGTGCTGACGCTTCAGGCGAGCAAGAGCGAGTCGCCGATGCTGCGACAAAGCCTGCAGGATGCCTGTGCCCGGGTGGCCGTGGTCGCGCGGATGCACCGCCAGCTCTATGCCAGCGATCAGCATAACCGGGTCGATCTGGCCGATTATCTGCGCGAGCTCGCCGTCGATACCGTCGCCGCGCTCGACAGCGGCAACCGGCTGACGCTGACGGTCACCTGTCCCGATGCCGTCGTGCTCGGGATCGATCGGGCGATGCCGCTGGCGATGATCGTCAACGAGCTGCTGACGAACGTCGTCAAATATGCCTTTGTCGATCGCGCCGCCGGCACCATCGCGCTGAGCATCACCACGACCGGCGACACGATCGCGCTGCTGATCGAGGATGACGGCTGCGGGCTTCCCGAAGGCTTCGATCCGAGCGCCTCGACCGGGCTGGGGATGCGGATCATCGCCGCGCTGACCCGGCAGCTGGGCGCCACGCTAACGCTGCCGCCGCGCGCCCGGGGCGCCGCGTTCCTGCTGGCGATTCCCGCCGACGCCTGACGCCGGCCAAGCCCGATTGCCGGGTCAATCGCCCCGGGCGACCCGCATCGCCGCCGCCGCGACGAACGGCGCGCCGACCAGCAGCAGCAAGGTCACTGCGCCGAGCAGCTTGAGCGCGCCCTGCCCACCATCGATCGAGCCCGCCCCGAAGATCAGCAACGGCACCGCGAGCGGCAGCATCACCAGCCCCGCCACCGCCCCGGCTCCCCGCAGCCCGGCGACCAGGGCCGAGGTCGCGACGGCGAGCGCGGCAAGCCCGGGCGTGCCGATCAGCAGCCCGATCTCGATCCGCGCCAGCGTCGCGGCGGTGATCCCGAGCAACCCCGCCGCGATCACCGTGGCGAGCAGCAAGGGCGGCCCGAAGCTCAGCCAGTGCGCGACGATCTTGGCGGCGGCGACTTCCGCCATGCTGCCGCCGCGCACCGCGATCTGATCAAGCACGCCGGCATCGGCATCGGGCGCCACCAGCCGCTCGACCGGCAGCAGCGCCGCGAGCAGCGCCGCCGCCCAGATCACCCCGCCGCCGACCCGCGCGAGCAGCGCCCGATCGGGCCCGATCGCGAACGGGAACAGGATGCAGGCGAGCAGGAAGAAGGCGATCGGGAAGATCGCCCCGCCCCCGCTCCATGCGCGGCGGACATCGCGCAGGACGAGATCGAGGATCACGCGGCGACCCCCGCCAGCACGATCTCCCGCGCCCCGGGCACGTCGATCGGTTGGTGGGTCGCGATCAGCACGGCGCCGCCGCGCGCGCGGTGCGCGGCGATAATCGTGCCGAGCCGCGCGACCGCCGCCACGTCGAGCCCGCTCGCGGGTTCGTCGAGCAGCCAGATCGGCGCGCCGCTCGCGATCAGCGGCGCCAGCGCCGCACGCCGCCGCTGGCCGGTCGACAACAACCGCACCGGCACCTGGCCGATAAGCGCAAGGCCGATGGCGTCGAGCGCCGCCACCACCTCTGCCCGCCCCGCCCCGTCGATCCGCGCCCAGAAGGCCACGGCATCGGCGAGCGTGCGTTCGGGATCGAGCGCGTGCGCCTCGCCCAGATAGCCGCGCTTGACGCTGCCCGTCACCGTACCGGCCGACGGCGCGAGCAGCCCGGCGGCGATCCGGATCAGGCTCGATTTGCCGACCCCATTGGGGCCGCTGACGATCATCGCGTCGCCGCCATCGAGCGCGAACGACACGTCTTCGAACAACAATCGCCCGCCGCGCGTGCACGCCACGCGGTCGAACGCCAGCCCGCTCAAGCCTGTTCCTCGAGCGCGTGCATATCGGCGTCCGACAGGCCGAAATGATGCCCGACCTCGTGCACCACGACGTGCGCGATCAGCGCCTTGAGATCGACCCCGGTGTCGCACCATTCGTCGAGGATCGGGCGGCGATAGAGATGGATGCGATCGGGCAGCGCGCCCGATTGCATGCTGCTTTTGTCGCCGACCGGCTGGCCGTGATACAGCCCGGTCAGCCCGAACGGATCGTCGATCTCGAGCTCGGCGAGCGTTTCCTCGTCGGCGAATTCCTCGACGATCAGGACGATATCGGCCAGATGCGCGGCAAAGGGATCGGGCAGTCGCCGCAGCACCGCCCGGGCCAGTGTTTCGATCTCTGCCGCACTCGGCGCTTGCCCCGTCATCGTTCGGCACATAGGCCTAGCGCCCGAGCCACCGCAAGCACGATAGGGGCAGGAGATGACGATGGTCGAACAGCTGAGCGAAGCCGAACGCGCCGAGGCGCTCGATGGATTGCCCGACTGGGACTTTGACGAGGCACGCGACGCGATCACGCGCAGTTTCGCCTTTGCCGATTTCATCGAGGCGTTCGGCTTCATGAGCCGGGTCGCGCTGCTCGCCGAAAAGGCCGATCACCATCCCGAATGGTCGAACGTGTGGAACCGCGTCGAAATTCTGCTCACCACCCACGACGCCGGCGGGCTCAGCCACCGCGACATCGAGCTTGCCGAGGCGATCGACGCGCTGGTGGAGTGAGGCACGCTCAGCGCAGCGTCTGGCGGCCCTTCATCTGCTTGCGCAAGCCCCCCGGCATCCAGCGCGCGGCAAAGGCGAGGCGCTTGGCCGTCTTGCCGACCAGCGTGTGGAGCTTGTCGCCATGGACCGCGTCCCAGGCCGCCTGCGCGACGTCGGCAACCGGGGTGATTTCCATGCCGCCCTCGATCACCGCTTCCTTGACCGACCGGTTCGAACCGGTGATCCCGGCCTGGAGCAGCGGCGTGTCGATGAAGCTCGGCATCAGCGAGCGCACCTTGATGCCGTCCGCCGCCCATTCGCCGTCGAGCGATTCGGTGAGCGCGCGCACGCCGAACTTGGTGACGGCATAGATGCCGATTCCCGGCCCGCCATAGATGCCCGCCGCCGAGGCGGTGTTGAGCAGGCACGATCCCGGCGTCGCCTTGAGATAGGGATAGCCGATCTTGGCGCCGTTGATCACGCCCATCAGGTTGATGCCGACGACCCGATCGATCTCGTCGAAGCTGTTGTCGGCAAGCGTGCCACCGGCGGCGATGCCGGCGTTGTTGAACAATACGTCGACCCGCCCGCCGCTCGTCGCGACGAACGCGTCGAGCTCGGTCCGCCAGGCGTCGCGGTCGCGCACGTCCATCACATGCGTGCTCGCCATCCCGGCGGGCAGCAGCGCCTGCGTCTCGGCGAGCGCGGCGGCGTTGACGTCGGCGAGCCCGACGCGCCAGCCCCTGGCGGCAAAGTGCTGCGCCACCGCGCGGCCGATGCCCGATCCCCCGCCGGTGATGAAAATTGCCTCGGCCATCGCCTGTCCCCCGTTTGACGTTGCGCGCTTCATCCCGCATCACCCGAAACGATGCCAGCAGAATCGCGCAGCACCGGCCCTTCGGTCGCCTTCGATGGCGTCACCAAGCGCTATCCGGGCGGCGCGGTCGCGGTCGACGGTGTTTCGGTGGAGATCGCAGCGGGCAGCTTCGTCGCGCTGGTCGGTGCCAGCGGCTCGGGCAAGTCGACCCTGCTCAAGATGATCAACCGGCTGGTCGACCCGAGCAGCGGCCGGGTGCTGATCGCCGGCGTGCCAGTCGATGCCGAAGACGTTCCTGCGCTGCGGCGGCGGATCGGCTATATCTTCCAGAATGTCGGGCTGTTCCCGCATTTCACCGTGGCCGAAAACATCGCGATCGGGCTGCGGCTGGCGGGCCGCAAGGACAATGCCGCCCGTGTCGGCGAGTTGCTCGACCTCGTCGATCTCCCGCATGATTTTGCCAGCCGCGCGCCCGATGCGCTGTCGGGCGGGCAGCGCCAGCGCGTCGGCGTCGCGCGCGCGCTCGCGACCGAGCCCGGCCTGCTGATCATGGACGAGCCGTTCGGCGCACTCGACCCGGTGACGCGCGACCAATTGGGCGAGGCGATCCGCCGGCTGCACGACCGGCTCGCGCTCACCACGATCATGGTGACCCACGACATGGCCGAGGCGTTGCTGCTCGCTGACCGCGTGCTGGTGATGGACGCCGGACGGATCGTCGCCGATTGTACCCCGCGCGCGCTGATTGCCGGCGCGGGCGGGCCGCAAGCCGATGCACTCGTCGCCGTCCCGCGCGAACAGGCGCGGCGGCTGCGCGCACTCGAGACCGACCCCGGGGACGGCGCATGAGCAGCCCGTTCTTCGATGCGCTCGCCCGGGTGCCCGATCTCCTCGCCGCGCATGTATTGCTCGCCGCCTCGGCGCTGGTGCTCGGGCTCGTCATCAGCCTGCCGCTGGCGATCTGGTCAGCGCGGCGACCGCTCGTCGCGCGCGCGGCGCTCGGCTTCGCCAGCCTCGTCCAGACGATCCCCAGCCTTGCGCTGCTGGCGCTGTTCTACCCGCTGCTGCTGTCGCTGTCGGCGATGGTCGGCGGCGGCATCCCCGCGCTCGGCTTCCTGCCCTCGCTGCTCGCGCTGACGCTCTATGCGCTGCTGCCGATCCTGCGCAACGGCGTGACCGGACTGACCGGGATCGATCCGGCGGTGATCGAGGCCGCCGACGGGGTCGGCATGACGGCGTGGCAGAAATTGCTGCTCGTCGAGGCGCCGCTCGTCTCGCCCGTCCTGATGGCGGGAATCCGCACCGCCGCGGTCTGGACGATCGGCGCGGCGACGCTGTCGACCACGGTCGGCCAGCCGAGCCTGGGCGACATGATCTTCGCCGGCCTGCAGACGCAGAACTGGGCGCTGGTGCTCGCGGGCTGCCTGACCGCGGCGACCCTGGCGCTGGTCGTCGATGCGCTGCTCGGCGTCGTCGAACACGGCATCGCGCAGCGCAAGCGGGTGCGCAGCCTGATCGCGCTCGGCGTGCTCGTGGCGGGCATCCTTGCGGCACTGACGCCGATGCTGCCGACCGGGCAGAAGAGCGTCGTCGTCGGCGCCAAGGGCTTTTCGGAACAGTATATCCTCGCCCGGCTGATCGGCCACCGGCTCGAGCGCGCGGGCTATCACGTCAGTTACCGCGAGGGGCTGGGCTCGGCAGTGGTGTTCGGCGCGCTCGCGAGCGGCGACATCGACGTCTATGTCGATTATTCGGGGACGATCTGGACCAACGCGATGAACCGTCAAGACGTGCCGCCGCGCGACGCGATCGTGAAGGGCATCGCGCAATGGGCCGAGCGGCAGCACGGCATTCGCCTGCTCGGCCCGCTGGGGTTCGAGAACGCCTATGCCTTCGCGATGCGCGGCGATCAGGCACGCAAGCTCGGTATCCGCTCGCTGAGCGATCTGGTCGCGCAGGCCCCGGCGCTCGCTTTCGGCACCGATCTCGAATTTCTCGAGCGGCCCGAATGGGCGGCGGTCAAGCGCGCCTATCCGCTCCAGTTCAAATCGGCGCAGGCGTATAACCCCACGTTCATGTACCGCGCGGTCGACAGCGGTCGCGCCGATGTCATCTCGGCCTTCTCGTCCGACGGGCGAATCGCCGCGCAGAAGCTCGCGGTGCTCGCCGATCCCAAGGGCGCGATTCCGGGCTATGACGCGATCCTGCTGGTCGATCCGGCACATGCCCATGACGACCGCTTCATCAATGCGATCGAGCCGCTGGTCGGTCATATTCCGGTCGAGCTGATGCGCGAGGCCAATTACATGGTCGACCGCGATACCGACAAGGCGAGCCCCGAAGAGGCAGCGACCTGGCTCGAGGCGCAGATCGGGCGGTAGCGTTCGGGGCGAAAGGCGTTCGCTCGCCCCGGCTCTTGTGCCGATCCGCCACACGATTTTCTGACGCAGAATAGATCGGGAACACCGCGCCAAGCCCGGGGTTTGGCAGTCAACACTCGCCGAATCGCCACGGCCCTGCGTTGGAGCGCTCATGAAAACCACTCTCTTCGACGCAGACGGCCAGGATTGCGACGTCACCGGGCATGAACCCGATCCCACCTCGCTTGGCGACGGGCGTCTGCTGTGGATCGATCTTGGCCGAGAGGCCGCGGTCGCCGTCCAACTCCTGCCGCTTCCGATACGCAATACCGTCGAGGCGCTGAGCACGGCGACTCAGGCGCAGTTTTATGACGAGGCCTGCGGGTTTTCCGTGGAACTGGCGGCCGCCCATCATGCGAAATCGGGCACGTCGTGCGTCTTTATCGCGAAAGACAACTGGATGGTGACGATCTGCGACGATCGACCGGCGCTTTTCGACGACTATCTCCGCGGCGATCGAGGCGCGGGGCTGAAGGGCCGCATGTCGGCGCTGTCGCTGGCCGCGTCGCTGATCAGCATCTTCAACGAGGCGACCCGAACCGAGCTGGCGACGATCGAGAATCAGGCCGACAACCTCGACGAGGAAATACTTCGCGCGCGCGAGCGGCGGAGTCTGTTGTTGACGCTCGCCACGCTTCGACGCCGGACTTCCTATCTTCGACAGATCGTCGCCGGGCAGCGCGCGGCGGTGCTTTCGTTATCCCGGGCCGATACGCTGGCACAGATCGCGGATGCCGATCACGAACCGCTCCGCCAATTGCGCGCCGATTACGAGCGACTGAGCGATGAGGTCACGCGGGTCCGGGAAACCATCATCGGCAGTTTCGAGCTCTATACCGCGCGCGTCGCCCACGATGCCAACCGGCTGTTGAAGGCGCTGACGATCGCAACGGTGATCACCGGGGTCGTCGGCGCGGTTGCGGGTATATTCGGCATGAACTTCGACACGCCGATCTCGCACAGCGGCTTGACGGGTTTCCATATCGTCACCTGGTCGATGATCGGCATCAGCGTCGCCGTCGCCGCCGTCGCGGTCTGGCGCCGCTGGTTTTGACGGCCGACGACGCGCGATCGAGGAGACATCCCGGCGGACTGGTGCTCTACCCCGTCACCGCCACGACATTGTCGTCCGAGTTCCGATCGATATATTTGTTGTACGGATCGATCCCCGCAAAGCCCGGCTTCTTCTTCGACACCAGCGTGATCTTCTGCTCGCCCGATACCACCGGGCGGCGTTCGATCAGGTCGACGTCGCTCGCGCTGAACTTGCCGATGCCCGGCCTTGCCGCGAACAGCCCGATATCGATCAGGTCGTCGAGCGGCGCCTTGGTTTCCTTGCCCTTGCCGTCGGCATAGAATTTGTCGCCTTTCACCGTCAGCACCGTCTGGTAACGGCCGTCGGCCAGCTTGGTGACCTTCGCCTCGGTCGCCTTCAGGTCCCAGATCGTGATCTTCTCGAACAGATCGCTGATCAACTGGCGTTCGCCATCGGTGCGCGCGAGCGATTTCAGGCCGTCGACCAGCACCAGCGAGCGGGCATAGGGCTGGCTCTTGAAGCGATACCGGTTGAGGATGCCGGCCAGCATCGCGTTGACGCGATCTTCGCCGAGCCGGTCCTGCAGCAGGTACATCGCCACTGCCCCCTTGCGGTAGTGGATATAGCCCTGGTCCTCGACGCGTTCGAGCGGCAGTTCCTCGATCGCCTCGGACCCGCGCGCGCGCAGATAATTGTCGAGCTCGTATTTCAGGAACCGGCGCATCTTATCTTCGCCGTACAGATGCTTCATCACCATCATCGCCGAATATTGCGCCATCGTCTCGACGAGCACGGTGCCGCCCTGCATGTCGGCGGAAATGATCTGGTGCGCCCAATATTGGTGGCCCAGTTCATGCGCCGTCACATAGGTCACATAATCGATCGCATCCTTGTCGCGCGTGTCGGCGATGAAGCCGATCCGCTCGGAATAAGGAATCGTGCCGGCAAAGGATTGCGCGAAGGTCGCGTAGCCCGGAAATTCGATGATGCGCGCATAATCGAACTGATAGGGCCCGAAATTCGCCCGATAATAATCGAGGCTCAACTTCATCGCCCTGAGCATCATATCGACATTGTAGCTGTGCTTGGGATCGTAATAGACCGTTGCCTTCACCCCGCCGCCCGCATCGACCGACTTTTGCGCATAGGCCGCCGACTGGACCGAGAAAAAGGCCAGGATCGGCGCGGTCGACACGAAATGCGCGGTCCGCCGGTCGCCCGTCGTCACGTCGGACACCTTCTTGCCCGGCGCGATCGGCGTCTGGTCGGCGGCGGTCGTCACGGTAATGTCGCTACGCACCCAATCGGCATTGGCGATATAGTTGCGCTGCTGTGCGGCGACATCCTCGAGCTTGGCCTTGCGCAGTTCGGCGGGCAGGCCGTATTTGCGGCGCTTGACCCGGTCCCGCAGCAGCGAATCGCGCGACATGCCAATCACCGGCGCAAAATCGAAATTGTTCAGGAAAGTGCCGTTCCGGACGATGCTGGTATCATCGCCCTGCGCACGGAAGCCGTGCTGCCAGTGCTCGGTTTTGAAGGTCAGGCTGCTCGTGGCGCCTGGCGCCAATGGCTGCGCGAAATGATAGATGCGATAGCGGTTTTCGGCATCGTTCATCGCCAATGTGGCACCGGGCACCTCGACATCGAGGATCTTGATGGTGCGTTCGCCAAAGCGAACATGGAGGTCGCTCAGCGGCGCACCCGTATCGTTGACCAACGCATAGCGCCCTGCCGCCTCCATCCGCTTCTGCGCCGGGTAAAGATCGACCTTGAGCGTGATGTCGGTCGTCGACGGCTGTTTCAGCGTTTCATATTTGAGATATTTCTTCTCGTAATTCGCCTGGGCTTTCTCCAGGTCTTCGCGGGTCACATAATCGTTCAGGATGTTCATATTGTAGAAGATGAACACGCCCGACGCCGCCGCCGTGACCACGGCGACGCCAGCGATCAGCCCCGGCATCCCGTTCAACCGGCTCGGCATCCGCTTCAGCCGTGCCGAGAGCGACACCGCCGCCCCGCGCCGCCACAGCAGATGCGCGATCACCGCCAGAAGGAGCGCGATCGCGCCCCAATAAAGCCGCAGCCACCAGCCTGTCGCCCCGCCGACATTGTCGCCGTTCATGTCGGACAACCGGACAGTGCCGGTGCTGGCATAGGTGTAAAGCGGATGCTCGAAGCCGATATTGCCGAGCGTGATCGTCGCCACGAAATAGACGACCATCACCGCCCAGCCGACATATTTGTTGGGGCTGAGCGCCTGGACGAAGATCGCCAGCACCGCGATCAAGATCATGTCGACCGTGGTCGGTAGCAGATACCAGGCAAAATATTCGCCGAGCGCGAGGTCGGTCTGGCCACGGCTCAGCTGGATCAGCATCGCGGCGATCATCGAAATGACCAGCGTGGCGAACAACACCCCCGACACCGCCAGCGTCTTCGGTACCAGATAGGCCCAGTTGGGCAGCGAGGTCGCGTCGATGATCTCGTGCATCTTGCGTTCGCGATCGCGCCAGACGAGCTCGCCCGAATAATAGATCGCGATGATGATCGGGATGATCCCGAACGAGCCGAACAGCACCTGCAGCATGGCAAAGGTCACCGGTCGCGCCGGCGTACCGTAAATTTCATTGGCGAAATACAGACCGCCGCCGGCATTGAACAACCCGACCAGCATCAGCACGAAAAATGCCGGGCTCTTGAAAACCTGCGCCATTTCGAAGCGGACGCGCGCCGCCAGCCGCGCCCGACCGGCTGTTTCGGGACGCGTCGGCGGCAAGGTGTCGACCACCAGCGGCGCGGTGGCGGCCAGTTTTGCCTCTCGCTTCGCCAGCTTCTTCAGCTTGCGCTTCGATACGCCGCGTTCGGCAAAGCTGAACCGGGCATAGGCGAGTGCCAACATCGCCACCGCCACCGCCAGCCAGATCACCCGGTTGGCGATCAGCATTCCCGTCAGCGGCGGGGTCAGCGTGTTCGATTCGGTCGCAGTCCAGTACCGCGTCACGGTCGAAAAGGCGGCGACGCCGAACGGTTCGACATAGCCCGCCCATTCGCGAAAATCGGGCTGGGTGCGGATCAAGCCGACGAAGACGAGATAGAGGACGAGGAAGACGACGACGCCGACATAGCTGTACATCATCGACCGGGTCATCGTGGCGACCGCGAAGAAGATCGCCGAAGTCAGCACGACATTGGGCAGCGCCATGACGACATAGGCAAAGGCATAATCGCCTAGCCGATTCGGCCCGAGCAATTCGGGATCGACCCAGGGCATCAGCGATCCGAGCCACATCGCCAGCGGCACCGCGAGAAAAGCGACGCACGCCGCCACCGTCGCGCCCACGAAGCGGGCGATCAGATAATCGAACTTCGTCACCCGGGTCGATTTGACCATCGGGCCGAAGCCGCTCTCGTCGTCGCGCACGATCACGTTGGCGACGAAGGCGGTCGTCACGAACATGAAGAACAGCGACATGATCAGGTGCGTCTGGACGATCGCGAACGGGCTGTTCTTGTGGACGTTGCCGCCGCTGCCGATCTGGATCTGCTCGACCGTCGCCGCGCCGAAGACCAGCAGGAAGAACAGGATCGAGACGACCCAGAAGACAGGATTGCGGAACTGATAGCGCAGTTCGAACGCGGCGATCTTGGCGAACATCGGCGCGCTCCCCTTAGGCGGCTTGCGCAGCGGGGGCGCGTCGCGATCGCGCGAGCGTCGAGAAATAGACGTCCTCGAGCCCGCCCTCGACGGCGGTGAAGCCATTGCCGGGATCGGTGTCCGACAGGACGTGGATGATCGTCCGCCCGGCGAACAGCCGCGTCGAGATGACTTCGTGCGCGGCGGCATGATCGGCCATCTGGTCGCGCTCGATCGTCTTGGCCCAGACCGTCCCGCGCGAGCGGTCGATCAGGTCGAGCGGTGCGCCTTCGAGCTGGATCCTGCCCGCCGCCAGCACCGCCATACGCGGACAGAGATCGGCGACGTCATCGACGATGTGGGTCGACAGGATCACCACGACATTGTCGCCGATCTCGGCGAGCAGGTTGAGGAATCGGTTGCGCTCCTCGGGATCGAGCCCTGCGGTGGGCTCGTCGACGATGATCAGTTCGGGATTGCCGATCAGCGCCTGGGCGATCCCGAAACGCTGGCGCATGCCGCCCGAAAAGCCGGCAATCGCCTTCTTGCGGACATTCCAGAGATTGGTCTGGTTGAGCAGGGTCTCTACCGTTTCCTTGCGCTCGCGCGCCGAAGCGATGCCTTTGAGCACCGCCATGTGATCGAGCATGTCATAAGCCGAGACGCGCGGGTAGACGCCGAAATCCTGCGGCAGATAGCCGAGCCGCTCGCGCAGTTTTTCGGGATCGGCGATCACGTCGATGTCGCCGAAGCGGATGCTGCCCGATGTCGGCGTCTGCAGCGTCGCGACGGTGCGCATCAGCGTCGATTTGCCCGCCCCGTTGGGGCCGAGCAGACCGTACATCCCGGTCGGGATCGACAGGCTGACGTCATCGAGCGCCCGCGTCCCGTTCGGATAAACATGGGTTACATGGTTGAGTTCGAGCATCTTTTCCCCCGGACCGGCGATGCCGGCAACATACACGGTGTGTTAGCGCAGTAAAGCGGAATGGCGGTGCCGCCGCGTCCGCATCGCAGGTGGCAGTCACCAACGCCGTCGGTCAGCGCCTGGGGCAGCTTTTGCGCCGCGTCGCCACGGGCATCAGCGCGAGGAGCGACGGCGCGATCGCGAGCATCACGATCCCGCTCGTCGCGTCATGCCCCACCAGCCAGAGATACAAACCGATCAGAGTCACGAATCCTGCCGTGATGCCGATGATGGTCGCCGTCATGCCCGCTGACATCATGTCCTCCCGATGTCTATTACCCATTACCAAAAGTCATGTTGAGCTGACATAGACCAAGGTCCGGCGGATGTCAAGCGACCCTGACTTGCGCGCCGGGCATCGCCCGCTCAGCTCTTGAAGCCGATCCTGCGGTGCGTCCCGTCACAATAGGGCTTGTTGGCGGAGCCACCGCAGCGGCACAGCCAGACCGAGGTCACCCGGTCGAAGGTCCGCCCGGTCCCTGCGCACATTTCGAGATTGCCGGTCACCGCGAGCGGCCCGTCGCGCTGCGGCTCGATCATCAGCGGCCCGTTGCGCACCGTCAGCGGTTGCGACTCCTGGGTTGCCGGCTCGCCGGTTGCCTCAAAGCCGATGCCGGTGTGACTGCCGTCGCAGAACGGCTTGTTCCTCGAGGCACCGCAGCGGCACAAGGTCGCGCGATAGCCGATCCTTTCGCCCGCCAGCACCATATCGGCGCGCACCCCGATCGGCCCGTTTTCGCGGAGCTGGACGAGGTTGACCGGTGGCGCCTGCTCCTCGCTGCCGCCGTCATGCCGGCGATACTGGATCGCCCCCGACGGACACATATGCGCGACCGTGACCAGCCCTTCGGTACTGGTGGCATCGGGATCGATCCACGGCCCCTCGACATTGGCCTTGAACACCGCCGGCTGGCTCAGCACGCAGTGGCGCGCATGGATGCAGCGGTCGCCATCGAAGATCAGGTCGATCGTCTCGCCGGCGACGATCTCGGCGCCTTCGGCGGCCACTTCGGGCGGAGGCACAGCCGGGTCCGCCGCCGCGGTCTCTGGCACGGGCGGGGATGTCACTCCGGCCGCCGGTTGGATCGTGGCAATGATCGTCGTCGCCAGCCGGCCGGCGAGATGGTCGAGACCGGCCGCGGTCGCTTCGGCAAGATCGGCGAGCGGTTCGTGCCTGGCCGCCAGCGCGCTGGCCTTGGCCGCGATCTCGCGCAGTCGCTCAACGAGGACGGGGACCGCGCCGGCCGCAGCGGGCAGCGCCGCCGCCGATCGCAGCGTGGCGAAGCTGAGCCCGGCGGTGCAGCCGGGATGATCGGGGCTGGCGGGCAGCGCCGTCAGCCTTTCGGCGACCGGCGTCAGGATGCGCATCAATTCGATGGCGGCGTTGACGAGCCCGCGCTGTGCCTCGCGATCGACCCCGGCATAGCTCAGCGCGAGGCAACGGACGCTGTGATTGTAGATCGCGTTGCCGATGTCGAGCAGGCTCGCGGCCGGCTCGGCATTCACCCACATCTTGCCTTCGGGCAGCGGCGGCTTGCGCATCACCGGGTTGTGCGCGGCGGCGCGGCCAGGCTTGAAGGCCGGCCGGGCGACGAGCAATGCCTGATAGTCGGTGCGGATTCGCAGGAAGCGCTGGAAGTGGGAGCCTTCCTCATCGGGATCCGATCCCTCGCCCTGCGTGACGATCGCGTCGATCGCGTCGATCGCGCTCTTGACGCACCGCACCACCGTCAGATTGGGCAGGCGGACGACATCGGGGCTGATCTGGTGGGCTTCGTCGCCGACGAACAGCGCGTCCTCCCCCAGCTTTTCGGCGAGGCCGCGAATGCCGTCTTCGATCGCCTTGTAGAGCGCCCCGACGGTCGGATAGTCCATCGTCGCCGACATCAGCCGGTCGGGCGCGAGCGCGCGGGTATAGCGGTGATCGGGCGCAAAGCCCTCGCCATCGGCGATCTCGATGCTTTCGGGCCGTTCGAGATAGATGAAATGATCGAGCGTTTCGACGTTGAACGGCGCGAGCTTCACGACCACGCCGGCCGGATGATAGCCCGGCGCGACCGGGAAATTCTGGCGCCCGAAATGCGCCGGCGCGCCCAATGCCGACAAGATGTTCGAGACGATCGCGAGATGCGCCATCTCCTCGATCGCGACATCGAGAATGTCGCTGCGCCAGCGCCGGATCGCGACGAGTTCGGCCTCGGTCAGATCCTCGTCGAGCGAGTCCTTGAGGCTGAACATCGCATAGAGATAGCAGCACATCAGATTGTGCTCGATCTCCGCCGCCTCGAACAACACGCCCCATAATTGCTCGCGCGAGGCGGGAACGGGAAGCTGGTCGGCCATGGCGGAAGCGCTTTCGATCAGGGGGTGGGGACGGTTTTCTCGTCGGCCTTGTCGGCCCGGCGTATCGGGAACGGCGCGTCCTGCCAGCCGCCACCGAGCGCCTTGAACAGGCTGATCTGGGCATCGGCAACCGCGGCATCGGCCTGCGCCCGCGCGGCACGCGCGGTCGCACGGTCGCGCTCGGCATCGATCAGCTGAAGGAAACTGTCGGCGCCGTTGTCGAAGCGCAGCCGCGACAGCCGCGCCGCCTCGCTGCTCGACGTTTCGGCGCGCGCCAGCGCCGATTGGCGATCAAGCGCCCCGGCATAGCGGGCGAGCGCCTGCTCGGTTTCGCGCAGCGCCGTCAGGACCGTGCCGTCGAACCGCGCGAGCGAGGCCTCCGCCCCTGCCCTTGCCTGCCTGATCCGCGCGCGGGCGATCGTCTGGTTGGGCAGGCTCCAAGAAATCAGCGGGCCGACCGAATAGTTGACCGAGCTCGACTTTAACAACTGGCTGCCGCGCGTCGCGTTGAGGCCGATCCCTCCCGCAAGCGTGATCGACGGGTAGAGATCGGCGACGGCAATGCCGATCCGCGCCGTATCGGCCGCCAGCGTGCGTTCGGCGGCGCGGACATCGGGCCGCCGCGCGAGCAGGGCAGCGCCATCGCCCGCCGGGATCACCGTGGAGAGCTGCGGCGGCCGGGTGCAGTTGGCGGCGTCGCCATCGATTTCGGCCGGCGGGCGCCCGGTCAGCGTCGCCAGGGCATAGAGCGCCGCGCGCCGCTCGGCCTCGAAGCCCGGCAGCTGCGCCTGCGTCTGCGCGAGCAACACATCGGCGCGCTCGACGTCGCGTCGCGTGCCTCGTCCGGCGTCGAACAAGGTCCGCGTCAGCCCCATCGTCTTCTGCTGGAGATCGACCGTCTCGCGCGCCACGGCCAGCTGGGCGGCGTTCGAGCATGCCGTGACATACGCGCTCGCCGTCTCCGCAGCGACCGACACCCGGGCGGCATCGAGCTGCGCCGCCGAGGCTTCGACGTCGCCGCGCCCCGCCTCGATTGCCCGCGTCACCCCCCCGAACAGGTCGAGCTCGTAGGAAACGTCGAAGCCGAGCTTGAACAGGTCGAACTGAAAGGTCTGCGGATTGCCGGCGGCACCGCCGCCGAACGCCGCCGCGCTGGCGCTGTTGGCCTGCTGCCGGTTATAGGATGCGCTCAGATCGGTCGAGGGCAGCCGCGCGCCCTTCTGCTCGGAAAGCACCGCGCGCGCGCGCGTCAGATTGGCGGCGGCTTCGCGGATGTCGGTGTTATGGGCGAGCGCCTCCTGAATCAGCCGGTCGAGCACCGGATCCTGATAAAGCTGCCACCAGTGATCCGGCAGGCTCGCGGCATTGGCGGCGCTTTGGGCGCGCGCCGCCTCAAGCAGCGCGCCGGTCGCGGCCGCCGGCGTCGTGGGATGCTTGTAATCGGGCCCCACCACGCAACCCGAAAGCGCCAACGATGCCGCCGCGACAAGAGTGAGCTTTCTCATGGTTGAGCCTCCACGATGGGCGCACCGGCGGCGGGCGGCTGTTTGCGGTGACGGCTGAGCCAGCCGCTCGCGCGATCGCCGAGCTTGCGGCTGATGACGTAGAAGCTCGGCGTGAACAGCAGGCCGAAGGTCGTCACCCCGATCATCCCGAAGAAGACGGCGACGCCCAGCGCCCGCCGGAGTTCGGCGCCCGGCCCCGATCCGATCACCAGCGGCAGCGTGCCGAGGATGAAGGCGATCGAGGTCATCAGGATCGGCCGCAACCGTTGCTCTGCTGCATGTTCGGCGGCCGCGCGCAGGTCCATGCCGGCATCCTCGTTCTGCTTGGCGAATTCGACGATCAGGATCGCGTTCTTGGCCGCCAGCCCGATCAGCACGACGAGGCCGATCTGTGTCAGGATATTGTTGTCGAGTCCCATCAGGTTCACCCCGACAATCGCCGCGAGCAGGCACATCGGCACGATCAGGATGACGGCAAAAGGCAGTACCAGGCTTTCATAATTGGCGGCGAGCAGCAGGAAGACGAACAACACCGCAAGCCCGAAAACCAGGGTACCCGTGTTGCCCGCCTGTTGCTGTTCGAAGGCCAGCTCGGTCCATTCGAAGCTCATGCCGGCGGGCAGCGTCTCGCTGGCGATCTTCGCCATGGTCTTGAGCGACTGGCCCGACGAATAGCCATGCGCGGTATCTCCCTGCAGTTCCGCCGAAGGATAGAGATTGTAGCGCACCACCCGATAGGGGCCGCTGTCGTTCTTGAGCGTCATCACCGCGTCGAGCGGCACCATCGCCCCCGCCGCCGAGCGCGTCTTGAGCTTGCCGACATCGGCGATCTCGTCGCGATACGGCGCGTCGGCCTGCGCGGTCACCCGATAGGTGCGGCCGAGAAAGTTGAAGTCGTTGATGTAGCTCGAGCCGAGATAGGTGCCGAGCGTGGAGAAGATGTTCGACACCGGCACGCCGAGTTGCTCGGCCCGCGCCCGATCGATATCGGCATAGAGCCGCGGGGTGCGGACGTTGAAGGTGGTGAAGCTGCTGGTGATGCCCGGGGTCTGGTTTGCCTTCATCATCATCGCAAAGGCGGCCTGTTCGAGCGCCGGATAGCCGGCATTGCCGCGATCTTCGATCAGCATCTTCCAGCCGCCGCCGGTGCCGATCCCGCGCACCGGCGGCGGCGGGATGACGAGCAGCACGCCATCGGTGATCGGCCCCAGCGCCTGGCGGATCTCGTTGGCCACTGCATCGGCATATTTGCGGTCGCCACTCGGCTTGAGCGCGACGAACATCGCCGCGGCATTGGGCGCGGTCGCGAAGGTCGCGCCGTCGAGCCCGGCAAAGGCCACGGTCGCCTCGGTCGCCGGGTTCTTGAGCGCGATCGCCTGCGCGCGTTGAAGCACCTCGGTCGTGCGCTGCAACGACGCGCCCGGCGGCAGCTGCGCAGCGACGATCAGATAGCCCTGGTCCTGCGCCGGGATGAAGCCCGTCGGCGTCGCGCCAAAGCGCCAGCCGGCGAGCCCGATCAGCACGGCGTAGCAAATCACGATGATCCCGAGCGAGCGCACCGCGCGTGCCGTGAATTTGCCGAACCGGTCCGCCAGCGTGTCGAACCCGCGATTGAAGCCGCGCGCGAATTTGGCGCCATAGCCGCGCCAGCCCGGCGCCGGCGCCACGTCATGGCGTGGCTTCAGCACCAGCGCGGCGATTGCCGGCGACAGCGTCAGCGACACGAACGCCGAAATCGCCGTCGCCGAGACGATCGTGAGTGCGAACTGCTGATAGAATTGCCCCGAGATTCCCGGGATGAAGCTGGTCGGGATGAACACCCCGCACAGCACCAGCGCGATCGCGATCAGCGCGCCGGACACCTCGTCCATCGTCTCATGCGCGGCCTGGCGCGGGGTAAGCCCCTTTTCCTCCATCAGCCGCTCGATATTCTCGACCACGACGATCGCGTCGTCGACGACGATGCCGATCGCCAGCACCATCCCGAACAGCGACAGATTGTTGATCGAAAAGCCGAACAGCGCGAGCGCGGCGAGACTGCCGATCAGCGACACCGGGATCGCGATGATCGGGATCAGCGCCGCGCGCCAGCTCTGGAGGAACAGCAGCACCACCAGCGCCACCAGCACCAGCGCCTCGCCGAGCGTATGGTACACCGCCTCGATCGAGGCCTGGATATATTCGGTGGGGTTATAGGGGATGCGATAGGTCAGCCCCGGCGGGAAGCTCGCCGAGGCGCGCTTGAGCTCGTCCTTCACCGCCTGCGCCGTCGTCAGCGCGTTCGACCCCGGCAGCTGGGTGATCGCGATCGCGGTGGTCGGCTGGCCGCTGAGGAAGGCGTTGATGCCATAGTCCTGCGCGCCGAGTTCGATCCGGGCGAGATCGCGCAGCCGCGTCAGCCGGCCTTCGGCATCGCGCTTGATGATGATCGCGCCGAATTGCTCGGGCGTGCTCAGCCGGCCCTCGGTCTGGATGCCGAGCTGGAACGCGGTTCCACCACGATTGAACGGCGGCTGCCCGACCGATCCGACCGCAACCTGCGCGTTTTGCGCCCGGATCGCCGAGGTGATCTCGTCGACCGTCAGGTTGCGCGCAGCGGCGAGATCGGGATCGATCCACACCCGCATGTCATAATCGCGCCCGCCAAAGGTGCGCGTCCCGCCGACGCCCTGGATACGCGCCAGCCGGTCGATGATCTGGGTCGTGGCATAGTTTGAAATATATTGCTGGCTGAGCGACTTGTCCGGCGAATATAGCGTCGCCACCAGCAGGATGTCGGGCGAATTCTTGCGCACCGTCACGCCGATCTGGCGCACTTCTTCGGGCAGGCGCGGCTCGGCGGACGAGACGCGGTTCTGCACCAGCACCTGCGCCTGATCGACATTGGTGCCCTGTTTGAACGTCACCGTGATCGCGATCGCGCCGTCGCCGGTCGACGACGAGGACATGTAGATCATGTTCTCGACGCCGTTGATCGATTCCTCGAGCGGCGCGGCGACGGTTTCGGCGAGCGTTTCGGCGGTAGCGCCCGGATAGGTGGCGCTCACCACCACCGTCGGCGGGGCGATCTCGGGATATTGCGCGACCGGCAGCCCCGGATAGGCGACCAGGCCGAAGACGATGATCAGCACCGACAGCACGCAGGCGAAGATCGGCCGATCGATGAAAAAATGCGGGAAGCGCATGGCCCTATCGCACCACGGCTTCAGCGGCGGGCGGCGCCGAGATCGGCTCGGAGACGGGCGAGGTGTTGGACGCGCGGGGCTTCAACTGAGTCATCGTCGCCTTCACGGGCATCCCCGGCTGCAGGCGGGTCAGGCCGTTGATGACGACATGATCGGTCGGCGCGATCCCTTCGCGCACCACCCGCAATCCCTCCACCGGCGGCCCGGTAACGACCGGGCGCGGCGCGACCTTGCCGTCCTTGCCGACGACATAGACGAGCTTGCGGGTTTGATCGGTGATGATCGCCTCATCGGGCACCAGCATCGCGTGATAGGTGCCCGACCCGAGCAGCCGCGCGCGGCCGAACAGCCCCGGCGTCAGAAAGCCATCGGGGTTGGAGACCACGGCATGCGCACGGATCGTGCCCGAATTGGGGTCGATCGCATTGTCGACGAACTCCATCCGCCCGTGCCAGCGATAGCCGCTCTCGTCTGCGAGCTGGATTTCGACCGGATTGGCGGTGGTGCGCGACGAGCCGCGCTCGCCGGCCTTATCCTGGCGCAGATATTTGAGGTAGAAACTCTCCGCCCCGTCGAACGAGAACCAGATCGGATCGGTCGAAACGACGCGGGTCAGTACGGTCTGGCCATCGGCGACGAGATTGCCGCGGCTGACCTTGCGGTCCGATACGCGCCCGGTGATCGGCGATCGCACGGTCGTGAAGCCGAGATTGAGCATCGCGGCGCTGGCCTGAGCGCGCGCCGCTTCCAGATCGGCATTGGCGGTTCGCTGCGCAGCCTGCTTGGTCTCGAATTCCTCCTTCGAGATTGCCTGTGCGTCGAGCAACGTCTTTGCGCGGTTCAGCTCGGTGGTCGCGTTGGCGAGCGAGGCGCGGGCCTTCGACACCGCCGCCTGCGCCTGCATCAGCGTGGCACGATAGGGGCGCGGATCGATCGTGAACAAGGCCTGTCCCTTGCGTACCGTCTGGCCATCGCGGAACAGCACCTGATCGATCGCGCCCGAAACGCGCGGGCGGATCTCGACGTCCTGGATCGCCTCGAATCGCCCGATATATTCGTCCCAATCGACGATATCGCGCTGCAGCGGGGTGGCCACGGTCACCTGGGTCGGCGGCGGCGCCGGCGGCGGCGCACTGTTCGAGCAGGCGCCGATCGCTGCCGCGAGGGCGCTCGTGATGACCAGCCGAAATGCTGTGGACGATGTGCTCATCCGGGATCCCCTTGTTCGAAGCGCGCCGAGCGTGCGCCCCGGTGCCGTGCCCGTACCGCGAGTGATTGCTGCACTGCACCGTGCCCAAAAGTGCGAATGACGGTACCTGATTGCAAGAGGGCCGAGGTGAGCGACCTCGATTTATTTCGGCAGGCGATCGATCGGCCGCGCCCGTCCCGACCGGTCAGGCGAGCGCGGGCCGGCGGGGGCGAGTCGGTTCGGGATCGCCGATCCGCAGCATCGCCAGCGCCGCGATCGCCATCACCGTCGCCGCCACCAGCATCGTCCAGATCGGCTCGGTGGGGAAGAAGGCGCGGATCACCCCGCCCATGATCGTCGACACCAGCAGCTGCGGCAGGACGATGAAAAAATTGAAGATACCCATGTAGATACCGAGCTTTTCGGGCGGGAGGACGCCGGCCAGAATCACATAGGGCATCGTCAGGATCGACGCCCAGGCGATGCCGACCCCGATCATCGGCACGATCAGCGCCTGCGAATCGCGGATCACCAGCAGCGACGCATAAGCCGCCGCTCCCGCGAGCAGGCAGATCAGATGGGTCCGCGCCGGTCCGATCCGGCGCGCGATTGCGGGCAAGGCAAAGGCGGCAAGCGTCGCTACCCCGCTATAGATCGCGAACAGCACCCCGACCCAGTTGCCGGCCTGATTGAACCCCGGCGAGGCGGGATCGGTGGCTCCGAACACATATTGGGCGACCACCGGCGTCATGTAGATCCACATGATGATCAGCGCGCCCCAGGTGAAGAACTGCACCAGCGCGAGCTTGCGCATCGTCGGCGGCATCGTCACCAGATCGCTCATGATCTGGACGAGCAGCCCGTCGGTCCGCCCGGCCCGCACGAGCCGCCGCGCGATCAGCTGACCGACCCCGAAAACGACCAGCAAGACCGCGACGAAATAGGCCTCGCGCGACAGGTTCGCCGCCCAGGCCGCCGCCGCCGCCGCGCCGCCGCCGACGATCCACCAAGCCCAGGCGCGCGGCGCGACGATCGCGTCACTGGTGCCGGGCACCTGATCGGGCGCGCCGCCGTCCTCGAACGCCGCGAGCGTCGCCGGCGGGTATTCGCGCGTGCTGATCACCGTCCAGGCGACCGCCGCAAGCAGCAATATCCCGCCGAGATAAAAGCCGTAGCGCACGGTATCGGGCACCGCGCCGGGCGCGGCGACGTTGGCGACGCCGATCCGCTCGAGCAGATAGGGGGCCAGCGACGCCACGACGGCGCCGGCACCGATGAACCCGGTCTGGAAGGCGTAGCCCGCCGGGCGCTGATCCTTGCCGAGCATGTCGCCGACAAAGGCGCGGAACGGCTCCATCGAGATGTTGAGCGAGCCGTCGAGCAGCCACAGCGTGATCGCCGCCGCCCAGATCACCGGCGCGTTGGGCATGAAGAACAGCGCCAGCGTCGACAGGATCGCGCCGGCGAGAAAATAGGGCCGCCGCCGCCCGAGCGGGCCCCAGGTGCGATCGCTGTAATAGCCGATGATCGGCTGGACGAGCAGCCCGGTGAGCGGCGCTGCGATCCACATCAGGCCAAGATCGTCGAGCGGGGTGCCGAGCGACTGGAAAATCCGGCTGGCATTGGCGTTCTGGAGCGCAAAGCCGATCTGGATGCCGAAGAATCCGAACGAGATGTTCCACAGACCGAAATTGGTCTGGTGCGGCCGCTTGTTCATCCTGCTCCCCGATCTGGTGTTCTCGCGCGCGAGGGTGGCAAAGCGCCGGCGCCCCGGCAATCGCGATTCTGCCGGGCCGGTCGGCTAGGCCGGCGCGTCCCCGCTCGAGCGCCGGACGACCAGCCGCACCGGCAGCGTCGCGCTCTCGGTCGGCTCGCCGCGGATCAGCGCCAGCAGCGTATCGACGAGCACCTCGCCGGCGAGCAGATAATTCTGGGCGACGGTGGTGAGCGGCGGATGGGTGAGGCCGGCGGCGGGAATATCGTCGAAACCCACCACCGCAACATCGCCGGGGACGCGCAGCCCGCGCTCCTCGAGCGCCTGGAGCGCGCCGATCGCGATCGTGTCGCTCGCCGCGAAGATCGCGTCGAACGCCTCGCCCCGATCGATCAGTGCGACGACGGCATCATAACCGGCCTGCTGGGTGTTGAGCGCATCGATCTGCAGCCCCGGATCGGGCACGATCCCGGCCTCGACTTGCGCGGCGCAACTGCCCAGATAGCGATCGTTGAATTCGGGATAGCCGCTTTCGGCGCGCCCCAGAAACGCGATCCGCCGCCGTCCGGCGCCGATCAGATGCGCGGCCGCGTCGTGACCGCCGCGGCGATTGTCGCAGCCGATCGTCGTCCCCGCCTGGCCCGGCTGGACCGAGCCCCAGCGCACGAAATGCGTGCCCTGCGCGACAAGCGACGCCAGCCGGCTGCGATAATCCTCGAAATCGCCATAGCCGAGCAGGATCAGCCCGTCGGCCTTGTGGCTGTCTTCATAATCGACGTGCCAGTCGTTCGACATTTGCTGGAACGACGTGAGCAGATCATAGCCGCGCAACGCACAGGTGCGCGTCAACGAGCCGAGCATCGACAGGAAAAACGGATTGATCAGCGACTGATCGGGGGTCGGATCTTCGAAGAACAGCAGCGCGAGCGTATTCGACTGGCGCCGCCTGAGATTGGAGGCGTTCTTGTCGACGGTGTAATTGAGTTGGCGCGCGATCGCCTCGATGCGTTTGCGGGTCGCCTCGCTCACCGAGGGGCTGCCGCTCAGCGCGCGCGACACGGTCGGCTGCGAGACGCCCGCGAGCTGCGCGATATCGAACGACGTGGGCTTTTCTTTCATCGGCGGCGTGCGCGCCTCTCCCCATACCCGGCTCGGCGAGTTTGGCCGTAACCTAGTCTCGCTCGCGCTGTGGCGAAAGAGCCACGTGAATACGTATGTGCGATTGTTGGCTTTGCGCGGCCAGCATTCCATCCAGCAGCACGTTCACATCAATTCGGCCCGGCGCGGATCGCGCAGGGCCCACCAGCCTGACCACTCCGCCAGACGGGGGCAGGCACTTAGGAGGGGCAATCATGACGTCGTTCACCAAAAGCCATCGTTCATCCGGGCTGCGCGGCCTCACCCAGAGCAGCAGCGCGCTCGCGCTCGCCGCCGGCCTTGTGCTCGTTTTCGGCAGCGGCGGCGCGCTTGCGCAAACCGCGCCGGGCAACGCCGCGCCGGCCGCCGAAGACGAAAAGCCCGCCGATGACATGATCATGGTGATGGGCTTCAAGAAATCGCTCGAAACCGCGGTGAATTCGAAGAAGTCGCGCGATCAGGTCGTCGAATCGGTTTCGGCCGAAGACATCGGTCGCTTGCCCGATGCCTCGATCGCCGAATCGATCGCCCGCCTGCCGGGCCTGACCTCGCAGCGCGTATCGGGCCGCGCCCAGTCGATCTCGATCCGCGGCCTCGCCCCCGATTTCTCGACGACGCTGCTCAACGGCCGCGAACAGACCTCGACCGGCGACAACCGCGCGGTCGAATATGATCAATACCCGTCGGAAATCGTCAGCCAGGTGCTCGTCTACAAGACGCCGCTCGCGTCGATCGTCGGCCAGGGCCTGTCGGGCACGGTCGATCTCCAGACGATCCGCCCGCTCGATTACGGCAAGCGCGTGCTGTCGGTCGGCGGCCGCGGCACCTATGTCGACAATGGCAAGCTCAATGCCGGATCGAGCCAATATGGCTACCGCGTCAACGGCACCTATGTCGATCAGTTCTTCAACGATACGCTGGGCGTCGCCTTGTCGGCGAGCTATCTCGACGAGCCCTATCAGAACCGAGAATTCAATGCCTGGGGCTATGCCGGCGCGCCGGCCGGTGCCGTGATCGGCGGATCGAAGTCGTACAACACCTCGACGACGCTCAAGCGGCTCGGCCTGCAGGGCACCGTCCAGTGGCGCCCGACGCCTGAACTGACTGCCACGCTCGACGGCTTCTATTCGGATTTCAACGACACCCAGCAGAAGCGCGGCGTCGAGCTGCCGCTCGGCTTCGCCGCCAATTTCGGCCCCACGCCCGGACCGAACGACGTGATCCTCACCGGCGCCTCGGCGAGCAATGGCGGCGTCGACAGCGGCACCTTCTCGCGCGTCAAGGGCGTCGTCCGCAACGACGTCGCCGAACGCAAGGCCAAGCTCTATTCGTTTGGCTACAATCTGAAATACCAGGGCGACAATGGCTGGAGCGCGTTCCTCGACCTCAGCTATTCGCGCACCGATCGCAACGAACTGGTGCTCGAAAGCTATGCCGGCACCGGGCGCGGCGTGGGCAATGGCGCCACCGACACGATCGGCTTCACCAGCACCGAAACCGGCACAAGCTTTCGGCCGACGCTCAACTATGGCGATTACGGCACGATCCTGCTGACCAGCCCGCAAGGCTGGGGCGGCAATCAGACCGCCCCCAACGGCACCCGCATCGTCGGCGGCCAGGACGGCTATTACAACAACCGCATCGTCCGCGATACGATCGGCCAGTACCGCGTCGAAGTGTCCAAAGCCTTTGAGGACAGCTTCATCAGCAAGGTCCGCGTCGGGATGAACTATACCGACCGGGCCAAGTCGCTGACCCCCGACGAGGCGTTCCTAGGGCTCGTCGCCAACACCAATGGCACCACCAGCGTCGCGGTGCCGACGCAGTTCCGGCTCGGCACGACCAACCTTCTCTACGGTCTCGGCCCGGTGATCAGCTATGATCCGATCGCGCTGCTCAACGCCGGCATCTATCAGCGCGTGCCCAATGCCTATGGCGACGTCGTTCTCAAGGCCTATCAAATCAGCGAAAAACTGCTGACCGGCTACATCCAGGCCGATATCAAGCAGAGCATAGGCGCGAGCGAACTGACCGGCAATTTCGGCGTCCAGCTGATCACCACCGATCAGAATTCGCGCGGGGCGACGGCGGTGTTCCTCGGCAACAATCCCAATGGCTCGCCCAATATCGGCGCCACGACCAACAATCTGAGCACCGACTATATCGACGTACTGCCCAGTCTCAACCTGTCGCTGCGACTGCCGAACGACTGGGTGATCCGCGCCTCGGGCGCGCGCGAAATCATCCGCCCGCGGCTCGACGACATGCGCGCGTCGGTGAGCTACAGCTACAATATCCTCGGCGCGCCCGGCTCGCAGGTGGCGATCGTCACCGGCGAAACGGGCACCCCGTATCTGCGCCCGTGGCGTGCCAATGCGTTCGATCTGACGGTCGAGAAATATTTCGGGACGCGCGGCTACATCGCGGTCCAGGGCTTCTACAAGGACCTCAAGAACTACATCATCACGCTCCCGGGTCAGCAAATCCCGACGGCCGGCCTGGCGCTCTCGAGCGCCGGGATCGATCCCGGTACGGGCCGCCAGATCCCGATCGCGCCGGTCGGCCTGCTCAAGGTGCCGATCAACGCCAATGGCGGCTCGATCTACGGCGTCGAAGTCGCAACCACGCTGCCCTTCGAGGTGATCACCTCGGCGCTGTCGGGCTTCGGCATCACCGGCAGCGGCTCCTACACCGAAACTTCGATCAAGCCCGATCCGACCGCTGCTGCGTTCGCGCTGCCCGGCTATTCGAAGGTCGTCGTCAACGGCACCGGCTTCTTCGAGAAATGGGGCTGGAACATTCGCGGCAGCGTCCGTTATCGCTCGAGCTTCCTCGGTGAATTGTCGGGCTTCGGCGCCAGCCGGACGCTCCGCACGGTGCTCGCCGAGACGATCTACGACGCACAGATCGGGTATGATTTCAAGTCGGGGCCGCTGAACGGGCTGTCGGTGTTCATCCAGGGCCAGAACCTCGCCGATACCCCGCTGCGTACCCGCGATGGCGGCACCAACGATCCGCGCGCGGTGATCGATTATCAGACCTATGGCCGCCGTCTGCTTGCGGGCTTCACCTTCCGTTACTGACGGCTATGATCCCCAGGATCCCGCCCGGCGCCCCCCGCCGGGCGGGATATCTGCAACCGGGCAGGGCGGGCGACACTGCGATGGCTGAAGCGCGTATCGGCGAGATCGTCATCATCGGTGGTGGCACGGCAGGCTGGATGGCGGCAGCGGCGCTCGCGCGCTTCGTCGGCAGCCAGGTCTCGATCCGCCTGATCGAATCCGACGCGATCGGCACGATCGGGGTCGGCGAGGCGACGATTCCGCAGCTCAAATTGTTCAACGCCGGCTTGGGCATCGACGAAGCCATGTTCGTCCGCGCGACCAGCGCGACCTTCAAGCTCGGAATCGAATTCGACGGCTGGCGCGAACCCGGCGCGCGCTACATCCATGCCTTTGGCGCGATCGGGCGCGGACACGGGCTGATCCCCTTCCACCATTACTGGCTCCGCCACCGCGCCGAGGGGGGCACGATTCCGCTCTGGGCGTTTTCGGCGAGCGCGCAGGCTGCCGCGCGCAACCGCTTCGCGCCGCTGCAGGAACAGCCGGATCAGCTGCCCTCCGGGATGGACTATGCCTTTCATTTCGACGCGGGGCTCTACGCGGCCTTTCTGCGCGATTATGCCGAGCGGCTCGGCGTTCGCCGGATCGAGGGGCGCATCGCCGATGTCGTGCTCGGGGGCGAAACCGGATTCGTCCAAGCAGTGACGCTCGAGGACGGCACGCGCCTTGCGGGCGATCTGTTCGTCGATTGCTCGGGGTTTCGCGGGCTGGTGATCGAGCAGGCATTGGGCGCGGGATATGACGACTGGTCGCGCTGGCTGCCGTGCGACCGCGCGCTCGCGGTGCCGAGCGCGCGGGTCGATCCGCTCACGCCCTTCACCCGATCGAGCGCGCGCAAGGCCGGCTGGCAATGGCGCATCCCGCTCCAGCACCGCACCGGCAACGGCCATGTCTATTGCAGCGCGTTCACGTCCGACGACGACGCGGCCGCGACATTGCTCGCCCATCTCGACGGCGCCCCGCTCGCCGATCCCCGCCCGCTGCGCTTCACCACCGGCAAAAGGCGCCGCATGTGGATCAAGAACTGCGTCGCGCTCGGGCTCGCGGCGGGATTCATGGAGCCGCTCGAATCGACCAGCATCCATCTCGTCCAGGCGGGCATCGCGCGGCTGCTCCAGCTCTTCCCGACCGCCGGTTTCGATCCCGCCGACATCGCCGAATTCAACCGCCAGTCCGATTTCGAATGGACCTCGATCCGCGATTTCCTGATCCTCCATTACCACGCCAATGCCCGCGACGGCGCCTTCTGGGCAGCGTGCCGCAACATCGCGATCCCCGACAGCCTCGCGCATAAAATCGCGCTGTTCCGCGCCAATGGTCGTCTGTTTCGCGAGCATGAGGAACTGTTCACCGAGCTTGGCTGGCTTCAGGTGATGATCGGCCAGGGCATCGATCCCGCCGGCTATCATCCGCTCGCCGATCAACTCGCCCCCCAGGAGCTTGTCGATTTCATGACCCTCGCCCGCCAGCATACCGATCGGGTGGTCGCGTCGCTGCCCGATCACGCCGCCTTCATCGCACGCCACTGCGCTGCCCCCGCACGCGACACGGTGGCGGCATGATCGCCCGGTTGCTCGGCGCCGTGGTACTCGCGGCGATGGCGCTGCCCGCCGCCGCGCAGACGCCGCCGCCCGCCGATTATCGCGCGCGCCTCCCCCAGGACGAGGTGATCTATTTCCTGCTCCCCGACCGGTTCGAAAATGGCGACCCGTCCAACGACAGGGGTGGGTTGACCGGCGACCGGCTGACCACCGGCTATGACCCGACTGCCAAGGGCTTCTATCATGGCGGCGACCTGAAGGGCGTCACCAAGCGGCTCGATTATATCCAGGCGCTCGGCGCGACCGCGATCTGGGTCGGGCCGATCTTCAAGAACAAGCCCGTCCAGGGCGCGCCGGGGCATGAATCGGCGGGCTATCACGGCTATTGGATCACCGATTTCACCCGGGTCGACCCGCATCTCGGCACCAACGCCGATTTCAAGGCGCTGGTCGATGCGGCGCATGCGCGCGGCATGAAGGTCTATATGGACATCATCGTCAACCACACCGCCGACGTCATCAAATACCGCGAATGCGTGCCCGATCTCCCGTGCGGCTATCGCAGCAAGGCCGATTATCCGTTTCAGCGGCGCGGCGGGCTGGGCGGGGCCGCGATCAATCCGGGCTTTGCTGGCGATACCGTCCAGACGCCGGAGAATTTCGCCAGGCTGACCGACCCGAGCTTTGCCTACACGCCCTATCTTCCCAGGGGCGAAGAGCATGCCAAGACACCCGACTGGCTCAACGACCTGACGCTCTATCACAATCGCGGCGATTCGGTCTGGACCGGCGAGAGCGTCACTTATGGCGATTTTTCGGGGCTCGACGATGTCGCGACCGAACATCCGCGCGTGGTTGCGGGGATGATCGACATCTTCGGTGGCTGGATCGACCGCTTCGGCGTCGACGGGTTCCGGATCGACACCGCCAAGCACGTCAATCCCGAATTCTGGCAGGCCTTCGTCCCCGCGATGCTCGCGCGCGCCAGGGCGAAGGGCATCCCGCACTTCCACATCTTCGGCGAAGTCGCGACCGGCGATGTCGATCCGGCGCTGCTCGCGCAGCATACGCGCGTCGACAAGCTGCCCGCCGTGCTCGATTTCGCCTTTGCGCGGGCGGTCGTCGATATCGTCGCGGGGCAGGCCGGCCCGGCCGAGATGGCGCGGCTGTTCGACGACGACGCGCTTTATGAAGGCGGCGCGGCGGCCGCGCAGACGCTGCCGACCTTTCTCGGCAATCACGACGCCGGGCGGTTCGCGACCTTCGTCCGACGGTTGAGCCCCAACGCCGATCCCGCCGAGCAACTCGCGCGGGTCAAGCTCGGCCATGCCATGCTGCTGACGCTGCGCGGCGTGCCGACGATCTATTCGGGCGACGAACAGGGCTTTGTCGGCGACGGCGGCGACCAGGATGCGCGCGAGGACATGTTTGCGTCGAAGGTCGCGACGTATAACGACAACCAGCTGCTCGGCACGTCCAAGACGACCGCCGACGCCAATTTCGATCGGGACCACCCGCTGTTCGCCTTCATCGCCGATCTCGCGCGGCTGCGCACCAGCCAGCCCGCGCTGCGCGAGGGGCGCACACTCGTCCGTGCCGCCGGTGACAAGCCTGGTCTGCTGGCGGTGTCGCGCTTCGATCCGGTGTCGGGGCAGGAAGTGCTGATCGCGTTCAACAGCGCGACCGCACCGGTCACCGCGAATGTCGAGGTCGCGACCGACTCGCTCGGCTTCACCGCACTGCACGGCCGCTGCGCACCGCGCGCATCGGCCCCGGGGAGCGTGACGGTCAGCGTCCCGCCGCTTGATTTCATCATCTGTGCCGCAGAAAAGTCGAAATGAACCAACAGCCTGCCCGTATCGACCGACCCCGTCTGGCGCGCGAATGGTGGCGCGGTGCGACGATCTATCAGATCTATCCGCGCAGCTTTGCCGACTCGAACGGTGACGGCATCGGCGACCTGCCCGGCATCACCGCCCGGCTCGACCATGTCGCGTCACTCGGCGTCGATGCCGTCTGGCTGTCGCCCTTCTTCCCGTCGCCGATGGCCGATTTCGGCTATGACGTGAGCGACTATTGCGACGTCGACCCGATTTTCGGGACGCTCGCCGATTTCGACGCGCTGGTCGCGCGCGGCCATGCGCTCGGGCTGAAGATCATCATCGACCAGGTCTATTCGCACACCAGCGACCAGCATGGCTGGTTCCGGGAGAGCCGCGCCGACCGGTCGAACGCCAAGGCCGACTGGTACGTCTGGGCCGACGCCAAGCCCGACGGCTCGCCGCCCAACAACTGGCAATCGGTGTTCGGCGGTCCGGCCTGGACCTGGGACGCACGGCGCGGGCAATATTATCTGCACAATTTCCTGAGCAGCCAGCCGCAGCTGCACGTCCATAACCCTGAGGTGCAGGACGCCCTGCTGGCGACCGCGCGCTTCTGGCTCGATCGCGGCGTCGATGGCTTCCGGATGGATGCGATCAACTTCGCGATGCACAATCCCGCGCTGACCGACAATCCGCCCGCACCGCCCAGCAATGGGCGGCGCACCCGTTCGTTCGATTTCCAGCAGCATATCCATAATCAGTCGCATGCCGACATTCCGCGCTTCATCGCGCGCATCCGCGCCCTGCTCGACAGCTATGGCGAGCGGTTCACCGTGGCCGAGGTCGGCGGCGACGACAACGACCGCGAGATGAAGGCGTTCACCGCCGACAATCGCCATTTCGACAGCGCCTATGGCTTCGACTTTCTCTACGCGCCGCGCCTGACGCCGGGGCTGGTGCGCGAATCAACCGAACGCTGGCCCGATCGGCCGGGGCTGGGCTGGCCGAGCTGGGCCTTTTCGAACCATGACGCGCCGCGCGCCGTGTCGCGCTGGGCCGCGCCCGAGGACCGCGACGGCTATGCGCGGCTGACGATGCTGCTGCTGCTGTGCCTGCGCGGCGACGTGTTCATCTATCAGGGCGAGGAACTGGGGCTGAGCCAGGTCGAGATCGGCTTCGATGACCTGAAGGACCCGGAGGCGATCGCCAACTGGCCGCTGACGCTCAACCGCGACGGCGCACGCACCCCGCTGCCCTGGTGTGCCACCGCCCCCGGCCTGGGCTTTTCGTCGGGCAAGCCATGGCTGCCACTGGGCGATGACCATGCCGCCCTGACCATCGCCGCGCAGGCCGACGACCCGGATTCGATGCTGGCCCTCACCCGGCGGCTGATCGCGCTGCGCAACGACAGCGACGCGCTGTTGCTCGGGTCGATGCGCGTGATCGAGGCGTCGGACCAGCTGCTCGTGTTCGATCGCTCGGTGCCGGGCGAAACGATGCTGTGCGCCTTCAACCTCGGCGAAGAACCGGTCCGCTGGGCCCCCGCCGACCCCGCCCGCTGGCAGATCGTCGCTCAGGTCGGGGCGATCGACAACTGGGAGCTCGGGCGTTTCGCCGGCTTCGTGGCAAGGACAATGGACTTATGAATGCGATCTCGATGGTTGCCCGGATCGGTGCCGCGATGGCGCTGGTCGCGGCGATGCCCGCTTGTGCCGAGCCGGTGGCGGGGCTCGCCTCGCCCGGCAATGTCGTCGCGGTCTCGGTCGATGTCGATGGCGACGGGCGCGTGCTGTACGAGGTCAAGCGCAACGGCAAGCCGATCATTGCGCCGTCGCGGCTCGGCTTCCTGTTCACCGATGCGCGCAAGATCGAACGCGGGCTGAAGTTCGTCAGCCAGTCGACCCGCGACGAGGACGACAGCTGGACCCAGCCCTGGGGCGAATGGCAGACAATCCGCAACCATTTCCGCGAACTGCGCGTGCGCTTCCGGGAAAGCGGGCCGCTCGCGCGGCAGATGGACGTCGTGTTCCGGCTCTATGACGACGGCGTCGGTTTCCGCTACGAATTTCCCGACCAGCCCAATCTGCATCAGGCGAACATCGCCGACGAGCTGACCGAATTCGCCTTCGCGCAGGACGGGACGGCGTGGTGGAAGCCCGCCTTCCTGTGGAACCGCGAGGAATATCTCTACAACAAGACGAACCTGTCGGCGGTCGGGACAGCCGACACGCCGATCACGATCAAGCTTGCCGACGGCACCCATGTCGCCCTGCATGAAGCGGCGCTCGTCGATTATTCGGGGATGGCGGTGGCGCGGACCGAGGGGACGACGCTGCGCGCGACGCTGACCCCGGGCGCGGGCAAGCCGAAGGTCACCAAGACCGGCGCCTGGACCACCCCGTGGCGCACGCTGATCATCGCCGACGACGCGCCGGGCCTCTATATGAGCCACCTGATGCTCAACCTGAACGAGCCCAACAAACTGGGCGACATGAGCTGGTTCCATCCCGGCAAGTTCGCGGGCGTGTGGTGGAACATGATCAAGGGTGACTGGACCTGGGCGCGCGGGCCGAAGCACGGCGCGACCAATGCGAACGTGAAGCACTATATCGACTTCGCGGCGGCGAGCGGCATCCATGACGTGCTCGTCGAGGGCTGGAACGTCGGCTGGGACGGCGACTGGTTCGGCAATGGCAACGACATGGACTTCGCCCAGCCGACCGCCGATTTCGACGCCGACATGCTCGCGGCTTATGGCAAGGCGCGCGGCGTCCGGCTGATCGGTCATCATGAGACCGGCGGTGCCGCCAGCCACTATGAGGACCAGTTCGACAAGGCGTTCAAATTCGCCGCCGACCACGGCGAGATGGTGGTGAAGACCGGCTATGTCACCGACGCTGCACAGATCGAGCGGGTCGACCCGGATGGCACCAAATGGCGCGAGTGGCATGAGGGGCAGTGGATGTCGAACCACTATCTGAACGTCGTCCGTGCCGCCGCGAAATATCATGTCGCGATCGACAGCCACGAACCGATCAAGGGCACCGGGCTGCAGCGCACCTATCCCAACTGGGTCGCGCGCGAAGGGTCGCGGGGGATGGAATATAATGCCTGGGGCGGCAAGAACCCGCCCAATCACGAAGCCAATCTGGTCTTCACGCGGATGCTCGAAGGGCCGATGGACTTCACCCCCGGCGTGCTCAGCCTGACCGGTCAGGGCGACAGCCCGATCCTGTCGACGATCGCCAAGCAGCTGGCGCTCTATGTCGTGCTCTATTCGCCGGTCGTGATGGCCGCCGATACGCCCGAGAACTACGCGAAATACCCCGCCGCCTTCCAGTTCATCAAGGACGTGCCGACCGACTGGGTCGACACCCGCATGCTCAACGGCGCGGTCGGCGAGTATGCAACGATCGTCCGCCGCCCGCGGGGCAGCGACGACTGGTTCCTCGGCGCGGTCGGCGACGAGACGGCCCGTACGCTCAAGGTCACGCTCGACTTTCTCGATCCGGGCAAGACCTATACCGCGCAGATCTATCGCGACGGTGACGATGCCGATTACCGCACCGACAAGCGCCACTCGATCGCGATCGAGACGCGCCGGGTCAAACGGGGCGACACGCTGACGCTGGCGCTCGCCCCCGGCGGCGGGCAGGCGATCCGCTTCGTCGCGCCCAAGGGCAAAAGATGATCCGCGCGCTGCTGATTTTGGCGGCGCTGCTGTTGCCGGGCTGGGCGGCGTTTGCAAAAGCGCCGACGCGCACCCCGACGGGGCACTTTGTCGATCTGCCCGCCGTCAAATCGACCAATATTGCACCAATGCACGTCGCGATCTGGCTGCCGCCCCGCTATGCGGCGGGCAAAAAGCGCTACGGCGTCGTTTACATGCAGGACGCCGAAAACCTGTTCTTTCTCGACAAATCGAACTTCCACAAAGTTTGGGCGGCCGACAAATCCGTGCTGCGACTAGTGGCGACGAAGGCGATCGACCCCGTCATCATCGTCGGCATCTACAGCCCGAAGGGTGACCGATCGCGAACCTATATGCCGCAAAAGCTCTATGCGGCGCTGCCCCCCGCGCTGAAGGTCAAGGCCGATGCGTTCATGGCCGGCCCCAACCAGTCCGACGCCTATCTGCGCTTCCTGACCGGCGAGCTCAAGCCGATGATCGACCGACGCTACCGAACGCTGGGCGACCCGGCCCATACCGTCATCGCAGGGTCGAGCATGGGCGCGCTGATTTCGCTCTATGCGCTCGCCGAATATCCCGGCGTGTTCGGGGCGGCCGCCTGTGTTTCGACCCATTGGCCGCTGATCGATCCCGCCGAGGCCGCGACGTTCGAGCCCGAACTGCTGACCGTGTGGCAGCGCTATCTCACCGACCGACTCGGGCCGCCCGCCGGCCGGCACCTGTGGTTCGATCATGGCGACCAGACGCTCGATCGCTTTTACGGGCGCTGGCAGACGCAGATCGACGCGACGCTCAACCAGATCGGCTGGCGACCGCATCAGGATGTCGAGACGCGCAGCTATCCGGGCGCTGCGCATGAGGAAAATGCCTGGTCGGCGCGCCTCGACGATGTTTTCGGCTGGCTGCTCGGCCCGCATGATGACTGAGGCCGCGCCGCGCCGAATCGTCATCCTCGGCGGCGGTACGGCGGGCTGGATGGCGGCGACGCTGTTTGCCCAAGCCTGGGGGCGCATGAAGGGCACCGGCCAGGCCGAGGTGACGGTGATCGAAAGTCCCGAGATCGGCATCATCGGCGTCGGCGAAGGATCGACCCCGCAATTGCGCGCCTTTTTCGCGCACATCGGGATCGCCGAGCGCGACTGGATGCCGCGCTGCCATGCCACCTACAAGGCAGGGATCGCGTTTCACGGCTGGTCCGAGCGTCCGGGCTATGCGGCCTATTTCCATCCCTTCGCGACCGATCTCGACGTCCATAGCCAGGACGCCTTCTTCACCCATGCCGCCGCGCGGCGGGGCGGCTACGACCTCGACGCGCATCCCGATCGCTTCTTCCTGCCCGCCCTGCTCGCCCGCGACCGGCTGGCGCCGATACCCGCGGACAATTTTCCCTTCGATATCGGCTATGGCTATCATTTCGATGCGCATCTGGTCGGCGCGGTGCTGCGCGATCATGCCCGATCGATCGGAGTCACCCATCTCGAACGCCGCGTCACCGAGGTACGCATCGGCGCCGACGGCAATGTCAGCGAGCTCGTGACTGCAGAGGGCGAGGCGATCGGCGGCGACCTGTTCGTCGATTCAAGCGGGTTCGCGAGCGTGATCGCACAGCAGGCGCTCGGCGTTCCGTTCCGCTCGTTCGCCGACACTCTCTTCAACGACAGCGCGGTGGTGATGCCGACGCCCGCCGATCCGGGCGGCATCAACGTCCATACCAAGGCGACCGCGCTCTCGGCCGGCTGGGCATGGGATATCCCGCTCACCAGCCGCACCGGCAACGGCTATGTCTACGCGTCGGGATATGTGTCTGCGGACGCCGCCGAGACCGAATTGCGCGGCCATCTCGGGCTGCTCGACAGTGCCGTCGCCGCGCGCCATCTGAAGATGAAGGTCGGGCGGATCGAGCATAGCTGGGCGGGCAACTGCCTCGCGGTCGGCCTGTCGCAGGGGTTCATCGAGCCGCTCGAGGCGACCGCGCTTCACCTCGTCCAGGCGACCGTCGAGGGCTTCATCGACGCCTATCAGCAGGGCGACTTCTCCCCGCGCCACCGCGATGCCTTCAACGCGCGGATCGCCGCGCGCTACGAAGGCGTGCGCGACTATATCGTCTGCCACTACCGCTTGAACCAGCGTACCGACACCCCCTATTGGCGCGACAATGCCGCCAACAATGCGCTTTCCGGGTCGCTCAAGGCACTGCTCCATTGCTGGTTCACCGGCGGCGATCTGGTCGCCGAGGTCGATGGCCAGGGCATTGCCGGCTATTATTCGGCGATCTCGTGGCATTGCCTGCTCGCCGGCTATGGCACCTTCCCGCCCGACGCCCGGCTGCGCGCCGCCCCGGGCGCGGGCGAGAACATGACCCGAATCGGCGATTTTCTAACGCGTTGCGCGCGCAATTTTCGCCAGCATGATATCCAGCTGGCGATGCTCGCCTGAAACCATCCCCCTTTCCCCGCCGACAAGGACATCGCATGGCCCTCGCTCCCGCCCAGCCGATCGCTGACAGCGCCGACTCCAGTCAGGGCGTCGACGCGCCCGACCTGCAGGTCTTCGTGTTCGCGCTGTTCTTCATCTTCGGCGGGATCACCAGCCTCAACGACGTGATAATTCCGAAGCTCAAGGATCTGTTCACGCTCAACTATTTCCAGGCACTGCTCGTCCAGTCGGCGTTTTTCGCTGCCTATTTCATCTTTTCGATCCCGGCGGCGGCGATCGTGCGCAAGGCGGGCTATATGCGGTCTGCCTCGATCGGGCTGCTGATCATGACGGCCGGGTGCCTGTTGTTCATTCCCGCATCGCAATCGGGCACCTTCGCGGTGTTCCTGTTCGCGCTGTTCGTGCTCGCGGCGGGGATCACGACGGTGCAGGTGGTCGCCAACCCGCTGATCTCGCTGCTCGGCAAACCCGCGACCGCGCACAGCCGGCTGACCTTTGCCCAGGCGTTCAATTCGCTCGGCACGACGATTTTCCCGATCGTCGGCTCGATCCTGATCCTGGGCAACCTCGCCCGGATCGATCCGCAGACATTGTCGGGCGCCGCGCTCGATGCTTATCGCACCGCCGAGACTCAAGTCGTCGTCTACACGTATCTTGGCCTGGCCGTCGCGCTGCTGCTGGTCGCCGCCGTGGTCTGGACGCGGCGCAATCGTCTACCGAAGGTCGCCGACGACAGCGGCAGCATCCTGCGCGCTTTCGATCTGATCGGCCGGCCGCGTTTCGGCCTGGGCGCTGCGTGCATCTTTCTTTATGTCGGCGCCGAGGTCGCGATCGGCTCGCTGATCGTCAACTATCTGATGCAGGCCGATGCGCTGGGCATCGGCGCTGAATCGGCGGGCAAACATGTCGCCTTCTACTGGGGCGGCGCGATGGTCGGGCGGTTCATCGGCGCTGCGATCCTGCGGCTCATATCGCCGGGCAAGGTACTGACCGGGGTCGCGAGCGGCGCGATCGTCCTGATCCTGGTTTCGGCCAACAGCGTCGGCGCCGTCGCCGGCTGGTCGCTGCTCGCGATCGGGCTGATGAACGCGATCATGTTCCCGACGATCTTTTCGCTCGCCAGCGAAGGGCTCGGCAAGCGCGCGGCCGAGGGATCGGGCGTCATCGCGATGGCGATCGTCGGCGGCGCGGTGATCCCGCCACTGACGGGACTGATCGCCGATGCCAGCAGCCTGCGCTTCGCGCTGATCCTGCCCGCCGCCTGCTATGCGTTGATCGCCGGCTACGGCCTCTATGCCCGCCGGCCAGCGCTCGGCTGATACTGATCGATCAGCCGCCCTGCCAGTGCAGCGCGACATTGGCGAGCAGCTCGACCATCATCGCATGCGCGTCGTCGGAGATCTCGACGAACGAGCGACGACCGTCGGTGCGGTCGTCGATGCGCACCGCATAGCCGCGCGCGACCATGTCATCGACCCAGCGCAGGCCCGTGCTCTGCGGCGCGCCCGATGCAATCGCCGCGCTGCTGGCCGAAATGTGCCGCCCTTCCTCATAGGCCACGAACAGATCGAGCAGCATGTTCCACGCCGGATCGCGGAACAGGCGGGCAGCGTCGCCGAACGACCGGTCCCGCAGCTTGCGCACCGCGATCAGGCGTCGCGCCGTGTCGAGCGAGGGCGGCAGCGGCGCATGAGCGCCCTCGGCAGGGCGTGGCGCCGCGGGCATGCCGAGCGTCATCCGGTGCGGCGTGATGAAATCCATGCTCATGCTGCGAGCTCCGCAAAGAAGCGATCGAGACCGGCCAGCTGCGCCGGCGCAAGCTCGTCGACCGCGCCGATCCCGGGGCCTGCGTCGCTGAGAAGCTCCGACGGGCACCGGCAATCGTGATTGTTGAGGTTGGGGGCGTGGCGGCGATAACCGATCAAGGCCGCGAGCGCCGGATCGAAGGTCCGCGCGATCTCGGGCGGATAGGCGAGCCATTGATTCTCGGCCGCCGCCAGCCACGACGCGGCGTAACCGATCACCACGCCGCGCCGATCGGCGTCGCTTCGATTGGCCCGACCGGCATGCAGCGTCGATCCCAGGAACAGCAGCACGTCGCCCGGCTGCATCTCTGCCTGAACGGGTTCGACGGGCACGTCGAGGGGGGTCGCGGCGCGGTGGCTGTGCGGCCAGATCGCGGTCGCCCCATTGTCGTTCGTGAACGCGGTGAGCGGCCACATCGCGCTGACGAGATGTTCGCCATCGGCCGGCGGCACCGGCCACATTTCGCCATCGCGGTGGGGCACCTGGATCGGCGACCCCGGATGGATCGCGATCGCCTGCGAAAAATTGAGCGAAGCGCTCGCGTGCCATCGGCCGAGCACGGCGGTCGCGATCTGCTGCGGCAGGCAACCGACGGCGAGCGTTTGCGCCTGCGCGCTGCGCGCGAACAATTTGCCGAAGCGCACGGTTCGGTCGCCATAGAATTTGCCCTGGCTGAACGGCGTGCGCTCGAAGCTATCGGCGAGTTCGGCATCGACCGCCTCGATGACGGCCGCGGGCACGACGGCGCGCAGGATCAGCGCGCCATGCTCGAGCAGCAGCGCGGCGCCCGCCGCGGCATCGATCGATGCCGCCGCGCGCTCGACGATTCGCGCGGCATTAATGGGCGAGGGCTTGCTCATGCGGCAGCCTCCGTCACCGACAGGTGCGGCTTGGCCGCCGCCGTCGCCAGCGTGCCCGTCGCGCGCATTTCGTTGATCGTCGAATCGTCGATCTCGATCATCAGCGCCGCCGTCGGGGAGCCGGCAATGTCGATCGGCAAGCCGAGTGGCCGGCAGCGCCAGCCGACGGCCGCCACCCGGGTCATGAAATCGACCCCCGTGACGGCGGTATAGGCCTCTAGCCCGGTGGCGTGCGCAAACCGCACCAGCGCCGTCGCGAGCATCTGGCGCACGCGCAACCGCTCTTCGGCCGGGCAGGACGGCGAAACGCACATCCGCGTGATCTCGCGAATTCGCGGCCCGACGGGCACCGGCCCTTCGCACAGCGTGGGGAACAGGTCCGACAGGATATGGCCACGTTCGGTCTTGAGCAGCCGCACCGACCCCAGATGCGCGCCTTCCTTGTCGGCGACGATCAGATAGATCGCTTCGTCATCGTCATAATCGTCGATCTCGAGCCCGTCGCGGTGCGGCAGGTCCCAGCCGAGCCAGTCGATGAAAACGCGTTTGCGATCGGCGAACATCTGTTCGAACAGGCGCGCGCGCCGCGTGCGGTCCAGCCCGGTAATCATCTCGATCATGGCAGCCTCCTCGTTCGGAAGAGGGAGGCTAGGGGGAAAGGGGCGGTCCGATCATGTCCCCGTTTGGGGGTATCGATTCAGCCGAGCGCTTCCTGCAGACTAAAATGCCCGTCGAACACCGCGCGGACAATCAATTGCGACCGACGCGACACATCATAGCGCCGGCGCGCATCCTCGATATATTTGCCGACCGTATCCTCGGCGAGGCCCAGAATGGTGCCGATTTCCCAATCGGTCTTGCCGCGCGCGATGAGCAACAGGCAATCGACCTGGCGCGGGGTGAGCGGCACCGGGCCGCGCGGGGCATTCGGGCCATTGTGCCGACGCAGGCGCCGCGCCGCTTCATAGCCGAAGGTGCCGGCCAGCTGGGCCATCGGCAATTGTTCGAGCGGCAGCGGCCGGCCGGCCCGGACGATGAACGTGGCAAGGCCGCTGCTTTCCTGCGCGAGATGCGCGGGCACGGCAAACCAGTCCCCCAGCCCCGACTTGACGGCGTCGGCGATGATCTTGTTGTGCCGCGTCGTCAGCTCCAGATAATCGCAGAGTTGGTCGCGCCTGAATCCGACCAGCGCCCGCCGGCTCGCCACATAGACGGGGTCGTCGACATAATAGCGATTCTTGATGACCTGCTCCACCCAGCCCGAAGGATAGTCGGTGATCCGGATGGGTTCGGCGGGATCGACCGAATCAAACCGATAGAGCGAGAAATGATCGAAACCGATTTCGCGCGTGAAGCTGCTCATCAGGTCGCGCAAATCCTCATCGCATTCGATGTGGCGGCTCTGGTCGATAAAAAGATTGAGATCGGATAGCTCCAACGTCTTTCTCCCCCCGGAGGGACTGTGCCGAACATTCGGCACGATCTTAATCGCTCAATTTCAAACTTAAAGCCATTGGCGACTCAATCTCTTGCGGCGATCGCCCGCCTGTCTGGCTGCTTCGCCACGTCGCTTCCATATGGAGACTGATCGCCTGGTCTCAACCCCGGTCGGCACCGCTAGCCGCGCGCCCGGGCCGTTGGCGTTCAACCGCTTCCTATCAACTGCATTTCCTGCCCCACAACAAGCGGAATCATGGGCTGCCCTGCGCGCTGCGGCGGGACGTGGGGCGCCCGGACAGCATGACTTGGCACGCGATCGACAACCCCCGCGCGCAACCTGCTTGCTTCGTCCCTCCGGGCGGCATAGACGAGCGACGCGTCAGGTTCCCGGAGACGGGAATAATAGGGAACGCGGAAGCGGGCATTGCGCCCGTAAGCCGCGGCTGTCCCCGCAACTGTGACCGGATAGCGGTCGCCCATCGCGCCACTGGCGGCTTCGGCCACCGGGAAGGCAGGGCGATCGTGATGACCCGGGAGCCAGGAGACCTGCCTGATGCAGTCGGTCCTTTGCGCGGACGGGGTGTTCAGCGTGATCGAGGATTTTCCTCGCGTGACGACATCTGGTCGGGGCGCGCGCGGACATATCCGTTGCATCGCTACAGTGCCGTCGGCGCGGGCCCCTTGTTGTTCGAGCAAGGAAGAATCATGCGCTTAAGATATCTCAGACACATGCTACCGGTGGCCGTCATGGCCGCCGCGTCCCCGGTCATTGCCCAGCAGACCCCTGCCACGCCCGACACCCTGGAGCCCGTCAGCGAACCCATCATCGTCACTGCGAACCGGACGGCCGAACCGTTGTCGCGCGTCGGCCAGTCGGTGACGGTGATCGATGCGGCGACGATCAACACGCGCCAGACCGACAATGTCGCCGACCTGCTCCGCACCGTGCCGGGGGTGGCGATCGCCCGCAACGGCAATATCGGCAGCGCGACCTCGGTCTTCATCCGCGGCGCCGAAAGCGACCAGACCGTCGCCTTGATCGACGGGGTCAAGATCACCGATCCCGGCCTGCCCGGGGGTGGCTTCAATTTCGGCAATCTGCTGGTCGGCAATATCGAGCGGATCGAGGTGTTGCGCGGGCCCTCCTCGGTGATCTGGGGGAGCCAGGCGATCGGCGGGGTGATCAATCTGATCACGATCGCGCCGACCGGGGATTTCACCCTCAATGCGCGCGGCGAATATGGCTATCGCGGCACCGGCCAGCTCGTCGCCAACGTGTCGGGCAAGGCCGGGCCGCTGTCGGCGAGCGCGGGTGGCGGCTGGTTCACGACCGCCGGCATTTCCGCCTTCAACGAAGCGCGCGGCGGCAAGGAGCGCGATGGCTACCGCAACTACGGCGCGAACCTGAAGCTCAACCTGGCGCTGAGCGATGCGATCTCGATCGATGCGCGCGGCTATTATTCGGATGGCCGGGTGGATCAGGACGGCTTCGCGCCGCCGACCTATGGCTTCGGCGACACGCGCGAATTCTCGCTCACCCGCGAAATCGTCGGCGATGTCGGCGGCAATGTCGCGCTGTTCGACGGGCGGTTCCGCAACCGCTTCGGCTATGCCTATACCGACACCAACCGCCGCAGCGAGAACCCGGACGGCTTCACCCCCGTCACGCTGACCAGCAAGGGTCGCAACGAGCGCTTCGAATATCAGGGTGTGGTCGACCTCATGCGCGACACGCAGGCGACTTTCGGGCTGGAACGCGAAAATTCGCGCTTCGACCAGGTCAACTATGGCACGCCGACCGGCGGCCGGGCGCGGCTCGACAGCATCTATGGCCAGATCGTCACGACGCCGCTCGCCGGGCTGACGCTGACCGGCGGCATCCGCCGCGACGATCATGACCGCTTCGGCGGCGCGACCAGCATTGCGGCGAGCGGGGTCTATTCGCCCAATGCCGGCCGGACGACGATCCGCGCCAGCTACAGCGAGGGCTTCAAGGCGCCGTCGCTCTACCAGCTCCAGGGCGATTACGGGAACCAGCAGCTCCGCCCCGAACGCGCCAAAGGCTGGGATGCGGGCATCACCCAGCGGCTGCTCGGCCGCCAGATCGAGGCGAGCGTCACCTATTTCCACCGCACCTCGACCGACCTGATCGACTTCATCGCGTGCGCCGCGCCGCTCACCGGCATCTGCACCAATCGGCCGTTCGGGACCTATGACAATGTCGCGCGGGCGACCGCCCAGGGCGTCGAGGCGACGTTGGTGCTGCGACCGACCGAGCCGCTCGAACTTCAGGCCAATTATAGCTGGCTCGATGCCCGCAACCGCTCCCCCGGCAGCGTCAATATCGGCAACCGGCTTGCCCGCCGCCCGAGCCAGAGCGTCAATGCCAGCATCGATTATCGCTGGCCATTCTTCGGCCTATCGACCGGCGCGACGGTGACTCATGTCGGATCGAGCTTCGACAACGCCGCCAACACGCGGCGCAACGAGGGCTATGTGCTTGCCGACATTCGCGCGGCGATCCCCGTGCTGAAGGGGACCGAGCTCTACGCGCGGATCGAGAACCTTTTCGACGAGCGCTACGAAACGGTCTACCAATATGGCAGCAACGGCCGCGCCGGCTATGTCGGCGTCAGGCTGCGTTACTGATCGGATCGCTCGCCCTCGAATCGCCGGGGGCGAGCAGCCGTTCCTCGCGCTCTCGCGAAGCGCGCCCCGGTCATTCGACGGGGCGACGGTCGTCGAGCAGATCCTCGCCCGATCCTTGCGAGCGTTCGTCCTGCACCAGCCGCTCGACATGGTTTTCGGGCGCGGTGTCCCGACCAATCGGCGCCGACGTGCCCGGCACCACCTTGGGCGCGGGCGCTTCGGGTGGCTCGGGGGCAGCCGTTTGCATCCCCGCCAGCGACAGCGGGGCGCCCTGATCGAAGCGCAAGCGATAGATCGGTTCGGGCAGCGCGAACCCGGCTGCCTCGAGCGCGCTTTTGGCGCTCTGGATCGCCAGACTGCGTCCCTTGAAGAAATCGGTATGGGTCTGATCGACCCAGCCGAAGAAGCGCAGGACGATGTTCGAATCGCCCACGTCCTGAATGATCGCGTTCGCCTGCGGCTTATCGAGCACGAAGGGGAGCGCATTCACGGCCCGCAGCCCCACCGCCATGCCGTCGATCGGATCATCATCGGCGTCAACGCCCAGATCGAAGGCGAAACGCCGTTCGGGATTGCGGGTAAAGTTGAGGATCACCGCCTTGAACACGGTGGCGTTGGGGATGCGCAGATGATTGCCGTCGAGCGTCATCAATATCGTGGCGCGTGAGGTCAGCCGGATCACCCGGCCCTCATTGCCCTCGATCACGACATGATCATTGGCCCGAAACGGCTGGCGCAGGCTGAGCATCAGGCTCGAGATATAATTGTCGATCGTGTCGCGCACGGCGAAGCCTAGCGCGATGCCAATCACCCCCGCGCCGCCGAGCACCGCCCCGAGCAGCGCGGTCGCCCCCAGTATCTCGAGCGCGGCGACGATACCGATCAGCACGAAGACGAAGCGGATCGAGGTGGCGACCAGATCGGCAAGAAACACATTGGGCGTCACCGCACGCCAGAGGCGTTCGCGCCCCGCGATGAGATAGCCGAGCATGCCGATCAGCCCGGCGATTCCCAGCGCCACCCCGATCAGCGGGAGCGCCTGGATGATAGCCTTTACGTCGTTGCCGAAATTGCCCAGCGCCGGGGCCAGGTTGGCATCGACCGCGAGATCGCGGGTCAGTCCGTTTTCCACGGTGACGACACCGGCGACTCGCGTGGCAATCGTCTCCGCGCGGTCGACATCGGTTGCCGCCGGCACCGACCCACGCAGCGTGACGACCCCGGCCGAGACCTGGACCTGGATCCCGCGCAGCGCCGGGATCTGCCCGAAAATGCTGCGAATGCGGGTGGCGATCTGGGCGTCGTCGGCCGGATCGGCGCGCGGCTGGATCGCCGCCGCCGGCGTCGCTTGCGGCGCAACCGCATTCTGCGCGACGAGGGGCGCTGCCGTGACGCACAGGATCGCGCCGATGAACGCGCGCAGCCACGAGCGCTTCGCGGCGTTCCCCTCAACGACCATGAGGCGTCGCGCTGCACGGTCGGTCGGCGGCCAGCAGCGGGCGATCATCAACCATCGCTGTGCGCGCTTCGCCAAGGTCGTTTCGGTCGATCGACGCGATGACGTTAACGAACGGCGGCGGCGTCGTTGGCGACGATGGCATCGCGCTGTTCCTGGCTCATCGCCGCCACGTTCCGGTCGGCGGCATCGATCGCGTCGGCGCGTTGCTGACCGGTGGCGCGGACCTGGTCTGCGCGCGCATCGAGCGTGTCCGCCCGATTTTCGAGGGCATCGGCGCGCATGTCGGCGGCATTTTCGACCCGATCGGCGAGCTTGTCCGACGGCGTCTGATTACAGGCCGCCAGCGGCAACATCGCCAGGGCGGTGGCGAGGACGAATGGCTTGGTCATGGCGATTTCCTTCTGATCGATCGGAACGTACGGCTCGATCCCAACCAAGCGATGCGGCGGCCGATTCGTTCCCATGCCGTTTCGAAGGAGGGATGGTTTGAGCGGCGGCGCGGCTCGTTTATAGCCAGCGTCAACCGATCAAGGATGACCCAGGTGACGCTACCCGTGCTCGCAGAAAATGGCATCGACCGGACCGGCTCGCCCGATCTGGTGGAGACGCTGGAGACGATCGACGCGCGGCTGCGCTGGCTCGCGTCGTGGACGATCCACAACGCCAACCACCTGCGCGACAGCCGCGACGGGCTCAAGGTCGGCGGGCATCAGGCGAGTTGCGCGTCAATCTCGACGATCATGACCGCGCTCTATTTCGCGGCACTCGGACCAAATGACCGGGTCGCGGTGAAGCCGCATGCCGGCCCCATTCTCCATGCGATCCATTATCTGCTCGGCCAGCAGCGCCTCGATCAGCTTCAGGCGTTTCGCGGGTTCGGCGGGATGCAGAGCTATCCGAGCCGGACCAAGGACAAAATACCCGTCGATTTCTCGACCGGGTCGGTGGGCCTTGGTGTGGCCGTCACCGCCTTTGCGTCACTGGTGCAGGATTATCTCGTCGCGCACGGCAAGCTCGCGCCCGAGGACACCGGCCGGATGATCGCGCTGATGGGCGATGCCGAGCTCGACGAGGGCAACATCTACGAATGCCTGATCGAGGCGTACAAGCACGACGTCCGCAATTGCTGGTGGATCGTCGATTACAACCGACAATCGCTCGACGCGACGACGGCGGACCGCATGTTCGACCGGTTCGACGACATCTTCGAGACCTGCGGCTGGCGCGTGCTCACCTTGAAGCACGGCAAGTTGCAGCGCGCCGCGTTCAAGCAGCCCGGCGGCACCCATCTCGAGCAATGGATCGACCATTGCCCCAATGCCGATTTTGCCGCGCTCACTTATCAGGGCGGTGCCGCATGGCGCGCGCGGCTGACGCGCGACATTGGCGACCGATCCGGCGTGGCCGCGCTGCTGGCGGCGCATGACGATGCCGCACTCGCGCGGCTGATGACCAATCTGGGCGGGCATTGCATCGAGACGATCCTCGACGCCTTCGCCAAGGCGGCCGACGACACCCCGACCTGCTTCATTGCCTATACAGTGAAGGGCTATGGCCTGCCGTTCGCGGGCCACAAGGACAACCACGCCGGGCTGATGAACGCCGGCCAGATCGAGGGGCTGCGCGACCAGATGGGGATCGCGGCGGGCGCTGAGTGGGAGCGCTGGGCAGGCCTGGGCGACAATGCGCGCGCGCGCGTCAGCGCGTTCGTCGATGCCTCGCCGCTGAAGGCCAAGGTCGCCGACCGCGGCTATGCCGATGTGCCCGTCCCCGATCGGCTGCCGGTGCCCGAGGGCGACGAGCAGGCAACGCAGACCGCGTTCGGCAAGATACTGCTCGATCTCGCCAAGTCGGGGCATCCCCTGGCCGACCATATCGTCACCACCTCGCCCGACGTGACCGTTTCGACCAATCTCGGTGCGTGGGTCAACCAGCGCGGGCTGTTCCGGCGCAAGGACATGGCCGATGTGTTCGCCGCCGCGCGCATCCCCTCGGCGCAGAAATGGGCGGGGCGGCCCGCCGGGCAGCATGTCGAGCTGGGGATTGCCGAGAGCAACTTGTTCCTGATGCTGGCGGCGGCAGGCATCGCTGCCCCGCTGTTCGGCACGCGGCTGATGCCGATCGGCACCGTCTACGATCCCTTTATCGCGCGAGGGCTCGATGCACTCAACTACGGCTGCTACATGAATGCCCGATTCCTGCTGGTGGCGACACCCGCCGGACTGACGCTCGGGCCGGAGGGCGGCGCGCATCAATCGATCAACTCGCCACTGATCGGCATGGGCCAACCGGGGCTCACTTATTATGAGCCCGCTTTCGCCGATGAGCTGGCGCTGCTGATGGGCCATGCCTTCCGCCACATGCAGGCCGATGACGGCGGCGCGGTCTATCTGCGCTTGTCGACGCGCAGCATCGCGCAGGTGGCGCGTGAGGACGATCGCTGGGAGGAAGGCGCGATCAAGGGCGGATACTGGCTCAAGCGCCCCGCCCCCGGCGCCGAAGCGGCAATCGTCGCCACCGGCGCGATCATGCCCGAGGCGATCGAGGCGTGGGAGCAGCTGCAGGACGATGTGCCCGGCATCGGCTTGCTGGCGGTGACATCGCCCGATCTGCTGCATCGCGGCTGGTCGGCGGCGCGCGCCGCGCGCTGGGGCAAAGGGGGCGGCGAACCCGCGCATATCGCAACCTTGCTCGGCGCGCTGTCGCCAACGGCGGGGTTGATCACGGTGATCGATGGCAGCCCGGGCACGCTCAGCTGGATCGGCGGGGTGCGCGGCAACCGTGTCTCGCCCCTCGGGATCGACCGGTTCGGGCAGACCGGCGACCTGCCCGATCTCTACCGCGAATACCGGCTCGACGCGCAGGCCATCCTCGATGCGGCGGCGGAGTTGTTCCTGTAGGCAGGTCGCTCGTTCAGCGCCATCGATCGTCGGGGCAAGGTCGCGTGCCTCGCGCCCGACGGATCGCCCCGATCTGCCCGCCCCGGCAGACGGGGAACTGCCCGGCGGGTTCACTGTCCCACAGAAAAACGCCCGATCGACTAGGCAATTTTTTCCCCGTCGCGGCCGGCGGGCGAAGCGACGCGACTTCGCGCGGCACGACCGCAGCGGAACCACGGCGGCGCATGAAAAAGATCCTCTTCTACCTGCCGGTGATCACGCCCTGGTGGTTCGACAAGATCGTCGGTTGTCCCGCTCTAGAAGCGGGCGGCGACCTGAACGAACCAGTTGCGGGGCCGCGCATAGATGCGCTCGGCATAGCCCAGCGTACCCAGCGAAGCATTTCCCTGGATCAGATAGCGTTCGTCGAACAGGTTGATCACCCCTGCTGACAGGTCGATCGCCTTGGTCAGCCCCAGCGTCGCGGTGAAATTGGCGACAAAAAAGCCGTCTTCCTCGATCGACGGGATGCTGCCGGTGATGAAGGTCTCCTTCGAGGTATAGCTGCCGTCGAAGCGCGGGGTGAGCTTCATCCCGTTGGCGAAATCGATCGCGTAGGCGACGCTGAAATTGGCCTGCAACGCGGGCGTCAGCGGCAGATCGTCGCCGGGCGCGACGGTGGCCGTCGCCCCGGGCACCGGCGTGATGCTCTTGATCTTGTCATCGAGCACGCTCGCGCTCGCATCGAAGGTCAGGCCCCAGGGCGAGCGATAGTTGAGTTCGGCCTCGACACCCCTGATCCGCGCCTCGCCGGCGTTGAACAGCAAGGGCACGACCCCCTGGCGGAAGATCAGCTGGATGTCCTGATATTCGGCCTGATAGGCCGCCACGTTGAAGCGGACCCGGCCGAACTGCGTCTTCACGCCGATTTCGTAGCTGGTGACCTTCTCATCGTTGAACGGTACCGGTACGTTGCCGGCGGGGGCGGCATTATAACGCGTGTTGAACCCGCCCGATTTGAAGCTGCGCGCATAGGACACATAGGTGCTGATCGCGCTGTTCCAGCGATACTGGATGCTCCCCGACCCTGTCAGCGCCGCGAAATCCCGCGAATTCAATCCGTTGAAGATGTATAGCGGCCCGCCTTGGGGAATGGCGAGCGTCGGCAGCGGATCGGGATCGGGCAATGTCGCGGGGAACAGACTGAACACCGTGCCCTGATAGGATTTTCGGTCCGATGTGTAGCGCAGCCCGCCGGTGACTTCGAGCCCGTCGAGCGGCTTCACCGTGACCTGGCCGAACACCGCGACCGAATTGGTCTGGAGCCGCGAGATCTGCAAATCGCGCGAGCCCGGCCCGCCCGCCAGCAACGAGCCGATCACCGGCGGCGACGGCGGGAACGCCAGCGGCACCGTGGCGCGTTCGCGCGTCGTCTCGTTGAAATAATAGCCCCCGACGATCGCATTGACCGATTTGAAATCGAGCTGGAGCTGCACTTCCTGGCTGAACTGTTGCGATTTGGCGCCGACATCGGTGGTGATCAGCAGCAGCGGGGTATTGTCCGCATCGCGGATCCCGCGCGAACTGGTGTCGCGATAGGCGCTGATCAGCTTGATCGATGCCTGTTCGGTCAACCGGATATTGGCGGTGCTCGCCAGACCCCATACCTCGGAGGTGCTGAGCACCGGCGCGGTGCCACCGTTGACGAACGGGCCGCGCGCCTGGAGATCGTTCGCGCACCGCAGATCGTTGATCATCGGCACGTTGGGGGCGCCGAAGCGCGGATCGCCCGGCCTCAACGGCGCGAAGGGGATGGTTGCTCCCGGACAGCCGGCGGCAACGCTTGCGATCGCCGCGACCGGCGCCTGCTCGTTGACTTCGGCGAAGACGAAGGGCGCGCCATTCTCGTCGCGCTTCGAATAATCGGCCCGGACGAACAGGTCGAAGTCACGCGACGGCTCCCATTTGAGCGCGCCGTTGAGCGTGAAGCCATTGTCGTTGCCGAGATCGAGGCCATCGGCGGCGCGAATCACATAGCCGCGACGTTTGCGAAATCCGCCCGACACCCGCGCGGCAACGGTCTCGCCGAGCGGCACGTTCAGCGCGACAAAGCCTTCGGACAAATTGTCGGTACCGACCCGGAACCGGGCCCGTCCCGAGAAAACACCGAGCTCGGGCTGCCGCGTGCGCACCAGGATCGCCCCGCCGATCGTATTGCGGCCGAACAGGGTTCCCTGCGGACCGCGAAGCACCTCGACCCCGTCGATATCGCCGAAATCGATCGCGCCGCCGACAGCGCGGCCCAGATAGACCTCGTCGAGATAGATGCCGACCCCGGGATCGACCGCCGCCGTCGGATCGACCTGACCGACGCCGCGAATGAAGACCACCGACGAGGCGCTGTTGCCGGACAGCTGGCCTGCGGGCTTGAACTGCAGGCTGGGCGTGATGCGTTCGAGGTCCTGCGTCTGCTGGATCTGTCGATCCTGAAGGATCTGGCCGCTGAAGGCCGATACCGCGATCGGTGTGTCCTGAAGATTTTCCGACCGGCGCCGCGCCGTGACGAGGATGTCGCCTTCCTGCGACGACTCGGCAGCAGGGCCGGCGGCAGCCTGGTCATCCGCCGCCGGGGTCGATTGCGCGGCAACCGGCGCGGCGAGCGCGCAACTGACGAAGGCGATCGCCGACGCCACGGCTTTCAGCGACTTCCGACGACAAAGCTGCCTGCTATTCATTCTTGCGTCCCCCCACTTCGACCGAATTGATCCGGCTTGCCTGGCAAGGGGAATGCATATTGTTGTGGAGCATGTCAATAACCGCTATCAATCATAGCGAATATCATCAGGTACGGCTAACCTGTATCAAGCAGTCAACGGGACGATCGCCGAAGAAATAGCCGGTACCGGCGTCATCGGGCGCGCGAAGACTTGCGCGACCGCTCCGGCGGCGACGCATGTCGACAGGCGTCAGCTCTCCTTCGACTCGATCAGCATCAGCAGCCTGATAAGGGTCGCGCGTTCGCCAGCGCTGAGCTGGTCGAGCAGGCGTTCCTCGTGGGCGCGGATCTCGGCGAGGCAGGCATCGACCAGCGCCTCACCGGTCGGGGTGACCGTCAACGCGAAGGCGCGACGATCTTCGGACGATGTCTCGCGGTGCAGCAGCCCCTTGTCGACGAGTTCGTTGACGAGGCTCACCATGTTGGCGCGCTGGATGCCGAGGATGCGGCCGACATTCCCTTGGTTGATCTCGGGATTGGCTCTGATGATCGACAGGATGCCGAACAACACCTGACGCATCCCCGTACCGGCGACCGCCCGCGAAAAATCAGTGGCAAAGATGCTCGATGTTCGGCGCAGATGATAACCGACAAGCTGTTCGAGCACGCCGATGCGGGTCACCTCATTGATGCTCGTCGCCAAAAGCTGGTCTCCGTGTCGCTGACGGGATAGACGCTCGGTTCGCGCGCCTCAAGCCGCCAGCGCGATCCGGCGCATCCCGAACAAGGCAGCGGCCGCCGCCAGCGACCCGAGCGCCATCAGCAACGCCACCGCCGCAAGACCATAGCCCGCTGCAAACAACCAGCCTGCCAGCGCAGGCGCGAGCGCCGATCCGCCACGCCCGATGCCGATCACGAAGCCCGTCGCGGTGGCGCGAACCCCCGTTGGAAAGGTCTGGGCGATCAGCGCGTACAGGCCGACCACGCCGGCATTCGTCACAAAGCCGGTGCAGGCCGCGATCGCCGACAGGCTGGCGAGATCGGCCTGCCCCTGCCCGAACAGGACGACCATCAGCGCCGACAGGAACATGACCGCGATGGTGAGCCAGAACAACCTGATGCGCAGCGTGAGCAGACCGAGCGCGAGCGATCCCGCCGCGCCCCCCAGGCTCGCCCACACCAGCACGCCGGCCGCGAGCGGGGCTGCAAAACCCATGTCGACGACGATCTTCGGGATCCATTTCAGGATGAAATAAAAGGTCATGATATGCGCGAGATAGGCAATCGTCAGCAGGATCGTCGGACGCGCGAGCCCGCCGGCGAAGAGTTGCGCGAGCGGCACCCTGGCCGCCCGCGACGCTGGCGGCGGCAAGCCATCGACCGTCGGATGCCTCATCGAGGCGAGAGTGGCATTGATCCGCACGAGCGCGTCGGCGGGGCGTTTGTGCATCAGAAACGCGATCGATTCGGGTGCCCGCCACAGCACCAGCGGGATGAAGCACAAGGTCACCACCGCGCCGAAGACGAACACCGCGCGCCAATCAAAGTGCACGAGCAGCATCGCCGAAATCGACCCGCCGATCACGCTGCCCATCGGATAGCCTCCCGCCATCAGCACCACGCAGAGCGCGCGCCGGCGCGCATTTGCCGCCTCCGCCACCGCTGCATTGGTGGCGGCAAGCATGCCACCGATCCCCAGACCCGTCATTACGCGCCAGGCACACAGCGCGAGGACCCCGCCCGCGCTCGAGGCGCCCAGCATGCCGCCGGCCATGACAGCGAGGCAGGCGATGATCGTCGCGCGGCGCCCGATCTGGTCGGCGATGCCGCCGATCACGAGCGATCCCGCCGCCATGCCTACCAGTTCCATCGACAGCACGATGCCCAGCGCGGCACGATCGATCCCCCAGGCGGCCACGATGCCGGGCGAGGCAAAGCTGATCGACAGCACATCGAACCCGTCGAGCGCGTTCAGGCCGACCATGATCGCCACGATTCCCCATTGGAAGAACGACATCGGTTCGGTGTCGATAATGGTGCGGGGATCGCTGCTGATCGCGGTGCCGGACATGTCCATCATCGACCGATGATGCGGTGTTCCGTTATGAAGTGCAACAATTTCTCGGCCGGCCGGTCGGGCCGGCTTCGCCGCTTGGCGAACTGCGCGGGGCGGGACGCGTGCGCCGAAAAGCGCGCTCCATACTCACCCCCGCGCCTCGACGACCTGTGTAGCGGTCGCGGACCAGACCCTGGCATCGCCTGCTATCGCGGCGAGCATCCGCCGCAACGCATGCTGACGAAACGGCTGACCGGCGACATAGGGGGTCAGGGTGAACCCCAGCAGCCGGCCCGCGATCGCGTCGGCGACCAGAAAGTCCTTGGCCTCGATGATCTGGTCGGCCCAGCGTTCCTCGGTCTGGCGGCGATCGATCAACAGCGTGCGATCGTCGAGCTCGTTCGACAGCGGGATGGCGTGGATCGGGCCATGGTCAGTGGTCATGACGATCGGCACTTCGTCGCTTTCCCAATCGAGGCAGATGTCGAAGCCGTGCTTGGCGATCAGATCGAGCGTCGCAAAGGATTGCTGGCGCGCGGGGCTCATCCAGGTACGCGGCGACAGGCCGGCGGCATCGAACAGCGCTCGCACCTGCGCGACCCAGCCGTCTTCGACGGCGCGATCGAGCCCGCCCCAGTGCAGGTGATCGGTCGACAGGCCATAGGCGGCGATCTCGTGCCCCGCGTCAAGCGCCGCATCGATCACCGGGCGCAGCCGATCGAGCTGGAGCGCGTTGACCGGCAACACGGCCTTGAGGCCCGCCGCATCGAGCGCCTTCAGGAGTCGGAACACCCCCACCCGGTTGCCGTAATCGCGCGAGGTATAATGGCGCAGATCGGGATAGGGCGTCATCATCGCGCCGGGATGCTTGAACGGCTTGCCCGACGGATTGAGCATGTGATGTTCGATCGGCACGACGATCATGCACGCAAGCGCCTTGCCGTCGGGCCAGGCCAGCGGCGGACGATCCTTGGCGAGCGCCCAGCCATAGCGGTCCTGATCCGTTCCGTAGCGGCGGTTGGGATAGGCGAGATAGGCGTCGTCGATCGTCATGCGCTCTCCTCCGCGCCCGCAAAGCAGCGGCCGCCCGTGGCGAGCCCCCGCGCGGCGATGTCGGCGAGCGTCGCCGCGCGACAGTTTTCGCGGTAAAAGCCGGCGATCTCGACCGCCGTCGTGAACCAGACATCGTCGCCATGGCTGGCAATATGCTTCAACGCCTGCGTGAAAGGGCGAAGCCGGTGCGGCTGGCTGACCAGATAGGCGTGAAGCGGAATGCACATCACCGTGCCGCTTTCGGCGCCCTCTTCGAGCAGCTGGTCGAAATGGCGGACCAGCATATCGGCATAGCGCCATGGGTCTGCGCCGAGCGCGCCATAGGTGATCACGTCGTTGACCTCGAGCGAATAGGGCATCGAAATGAGGTTGCCGGTGCGCGTCTTGATGGGTTGCGGCTGATCGTCCTGGAACAAATCGCAGCTATACCAGAAATCATAATCGGCGATCAGATCGAGCGTTCGCTCGGTATGGGTGAGCGCGGGCGCGAGATAGCCGCGCAGCCGCTGACCGGTCGCGGCCATCACCGCGCGGATCGAATCCTCGATCACCGCGCGCTCCTGCGCCTCGGTAAGTCCGTATGAATAGCGGGTATTGTAGATGCCGTGGCTGAAGAATTCCCAGTTTCGCGCGACGCACGCCTCGATGATTTCGGGGTGATGATCGATCAGCGCGGTCGACAGCGAGATCGAGCCGCGCAGACCGAACGAATCGAGCAATTCCATCAGCCGCCAATGGCCGACGCGGTTGCCCCAGTCGCGCTGCGAATAGCCGACGACGTCGGGCGTTGGCCTGGGCCAGCCGGGGCGTGCCGGATTTACCGGCGGGGCATATTCATAGACTTCTATGTTCGGCGCGATCCAGAAGGCGAGCCTCTTGCCGCCGGGCCAGACGATTTTCGGCCGATCGCGATACGGCCAGTAATCGTATAGATTGGGATCGGCATGCATGCCCATTCTCCATCTCAGCCACAGAAATCACGCGCCCCGGATGCTCGCCTGCCCCAGGGCGGCGATCTCCGCAAGCCCGATCGGGACAGCGTGTTGGTGCGCCGGCGCGGACGCTCGGTGATCGGTCGGGTGCCTTCATTTCGGGGCTGGATGATACCCTGTAGAATTGGTCGTGCGCGCCCGAAGCCAATCCGGTAAAGGAAGGGGCATGAACGCGATCGTTGAAGAAGCTGCAAGCGAGACCACGCCCTCGCCGATTAGGCGCAAGCTCACGGCCCCGCTCCATCGGCGGCGATTGCAGGGGGCTGCGACCGATGTCAGCGGCCAGCGTGGCGCGCCGTGCCACCGCCCCCACGCAGCGGCCGCGGCGTTCGGCTGATGAGCAATATTCCTGACGGCACTGCCCCGAAACTTGTCGGGACGAGGATGGTATCCGACGGCAAGACGGCGCGCCAGATTTTCGAAGAGGTGATGGCCAATCCGGCGCGCAGCAAATTCGGCTTCGGCGAGCGGCTGGCGATCGTCAACGTCGATTTCCAGAACGCCTATACGCGGATCGACGAATTCAAGACGGCGTACGAAACCGATCCGCGCCAGATCGACTATGTGAACATCATTTCGGATCTGGCGCGCGCCAAGGGGATGCCGGTGATCTGGACCCATGTCGCCTATGTCGACAATGCCGCCGATGCCGGCGTCTGGGGGACGCGCACCAACACGCCGGATTCGCTCCAGAACATCAAATATGGCTCGCGCCGCCACGCGTTCGACGAGCGGTGCCGGATCGATCCCGGCGTGGACATCATTTACGACAAGCGCATGCCATCGGCCTTTTTCGAGACGCCGCTGCAGAGCCTGCTCGTCTGGCACAAGGTCGACACCGTCGTCGTCACCGGCGGATCGACCTCGGGATGCGTGCGGGCAACCGCAGTCGACTCGCTGAGTCGCGGCTATCGCACGATCGTTCCGATCGAAACCTGCGCCGACAAGCACGAAAGCTATCATTTCGCGAACCTGACCGACCTTCAACTCAAATATGCCGATGTCGAACCCGTGCAGACGGTGATCGACTGGTTGGAGGCGCGCTGATCTCCGATCCGGTCGTGCTCGAATGCCATGATCGTCAGCGCGGACCATGCCCCCGGTTTCACCGACCAACAGACCGGCCGGACCATGACGCTGATGTCGAGCGGCGCGGGCGCGGGGCGCGTTCGATCGGCAAGGCGCCGCGCAAGGATCGCGGCTTGAGGCGCGCCGATTCCACGCCTATTCCCGTCGCGCGTTAGAGGATATTATTTTGGCGACTACAGACAGTGACGACGCGATGCGTTCGCATTTGGGCGTTTTGGAACAATTGACGGGCTATCACTTGCGGCGCGCATCGGGAGTTTTCTCGAATGACTTTGCCCGCGCGATCGGCGGCATGGGCATGCGGCAGGTGCTCTTCGGCATCCTGTCGATCATCAAAGCCAATCCGGAGATCAACCAGGGCAATGTCGGCCGCGCGCTTGGCATCCAGCGAGCGAACATGGTGAGCCTCGTCAACGAGCTGGTCGACCGCAATCTCGTTCGACGGGTGACGTCGCCGGACGATCGGCGCGCCTTTGCGCTGACGCTCACCCCGACCGGCGATTCGATGGTCGAGACCTGCATCGCGCGGATCCGCGAGCACGAGGACCGCCTGCTTGCCGACCTCGATGCTGCCGAGCGCGCCACCCTGATCGCGCTGCTCGAACGGATCGAAGCGAGGGAAGCCTAGAGTCGTTTTCAGCGCGTCTCAGTGACCGGTAAATATGGGCGGCCGCTTCTCGACGATGGCGCGCGTCGCTTCGCGGGCGTCATCGGTGCGCATGAGCATCGTCGAATAGCCCTGCTCGCGAGCGTAGCCGAGATCGACCGGCAGTTCCTCGGCCTCGTTCATCGCCTTTTTGCCCATGCGCAATCCGATCGGGCTTTTCGCGGCGATCCGGGCAGCGAGCGCAGCGACCGTCTCGGTCAGGGCGTCGGAATCGACGATCTGCTCGACCAGACCGATGCGATAGGCCTCCTCGGCGCCGATGGGCTCGCCGGTGAACCACATCAGCCGCATCGCGCCCTGCGGGATCAGCCGGCCGAGATGCGCGGTGCCGCCGCACCGCCCGACATTGATTTCCGGCATCCCGAACCGCGCCCGAGGCGACGCTATCCGGATATCGGCGCAGGCGGCGATCACGGCCCCCGCCCCCAGCGCCGGACCGTCGATCATCGCGATGACGGGAACGGGGCAATGACGGATCGCCTCGAAGCTGCGACGCACGTTATAGGCGCTCGCCGGATCGTCCTCGAGCGTGGCGTTCAAGAACTCGTTGAGGTCCTTGCCCGCGCAAAAGGCTTTCGCGCATCCCGAACGCAACACGACGCAACTCACATCGTCCCGCGCATGGAAGCGCAGGAAGACGTCGCCAAGCTCGGCATAGAGCGCCGAGGTGAGCGCGTTGACGGGCGCATGGTCCATGATGACATGGACGATGCGGCCATGGTGATCGAGACGGATGCCGGTCATGATCGATCCTTTCGGAAGTAAAACGCCGCGGGATTGGTGACGAGAATCGCATGAAGGTGCCTTGGATCGGGGGTCCAGTCGGCAAGGCTGTCGAGCAGACGCGATGGCGCCGGCGCGGCTTGGCCTTTGCGCAAAAACGGCCAGTCGGTTCCCCACAGCAATCGGCCCGGATTGGCGGCGACGAGCGCCTCGTGGAGGGGGCGGGCGGCAGCGTATCCATCGGGCGTCGCTGCGGTACGGCAGAGCACGAGCTTGACCCACACATGACCGCGCCGGACATGCTCGACGATGGCGCGAAAGGCAGGGTCGGCGGGATCGGTCTGCGCAGCGGCGCCTGCCAGATGATCGAGCACGATCGGCACGCCGCGACCGGCATGATCGTCGCAGATCGCCGCTGCTTGTGCGAGCGGGGCCCAGATTTCGGCGTGCCACCCCCGCGCCGCCATGGCGCCGCAGAGATCGGGCAACGCATCGATGCCGATGCTGTTCGCGAACCGGGCGCCCGAATCAGGGACGCGCGCTTCGACGAAGCGCAGCCCGACCACACCGCCTGCAGCGAGGACGTCGAAATCGCCCTCATGGGCGCCGGCATCGAGAAGGCCGATACCGGCAAGGCGCCCTTCGGCGTGCCGCAAAGCCGCCAGCAACACGCGGTGATCGTCGGCATAGGCCGAGGGTTGAACGAGCACGCCCCGGGTGAGCCCGATCGAGTCGAGCATGGCGCGATAGGCAGCATAAGGCGCATCGGGCACCGCATAGGCGGCAGCCGTCTCCGCCGAGGGTGGATCGGCGCGGTCGAATACGTGCGCGTGGCAGTCGCAGGCCTGAGCCGGCGCGATGAAACGCGTCTTGCTCACCCGGCGAGCGGCGTTGCGCCATCGGGTGGCAGAATCGCCTGGGCATTCAGCATCAGCGCCACCATCGTGTAGTAACCGATAAGCGCGACCAGCTCGACCAACGCGGGTTCGCCCAGCGCCGAGGCTAGCCGGGCATGAAGCGCGTCGGAGACGTCGCCGCTGGCAAGCAACGTTCGGGCGAAATCGACCAGATCTGCGTCGATGCCCGTGAGCAATGGCGCCGTTCCAGCGCGGATTGCCTCAATCACGGCGGCTTCCACGCCGGCATCGGCCGCCTCGCGGGCATGGATCTGCCACTCCAACTGACTCGACCAATGTCTGGCGACGACGAGGATGACGATCTCCGATTGCCGGGGCGAAAGCGCAGTATCGTATCGCAAATGCGCGCCAAGCTGTTGCCATGGCCCAGCCAGCGCCGGCACCCGCAGCACCGCGCGAAGCGGCCCGACAAGCTTGCCACGCGGCCCGGCGATGATCGCGCCGGCGATCGCGCGCTGCGCGGGACTCGGATCGACCAGATCCTCATAGAGCGCGATCCGTGCCATCAGCCGCGATCGTTCGCGCGCATCACGGCGTCGTCCTCGCCGAGCATCGGCGCCGCTCGGCGATACATGATCGGGTTTCGTTCGAACCGCAGCGGGCTCACCACCACGGGCACGTCCCCTCCCGAAGCATGCGGCAGACGCTGGACCATGTTTCGATGGACGATTTGCGGATCGGCCAGCGCCTCGGCAACGCTGTTGATCCGCGACGCCGGGACGCCGGCCGCATCGAGCAGCGTCTGCCATTCGCCCGCCGCGCGCGCCGAGAAAGCGTCGACCAACATCGGCTCGAGCACCGCCAGATGGCGCACACGCGCGGCATTCGACGAAAACCGGCTATCGGAGCCGAGGTCGTCGCGGCCGATCACTTCGCACAGCTTGACGAACTGGCGGTCGTTGCCCACCGCGAGCGCCAGATCGCCGTCGCTGCAAGGATAGACATTTTGCGGCTGGATGTTGGGATGGCGGTTGCCGGAGCGTTGCGGCACCTTGCCCGTCAGCAGATGATTCATCGCCTGATTGGCGAGAAACGCGGTGCCGACGTCGAGCATCGCCAGATCGATATGGTCGCCAAGGCCCGTCGCATGGCGGCGCTCGAGCGCTGCCAGCACCGCGACGGTCGCATACATTCCGGTCATGATGTCGATGATCGGCACGCCGACCTTTTGCGGTCCCCCGCCCGCCTGGTCTTCGGGACCACCGGTGATGCTCATGATCCCGCACATCGCCTGCACGATGAAGTCATAAGCCGGCTGCGCCGCGCGCGGGCCATCCTGCCCGAAACCGGTGATCGAACAGGTGATCAGGCCGGGATTGGCCTTGGCAAGGCTTGCATGATCGAGCCCGTGGCGCGCGAGCGTGCCGGCTTTGAAATTCTCCAGCACGATATCGGCCTCGGTCGCGAGGTGCCGGATCAACGCCCGCCCTTGTGGCGTCGCCATGTCGGCGGTCACCGAGCGCTTGCCGCGGTTGACGCTGAGAAAATAGCCCGACGTCCCCCCCGGACCCTCGTCACCGGCAAGGAAGGGCGGCCCCCAGGCGCGGGTGTCATCGCCGACAGCCGGGCGTTCCACCTTGATGACATCGGCGCCGAGATCGGCCAGCATCTGCCCCGACCACGGCCCCGCCATCACCCGGCTGAGATCGAGCACCGTGATGCCGGCAAGCGGCCCCGGCATCAGACCGGCGCCATCGGATTGGCCTCGTCATCGACGATTGCGGTCGCCTGCATCGATGTCCTCGACTCGATGGCCGCCTGCCAACGCGCGAGCCGCTCGCGGCCCTCGCGCCATGCGAGGTCGGCGAAGCGGAAATCCAGATAGGAGAGCGCGCATCCCAGCGCGATGTCGCCGATGTCCAGCGCGCCAACGGCGGGATCGCTCGCCTCGGCATCGAACCGGTCAAGCGTCGCGCGCGTCTTCACGGCATAGGCAACGACATGCGGCGCCGACGGCGCATCGCGACGACATTCGCCGCGCCACAGAATGGCAAGGTCGCAGAGCCCATCGGCAAGCGCCTGGCGCCTGAGCGCCAGCCACCGCGCGGGACCCTGCGGATGGAGCGGCGGCGCGTCGCCGATCCCGTCGAGAAATTCGCAAATGGTCCGCGAATCCAGCAGCGGCGGACCATCGTCGCGTTCCATCACCGGTATCTTGTTGAGCGGATTGGCGGCCATCAGCACCGCGTCGGGTGCGGTCGTGACGGCGACGCTGCGCCGACAGGTAAAGGCGTCGGCGATGCCGCGCTCGTGCGCTGCGACCATGACCTTGCGTACAAAGGGCGACCGCGGCGACCAATGCAGCACCAGCGTCATTTTTCGAGCGGCTCCGTGATTGCGCGACCCGACAGATAGAAGCACAAAGCCGCACACATATAGGTGGCGCATGGCACCAGCATCGCCGTGCGCAGGCCCGCCGCCGCCGCGATCTCGCATGCCTTGCCGATATTGGCCGCCGCATTCGGCGATGGCTTCCCGCCGGGACACATCGCGGAGAAGTTGCCGAGCGCATCGGGGAAGGCGCGCGCGCCAAACACATCGCTCACCGCGCCGAGCATCATCGGACCGAACGTGGCGCCGATCGCGATCACAGCCACCATCAGGACCGCCGACGTCGTTGCGCGCATCTCGGGCGGCGCCATATTCTGCGCCGCGGCGCTGTTGGGGCCGTTCTTGAAATCGGTGGCGATGTTGGCAAGCAGCAGGAACGGAATCGCCCACTGCCAGCTGGCGCGCGTAAATACGATGACGAACAGAATGCTCGCCAGTCCAGCGCCAATCGCACATGCCCAGGGATATGATCGGCCATAGGTCCCGGCGAAGCGATCGCCGATCCAACCGCCGATGAACGTGCCGGCGAGACCAGCCACGCCAAGGCCCGCCGCCATCAGCGCGCCGACCTGAGCGAGCGAAAGGTGGAACTGGCGAAGAAAATAAGAGGCCGTAAACAGGTTCGTTGCGGTAATCGACGCGCCCATGAACGCGCTGGCGACGAACAGCCACCTGAAGTCGCGCTTGGCGAGCAGCTTGCGCATGTCGGCGAAGAATTTGCCCGGGCTCGCCACTTTGGCCGCGCCCGGCGCATGGCGCGGCTCCTTGGCGGTGAGCCAGATCACCAGCGCCAATACCAGCCCGGGCAAGCCGACGACGACGAACGCCGTCCGCCACCCCCATGTCATGGCGACCACCCCGCCGATCAGCGGGGCCATCAGCTGCGCGATCGGGATTGACGTCGTCAGAACCGACAGCGCCAGCCCGCGCTGCCGCGGCTCGAACAGATCGGCGACCAGCGAGTGGCTCGTCGGGGTGCACGCCCCTTCGGCCGCGCCGACGCCAAGCCGCGCGATGACAAGGTGCGTAAAACCGACGGCGAGCCCACAGGCAGCGGTCATCCCCGACCAGATGGCCAGCGCGATCGACAGCACCGTGATGCGATTGGACCGGTCGGCGATCCGCGCCACCGGGATCCCCGCGATCGAATAGAGCAAGGCGAAGGCGGGGCCCGAGATCATGCCGAGCTGCCAGTCCTGCAGCTTCAGATCCTGCTTGATCGGCTCTTGCAGGATCGAAATCACGCCGCGATCGAGATAGTTCGACATGTTGAGGAGGACGAGCAGGACCAGCATGTAAATCTGCGTGCGGTTCCATCCGCGAAAACCGCTGCGCGCGGGCAACGCCATCACTCCCTCAGGCGAACGCGACATTGGCGCCCTCCGCCTTTGCCACGCGATCGCGAAACACGTCGGGCAACGGGGTTGCGCGCCGCGTCTGCTGATCGGTGTTTACCCAGACCTGGCTGCCGCTGACGATCGGCTCGTCGCCATCGACGCGGAAGATTTCGTAGGAGATGGTGAAACTCGAACTGCCGACCCGGGCGATGCGCGCGCCGATATCGAACAGTTCGTCGAACCGCAGCGGCGCGCGATATTCGATGTCGCCGCGGACGACGTGAAATCCCGCGCCGCTGACGTTCTCATTGTCGCGGTCGAACGGCAGGGCACGGAAATATTCGTTCAGGGCGACGCTGAAATAGGTGAAATAGGCCCCGTTCTGGACGATGCTCTGCCGATCCACCTCGGTGAACCGGACACGGATTCGCTCGGTCATCCAGAAATCGCTGCGCGCCACGCATTCCGCTCCCAACCGCGTCGTTGCCGATTGCATCCGGCGTCGTCCGCACGCCGTAACCAACCCGAGCGGACGACAATTGTCAACTGACATAACCAATTTTCCGCAGGATCGTTATGTTTATAAATTAATTTTGCCCGATGGACGAACAACCCGGCATGACGTTATACAGGATTACTTACTATTTTCGGAGGGTGGCGATGGAAGGGGGCGGGGCACGGGTGATGGATACCGGTGCAAGCGCATCCACTTATGATCAGGCGGCTTTCGACGCCACCATCAAACGCGATCTGCCCCGCAATTACACCTCTCACTTTCTCCACGGCATGCTGGGCATGACCGGCTTCCGGCTGGTGTTCGCGCCGACCTTCGTCCCCGCCTATCTTTTCACCCTGACCCATTCGACGGTCATCGTCGGTGCCGGCACGTCGTTGCTCTATCTCGGGACCGTGCTTTCGCCGATCGCGGGCGCCGCCCGGCTCGAACGCCGCACCCGCGTGCTCCCCAGTGCCTTTGCGATCGGCGGGCTGATGTGCCTGCAGATCTTGCTGCTCGCGGTGTCCGGGCTGCTCCTCGATGGCACCCCGCAGGTCGTTGCCGCGCTGATCCTGATCTTCGCGATCGGTTTCTTTACCGGCGCGCAGCGCGTAGCCTTTCAGGCCTTGTTCGGAAAGGTCATACCCTTGAGCAAGCGCGGGCGATTGCAAGGCTGGCGCAATATGGTCGGCGGCGGGCTGGCGGCGGTGGTGTCGCTGCTCGCCGGGCGGCTGCTGATCTCGGGCGACGGCAGCGACGCTGGCTATCCCACGGTCTTTCTGCTGTCGTTCGTCCTGACCAGCCTCGGGCTGGCATCGCTGAGCCTCATGCGCGAACCCCATGTGCCGGTCGTCCGCGCGCCGCGATCGGTCGGCGACCACCTTCGCGGGATGCCGGCGATGATCCGCGGCGACGACAACTACCGGACCTTCCTGCTCATCCAGTCGCTGACGATGGCGTCGCGGATGGCGGCGCCCTTCTACATTTTGTACGCAGGCCAAGCCCACGGCCTCGACGGCAAGACGGTCGGCATCCTCTCGTTCGCCTTCCTCGCCGCCGATATGGTCACCAACGCCGTCTGGGGTCATTTGGGGGACCGTCACGGGTTCCGGGCACCGCTCATCGCGTCGCTGGTGCTCAGCATCGTGTCGACGGTCGCGCTGCTGAGCTCGACCCAGTTCGTGTGGCTGTTCATCGCCTTTCTTGGCCTGGGCGGCGCGGCATCGGGTTATCTGATGAGCGCGCTCCTCATCGTGCTGGAATTCGGGCCACGCGAAGAACTGGCGATGAGGCTGGCGATCTCGACCACGGTGGAGGGATCGCTGGCGACATTGGCGCCGATTGCGGGCGGCGCCATGATGCTGTTGGCCGGCTATGGCGCCGTGTTCGCGCTGTCGATGGCGTTTGCGTCTGGAGCGCTGGCGATCGCGGTGTTCCGATTTCGAGACCCGCGCGCGCTCCGCCTTGCCGCCTGAATTCATTTGCTACCGGAGACAATCGATGACCCCCCTTGCCGGCCTTCGCATCCTCGATCTCACCCACGCGCTCGCAGGGCCGTTCTGCACCTATCACCTCGGGCAATTCGGCGCCGAGGTCTTCAAGGTCGAGCCGCCTGCTGTCGGCGACGATTTCCGGGGCTTTGCGCCCGACACGTTCGACGCCGTCAATGGCGGCAAGCGGTCGCTCGGCATCAATTTGAAGACGGCCGCCGGGCGCGAACTGCTTCACGAGCTGGCGGCGCAGGTCGACGTCCTGATCGAAAATTTCCGTCCCGATGCAGCCAAGAAGCTCGGCGTCGACTGGGAGCTGCTTCACAAACGCAACCCTGCCCTGATCTACTGCTCGATCAGTGGCTTCGGTGCCACCGGACCCCGCGCCAGCTGGCCTGCGGTCGAATGGTCAGTGCAGGCCGCGACGGGATTGAGCGCGATGTACCTCGATGATTCGACCGACCCCCGCGACCTCGGCATCGGGATGCTCGACATTTTCACCGGCACCAGTGCCGTCATCGCAATCATGGGCGCCGTCATGGAGCGCAGCCGATCGGGCAGGGGACAGCGCCTCGAAGTGACGATGACCGATGCCGCGCTGACGCTCGCCTCGGCGGGCCTGGCCCAGCAATTGTCCGGCGCGCGGGTGGGCAAGGCCCGACGGCGCCCCGCCGTCGGGCGGTTCAAGGCCCGCGACGCCCGCCTTTTCGTGATGGCGGCACACCAGCGGTGGTTCGCCACGCTCGCCGAAGTGCTCGGCGCGCCCTCGCTGCTCGACGACCCGCGCTTCGCCACGCCCGAGGCGCGCGACGACCATGCCGAGGAATTGCGGCAGGAAATCGAGAGTCGCCTGAGCAGCCGGCCGGCGCTCGAATGGCAGGATGCACTGCTTGCCGCCGGTGTGCCCAGCGCCGTCGTCGGCGATTTGCGGGCATTGGTGGCGAGCGGCCATTATCACGACGCCGGCCTGATCCACGACCTACATTCAAACGCGCGAGGCAGGGCGCAGCCCGTCGCCGGCGCGACCTTCAGCGGCCGCACGATCAAGCGCGCGCCGGGGGCTGTTCCCGCGTTGGGGGCGGATACCGAAGCGGCACTGGCCGCCCTGGGGATTGCCTCGACCCGCTTCGCGGCCCTGCGCGAGGCCGGCGCGATCTGACGTCTTATGCTTCATTCTCGTGCGGGCGGAACGAGCGGCTGCACATGTAGAAGGCAACCCCTGCAGCACCGAATGCCAGCGCGACGAACTTCAACGCCGACTGCAACCCGCTGGCACCCGCGACCTGGCATGCTTCGACCAGCGCCGGGGCGGCCCCCGCCGCCGCTCTGCCCCCCGGGCAGGTCGTAAGAAAGGCACCGTAGGTGATCGGGAAACGGGCGCTCGCGACCGAATCGCTCACCAGACCGGCGACGATCGGACCGACGCTGCTGCCGATCAGCGTGGCCGCGATCATGAAGACCGCCGCCGCGGTGGCGCGCATCCTGACAGGGACCAGATTCTGCACCGCTGCATAATTGGGTCCGGTCTTCATATCCGAGGCGAACATCGCGGCGACGAGCAGGACGAAGGTCGGTATCCAGGCGGTCTGGAACATCGCCGAGAAATACAGCGCCGCGGTGATCACGCCGCCGATGGCGCAGATCAACGGATAGGATCGCCCGCGCTCGCCCGCGAACCGATCGGCCAGATAGCCGCCGAGAAAGGTACCGGCGAGGCCGGCGAGGCCGCTGATCCCGATGACGCTGCCCGCCTCGATCAGGTTGAGGTGGTGAACGCGCATCATGAACGACGGCAGAAACGTGCCGAAACCGCCCTTGCCGATGCCCGTCAGCGCCCCCGCGAGGAACAGCCACGCGAAAGCGCGATTGGTGAACAGCCAGCGCAAATCGTCGCCAAAGCTCTGGGCACGAACCCCCGCCGCCGTCCCGACCGCGCGCGGATCGCGCAGCGTGATCCCGATCACCAGCGCCAGCACCAGCCCTCCCGCCCCGAGGAAGTAGAAAGCGGCGCGCCACCCGAAGACATGGGCAACATAACCGCCGACCAGCGGCATCAGCATGCCCGCGATCGGCGCGCCCGTGCTCAGCACCGCCATGGCGAATCCACGCTGCCGCCTGGGGAAATGGTCCGACAGCAGCGAATGTGCCGTCGGCACATAGCCCCCTTCCCCCAGCCCGACCCCGAGGCGCGCCGCGGCCAGCGACCAGAGCCCGCCCGCCATGCCGCACGCCGCCGTCATCACCGACCAGAGCGCCACGGTCGTCGCGAGCAGCTTGCGCCGGTCCAACCGCTCGGCAAGCCGCGCGATCGGCAAGCTTGAAAGCGCGTAGAACAGCGCGAAGGCCGGCCCCGTGGCGATGCCCAGATCGGCGTCCGACAGCCCGAGTTCGGGCTTGATCTTCTCCTGGAGCAGCGGCAGCACGCCACGGTCGATATAACTGCACACGCTCGCGGCGAGCAGGATCGCCAGCAGATAGAATTGCTTGGTCGACCATAATGTCCTTGCCTGCGGGAGAAGCGTCGCCTGATCCGCATCGACGCGGACGCTGTCCGCTATGCCTGGGGCACCAAGCTGACTCATCGATCCTCTCCCGCGGCCAATACCGTCCAGTCGAGGCTATCGTATGTTTACCTGTATAACAATACGCCGCCGTCAGCCGGTGTTGCGCGCGATCGCTGCACGAACCTCAGCCTCGAGATCGGCATAATATTCAAGCGCCGTCGGCCGGGCATGGAGCAGCACCTTCACCAGAATGCGCGTCAATTCGTCCAACTCTTCCGGGGTGATCGCGCCGAAGACTTCCCGATACATCGTATCCAGCACTTCATCGCGTCGCGCGCGCACCCGCCTGCCTGCCTCGGTCAGTTCGGCGCCCAGCACCCGCTGGTCACGAGCCGATGCGGTGCGCTTGATGAGCTTCTTGTCCTCGAGAAGCTTGATCGATTGCTTGATCGATTGCGGCGCGATTCCGAACATGCGCGCGAGCGCCGAAGACGAGATATGCGGGCGAGTCGCGATCGCGTTCAGCACACGGCCGACTGCAGGCGTGATCCCGGTATCCTTCATGTCGCGCTCGATCCGGTTGAGCACTTCCATGTTGAGCTGGGTGATCAGATAGAAGGGGCGTGGATAGCCAAGCGGCTTGACGGTGCGTTGGCGCGCGCTTGGGGTCTTCCTCGGTGCGGGCTCGGACACGCGAATCCTTGAATGCGACGGCTATGCTGTGGCCGACCTAAGCGCTCTGGCGCCACCGAGGCAAGTCCGTTGGACATCGAGGCGGCCCCGCCCCGATGTCCAGCCAGGCATCATAGTTTGAAACCCAGCGAAACGAGCACGCGCCGCCCGAGCGCCGATGCGGTGTTGGGATCGAAACCGCCGATCAGATCGGCGAAAGGCGGATCATTGTCGAACAGGTTCGAGATATCGACGGCGATCGTTGCCCCCTTCAGTATTCCGCCCTCCGACAGATCATAGGCGAGGCGCAGATCGGTGATGGTATTCGATCCGATCCGCTGGGTCGGGGTGACCGTCGCGTTATTGTAGGGCGGGGTATAGGCGACCGACACCAGCGAGTTGAACCCACCGAGCTTCCACCCGATCGTGCCGCGCACATTCAGCCGCTGCGGCCAATCGACCTGATCGCGTCGATCGACGAATGGGGCGGTGTCGCTCGTCGCCACCGCATAGCGGAGGAAATAGGTGCCGGCGAGCGACGCCCGGAACTGCCCGGCGCTGCCCGCATCGAAGCGATATGCCAGCGTGGCATCGAGCCCTTCGACCTGAAGCGCGCCCAGATTGCGGTAGCGCGCATCGATGATCACCGGATTGGCGGGCAACACGCCGTTGCGTACCGGCAATCGCGCCAGCAGCGACTGGAGGAACTGGGGCGTGTAGTTGCGGATGATGATCGACTGAAAAAAGTCTTCCTGCTGCAGAACGGTCGTCACGTTGAGATAGCGCGCAATCAACCCCTTGTAGGAAATGTTGAAATAATTGACGCTGGCGATCAGGCCCGGGATGCCACTCGGCGCGACATCGGCGCCAAACGAGTAGGTCTCGGCCTTTTCGGGTTTCAGATCGGGATTGTTGTCGCTCCAGCCCAGCACGTCGGACCGGCCGGTGGGCGATTTCGGATCGATGAAATTATTGACGTTGAGCGCCGGATTGGGATTGTAGATTTCGCCGAGCGAGGGCGCGCGGAAAGATTTCCCATAACTGCCCTTCAGCGAAAGCCCGGCCACCGGCGACCATTCAATCCCGAATTTGGGGTTGGTCGTGCCGCCGACGTCGCTGTACTCCTCGTGCCGAACGGCCGCGTTGAGCGTGAGCCGATTGAAAAGCGGCACGGCGTTGTCGGGACCGAAGATCGGCAACAGCAACTCGGCGAATTCGGCGGTGATGTTGCGACTGCCGGTCACGACGTTCGTCACCACGCCTCCGGGCGGGCCTGCCGTGCTGCCGGCCAGCAGACTTTCGTCGCGGTAGCTTGCCCCGAATGCGACGCGTACCGAGCCGCCCGGCAAGCTGAACAACGGTCCGTCGAACTTGGCTTCGACGAACTTCTGCTTGGTCACGCCGGGCGCCTCGAAGGCATTGCTGAAAATCGATGCGAGCGTTGCGGGATTGTTGTTCCCGACCCCGGCGACGAACGGGTTGAGCGCTGTCGCCGGATTGGTGTCGCGAAGCGCTGCGGTCAGCGCCGACGAATTGATCTGGGGATATTTCGCGAACGAATTGTCCTGCGCGATCGCCCCCTGCACGGTCGCGCGCCAGTCGCCGAACAATTTCAGATCGGCACCCGCCAGCGCCTGCCACGAGGTCACGCTGCCCTCGTGCACGAACTGCGGGCCGACACCGGGCACGTAATAGGTGATCTGAAGGCTCGCGGTCGCCGGGTTGACGCCTGGCGGCAGGACGAAAAAGGGATTGGCGCGCGGCACCGTGATGGTCTGTGCGGGGGTGGTGTTGGGCGCGCTCAGATTGAATCGGCGCTCGTAATAATAGCCTTCGACGAAGAAGCGCAGTCTATCGGTCACCTCCCAATGGGCCGCACCGAAGGTCGAGATACGGTCCTGCTCGGGGAGGATGGTGCGCGTATTCCAGACGTCGCAGGTGTTGGTGGTGTTCGGAACGAGCAGATTGGCGGTCGCCGGCGTCACCCCCTGCGCCGGGATCGCATAGCGCACCCCGCCGATCAGGATCGTGCCGGGGTTGCACTGATTGGGCCGATAGTCGCGGCCGCCATAATCGCGCAGATCATAGCGGAAATAGGGACGGTCGGCGCCTTCCAGGCGGCTGTGATAGCTGTGTTCGACCGCCAGCATGACCCCGAAATTGGACCATTGCTTGCCGACGATGATGCCCTGCTGGTTTTCCTGATAGGCATCGGCACCGCCCAGACGCGCGTTGACCTCGAGGCCGTTGAACCGATTGCGCGTGATGATGTTGGCCACGCCGGCAATCGCGTCCGATCCGTAGATCGCCGATGCGCCATCGGCGACGATCTCGACGCGTTCTACCGCGAGTGTCGGGATGATCGAAGGATCGATGCTGTAGCCCGCCGTCCCGGTCGACGGCGCGCGGTGGCCGTTGAGCAGGGTGAGCGTGGCCTGCGGTCCGATCGACCGGATATTGACCTGATTATTGTAGAAGATGTTCGACGAGCCGCCCTGCGCGCCCCGGTGCGATTCATCGACGCCGAGGCCGGTGATCTGCGGCACCTCCTTGAGCGCGTCCGAGATCGTGAGCGTCCCCGATTCGATCAGCGAATCGCGCCCGACCGAGATCAGCGACGATCCGATCGGCGCGACGCCCCGGATCGAGCTGCCCGTCACGACGATGTCCGACGAATCTTCGCTTTGCGAAGACGACGACGATGTCGTTTCGGCGGGCGTGGAGGCCGGCGGAATTGGTGTCGGCATCACCTGTGCGTGGGCACCATATGATCCCAGGATTGTCAGCGCCGCTGCCGAGCTCATGAACAGCGATCTGGCGCCAGGGCGCCCCCCTCCCTTGCAGTCCATCCCTTCCTCCTCCGTTGCGCCAGTCTCCGCCGGCACTTTTTTAAGTTATCCTCCATTACTAATAGGTCGTCAATTGATAAGTGCACCTGCGCTTATTTTTCGCCGACAAGGGGGCCCAAAGCCGCGTCGAGCGTCGCGCGGATGTCGGGCGTGTCGGCGTCGCGCGGAATCGCGCAATAGGCCATCCCCTGCCCCTCGATGACGCGACGGTAGCGGCTGTCGGTGCGTCCTTCGGGTTCGATCCCGATCACGAGGCTCGCGCCCCAGTGGCGTGCTTCATGGGCTTCCCAATGCGGCTCCTTGTCGAACAGGAACAATTGGCGGCGCGCGAGTGCTTCGAGCGGATCATCGCCCAGATCGCGGGCGTACATCGGCGCGATCGAGCTATAGCGGTTGGAGACGATCGCCGCCCCCCAACGCTCGCGGACATAGCCATGGAACTGCGGATCGTTGCCGCTGGTCGCCATGTAGATTCGCGCGCGCTCTTCGGGATGGGCCGCGTGTCCCGCCGCGACCAATGACTTCACTTCGGCAAGGAAATTCTCGACCAGCGCGAGGTTGCCGGGCGTGCCGCGCTGCCACATGGTTTGATACATCGCCATCTGGTCGCGCAGGCTGACGGGCAACGGGCGCTGCGCGGCGATGATCGCCATCGCTTCGCGCCAGCGATCCATCTGGGCGTTGAGCAATGTCATCACCTCGCGAAACCGCGCCGGATCGAACCGCCGGTCCAGCGTCACCTCGAGCCGCGCGATCAGCGCCCTGAGCTGGGCCACCCGCAACGCGACTCGCTTGCCGTCGACCATCTCGGCGCTGCGCGACCGGTGATAGGTCCACCAGTCGGGCGGCAGCGCGTGGCTGAATTGCGATACCCAGCTGAAATCAAGCGGATAGCATTCGCAGCCGAACGCGCGCGCCCAGAGTTCGGTGACGCGCAACTGCGCCTCGTCGCGGGTCGTCCCGACGATGATGGCAGGCTTGGGGAGGCCGCCCCAGGGCGCCTCCTTCGGGGCTAGCGTCGTGGCGAAGCCGAGCCCGAAGTTGGTCGGCTCATAACCATGCGCGTCGAGCACCGCCGAAAAATGCGGTCCTTTGCGCTCCGAGAAGGTGACGACCGAGTTCCAATAGTTGATCACCAGCGCCGGGACGTCGAACGCCGTGAAGATCTCCTCGAAATCATCGGCGTTGCAAATCGCAAACGCACCACCGGCAGCGACCTTTTCACGCGTTTCGGCGAGCCAGGCGCGCTGGTGCGCCCGCACCGCATCCACGCTCGCCAGACGGTGCGGCTTGGCGGCGCTCATCGCGCCAGTCCTGAAAAGAAGGCGGCGATGCATTCATCCGCCGCGGACTCGTCGCCATAGGGCTGCATCCGCAGATGAAGCGTGGGAATCCCGGCCGCCTCGAACGCCGAGACTTGCTCGGGCGTCTCCCACGCCTGAACCGCGTCGCGCGCCTCGACGCGGAAGATCGCGGCGTCCACCTGCGATCGCAGCGCCCGATCGCGATTGGCGGCAATCGTCGCCGCCAATGGGAACCGGATCGAGCAGGCCGGGGTGGCATGGAAGCGCTCGGCCAGCGCGTCGAACGGCGCCATCGCATCCGACAGCCGGGCATCGGCGGCACGCTCGCCCCAGCAATGATCTTCAGCGACGATATTGCCGCCAAGCTTCTCGACCTGCGCATAGAATGCCGGGTGGTCGACCGGGCTGCCGCCCAGATACACCCGCAACCGTTGCCGCGGCACGCGAGGTATCTCGTCAACGGCGGCAACCGCAAGGCGCGCATAAGCGCTGGCCGGGAGCGACCAGTAAGCACCCATCATTTCGAGGGCGATGCTCCCGCACAGCACGTTGGCGTTGCGCACGCCGGCGATCGCCGCCAAGCCGTCGCGCGCGCGTTCCGCGTCGTTGACCGCCTGCTCGAGACTTGCATCGTCGATCGCTGCGCCGGCCATCGATTCGAGCCGCGCGCGCAGGTCGATCAGCGCCTGGCGGTTGTACGCGCGCGCTTCTTCGAAGGGCGACCACGCCTTGTCGAGATACCAGGTTGTGGGGACGGCGACGCCATATTCGGCGCGTGCATCGGCGAGTTCGCGATGAATAGCCTGCACCGCGTTGCGATTGTGCGGCACGATGACGGCATCGGCGATGTCGTAGCGCCCGTCGAGCAACGCATCGAGCATCGACCCGACGAAATCGGGGCGCTGAGTGACGTCGGGGGGATACAAGGTGTCGACCAGCCGGGTGCGCGCGCCGCTCAGCCGATTGGGTCGTCCATGGACGCGGAGCGGGAAGGCGCCAGCCGCCGAGATCAGTTCGGTGGGGACATTGTCGCACAGGAACGCGACGACGCGCCCACCGGCCCCGCGATGCGCGCGCGCCGCCGCTTCGGGATCGCGCCATGCCGCGCGCAGTGCCTCGATGCTCATTCGACGTTGATCCGGATGCTGCGGCTTGCCAGCCAGAAGAACAGGGCGGCGAACAGAAAGGTGAACGGCAGCAGTTCGAGCGCTTGGCGCAATCCCGCCGCCGATGCTCCCCTGCACGCCCCCTCCGCCGCAGCCGATCCGATGACGATCGCATGGCCGCCCTTGCACTGGGCGAGATAGTCGCCGGCAAATGCCTGGGCCGCGAAGTGGTCGCTCATCGTACCGACGAGGCTCGCGCCCAGGCTGACCCCGACGACGGTGGCGGCAAGGAAGAACATCGCCGCGGCGGTCGCCCGCATCCGAGACGGGACGATGTTTTGCACGGCAGCGAAGTTGGGCCCGTTTTTGAGATCGGTGGCAACATTGGCGAGGAGCAGCGCGATGAGCGCCGGGACAAGGCTGTGCAGCCGGAACGCGAACATGAAGAAGACGAACGACAACGCCGCGCCGACGGCAGGAACGAGGACATAGGATCGCCCCCGCGAGTCGCTGAATCGGTCGGCCGCGTAACCGCCCATGAAGGTGCCGACCAAGCCGACGACGCCGATCGCGCTCATGACGGTCCCCGCGCCGGCCAGATCGAGCCCGTGGTTGCGGATCATGAACGACGTCGTGAAGATCCCCGTCCCCTGGATGCCGATCCCGTTGAACGCTGCGGCGAGGAACACGAAGACGAAGGCGCGATTGCGCGCGAGCCAGCCGATATCGGCGCGAAAATGCGCGCGCACCGGGGGCGCGCGCATTGCCAGCCGCGGTTCACGGATGGTCAGCTTGACGATGACGGCGACGATCAATCCGGGTACCGCCGCAGCCATGAACGCGGCCCGCCAGCCATATAATTGAGCGATGAGGCCGGCCGTCAGCGGAATGACGATGCCGGAGATCGGTGTCGCGGACGACAGGATCGCCATCGCGATCCCGCGCTGGCGCACCGAAAACTGATCGCCGACGAGCGAGTGCGCGATCGGATTTGCGCCGCCTTCGCCGATGCCGACGCCCGCGCGCAGAAGCGCGAGCTGCACGAACCCGGTGACCAGGCCGCACAGCCCCGTCATCACCGACCAGAAACCAATGGCGATCGCCAGCAGATTTGGCCGGTGCGCGCGTTCGGCGAGCCGAGCGACCGGCAAGCCTGCAATCGAATAGAAGAGCGCGAAGGCGGGCCCCGAGATCATGCCGAGCTGGGCGTCGCTCAGCCGCAGGTCGGTCTTGATGGCTTCCTGCAGCAGCGAGACGATGCCTCGGTCCATGGTGTTGCAGACGCTGACGGTCACCAGCACGGCAAGCAGCCAGACCTGATAGGGTTGCCAGCGCATCCGATCGGCGGCGGGGGATGCCTCGGTGGCGATCGGTGGCGTCATTGCGATGGCACCGGCGCCTAGATCGCGCCTTCGCGGCGCAGCCGCGCGCGATCGTCCTCGCCAAGGCCAAGCATCGTCCCGTAGATCGCGTCATTCTGCGCGCCCAGCGCCTCGCTGGCGGGTGCGATGCGCGCGGGGGTTCGCGAAAAGACGATCGGCACGCCGGGCCCGAACAGCTCGGCCGTCTCGCCATGGATCGGATGCGCCAGACGCACGACTTCGCCGCGCGCGAGCACGCGTGGATCGCGGTTTGCCTCGTCGGGCGATCGCACCGGCGCGCTCGCGATCCCGGCTTCCTCGAGCACGGCGTTGATCTCGGCGACGGCCCGGCCGCGCGTCCACGCCGCCAGGATCGCATCGAGATCGGCATAATGATGGATCCGCTCGACCTGCGTCGCAAAACGCGGGTCATGCTCGAGCGCCGGCGCGCCCATGGCATGCACCAGCTTCTTGAAGTTGCGGTCCCCCGAGCAGCAGATCACGACATCGCCGTCGGCCGCCGGATAGACGCCGAACGGTGTCAGGCGGGGCACCGTGCTGCCGGTCCGCATCGGCACCCCCAGATCCTCGAGCAGCTTGAACGGTTCGCTCGCCTGGAGCGCCGTCAGCGCGCCGAGCATCGACACGTCGACATGTTGCCCCTCGCCGGCGATCTGGCGGCGATAGAGCGCCGACACGATGCCGATGATCGCGAACAGCGGGGTGTTGAGATCGGCAAAGGGAACCCCGATCCGAACCGGCGCATCGTCGGGCAGACCGCTGGTCATCATCACCCCGCTCATCGCCTGGATGATTCCGTCCATTGCCTTGCCGCCACCGGGGGCGCCCTCCTGCCCGAACCCGCTGATCGAACAATAGATGATGTCGTCGCGCGCACGACGCGCGGCCGAATATCCCACGCCAAGCCGCTCTGCCGTCCCGCGCGTGTAGTTTTCGATGATGACGTCGAAATGCGGCACCAGCTTCTCGAACAGGCCTGCGGCTTCGGGGTGCTTCAGGTTGAGCGTGATCGATTGCTTGCCGCGATGCCGGATCAGGTGGCCGATGCCGATGTCGTCGTCGTGGAGCCGGCGCAGACTGGCGCCATCGCGGCCCAGGAAGGGCGCGTTCTCGCGGCCATCCCCCTTCGGCTCTTCGATCCGCACGATCTCGGCGCCAAGTCCACCCAGCAGCAACGTCGCGAACGGGCCGGCGAGCGCCCGGGTAAGATCGAGAATGCGCACGCCCTGCAATGGCCCCGAATTGCCATTCTGCATCCCCATCTTCCCTTAGTTATTAAGTTGACCTTACTATTAGCTTGCGCCGTTTTGATTGCAAGCTTAGAAATGTTGCGCGGTATAACCGATGATGTGATAAATGATTTTTCAGCCCTATGAATGGCCGCCGGGGGAGGATGATGGACGCAGGAGCAGGACCGCAGGTCGGCATTATCGGGGCGGGTGTGCCGATCGAAATGGTGATCGCCGCCAAGGCGCTGCCGCTGCGCATCCTTCCGGCGGCCGGCCCTACGCCGCGCGCGGACGCCATCATCGGCGGCGAATCAGCCGAGGTTCGCGCCCTCTACGAAGCCGCGATCGCTGGCCGGCTGGCGCATCTGCGCCTGCTCGTCGTGACGCGCCAATATGAGTGGCTCTATTATTTTCTGAAAGAGGCCGTTCGGCGCGGCGATGGCGATGTTCCGCCCCTTCATATCCATGATCTGATCGCGAGCACCCAGCCGTCGACCCGTCGTTACAATCGTCAGCGCCTGGATCGCCTTGCGGCAGCACTCACCCGGGCGACGGGCAATCCGATCGACGATGGCGACCTGTTCGCTGCGATCGATCTGGCCAATACCTGCCGGGCCGGGTTCCGGCACCTCCAGGCCGCCCGCGATGCAGGTCGCGCGAGCGGCACTGCGGCGGTCCGCGCCGTCATTCGCAGCGCGACCGAGCCGCCACAGGCGTTCGCCGACTCGATCGGGAGCCGGATCGCCGCCCTGCCCGCCCCCCCGGCCGGGCCGCGTCTGCTCATGCTCGGCTCGATTCCCGCCGATACCGGTCTCCATGCGGCGATCGAGGCAAGCGGCGTGACGATCGTCGCGGAAGACAGCGAATGGGGGTCGCGCAGCGCCGTCCCCGATATCGCCCCGACGGGCGATCCGCTCGAAACGCTGCTCGACGCGACGCTGGCGGCAGCGAGCGGGCCCGACGTCACGCCGAGGAGCGCGCGGCTCGGTTGGGGGGAGCAGGCGATTGCCCGCCGCGACATCGATGCGATTATCTTTGCCATGCCCCGTTCGGACCACCGCTTCGGATGGGACTATCCGACTCTGCGCGATTGCGCGGCGGCCTATGGCAAGCCCGCGCTCGTGCTGCGGGACGAGACGCTGCTCGCGCCGGAGGCGATCACGAACGCCGTGTCGCACTTCAAGGCAACGCTCGATCATCAGGCCGTCGCATGACCGACGACAGTCGCCAGCGCCACGCCCAACGCACCCAGCTTCAGGTTTCGCACAGTCTGCGCGCGCACCAGCGTGCCTGGTTCGCCGATCTTCAGCAGCGCGTTGCCGATGGCGCCCCCTATGTGTTGACCAGCCCGATCGCCCCCCATGAGATTTTCGAGGCGCTCGACATCCCGTTCGTCACCGACGCCTGGTATTCCGGGCTGGTAGCCGCGCGTCGTCAGTCGGCCCATTTCAGCCAAGTCATGACCGATCATGGCTATCATGACGGCCTGCGGCGCTATACCGCGCTCGGGCTCGGGGTCGTTCTCGACGAGGACCATCCCGACAAGCCCTGGGGCGGGCTGCCCCGGGCGGCTGCGGTCGTCTCGACGAACGACGGCGGGGGCGGTGCGGCGGAGCTTGCGCGGCGCTGGGACGTGCCGTTCCTCGGGCTCGATCAGCCGGTCATGCGCGTGATGCATCCCGACTGGTGGTCGATGCAGCGCCGCCAATGGGAGGATTATGACGAGCCCGACCGCATCGACCTGATGGTCGCGCAGTTCGAGGACGTCGTCACCCTGGGCGAGCGTATCGCCGGCAAGCGGCTTGACCGGGCGCGGCTTGCCGAGATCGTCGATCGGGTCAACCGGCAGGAAGAGCATTTCGATGCGATCCGGCGGATCATCATCGAGGCCCCGAAGCTCCCCGCCCGGCTGGGTGAGGTGATGAGCCAGACGATGGGCATCCAGTGGCATCGCGGCACCGAATGGGCGCTCGCGCAGGCAGCCGCCTTCCATGCCGAAGTGAGGGCGCGCGCCGATGCGCAGCAATGGGTTTGTCCCGGCGAGCGACACCGGCTGATGTATGTCGGCGCCGGGCTCTGGCAGAAGCTCGATTTCTTCGATTCGTTCGAGGAAAGCCACGGCGCCGTCTTCGTTCGATCCAATTATCTCTCGATCGCGAGCGACGGCTATCTGCGCTATAATTACGGCGACGATCCGATGCGGGCACTGGCGAGCCGCTATACCGCGCTGGCGAAGCAGATGTGGATTCCGCCGCTCGGCGGCGCCTGGGCGGTGCACGAGGCGCGCACGCATCGTGTCGGTGGCGCGCTTCAGCTCGATTCGAGCCGCGGCATCGGCTTCATCACGCGCGCGCTCACCGAGGCAGGCATTCCCGTGCTCGACCTGCCTGTCGATCCGGTCGACGCCCGGCGCTGGAACGACGACGAGATGCGCGCGCTGGTCGGCAATTTCATCGAAACCAAACTCGACTCAGGAATGAAGGAGTGTTCATGAAACCCTTGGCAGGCGTGCGCGTGCTCGATCTGAGCCACGCGCTTTCGGGCCCGACGTGCACCAACATGCTGGCGCTCCTCGGCGCCGAGGTCATCAAGGTCGAGCGCCCCGGCGTCGGCGACGATTTCCGTCATTATACCGAGCATGCCGGAATGCCGGGCATGAGCATCCCCTTCGCCGGCGCCAATACCGGCAAGAAATCGATCACGCTCGATTTCAGGAAGCCCGAAGCCAAGGAGATCATCCACAAGCTCGCGGCGACGAGCGATCTGCTGGTCGAGAATTTTCGCCCTGGCGTCACGACGAAGCTGGGGCTCGACTATGCGACGCTCAAGGCGATCAACAAGGGCCTCGTTTATGCCTCGATCAGCGGATTCGGCCAAACCGGCGCGTTTCGCGACTGGACGGCCTATGATCACATCGTTCAGGCAATGTCCGGCATCATGTGGATGAATGGCGATCCCGAAGGCGGCCCGATGAAGGTCGGCTTTCCGATCATCGACACGTTCAGTGGCTATATGGCGGTGATCGGCCTGCTCGCGGCGCTCCACCGGCGCGATCAGACCGGCGAGGGCGATTTCGTCGACGTCGCGATGCTCGACAGCGCGTTCAACCTGATGGGAGGAGCGATCCCGACCTATTTCTACACCGGCGAAGTGCGCGGGCGCACCGGCAACCGCGGCTATCGGCTGGTCGCGACCTCGGAGACCTATCGCACTGCCGACGGCTACATCGCGATCGGCGCGAACCACCAGCACCAGATCGAGGCGATGTGCGCCGTGCTGCACTGCGAATGGCTGCTCACCGACGAACGCTTCGCCGATCACAAGGCGCGCGTCAGGAACCACGAGGAGCTACGCGCGGCGCTCGCCGATATCTTCCGCGAGCATAATGGCGAGGAAGTCGAGCCCCGGCTCGCCGAAGCCCAGGTCCCGGTCGCGTTCGTGCGCAATCTGGGCCAGATTCTCAACCATCCGCACTTCAAGGAACGCGACATCTTTCTCGACGCCGAGCTGCCGGGCGCGGCCGAGCCGTTGAGACTCGTCGGGCCGGGTTTCCAGCTCGCAAGCGGCAAGCTCGAGGCAGGCGCGGTGCCGACGCTCGGCGAGCATACCGACGACGTGCTGCGCGACCTCGGCTATGACGCCGACGCCATCGCGCGCTTCCGCACCGCAGGGGCAGTCTGATGTTTGCCGAAGGACTGCTGGCGGGCAAACGCATCCTCGTCACCGGCGGTGGCACCGGCCTTGGCGCGGCGATGGCCGAGCGCTTCGCCGGGCTCGGCGCCAGTCTCGTCATCTGCGGCCGGCGCACCCAGGTTCTTGCCGACACGGCGGGGCGCATCGGCGAAGCGACCGCGGCGGCGGTGGTGCCGATCACCTGCGACATCCGTGACCCCGCCCAGGTCGATGCGATGATGGACGAGATCTGGCAAGCGGCGCCGCTCGATGCGCTGGTCAACAACGCCGGTGCGACTTTCGTCGCCCAGACCGAGCACCTGTCGCACCGCGCGGTCGATGCAGTGCTCGCCGCTTCGCTGCACGGGTCGATTTACTGCACGCTCGCCGCCGGAAAGCGCTGGATCGCCACAAAGCATCCCGGCGCCGTCCTCAGCATCCTGTCGACCGCGACGATCACGGGGCGCGCCTTCACCGTCCCGACCGCGATCGCGAAATCGGGTGTTCTCGCCATGACCCGCAGCCTCGCCGTCGAATGGGCGTCGAGGCGCATTCGTCTGGTCGCCATCGCGCCGGGCGCGATTCCGACCGCCGGCTTTCTCGAAAAGGTCGCGGCGGGTCGCGAGGAGCGCGCGCCCATCGCAAGCGACAACACGCTCGAGCGCGTGGGGACGCCTGACGAACTCGCCAATCTCGCGACCTACCTGCTGTCGCCGCAGGCCGACTATATCAACGGCGAGATGGTAGTGCTCGACGGGGGACGCCATTTGCGCAACTCGGGTGCCGAAGACGTGCTCAAATGGAGCGACGCTGATTGGGAGGCGCAACGTGCCCGACGCTGACCGCCGTCGTGTTTGCATTTATGGCGCGGGCGCCGTCGGTGGCAATTTCGCCGTCCGGCTGGCGCGCGCGGGTCACCATGTCTCGGTCGTCGCGCGCGGCGCACACCTCGCGGCGATCCGGGCGCAAGGTCTGACCATGATTACCGGCGAGGACCGCCTGACGGTCGCGATCGCCGCTTCGGACGATCCTCGCGATCTCGGCGAGCAGGATATCGTGCTCACGACGCTGAAGGCGCACGACCTGCCCGACATGGCGGCCCGTATCGCTCCGCTGCTCGGCGAGGCGACGCCGGTCGTCTTCGCACAGAACGGCGTACCGTGGTGGTATGCCGACGGGCTGGGTGCCGAGCGCCCGGTGCCGCCCGATCTCTCGATCCTTGATCCCGGCGGCGCGATCCGGGCCGCCATCGGGCCGTCCCGCGTGATCGGTGGCGTCATCTATTCGTCCAATGACCTGTCGGCGCCGGGAGTCGTGCTCAACAATTCTCCGCACCGAAACCGGCTGATCGTCGGCGAGATCGACGATGCGATGACCGATCGCATTGCCATGATCCGGCACCTGCTCACGGCGGCGGGGATCGATTCGCCCCCGACCGGCGATCTGCGCGCCAAAATCTGGGACAAGCTGATCGCCAATCTTCGCGTGTCGATCCTCGCCTTCCTCACCGAACGCACCTCCCGCGAAGTGTTCGACGATCCGGATCTGCGGCCGATCGTCGATCGACTGGGCCAGGAAGCACAAGCGATCGCAGCGGCGCACGGCGTCGACTGCACGCTTGACGAAGGCGGGCCGGCGCCCGGACACAAGTCATCGATGCTGCAGGATTACGAGCGCGGCCGGCGGCAGGAAATCGCGCCGCTCGTCACCTTGCCGATCGCCTTCGCGCGTGCCGCAGGGATCGCGACGCCGACGCTCGACACGATCGGTGCCCTCGTCGCCAGCAAGGCCCGGCGCCCGGTCGCCTAAGCCTTGGCGAGGAAGGCCGTTACCGACGCGCGGTGCTCGTCACTGGCGTAGCATATTCCCTGCGCCGCCGCGCCCGAAGACAATACGTCGTCGAGCGTCATCTCGAAACTGTGGTTGAGCACCGACTTGGCGAGCCCGAGCGCGATCGGCGAGTGCGCTGCATAGTCCTCGGCAAGCGCCAGCGCTGACCCGAGCAGGTCATCGGGCTCGGCGATCTGGTCGATCAGGCCGATCGCGAGCGCCTCGCCGGCATCGACGGTGCGCCCGGTGAAGATCAATTGCTTGGCACGCGCAAGGCCGACGCGCCGCGGCAGAAAATACATGCCGCCGCCGTCGGGGATCAGCCCCCGCAGAATGTAGCTGTACAGGAATTTGGCATGCCGCGAGGCGACGATCGTGTCGCACGCCAAGGCCAGATCGGCGCCGAGCCCGGCGGCGGCGCCGTTGACCGCCGCGATGACGGGCTTCTCGATCGTCGCCAGCGCCGTCACCAGCCGGTGGGTGTTGCGGCGCTGATGCTTCCACCCCTGCGCCGCCACCGCCCCCGGCGACGATTCGAGTCGCGCCTTCATCTGCGCGATATCGCCACCGGCGCAAAAGGCGCGGCCGTTGCCGGTCAGGATGATCGCACCGACCGCCGCATCGTTGCCGAGCGACTCGAGCGTGGTGGTGAGCAGCGAACGCAGTGGGCCATCAACGGCGTTGCGGGCTTCGGGCCGGTTCAGTCGCACGATGGCGATCCGACCTTTGTGCTCGACGAGAACGGGTGCTTCTTGATCCATGACCATGCTCCTCAGATTTCAGGCAAATGCCGGTCTGCGCGCCCGGGGCAGCGCGCATGAACCGCGACGGGACCGACCCATTGCTGCAACGAACGGGCGGCTGGCGCGCGCTGGCCATCCCGCTCTTGCTCCGTCTTTGCAGCCATCACCCTCCCCCGGCGTTCGGCAATTCCAATAGTCGTAACGCCAACCCTTTACATCACAGATTGTTTTATATTACAACCAACCTGCAGCTCAAAGAGCGCAGGATGGCCGTCAGCGGCCGAAGGGAGAGGACTATGATCAGCCGTCACATTTTCGTCCCGATGACGATGCTCCTGACGAGCACGTCGGCATTTGCCCAGACTGCTCCGACGTCTCCGGACCCAGCCTCACCTGCGGCCCCGGCGGCAACCGTGTCGCAGACGCTGCCGACCGAGGAAGCGATCGATCAGGCCAATACCAACACCGACATCGTCGTCACGGGATCGCGGATTCGCGGCGTTGCGCCGGTCGGATCAAATATCATTCAGATCGATTCGCAACAGCTCGCACGTCAGCCCACCGCGACGCTCACCGATTTCCTGCGCAAGGTCCCGCAGGCGCAGGGTTTCGGCGTCGACGCTTCATCAGCGAGCACTCAAGGAACGGGGGGCACCAACACGACGCGCGGCAGCGCGGTCAATCTGCGTGGCCTTGGCCCGAGCGCGACGCTGACGCTGCTCGACGGGCAACGGTTGCCGAGCAGCGGCGTCTCTGGAAACTATATAGATCCCAACGCGATTCCGGCGATCGGCGTCGAACGGGTCGAGGTCGTCGCCGACGGCGCCTCGGCGATCTACGGATCGGATGCCGTCGCCGGCGTCGTCAATTTCATCACCCGCAAGGATTATGACGGCATATTGGCGCGGGGGCGCTACGGTCTCGCCGATGGCTATTGGCTCGCCCAGGGCGGCGTCGTGGTCGGCAAGCGCTGGTCGACCGGCGGCTTCGCGTTCAGCTACGAGCATAGCGAGAGCGACAATCTCAACGGCGGCGAGCGTGATTACGTGCGGTCGGATCTGCGCGCCTTTGGCGGATCGGACTATCGCAATAGCCAGTGCAACCCCGGCAACATCGTCATCGGCGGCACCCCCTACGCCATCCCCGCGACCGGCGTGACCCCGGCGACGGCGTCACAACTCGTTGCCGGCACCCGCAATTTCTGCGAAAATTTGCGCTTCGGCGACATTCTGCCTTCCGAAAAGCGCGACAGCTTCGTGTTCAACGCCCATCAGAAGATCGCCGACAGCCTGACCCTGTCGGTGCAGGTCCTCTACAGCGACCGCAACTATGTGGCAAAGGCGCTGCAGCAGGGATCGACCTCGAACCTGGTCAACCTGACGGTGCCGAGCACCAACGCCTATTACGTCCGGCCAGTGGGTCTCAATCCTTCGAGCGAAACCGTCGAATATGATTTCACCAAGGAACTGGGGCTGATCAACCAGACCGGGTACACGCGTGACCGTCGCTACAGCGCCGCGCTCGAATGGCAGATCAGCTCGAGCTGGTCGGCGACGCTCAACGGCTTCTACGGGGTCGACAACAGCGCCCAGGCCACCCAGCGTGTCGATTCGACCGCCCTGGCGGCGGCGCTCAGGAGTGCAGACCGAAACGTCGCGTTCAACCCCTATGGCGGCGGCAACAGCCAGGCGGTGCTCGATTCTATCTTCGTCGGGATTTTCAATCCCTATGCGATCAATCGCACGCGCGGCGGTTCGCTGAACGTCAGCGGTTCGCTGTTTTCGATCGGTGGCGGCGACATCCGTCTTGCCGCGGGCGCCGAATTTATCCGGTACACGATCGATGGCGGGTCCGCGATCGGCAATCGCAACAACCCGAGCGTCCTGTACCAAAAGCAGGAACGCAACCAGAAATCGCTCTACGGCGAATTGTTCGTTCCGGTTTTCAGCAGCCTGAACGAGATCCCTGGTTTCCACCGGCTCGATCTGTCGCTGGCCGGCCGCATCGACGATTACAGCGATGTCGGGACAACCATGAACCCCAAGGTCGGCGTCAACTGGTCGCCGATCGACGGGCTCCTGCTCAAGGGAAGCTTCGGCAAGTCGTTCCGGGCACCGAGTCTCCAGGATTTGCCGCTGCTTCGCACCGGCGCCGGCCTCGCCGTGGTGACGTGGATCGATCCACTGTCGCCGACCGGAAGTAGCGTCGGGGTGACGCTCAACGCCGGCAATCCCAATCTCTCGCCGGAAAAGGCAACGACCTATTCATTCACGGCCGAACTCAAGCCCAGGGCCATTCCCGGGCTGGTCGCCTCCGCCACCTATTTTTCGATCGACTATAGCGGAGTCATCAACTTTCCTCCGCGCACCGCGAACAGCCTGCTCGATCCGAACTACGCCTTCGTCGTGACGCGCAACCCCAGCAACGCCCTCATTCAATCCTATCTCGATCAGGGCTTCACCATTGCCGGCATCAGGCCGCCGACCTTAGCCTTCTTCTACAACGGCCAGGCGCGCAATTTGGGATCGGTGTTCAACAACGGCATCGATTTCAACCTGAACTACGATGCCGATACAAGCATCGGCAGGCTCGGCTTCGGGCTGAACGGCACATATCTGCTCCACTATAAGTTCGCGATCAGCCCGGTCGCGACGCCCCAGGAGCAAAAGGGCAATATCAATTACCCGGTCGATTTCCGCTTCAGGGGGTCAGCTGGCTGGTCGAAGAACGGCGCCTCGGCAGAACTCACGCTCAACTATCTGAACGGCTACAACAATAACCTCGTTACGCCGGTGCAGCGCATATCCGCATGGACGACGCTGGATCTTCACCTCGGTTACGAATTTCAGAATAGCGATGGCGTGCTGAGGGGCCTGGGGTTGAGCGTCGACGCGACCAACGTCGCCGATGCGCGGGCGCCATTCGTCAATATCCAGAACGGCTTCGATCCCGGCCAGGCCAGCGCGCTGGGGAGAATGGTCAATTTCACGCTGACGAAGAAGTTCTGATCGGCGTGGCGCGCCGGGAAGGAGATAAGGGGGGCGGGGGCGATCCGCTGGCGGAGTCCGCCGGCGGGTCGCTTCTCGGCCGGTTCGGCGGCGAGCGCCCGCCGGCCGCGGCATGGTTCGTCGATGCGCTCGCGATCGAACCCGAGCGGCATCGGATCGCCGTCAGCGGCACGGAGATCGAATTACTCACTTGGGGAACGCTCGGCCAGCCCGGCTTGCTGTTCCTTCATGGCAACGGCGCGCATGCCGATTGGTGGAGCTTCATCGCGCCGTTCTTCGCGACCGACTATCGCTGCGCCGCGATCTCGTGGTCTGGCATGGGCAAATCCGGCTGGCGGGCGACTTATGATATCGCGACCTTTGCCGACGAAGCGCTCGCCGCCATCGACGCGGCGGGGCTCGACACGGCATCGGCACCGATCCTGATCGGCCACAGCTTCGGCGGCATGCCGCTCATGTATGTCGGCGCGCACCAAAGCGATCGGATCGCCGGCGGGATAATGGTCGACAGTTTCGTACCGCCACCCGATCGCAAGCCCCGCTGGACCAGCCGGGGATCGCCGACAAGGCGCTATGCCAGCGAAGCCGAGATTCTCGAGCGCTATCGCTTCGCCCCCGAGCAGACCAGCGCCTGGCCCGAGATCGTCGACCACATCGCCCGCGGGTCGACGCGTTACACCGAGGCCGACTCGGATGGCCCGCCCGGCTGGACCTGGCGTTTCGATCCCGGGCTGTGGGCGCATATGGACCGATCGGGCGTGGATGCGCTCGTCGAGGAGGTGCGCGTGCCGATCGCCCTGATCTATGGCGCCGAATCGGCGCTGGTCAGCGCCGCGAGCGTCGCGGCGATGCGTCGCAGACTGCCCCATTGTCCGATCGCCGTCGCGATTCCCCACGCGCGGCATCACGTGATGGTCGATGAACCGATCGCGCTCGTGGCCGCGCTTCGCGTCGCGGTGCAGGCGATCACAGCCCTGGGAAATGCATCATGAAGATCTGGCACAGCACCGCAGCAGGCGGACCCGAGACGCTGACGATCGTCGATGTGCCGCCCCCCGCGCCGGGCCCGGAGGAGGTCATCATCGACGTCCGCGCTTGCGGCATCAATTTTCCTGACAGCCTGATCATTCGCGATCTCTATCAGTTCAAGCCCGAGCGCCCGTTCGCGCCCGGCGGAGAGGTTGCCGGCGTCATCGCGGCGGCCGGTCGGGACGTCCGGGATCTCACCGTTGGCGACCGGGTGATCGCGCGGACCGGCTGGGGCGGGCTCGCGCAGCGCGTGGCCGTCGACGCGTGGCGCTGCTGCCCGATGCCCGATTCGATGCCGTTCGATGAGGGGTCCGCCTTCCTGTTCACCTACGCAACTTCGTATCACGCGCTCAAACAACGCGCCCGCATGGCTGCGGGGGAAACCGTGCTCGTGCTGGGGGCAGCCGGCGGCACCGGCGTCGCGGCGATCGAAATTGCCAAAGCATTCGGCGGTTATGTCGTCGCGGCGGTGTCGAGCGAGGCAAAGGCCGCGTTCGCGCGGTCATGCGGCGCTGATGACGCGATCGTCTATCCCGGCGGCGCGCTCGACAAGGAGCAGTCGCGCGCGCTCGGCGCCGCCTTCAAGACCGCGGCGCCGAATGGCTTCGACATCGTCTACGACCCCGTCGGCGGCGATTATGCCGAGCCGGCGCTGCGATCGATGGCGTGGAAGGGGCGCTATCTCGTCGTCGGGTTCACTGCGGGAATTCCAAAGCTGCCGTTCAACCTGGTGCTGCTCAAGGGGTGTGAGGTCGTCGGCGTCTTCAACGGCGGTCTCCAGGCCAACGAGCCGGACGTTGGAGCCGAGAATGTGCGCGAACTGGTGGCCCTGTACGAACAGGGAAAACTCCGGCCGCGGGTGACGGCGACCTATGCCTTTGCCGATGCCCCCGCCGCAATTGCGGCGATCGCGGATCGCAGCGCGATGGGAAAACTTGTCGTGGAGGTATCGGCATGACCGGAGAACAGGCGTTGGCGCGACTGTGCGCCGCCTATGACGACCGCCTGGCCGAGGCACGCCGCCGCAAGGACGCAGGCGGGGCAGTCGTCGGCTATTTTCTCAATTCGGTGCCAGTCGAGGTCATCCTCGCTGCCGGGCTCGATCCGGTGCGCCTGGTCGGCGATCCGGCGAGGCGCTCGGCGCTCGCTGATCGCTACATGGAAGAATTCATGGACGGCGAAGTCCGCTCGATTTTCGGCATGGCGCTGGCGGGCGATTTTTCGTTTCTCGATCTGCTCGTCGTGCCGCGCTCGTCCGAAGTCTATCTTCAGCTCTATTATTTCCTGCGCGAAATGCCGCAATGGGAACCCGAGGCAGCATTTCCGCCGATCTATCTCTTCGATCTCCTCCAATCCCCTCATTGGCTCACCGCGAAATATGATGAAACGCGGCTGCGCGTGCTGGCCGAACGGCTCGAGCAGATCGGCGGCCGTCCGGTGACCGACGCCTCCCTGGCCGAGGCGATCGCGACGAGCAACCGCGTGCGCCAGATGCTCGGGCAAGCGAGCGCGCTTTGGCGTGGCCCGTCACCCGCGCTCGATGGCGCTGCCGCGCTCAAGGTGATCGGAGCGGCCTCGGTGCTGACGCCCGCCGAGACGACCACCATGCTCGAGGCGTTGATTGCCGATCCGCCCGTGCCCTTGCCGTCCCGGCCGAGGCTGATGCTGAAGGGCAGTCCGCAGAGCGACACCCGGGCGACCGCGATCATCGAAAGCGCCGGCGCCACGGTGGTGGCACAGGACCATGTCGCGGGAGACACCAGCTTTCGGGCGCTGGTGGGCGAGCAAGGCGATCCGTGGGAGGCGCTGGCCGCACATTACCAGCGCGGCATTCCGGGGCCGCGAGTCCATCCCCAGGCCGAGCAGGATGCCCATTTCATCGCTCTTGCCGAGGCAGCCGGCGTCGATGGCGTGATCTTTTTTCATGACGAATGGGATGATACTCTGGGTTGGGAATATCCAGACCAGCGCGCCTTGCTGGAAAAACGCGGCATCCCGTCGCTGTTTCTGAAGCGACAGCCCTATTTCGATCCTCCCGAGGAAGCGCAACGCGCGGCGGTGGCGCAATTCCTTACGGAGCTCCCGGCGGAGGCGGCGAAATGAGCGACATGATCGACGCGCGGATGACCGCGACCCACGCCGCCAACGCGTTTCAGAAGGCCAATCAGGCGCGCTTCAAGGAAGAGGTCATCGCTGTCGGCGCGCCCTATGTGATTGCGGATGCAGTGACCCCGCACGAAATATTTCACGCGCTCGATATCCCGGTGATTTCGCTGCCATGGTATTCGGCGATCATCGCCGCAAAGCAGTTGTCGCCCTATTATTTCGGGCTGATGGACCGGCTCGGCTATCATGACGGGCTGCCACGCTACGGCTCGCTGCCCTTCATGACCACGCTCGACGGCGATCCGGAGCGCGCGCCTTATGGGGGGCTTCCCCGACCGCTGATGATCCTCGAGCGACTGCGCGGCGATTTCGGGCAGAAGATCGGCGAGCAATGGGCGCGCGCGTTCGGCGGGGTGCCCCTCGTCGCGCTCGACAGCTCGTCGCAGATCGAGCTCGGCAGCCCCTGGTTCGAACGCAACCAGCGCGATTGGGAGACGCTGTACGAGCCGCATCGGCTCGATTTTCAGGTCGAGCAGATCAAGGGGATCGTCGCCCTCGCCGAGGGGCTGTCGCACCAGGCGCTGGACCCGGGAAAGCTCCGTCGGGTGATGACGCTGGTCAATAAGGTCGGCGAGCAGGTCGATCGCGCCAAGCGGATCATCGGCGGCACCAGGCCCGTCCCGGTCTCGCTCCCGGATCAGCTCACCAATGTGATGGCCGCGACCTGGAACCGCGGCGGCCAGTGGGCGGTCGACCATATGACCGCTTATTGCGACGAACTCGAGCAGCGCGTCGAGAAGGGCTATGCCATCTGCCCGAACGAGAAGACCCGGCTGTTGTGGATCAACAACGGCCTCTGGTTCAATACCGCCTTTTATCGCGCGTTCGAAGAACGGTACGGCGCCGTGTTCGTGTGGTCGATGTATTCGAATTTCCTGTCCGACGGCTACCGCAAATATTTCGACGATGGCGGCGATCCGCTACGCGCCCTGGCGGCACGGCACATCAGCATGAACGAGCAGCTTCATCTGCCAGGCTGGATGGCCGAATGGATCGTCCAGCAGGCGAGGGACTATCAGGCCGACGGTGCGGTGATGCTGGTGCCGATCGGTGATCGGATGAGTTCGTTCGGCACCAAAATCTGTCAGCTGGCGCTTGAGCGCGCGGGCATCCCGACCCTTGCGCTCACCGCCAGCATGGTCGACTCGCGCCTTTGGGACAATGATGCAATGATGGCCAGGGTAGGTCAGTTCATCGAGGAGCGTTTGCAAGCGTGACGACAAAGGTCGAACCATATGAACCGGTGACCCCCGCGCCGCGTGACGACAGCCAGTTCAGCATCGGCGTGCTCGAAGACGTTCTTGTTTTTCGATTGCGCCGGATCCGCAATCACATGACCGAGACTTTTCGAGCCGGCGGCTGGCGCGACGGCTTGAAGCCCGGCGAGTTCACCACACTGGCGCTGATCGTCGCGAACCCGGGCATCTCTCAGATCGATCTCGCGCGGGTCGGCGGATTCGACCAGACTTCGCTGGTCGGGATCATGGACGATCTCGAAAAGCGGGCCTGGGCGATCCGTAGCAAGGATCCGGGAGACCGACGCCGCCACCGGCTGACCGCCACGCCCGCGGGTCATGAGGCGCTGGAAAATCTCTTCGAACGCGCACTCGACAATGAGCGCGAAGCACGGGGAGCGCTGACGCGCGAGGAATTGAAGATATTCCTGCGCGCGCTCGACAAGATCTATCGTCGGCTGCTCGACAATAGCTGACAGTCATTTGGCCGCAGGCGAAACGGTATGTCGGCTTGCCCGGAAGAAGACGCTGGCTTGTCGGCATGCCGGCATTGACCCTGGATCGAGCATCGCCCGCTGATCCGCCCGGTTGGTCGGTGGTCGTCAGGCGGCTTGGCGGCGCTGGTCGTCTCCTGATTGCGGCAACGCGACAAAGACCTGATTTGCAGCAAAATGCTATTGCGCGCCCGAAAATGGCTGTTATTTGGCATAACTATCGATGGAGATGATGATGGCAACACTGGCCGACCCTGTCACTTCCAGGACGTTCGAGCGGATGAACCCCGTCACCGGGGCCGTGGCGACCACCGCACCCGCGGCGAGCGTCAGCGATGCGAACGCTGCGGCGGACGCGGCCCAGGCCGCTTTCGAAACCTGGTCGCAAACGGGCCCCAACGCGCGGCGCGCGCTGCTCAACGAGGCAGCGGTCGCGCTCGAGGGAAAGGCCGACGCCTTCGTCGAGGCCATGGCCAATGAGATCGGCGCGACCGAAGGCTGGGCGCGATTCAATCTCATGCTCGCGGCGGGCATGATCCGCGAAGCGGCAGCGCTCACCACCCAGATCGTCGGCGAGGTCATTCCCTCGGACAAGCCCGGCTGCCTTGCGATGACCCTGCGCGAGCCCGTTGGCGTGATGCTCGGCATCGCACCATGGAATGCGCCGATCATCCTCGGCGTCCGCGCTGTCGCGGTGCCGCTCGCCTGCGGCAATACGGTCGTCCTCAAGGCGAGCGAGCAATGCCCGCGCACCCATCAGCTGATCGCCGAAGCCTTTGCCGATGCCGGCCTGCCCGAGGGGGCGGTGAGCATCGTCACGAATGCGCCCGAGGATGCCGCCGAAATCGTCGGGGCGCTGATCGATCACCCGCACGTGCGGCGAATCAACTTCACGGGATCGACGGCGGTCGGCAGGATCATCGCCCAGCGGGCGGCAGCGCAGCTCAAGCCGGTGCTGCTCGAGCTTGGCGGCAAGGCGCCGCTGCTCGTCCTCGACGACGCCGATCTCGACGAGGCGGTGAAGGCGGCGGCTTTCGGCGCCTTCATGAACCAGGGCCAGATCTGCATGTCGACCGAACGGATCATCGTCGTCGAGTCGGTTGCCGATGCCTTTGCAACGAAGTTCAGCGAAAAGGTCGGCACGATGCCCGTGGGTGATCCCCGCAAGGGAACGACGCCGCTGGGAGCGGTGGTCGACACCAGGACGGTCGACCACGTGAAAAGCCTGATCGCCGATGCGCTGTCGCAGGGCGCGGCGCAGTTGAATGGCGGCGAAGCCGAAGGCGTCCTGATGCCCGCCCATGTCATCGACAAGGTGACCCCCGAGATGACACTGTTTCGCGACGAGAGTTTCGGTCCGGTGGTCGCGATCGTTCGCGCCCGCGACGAGGCGCACGCGATCGCGCTGGCGAACGACACCGAATACGGGCTGTCGGCTTCGGTCTTCACCCGGGATACGGCGCGCGGCCTGCGTGTCGCCCGGCAAATCAAATCGGGCATCTGTCACATCAACGGGCCGACGGTGCATGATGAAGCGCAGATGCCGTTCGGCGGGATGAAGGCATCGGGCTATGGCCGGTTTGGCGGCAGGGCGGGAATCGATGCCTTCACCGAATTGCGCTGGATCACGATCGAAACCCAGCCCGGCCATTATCCGATTTGACGACGGCGGCCCCGGCCCGGCCCTGCCTGCCGCGTTGCCCGGGCGGATCACCCTATGCGGCGCTCGCACGATCGCGAGCAATAGAAACGATGTGAGGAAATGATGATGACCGAACTGAGCACCAACGGCGTCGTCGCCTATGACGTGGAGGGCGGCATCGCCTGGGTGAGATATAATCGCCCCGACAAGCGCAACGCGCAGAGCCCGACACTCAATCGCGACATGATGGAAGTGATCGACGCGCTCGAATTTCGCGACGATGTCGGCGTGCTGGTGTTGACCGGCGAAGGCGAAGCCTTTTGCGCGGGTATGGATTTGAAGGAGTATTTTCGCGACACCGAAGCCAAGGGGCTGGCCGGCACGCGCCAAGCACAGCGCGAGGCCTATGGCTGGTGGCGCCGCCTGCGCTGGTACCAGAAGCCGACGATAGCGATGGTCAATGGCTGGTGCTTCGGTGGCGCCTATGGCCCGCTGTTTGCGTGCGATCTCGCCTTCGCGGCCGAGGAGGCCCAGTTCGGCCTCAGCGAGATCAACTGGGGCATCCTTCCCGGCGGCGGCGCGACCAAGGTCGCGGTGGAACTCATGCCGTTCCGCAAAGCCATGTACCATGCGATGATGGGCGAAAATATCGACGGTAAAACCGCCGCAGAATGGGGCCTCGTCAACGAAGCGCACCCGCTCGCGGCGCTCAAGGCGCGCGTCACCGAGGTCGCCAAGGTGTTGCTCAAGAAAAATCCCGTGGCGTTGAAGGCGACCAAGGACGCCGTTCGCCGCGTCTCGATCCTGCCCTATGACGAGGCCGAGGATTATCTGATCCGGGTGCAGGAAGCCGCCAATTCCTACGACAGCAAGGGCAGCAAGGAAGGCATCCGCCAGTTCATCGACGAAAAAAGCTACAAGCCCGGGCTGGGCGCGTACGACAAGGATCGCGTCGCCGGCTGAGCCTCGTCGCCGCGACCCGCCCTCGCGGCGGCGCCGGTTCGCACGATGGCCCTGCCACGCCCGATCGCTTGCTGAACGCGCGCAGGATTGCGCACTCGTCGAAGCAAGGGGGCGCACGTGGCACCGAACCGATCATCATGGCGCGGGACGATCCTGAATAGGGCCTCGTCCTGCCGGTCGGCTTTGGCGGCGGGGGAAGCTTGGGTTGAGCGGGGCGCGCAACCAGCAATCGCGGTTCAGCCCCTCGAAACCCGAAACAGTGCGATCGCGGCTTCCAGTCTTTCCTGCCTGCTGACCAGCTCGGCGTCTTGGGCATTGATGAGAAGATCCTGCGCATCGAGCAAATGCCGCAGATCCGCGTCGCCTTCCAGATACTGGACACGCGCAAGCGCGGCCGTCTTGCGTGCTTCGCTGGTCACGGCTGCCAGGATCGAGGCGCGGTTGCGCGCATGGGCGGCGGCGGACAACCCATTTTCGACGTCAGCCAGAGCGGCAAGCAGCACTTCGCGGTAGTTTTGAACCGATTCGCGCTGCTGCGCGGCTGCCAACGCCAGATTGCCCTTGAGCCGGTTTCGATTGAAGATTGGCGCCATGAGATCGGCGCCGATGCTGAGGCCGGAAAGAACTCCGCTGCCCAGAAATGATTGGGCATTGCGGCCAATCGAAAGGTCGAGCTGCGGGAAGAAAGCGGCACGCGCCTGACGAACGTCACCGCCCGCGGCTTCAATGCGGGTTTCCGCTGCGCGAACATCGGGGCGGGTAGCGATCAGCCGTGAGGGCGATGGTGGCGCGATATCGGGTATCGCAAACTGATTGATGTCTGCCGGCACGATCTGAAAGCCGGGTGCTTCCTCGCCAACCAGCAGCGAGAGCGCGACGCGCGTTTCTTCGAGTGACTGCTGAATCCGCTCTCGTTCTGCGCGCAATTGCTGGACGCGGATCGCCTGCAACCCGACATCGACCCTCGTTGCAACCCCTTCGTGCTGGCGTAGTTCGATAATCTTCTGAAGTTGCGCCGCTTGGCCAATGCTCCGCTCGATCAGGCCGAGGCGTGCCTGGAGCGCCGCCCGCGAGACATAGGTCCGCGCGAGTTCAGCGGTCACCAGAATGACCATCGCGTCACGGTCATATTGGGCAGCCATGGTGCGCTGCGCGGCGCTGCGTCTTCCGGCCGCTGCACCGCCAGCGAAATCGATCGACAGTGCCGCATCGATCGTTGCAAAATTGCTCGCAAAATCGAATGCATTGCCGCTCGCTCGGCTATTCGCAGAAACGTTCGTTCCGATCGAGAGCGAGGGCAACGAGGCGCCGCGTGCGAGACGAAGGAGCGCCCGCGCCTGATCTATTCGCGCATTTGCTCTGAGTAAGCCTGGGCTAGTCGATTGCGCACGATCGATCAGATCGGCGAGTTCCGATGACCCTAACAGGCCGGCAAGATCAGCGTCGGGTGATACAGCGCTCCCACTCGTTACGTCATCACTCCAGGACAACGAAGCGACCTGCGGGGCAACATCCAGCTGCGGTGTGCCCGTGCAGCCCGGTAAGGCAACCAGGCTGACAAGCAGGCACATTCGACGAAAGGATGATGGCGGCATGGAATCACCAATAATCCGTTCATGTTAAAAAACGCTGTGCGGACTTCTCAGCTGCGAGATCAGGTTAACGCGCCCTTTACCAGCCGGCGATATCGGTTGCTGCGGCTATGGGACGGCTTGAGGTGGCGGATACACTTTTTCGACCGGAGGTGATCGAAGCCCGTCGGCACAGGCTGGCGGGAACAGTGATCGCGGCTGTCCCGCCGTCATCGAAACTCTACACCGCCATTACTGCCTCCGTGACTGCGGTGATAATCGCGATCCTGATTTTCGGCAGCTATGCCAGCACCGCCAACGTACGCGGGGTAATTTCCTACGATACCGGCCTTGCCCGTGTAACGAGCACTGCGGCAGGAGACGTGCGCGCCATTCTGGTAACATCCGGGCAATCGGTCGAGGCGGGTGCACCGCTGATCAACCTGTCAACTGCGCAGGGTGCCAAGGGCCTGTCGGCACAGCTCGATGAGATAACCGCTCAGATTGCGCAGCTCGATCGTCAGCTCGACATCGCGGTGGCGTCATCGACCGTCGACACGCAGGCATTGCGCCAGCAGCGCAGCGGCCTGTTCGACATCGTCGCGTCGCTTGAGCGGCAAAGGTCGATCAGTGAGAGCCAGGTTCGGCTTGGCGAGCAAAGCCTTGCTCGCTTCAATCGATTGGCAAAACAAGGAGCCGGCAGCCAGCGTCAAGCCGATGAAGCGCGTGCCGATCTGCTGACGAAGCGCGCCGAAAGTGAGGCGCTTGGCGAGCGGCTCGTTGATGCGCGCTCAAAGATCGGGGCGATCGCCATCCAGCTTGGCCAGCGCGCGCTTGACGGGGATAAGGCGCGGTCGATGCTGCTGACCCAACGGGCGGCGCTGATTGCGCAAAGCGAAGATATCAAGCGGGCCGATCATATCGTGCTAACCGCGCCAGTTGCCGGCGTCGTCAGCGACATCTCGACCGAGGTCGGTCAACATCTCGGCCCCGATAAGTCCCTGATCACCATCATCCCCCATGGTAGCCATATCGAGGCGTGGCTCTATGCACCGTCCAACGCGATCGGCTTCGCGCAACCGGGGCAAAGAGTTCGACTGCGCTTCGATGCCTATCCGTATCAGAAATATGGCTGGGGACAGGGAACGGTCGTGGCGATTTCGCGGGCGGCGATTGATCCGGCCAATGTCGATCCCGCCATTCGCCCGTCCGAACCCGCCTTTCGCATCAGGGTGCGGATCGATTCGATGGGGTCGATCCAGATGCCAAAGGATGCGTTGCGCCCCGGCATGACACTGGCTGCTGATCTTGCGCTCAAACGACGTCCGCTCTGGGCGCTGATGTTTGGTCCCGTGAAGGGGGCAATGGGCACATGACCCTGCCGTGGCCGAGCAAACCCGACACTAAAATAGTCCTCCAGACCGAGGCCGCCGAGTGCGGCCTCGCGACGTTGACGATGGTTGCAAGCCATCACGGTCACCGCGTCAACTTGAGCGGGCTGCGGCAACGCTATCCAACCTCCATCAAGGGCGCGACGATGGCGCAGCTGATGGTGATCGCCGCGGACTTGGGGTTGGCGCCGCGCGCGGTGCGGCTGGAACTGGAGGAACTCAGCCAACTCAAACTGCCGGCCATCCTGCACTGGGACCTTAACCATTTCGTCGTGCTGGAATCGGTTGCACCCGGCAAGGGCGTAACCATCCTCGACCCTGCCGTCGGCCGCCGTCGGATATCGATCGTAAAGGCAAGTCGCCATTTCACCGGCATCGCGCTTGAATTGACGCCGACTGCGTCGTTCACCCCGATCGAGGCGCGCGCTACGACCCGGCTGACCGATCTGTGGAGCCGGATGTCCAATTTCCGGCGGGCCTTTGGCCAGGTGTTACTGTTGTCGTTCGTGCTGCAATTCACAGCGCTGCTGACGCCCTTCTACATTCAGGTCGTGATCGACGATGCAATTGCGCAGGGTGACGCCAATCTGCTGCTGCTGCTGCTACTCGGCTTCGGGGTTGTCTACGGCCTGAACAGCGTGACCAAGGCATTGCGAGAATGGGTAATGCTGACCCTGGGGCAATCGCTGTCATTCGATCTTGGCGGCAACGTCGTCCGTCACCTGATCCGGTTGCCGCTTGCCTATTTTGAACGGCGCCACGTCGGCGATTTGATGTCCCGCGTCGGGTCGATCCAACCGATTCAGTCGCTGCTTACCCGCGGGCTGGTGAACGTCCTGATCGACTCCGTGTTGTTCCTGACAACGCTGGTCGTTATGGTGGTAATCAGTCCGTTGTTGGCCGGTATCGTCCTCGCCAGCACCCTGGCATACCTTGGCTATAATCAGCTGGTCTATCCGGCGATGCGGCTGCGCGCCGAGGAAGAAATCATCGCGCGCGCCAACGAAGAAACCTATCTGATGGAGACGATCCGCGCGGTCCGCGCGGTCAAGATTTTCGGGCATGAGGCGCAGCGGGAAAATGGTTGGCGCAACCAATATGCCGATGTCATTTCGGCGTCCTATCGATCGCGCCTGCTCGATATTCGGGTAAGCCTCGCCGAAAATCTGCTGTTCAGTGCCGCGTTTCTGATCTGCGTCTATTTCGGGGCGATGCGCGTCATCGAGAGCACGATGACGATCGGCACGCTGCTCGCTTTCCTGTCCTATCGCAGCAATTTCGTCACCAGCGCTACGTCGCTTGTCGATCAGATCCAGCGCTGGCGTCTGCTCGGCGTCCACCTTGAACGGCTGTCGGACATTGTAACCGAGCGCAACGAGGAGTTTACGCCGCAGGTCCACCGCGCACCATTGGCCGCGCCCGCTATTTCGCTCGATCATCTGACCTTTGCCTATGATGAGGGGGAAGCCCCAGTGATCGACCGGGTCAGCGTCGATATTCCCGGAGGCGCCTTTGTCGCCATTGTCGGCTCAAGCGGCGCGGGCAAGACGACCTTGTTTCGGTTGATGCTGGGCCTGCTCAATCCCCAGTTGGGCAGAATCATTGTCGATGGGGTGCCGTTGGGCGGCGCGACCATGGCGGGGTGGCGGGGCCGGATCGGAGCGGTGTTGCAGGATGATTGCCTGCTGACGGGCACAATCGCCGATAACATTGCCTTTTTCGAGCCCACAGCCGACCGCGAGCGCATCATCAAGGCCGCGCAAATGGCCGAAGTCGATGCAGATATCGCGCGTATGCCGATGGGCTATGATAGCCTGATCGGCGATATGGGCGCGGCGCTGTCGTCCGGCCAACGGCAGCGCATCTTTCTTGCCCGCGCCCTGTTTCGAGACCCCGATGTGTTGTTTCTGGACGAGGGCACCGCCAATCTCGATCCCGCCACTGAGACTCGGATCGCCGACATGATCGCCGGCCTGCCGATGACCCGAATCGTGATCGCGCACCGCCCGGCCCTCGTCGAGCGAGCAGACTTCGTCTTCACTTTGGAGGGTGGCCATATCACCGTTCGCGAGGGGCCGCTCGCACGCGCCAGGACTATGGCTGTAAATAACGGGACATATTCTAGGCAATAGATTCCAATGTAATTAACTATTAAAATTCATCTTAACTAATTAACATTCATACCCCTCGATAAATGGTAAATGTTTCATTATGAAGCATTGAAAAATAGCCGATTTACTCGAACAAAAAACCCGATAACGTCCAATCATCGGTTTCACTCAATCGTTAATGAGAACCGGTTATTAGGATGAAAGGGTTAGTCATGCGCGATCTTACCAGCATCGAACTCGGCCATGTCTACGGCGCCGGTGGCAAGGGCTGTTCGCCTTGTGCGCCGTCCAAGCCGCCGAAGGGCGGTTCAAAGGGTGGCAGCAAGGGCAAGGGCGGTTCCAAGGGCGGCAGCAAGGCCAAGGGCGGCTCCAAGAAGGGCGGCTCCAAGGGCAATTATTGCGGCTAGAAAGTCGGCGGCCTGAAGTGACGACAATGCGGGCGGGGTGACCAAATGGGTCTCCCGCCCATTTCTTTGCGCCCGGCACGCCTGCTTCAACTTAACGTTCAACTTTTTGTGGTGAACTTCTGGCCTGCCCAATTGCGGGCAGATCAGGAGTTCGCATTGACCGTTCACACTCGCCCCGCCGACTTTGCGTCGGTCGATGCCAATGCGTCGCTGATCTGGTTGCTTGGGCAGCCGCACCTTGAAGAATATCTCTCCTTCGTAGCGCGCAAGGTGGTCGGCGGCGACGCGATCCCGCCCTTCCAACTCGCCGAAGAATGGCGGGCAGCCAATGATCATTATTACGCGCTTGAGCAGGCGGAAGCCGGCGACGCTGACCGGATCAAGACCCGCGCCTTGCCAAAGGCGCTGACCACCCTTGCTGACGAGGTCAGGGCAGACCGCTATTATCAGGCGGTTTTCGATGCCTTGCCGACAACGATTGAGATGGTCGAAATCGATCGTCTGGTGATGTGGCAGGGCCAGGTTGCCGATCGGTTCGCCGCGCTGCGCGGCGCAATGCTCGGCCGAACGCCCTCACCTGACGCGCTGTTCCGATTCTGTCTGCCGCTGCAGCGCGATCTGCCGCCTGTCTCGATTCGGCGATTGAGTGCCGATCACTATCAGTTCGTGTCCGATGCCACAGATTTCGGCGCGCAGGTGCCACAGTTTCTGCCGGACGGCTTGCTTGAAACACTTAAGGCGACAGGGCCGCTGACAGCCGCACTGACCATACCGATTGGGTTCGGTGCCAATTTCCTGAGCGCGATCCGCAGCGACAATCGTATCCTGCTCCACAATGGCTATCACCGTGCCTATGCTCTGCGTGCGCTTGGCATTAGGTACGCTCCCTGCATCGTCCAGACCGTGACGCGGCGCGATGAGCTGAAATATGCAGCCGATCCGAGGGTCACGGGAGATCCAGCCTTCTATTTCAGAGCAGACCGACCACCGTTACTGCGTGACTTCTTCGATCCGAAGTTGGCCAAGCGTTTGCAGGTGCTCCCCATCCAGACCGTGGTCGACATCCAGGTGAGCGTGACGAGCTGTTCGTCGACCACCCTGATGCCGCAGCATAGCGGATGACGAAGTTGCGCCTGAATGCCGGCCTCGACATCGATCGCCTGACGCACTCATTTCACGAGCACCGCCGCGTCAGGATTTTCGATCTCCTGATACGAGAAGATGCCGAAGCACTGCATGCTCATTTGGAAGATCAGGACGATTGGTGGCGGCTGATCAACACGCCCGATGGCATATTGGAATATGATCGGCGCGCATGGGAGCGCCTTGGCGTTCGGCGGCGGCGCGCGCTCGACGAGCAAGTCTTTGCGCAAGCCCGCGATGGATTTCAGTATCGATATGAAGGGTTGCGCGTTCCCGACGACCCCGACCGACTTGAAGAGGATGATGATCCCCTAACGGCCTTCGCCCGCTTGATGGACAGCGACGAGATGCTGGACATGCTCCGGCGGATTACCGGCCAGCGCGACATCAGCTTTTCTGATGGACATGCTACCGCCTATTCACCCGGCGATTTGCTCACCGAACATGACGATGATGTGCCTGGCAAGGACAGGTTAGCCGCCTATGTCTATGGTCTGACGCGCGCGTGGCGACCCGAATGGGGAGGCATTTTAATGTTCCATCGGGACGATGGGGCAATGATCGACGGCCACGTCCCCCGGTTCAACACGCTCGACCTGTTCGCCGTCCCGCAGCAGCATAGTGTGTCGATGGTCACCCCATCGGCACCCGTCCGGCGATACGCCGTGACCGGATGGCTCCGCAGTTGTGCGCGTGCCGTGCCCAACAATACCGAATAATTGCTATTTAGCGTCAGTCGGCTACCGCGCCGTCCAGTCTTTGTCGTCGCGTTATCCCGGCAGAGTGACCGAGATCGGCGCAAAACCGACCGGCTATGCGCCCTTCGAACAAGGGCTGATTTTGGCATGAACCGCAGCTCGCGCGTTAGCTGCGCAGCGACTGTGACTGGGTCGGAAGCCGAAAATCGGTTCGAGCGAAACTCGGCATGAACCACAAATGCGAACCATTGTTTCACCGGCTTCCATCTATCTCGGAATGCCAATCCGCCTCTTTGGCGGTGAACGATGGGGCATTCGTCGATGGATCCCGCGTTCCTCGAACTTCGTCCTTGGAATGAAGGTCGACTGCTCGGCGCCAAGCGTGCGCTCAAATCGCAGCAGGTTTGGGCGATCCTTTGCTGGCTCGATCAAAGCAGGTGGCTCACCCTGCGGGCGTTGATACATTAAACGCCAAGGTGAAGGCCGCTCCTCCTTCTGCATTGTTAGCCGCAGTAAGACTGACATTCATGGCACCTGCAAATTCCTTTGCGATGGCGAGCCCCAGCCCGCTGCCGCCGTCCCGATTGTTCCCCGTCAGCACCAATGGCACAGATTTGAGGTTGTGATTTAAGGAGGGTTAGGGCTTCGTCGTAGTGACGAAGGAACGAAGATGAAGCCCCAAC
>NCGF01000035.1 GCA_002281485.1 Sphingomonas sp. 28-66-16
AACACCGCAAGCTCGCCGCTTAACATCAACCCCCAGACGAGGCCCGCACTCCGCTAATTTACGCCCCGAGCTGCGCCAAATGTTCTGACGACGGACAGTAGAAGACCTTCAAGATCGCTCCAGCGCGTCCGGCGATTTGCTTGGGTGGGCAGCGAGCCATGTCCATCAGGATGAGGACCTTGGCTGCCTCCTCCTCGGCAAAGCCTTCCAGGACATTCTGCTCGCGTGAGCCCTGCTCGAGCTGTCGCGCCGCATCCCAGAAGCTCCTCGCACTCGCGGCAATGACGGGAAGGCCCTCAGCTATCAGCGCGAGGCGTTTGGGCTGCGAAAGGTGCGCGAGAATGCCCGCCTTGCGGTTCCCATATGTTGTCTTCGCCACGCTGTAGCACTCACAAATCGGCAGCGGTGCGGAGCTCCGCGAGGCGTTCGACGCACAGCACCTCCACGACATCACGCAGCCGCTTTACCGATCCAGCCAACGCGTCGAGATCCTCCGCGCCGATTTCATAACTAGGCGAGTAGCGCGCCTCTACATAGGCGCGCTTGAGCAGTTCGAATCTGCGACGATCAATGCGCGTAGCGCGAGGCCACGCGTCTACCAGGCGGGGCTCTTTGTCTTCCGATAGCGAACGGAGGAACTTTATATTGTGCGACCGGGGAAAGTAGAGGGTCCGCACGAGCAGGAAGCAGGCATAGGCGGTCTCGGTCGACTGATGAAGGTTGAAAACGGCCTTGTTTCGCCAGTCGCGATCGTCGCCTTCGACCAGTGCGAGTTCCGCCATACGGAACCAATTTGCCGCTGAACGCCGCTGCTCATCGAAATAGCGCTCGGCCATCGCATGGGCGTCTGCGGCAATAAGGGGCTTGGGAGCAGAAAGAGCATGCTGGGGCAACTCGTACAGCACGACGCCATCGCGCACGATATCAACCCAGAAATACTCGCCCCGCTCCAGCGCCTTGTTCACCTCATCGAGCGTATGGACGATGATGTTGACCGGACGCTGCACAGCCGGATCGTGAAGGATCTTGTCCTCCGCGATGTACCAGTAGCCGGCGACGTCGGTCAGGTCCTCGTGGCTGACGATCACCAGCAGGTCGAAGTCCGACTGATAGCCGTTCTCAGGTTCGTCGACCCAATCTTCGCGCGAATAGCTGCCGAACAGGATGATCTTGAGGATCTTGCCGTTCTTCTTCCACGGCTGGGTCGCGGTCGAGATCGCCTGCGCGAACTCCGCCATGAGCGTGTCGCGCACGCGAGCAAGCTCGGCCTGCTGGGTATCCGGGAGGTGATCGAGATCGACACGCATGATCGAAGCCTAGCTGTGCTGGGGAGTTTCCTCAATGTTCTGGGCGGTCGCTATTTCCAGCCGACGAGATGCTGCATCGCGCTCGACAAGAGGCGCTGGACCTCGTCGATGTTGATGTCGAGTTCGGCTGCGATCTGGATGTAATCGAGGTCGCGATAGCGGGCTCGATCGAACACCGCGCGTTCGGGCGCAGGCATGGTCTGGAGCCTGCGGCGAAGTCTGCGATTCATGACACATCTCCTTATCGTCGAGAGTGAAGCCGGGCGGCGAGGCCCGCGCGGGCCCGCGAAGGAGGCGGGGCGCACCCTTGGGCCGGAACGGAGTGGAGGACGTGGGCCGGGGCCCATGTTGCGGCCCGGCGGCGCGGGCCCAGTACGGGGTCGCCCGGCTTTGCCCGTCGTGAGATTGGGATCATCATCGCCGTCGATGATCGATGACGGCGATGCCGGCGGCGCGCGCCTTATCGAAAAGGTTGTCCTGAATGCCGCCGCCCGGGAATATGATGATGCCGCGGGGCATGATCGAAATCACACGGTCGTTACGTTTGAACGGGGCGGATGCGCGGTTGTGCTTCACGAAGTCGGGCTTGAACGGCACCTGCGGAATCTTGCGCTCGCTCGCCCAGAGGGCAGCGATGTGCTCGGCGCCTTTGCTCGACCCGCCATGGATCAGGACCATCGCCGGGTGACGACCATGGACCTTGTCGAGCACCTGCCAGATCGTCCGATGATCCATATAGTCGGTGCCGCCGCTCACGTAGATGCGCTCACCGGGCGGAACGAGAAGCTGTGCATCGGTCCAACGCCGCTCGTTCACGAATTCCCGGCTCTCGATCACTGCTGCGGTCATCGCGCTGCGATTGAGCATCGACCCGCTCTTGGGCAGCCAAGGCTTGCGGAAATAGTGACGGAACTGCTCGGCGAATGCTTCCCGGTACGCCTCCATCGCATCGCGGCGCTCGATCATCGACCGGCCCTCGGCGATCAGCGTTTCCAGCTCGACCGACTTGACCTCGGAGCCGTCCTGCTCGCGCTGCAAGCGCTTCTGCGTCAGCTCGTTGCTATCCAGCTGCCGGTCGACCCTTTCGGTCGCGCGGTGGAAGACGTTGGTGAACCCCCAGAGCAGTTCCTCCAGTTCGGGTTCGAGGCGGGTGTCGGCGAGGCTGGCACCCATCGCGTCGAACGTATCGGCTGCCGCTGCCTCGACGAGGCGGCCCTCGGGGAGCGGCCTTGGATCGAGCTCGTCGTCGAACGGCCTTCGGCCGAACAGCTCCAGCTCCTCCAGCAAATGAGCGAACTGTGATCCGCCTTCGCCCGCCATGTCGTGAAAATCGTCCATCCGAATTGCTCCAAGCTGGGGCCGCGTCCTGCGGCCTTCCTGGCGACAAGAGGCGGTGGCGCCCGTGACCGCGCACGGCCGAGCGCAGCGACCGGCGAAGCCGGCGGGCGCCGAAGCGCAAGCGGAGGACCCGGGAGCGCGGCTATTTTGCTTCGCGATGCAAAGCGGGCCGCAGGCACGCGGCGGAAAATAGCCGCGCGGACGGGTTGCGTGATCGCGGGCGCTGCCGACCCGTCGCCCTCTGGGAAGGCGCGTGGCGCGGACTCTCATTAGCGGAGCAACGAAGGCGATGCCGCGCGACCGTGGATGTCAGGGGCGGTCTTCGGCCACCATCTGCGCGAGGAGATGAGCGCGCATCGCGTCCAGCCCGAACGTTTGAAGATCCGCATTGAGGTCGCCAAGTTCGGAATCGAGGGGGCGGACGTCGATCCCGCACTGAATTGCGCGGTGCGCCAGCGTGATAAACGCCTTGCGACCGGCAGGATCGGCCTCGCGCGCGACATAGAGGCGGCGGAGCGTCGGCGGGAACGCCAGGGCAGCGAGGTGGGCTGACGATAATGCCGCAATCGCCGGCAGCGTGGGGACGGCGGCAAATAGTGAGAGGGTCGATTCGATCCCCTCGCCTGCGGCCATGACGGGTGCCGCGGTGCCGAAGCGGACACCGTGGCCGAGCAGGTGACCCATTGCCCGGCGTGGATACGCGACAGGCGCCTTGTCGGAGCCGTTCGGGGTCAGCCAAGTGCGATGCGCACCGGTGATGGTGCCGGCCGTATCGGTCACCGTGGCGATCATTGCCGGCATGGCGGGCGGCACATCGCCGCGGTCATCGATCGAGCGACGATACCAGCAGCGGGGGTGAAAATGCAGGGCCTCCAGTCCCGACATTGGAGGAATGCCGCGACCGCGCAGATAGGTTTCGACCTGCGTGCCACTGATCGACTTGCAAATCGCCAGCAGGCGCCGAGCTGCTCCAGGCGATCCCGTCGGACCGTTGCGGGCCGTCTTCCTGTCGGCAGAGACCGGAGAGTCGGGAAGGCTGAGAAAGCGCCGCGCCTCGGCCAACGCTTCCGATAGCGTTCCAGTAAGTGTCGATGCGCGGATGATGTCGAGCAGGTCACCATGTTCGCCCGACTCCGCATCGGTCCATTTTCCCGCTCGGCCGGTCCCGTCGGGACTATCGCGAAGGCGAACATAGAGGCTGCGGCCCGGCGTGTTGCGAACGTCGCCGACCTGCCAGTAATTGCCTTCGCGGCGTCCGTTGGAAAGATAGCGCCGGCAAAGCCGTTCGGCCTGGCCGGCCAGATCGCGCGCGATCGCGCTCGCGGGATGCTCCATCGCCCGTCCCCTTCAGGCCGCGCTGGCGGTGCGAGCTTCGATCCGTGCCACCGGGAAGCGTTCGAGCAGCCGCGCTAGGATAGCCGGACCCTCGCCGCCGGTCGGCACGAACAGCCGTAGCTTCCACGACACGATCTCGGACATCAGGCCCATCGCCTTGAGACGCTCGACGCCGAGGTCGTTGAACCCGGTCAGCTCGATGCGGTGCAGATGCATGGCGAGGACGCGCTGGAGCCGTTGGCCTTCGGCGAGGTGAAGCGCTGCCTCGCCTGCCATCAGCATTTGCCATGCCTGGGCGGGCGTGATCGTCGGTGCGCCGGCGCCAAGCGTGGCAGCGACCCAGGCCGGCGGGACGCGGCGGCCGACGATCCGCTCGCCGGTGTCAGTCTGCAACCGGTAGACGCGGGTGGATTCGCCGGGGAGCCGCCGCCAGATCGGGAGCAGCAGGCCTGCGACGACATGCATCTCGGTCGTCTCGAACTCGGGAACCTCGACGCATTCGGCCTCCCACGCCGCACTGAAGCGCGCGCGATCGGCGGTGCGCCAGAATGTCTCAGCTAGCGCATCCAGCGGGATCGCCGGACTTTCCATCGGTTTGATCAGGCGAACGCGTTCCTCGACTCCGCCATCGTCGAGCAGCAAGCTACGAGCACGCATCCGCACAGCGGCGCGACCGGAGCGCTCGTTGACCAGCAGCATCGCGTCGGGCTCCCGCGCCAGCGCCAGCGCTTGCGCCAGACCAAGCGGACGATTGCGGTCCTTGCGCGCGATGGTGAGCAATTCGGTCTCGGCGCCGGTGCCCGGATGCACGTAGATTGTCCGGCGCCCGGAGACGGTGAAGCTCTCGGCGGACAGGGTTTCGAGTCCGGTCTCATAAGTGCCCGACGCCACCGCGCCCTCGATGCGCCGCTCAATCAGTGCGCCAAACGCCTCGAACAGAGTCCGCTGCATCGGAAGCGTGAGCGCGAGCATGCGGTTGAGGAAGGTGGTGATCGGCGGCAATTCGTCGCGCAGGCCGTTGTCGTCGCCGAGCTCAAGTCCCGTGGCCGCCTCGAAATCGTCGAGCGAGCAGCCCTTGACCTTGCCTCGAAAGATCAGCCCATAGAGCTGGCGGAGCGCATCGCGGGCATAAGCGGATTCGAGATTGTCCTCGGGGCGAAACATGTTCTGCCCACCAGTCTGACGCTGCCCGCGGGTGATGGCACCCAGCGTATCAAGACGGCGCGCGATCGTCGAGATGAAGCGCTTCTGCGCGGGGACATCGGTGGTCACCGGCCGGAAGCGTGGCGGCTGCTTCTGGTTGGTGCGGTTGGTCCGCCCGAACCCCTGGATCGCGGTGTCGGCTTTCCAACCCGCCTCCAGCAGATAGTGGACGCGCTGGCGCTGGTTCGCGGCGCCCAGATCGGCATGATAGGAACGCCCAGTGCCGCCCGCCTCGGAAAAGACGAGGATGGGCTTGCGGTCGTCCATGAAGGCTTGCGCCTCGGCGAGGTTGGAAGCGCCGGGCCGGGTCTCGACCGCAAAGCGCGTCGAACCGTCGGCCCGCTGCCGGGGTACGATGCGCCGCCCGCGCCCGGTGACCTCGGCCACGCGGTCAGGCCCGAAATGCTGGACGATCTGATCGAGCGCGCCGGGCACGGCGGGCAATGCCGCGAGCCGCTCGATCATTGCCTGGCGCCGGGCAACAGCGTCGCGGGATTCGACCACATTGCCGTCTTGCATGACGGGACGTGAGCAGAGATTCCCCGAGCTGTCGGTGAATGGCTCGTAGAGCTGGACCGGGAAACTGTAGGCGAGATAGTCGAGCACATATTCGCGCGGCGTGATGTCCACATCGACATCGGCCCATTGCTCAGTCGGGATCTCGGCCAGGCGCCGCTCCATCAGCGCTTCGCCGGTTGAAACGATTTGTACGACCGGGCTCGCGCCGCTGCCCAGGTCGCGCTCCATGTTCGCGATGACGCTCGGCGTCTGCATCGCGGTGATCAGATGGTTGAAGAAGCGCTGCTTGGCGCTCTCGAACGCAGAACGCGCGGCGGACTTGGCCTGACGGTTGAGCGTGCCTTCGACGCCGGTGACGTTTGCGGCCCTGAGCGCTGCGTCGAGATTGTTGTGGATGACCTGGAATGCTCCGGCATATGCGTCGTAGATGCGCTGCTGCTCGGGCGTCAGCGCGTGCTCGAGCAATTCATATTCGACTCCGTCGAACGACAGCGAGCGTGCCGAATAAAGGCCGAGCGCTTTGAGGTCGCGCGCCACGACCTCCATCGCTGCAACCCCGCCTTCTTCGATCGCCGACACGAAATCGGTCCGGGTCGCGAAGGGGAAATCCTCCCCCAGCCACAGTCCGAGCCGTTCGGCATAGGCGAGGTTCTGAACGGTGGTGGCGCCCGTCGCCGAGACGTAGATGACCCGGGCATTGGGCAGCGCATGCTGCAGGCGCAGACCCGCGCGACCCTGAAGCGAGGCGGCCTGCTCGCCGCGCTCGGTCTTGCCGCCAGCAGCATTGGCCATGGCGTGCGCCTCGTCGAACACGATCACGCCATCGAAATCGCTCCCGAGAAAATCGACGATCTGCTGGACGCGGCTGGCTTTGCCGCCGCGCTCCTCGCTGCGCAGCGTCGCATAGGTCGTGAACAGGATACCGTCGCCGAGATGGATTGGCATGCCCTGGCGAAAGCGCGACAGCGGCGTCACCCGAAGCGGCTCCTGGCCGAGCGCGCGCCAGTCGCGCTGCGCATCCTCGAGCAGCTTGTCGGAGAGCGAGATCCACAGCGCGCGTCGGCGGCCCTGCAGCCAATTGTCGAGGATGATGCCCGCGACCTCGCGGCCCTTGCCCGCGCCGGTGCCGTCGCCGCAGAACCAGCCGCGGCGAAAGCGGATGGCGGCCTCGCTGTTCTCGGCGACCGCGCTCAGTGCGTCGAAGCTGGCATCGACACTCCACGACCCGGCCAGGAAACCGGCATGCGCATGGCCCGCATAGATGATCGATTCGAGCTGGGCATCGGACAGCACGCCCTCGTCGATCAGCCGCCTCGGCAAGGTCGGACGGTAGTCGGGCCTGGGCGGCGCGACCGAGGCCATGGCGGCCGACTGGACCAGCATCGTCGGATGCGGGCGGGCGCCGGGAATGCGGATCGATTGAAGCTCGAACGGTTCATAGATCGAAGTCGAGAGGCGCGCGCCTTCGGCGGGCTGCCAGTCGATCGCGGCATAATCGAGCAGCGCTGCGTCTATCGGCGCAGGATCGACTTCGGCGGTGACGGCGGAGATGGGAGCGCGTCGCACCAAGGCGGCATTCACCGAAGGCGGCGGCGGAGCCGGCGGCATGGGCACGCGGGGCGGAACCGAGGTTCGCACCCAGTCGAGCAAGGTAGCGAGGTCCGCCGCCTTGCCATGATCGGGAACGAAAGCGTTCTGCCGATCGGCGGGCACTCGGTCGATGATGGTAAGCCGGGTCTCGGTGCTGGTGCCGTGGCGCGCGTAGACACGCCCGTCGACCGACGCGGTGAACACGACGCGTCCTCGCTCCTGAAGCGCGATGAATGCGTCGCGCCACGCCGGCGCCTCGGGCGCGCAGCCCGCGCCGGTGATCGCGACCAGCCGTCCGCCGGCGCGCAGCCGGGCCAGCGCCGATGCGATATGCCGAAGCGCCGTCCCGGGCATGCGCCGGTCGATCCCCGCCATTGCCGAGAAAGGCGGGTTCATGAGCACGATGTCGGGGACGAGATCGGGCGCCAGCCGATCGTCGATTTGCGCGGCATCGTGGCGAGTGACGCCGGCGCCAGCGAAGAGCCGTTCGAGCAAGGCCGCCCGCGCCGGGGCGAGTTCATTGAGGATGACCCCTCCTCCGAATAGCTGCGCTGCGACCGCGAGCATTCCGGTCCCGGCGGAGGGTTCGAGCACGCGCTCGCCCGCGCCGATCTGCGCCGCGATCGCTGCCACCAGCGCGAAGCCGGGCGGCGTCGAGAATTGCTGCATCGCTTGCCCCGCCTCGGACCGCCGCGTGTGCGTCGGCGCGAGCGCGGCGATGCGCTCGACGAGACGCAGCCAGGCGTGAGGATCGGACGAGGACCGAACGATGGCCGGGCCGTGCCGGCGAAGGAACAGGATTTCGGCGGCCTCGCAGGCGTCATAGGCCTGCTTCCAGTCCCAGCCGCCATCGGCATCGCTCGCGCCGAACGCATCGACCATCGCCGCGCGAAGACTTGCCGCATCGATCCGGGCGCCGCGTTCAAGGATCGGCAACAGGTCGAGCGCGGCACGATGAAGGCCATCGGCAACCGCATTGGCGGGATCGGGGCAAGTCGAGGAAGCGGGCGCGCCGAGCGACGCCCCGCCGAGGATCGGCAGGTTCATGGCAGGTCTCCAGAAGATCGAAGGGAAGAGGAGCGGGACGCTGCGGCGCCCCGCCCCAATCGGTCACTCGGCCGCGATCGCCATCGGCCCTTGGTCACCGGACGCATCCGGCTCGGCGAGGAACGCAGGCAGCTCGATCGTCGCCGGCGCCTCTAGCAGGTCGGCCTGAGCGGGCAGCTCGGGCGTGCGCAACGGCTCTGGCAACCAGCCCGCACCCTCCATCAGCCGTTCGGCCTCGCGGGCCATGTCGGGCTTCTTCAGATGGTCGATCAGCGCCGCGGTCTCGCCGCCCTTGCCCTCGGTCACTGCGTCGATGATGCGTGCCTTGGTCACCTTGCCGAAGAAATTGTCGGCAGTGGGCTTCCAGCCAGAAGCGACCATGTCGAGCCCGACCGCTCGGGCAAGGACGTGGCTGTGCACGAGCCGCCGCTCGACCGTGTGCGCCGAGATGCGCCCATTGTCGTATTTGGGCGCCACTTCGTAAAGCGCGTTCACCGAGTAAGCGGCGCAGTGCGCAAACAGCTGGGCCTGCTCGTTGCCGTCGAGCAGCTGAAGCGCGTCCCACAGATCGCGGTCGGACTGCGGGAGGCGATCCTTCCACATGGCGTGCCGGGCCTCGATCGCGACGGCGGCGGGACTGTCCTTCATGCCGCTGGGCTGGAAGCCGAACCCGACCTTGGTCAGGGTGACCATCAGGCAGCTTTCGGCCCGCCCATAGTAGAAAGTGGCCAGCACGAGATTGTGCAGCACCGCCGCAAACGCGACTTGGGGATTGCCGGCGATCGCGTCCTGAAGCGCGAGCGTGCGCTCGGCCGTCAGCTCGGAGATGAGGCGGTCGGGCAGCGGCTTCAGTCCCTCATCCTCGTCTTCGGTCTGCACCGCGTCCCCGGCGGCTTCGGGAGCAAGGCCGGGCTGGCGGTCATCGCCATCGACTCCATCGTCCCGCTGCTCGCCCTCGCCCTCACCGTGAGGTTCGGACTCGACGACCGGCTCGTCTTCGGCGCGAACCCAGCCGGGATCGATCGACAATTCGCCGTTCCGCTCGATCGTGACGAAGACGCCCGCCATCGCCATCTCGGCGGGATCATAGTTCCAGCTGCCACCGGCGAGCTCCGCGATCCGCTCGTCGAGCGCGTTCACCCGGGCATCGACGTCGTCCGGGATCTCGTCGGCACCGCTCCATTCGGCTTCGAGCGCCTCGGCCTCGGCCTGGAGCGTGGCGACTTCGGCCAGCTCCGCCTCGGTCGGCGGGGTGTGCGTCGCCTCGATCGGTCGCAGCCCGAGGTGATAGCCATAGGGCAGATCGATCGCCGCCTCGACCCACTTCCATCCCTCTGCGCGGAAGCGATCGACCTCGGCGCCGAGCTTCTCGAGCACGAGCCGGTCGAGCAAGGCGGCATCCTGCAGCCAGCCACCACGGTCCTCCTCGAACAGGTCACGGACCACGCAGCCGCCGCCGGCGACATAGGTGTCGATGCCAACGAACAGCGCTCGCGGATCGCGGGCTGGGACCGTGGTTTCGTTCAGGCGGGCACGGATGAAGTGTGCCGACTGGTTGTGATGGCTCTGAACCAGCTCCCAGACCTGTTCCTGCCGGACGTGGTCGTCGGAGACGGTGAACGCCATCAGCTGCTCAAGCGTCATGCCGTCGGCGGCGTAGACTTCGTGCAGCACCGGCGACACGCAGGCGAGCTTGAGCCGCTGCCGCACGACCGCGGGCGTGACGTGGAAACGCGCCGCGACATCCTCGATCTCGCCGCCCTGATCGACCAGCTGCTTCATACCGCGGAACTCGTCGAGCGGGTGCAGCGCCTCGCGGAACGCGTTCTCGGCATAGCTGTCTTCCTCGGCGGAGACGTCACCGGCGGCGGGCTTGACCACACAGGGAATGACCGCGTCGGGAGCGAGACGCTTGCGCTTGACGAGGATCTCAAGCGCGCGGAAACGCCGGCCACCGGCGGGCACGTGGAACGTGTCGGTATCCTGGCCCCCCGCGTCGAGCAGCGGCCGGACGCTGAGGCCCTGAAGCAGGCCGCGGCGTTCGATGTCGATGGCGAGGTCCTCGATCGTGACGCCGTTCTTCACGCGGCGGACGTTCGACTGGGACAGGACCAGGAGGTTGAAGGGAATCCCCTGCGCGGGCGCGAGGACAAGCTTGGGTTGGGCTTTCGCCATGTCAGTTCTCCACATGGCGGGTGATCGGGAGACTCTCTCCCGACCTTCATCCCGCCATGGGAACGGCGCAGCCCTCTACCTCTAGGAGGAGGACTGCGCCGTCTGGCGAAACGGGCGTGGATCAGTGGACGGCCGCAAGGAGCTTCGAGGCCTTGCCCTCGAGCTCGAGCCGCGCATCCTGGTGCGGCTTGTCGCGGGCGAGCGCGGTGATCCCCTGGACGAAGTCGAAGATCGACGCGGGCGGATGGCCCTCCTCTTCGAGCACGGTTGCGATGACCTTGGAGGTCTCCACCTTGGAGAAGCCGCGCTTGCGCAGGAAGTCGTGTCGATCCTCGTCGGTGCGCGCGACGATGCGCTGCCGCGCGGCCATGATCCCCGTCATGAATGGCTGGGGCGAGGAGGTCGCGAAATTCTCCAGCGCCGGCGCCGCCTCGTGCGCGAAGCGGTTGGCGGCGAACTTGGAGTGCCGGATGCTGATCTCCTCGAAGCCCTCGGCGCCCCAGATGTTGCGGTTCATGCAGACCGCGCGGAGGTAGAAGCTGGCCATGCCGAGGGTCTTCGCGCCGGCCTCGCTGTTCCAGCAGTAGAAGCCGCGGAAGAACAGGTCGGGGTCGCCGTTCGGCAACCTGCCCGCCTCGATCGGATGGGCATCGTCGACCAGGAACAGGAACACGTCGCGGTCGCTCGCATAAAGCGTGGTGGTGTCCTTGGTGATCTCGACATTCGGGTTGTGCATCATCGTGGACCAGTCGAGCAGGCCGGGCACTTTCCAGCGGGTGTCGCCGGTGCCGTTGCCGGCGATCTTCATGACCGCCGCGACCAGCTCATGATCCCAGATCCGGCCGTAATCGGGACCGGTCACCGCGCGGAGTTCGGTACGCCCGTCCTCGGTTTCGAGCGTCTTCATCAGCTCGGCACGGTGGTTGAGCAGCCCGTGCTGGAGGTTGATGCCGGCAAGCGGCGCGGGCAGCTCGCGCAGATAGCCCGATGGCGCTCCGACCAGGCTGCAGAGCTGGCCGAACGACCAGTGGGTCGGCGTGATCGGCTCGTCGCGGCCCGGCACGATCAGCGCGAGGCGTTCGGCATTGTCGCGGCTCGCCTCCACCCTGACCTCACGGGTCTCGACGGTGCGGGTCGTGGCGCGGCTGGCTCGCGCCAGTGTCGCCGCATGGAGCTCGCGCAGCGAGAGATAGCGCTCGTCGTCGGGCCGCGAGAACCATTCGGACGAGACGCGCCCGATGCACGACCCCCGCGAGATATCGACCTTGTAGGGACCCGGACGCCGGGGCGGTGCGGATGCATGATTGAGGACAGTCGCCATGGAAATTCTCCGCGACGGGCGCCGAGAGACTCTCTCTCAGCCCTGACCCGTCACGGCCGGCCCGGCCGGGCTCTCCCTCTCCGGGGCGTTGCGGGGCGGAGCGCCCGCAGAAGGGGTACGGCCAGACGCGGCCGGCCGTCAGGGGAAGACTTTCCCGTCTCGACTCGATTCAGAAGCAGGCTGAGAAATCGCTTTGGTCCAAATGCTGGCTGACCGCTTCCCAAAATCGATAATTTGGCTAGTTCGAGTGGAGGTTTGGGGGAAGGTCATCAAACGTGCAGATTCTTGTCTACCACAAGCGGCGAACAGTCCCGCAGCTTGCGAGGATAGAATATCCCTTCATCAGCCTCTTCCAGGACGGATGGGATGACTTCGGCTGGAAGGCCCGCTTCCTTGCAACCCTGCATGTGACGGACGAGGAAGAAATAGATCTTGGCGCTGTTCGAATAGCTTCGAGAGCGGAGGGATTTCGCGTCGAGAGTTTGCCGACTGTCCTGGAAAAGTTGCCAAAATCGAGCGCGTCGCTTGGAGAGTCCATCGCTTATTATCGGCGGATCCGCGGAATGTCGCCTTTGATACGACGACGGTATCTCCAGACGATGCAAGACATTGTGGCGAAGCCCGAGCGCCGGCGCCGGATCGGGGACGGGAGCCTCTGGGAAAATAGTTTCATGAGAGAGGCGTCCTCGCGCCACGCTCTCAAACGCGGCGGCTTCTATATTCGGACGAGTCACGAGCGCGTAAATCCTCCTAGTTTCGACTTTTCGATGCAGATTCCCGGAGCGCCTTCGGCACACGAAGTCGATGTCGATTACACCGAGCATAATGGTCTCCCCAATCGAACGATCGCATGGGTCGGGCGCAACGGCACGGGCAAGACGACGGCGCTTGCCGCTCTCGCTGCGGGCCTCATGCCGCCGCAGGTTTTCAGCAAAGACAGCATCGCTGATCTGCCCAAGGCAACCGTGGAATATGGCGTCGAGATCAGTCGCCTGATCACGATTTCATACAATGCGTTCGATGATTTCCCGCTGCCTCGGCCACCGGGCGAAAAGGCGCCACGTGTCGATGGAATCGCCTACAAATCGCGCGCCTCCTACAAATATTGCGGCCTTCGAAATTCAAAGGGCGTCGTCAATACTGATGAGGTCAAGGCGATGCTCGATGAGGCGCTGGAGCCCGTCGCGCAGGGTGATCGGATGGATATCCTGCGCAAGGCGCTGGAGACCCTCCTTGGGATCACCATCGCCACAGACCTCACGTCAGATGACGACGATGACAGGAGTGCCGCAATCCGCAGCCTCAGCGCGGGGCAGCGTCTCGTCGCCGCGATCTTCAGCAACATCATCGGCTTTATCGAGGAGGGCTCGCTCCTGCTGATCGACGAGCCCGAGACAAATTTGCACCCAGGCCTTCTCAGCACGTTCATTGCAGCGCTCAACGAGACGCTCGATGAATTCGATTCGTACGCCATCGTGGCGACGCATTCTCCCATCGTCCTGCAACAGATCCCAAGCCGGTATGTGCGCCAGTTCGTCAGAACGAACGCAAACCGCCCGAGAGTCCGAGGCCTGCAATTCGAATGCTTCGGCGAGGACTTGGGCGAAATCACGCGCAACGTCCTTGATCTGGCTGATCCGGAACGGGATTTCACCGATGTCCTGGTCAGACTTTTCGGCGAACATGGCAGCGCGGAGCGCGTCGCTGCGCTTTTCGAAGGCAGGCTCGGTGTGCCGGCGATGGCGTATCTATACGCGCTCGAGGAAGACGCCGAAGCTTTGGACGATGAGCTGTGAGACGCCAGGGAAGCTATGCGCCCGCGCACGTCCCCAGCTTCGCGAGGCTGGTAAATGCATCGACCGATGCGCGTGCAGCTTTGATGCGGCCGCTTGGGCCGTCAGTTCGTGCCGCCGGTCGCAAATATGACGGACGTAGCCCCGATGTGCACGGCCTTCGCGCGGTGACGTTGGACGCTGGCGCGAAGACAGCCCTGATCGATGGATATGAGGGGCGAACGGTCGCGATGAAGCGCTTATTGGCGACGATGATCGAGAGCCTGCCCGAAGCCGACGTGGATCTTTGTCCCTATTGCAGTCTGAATCAGAACCCCGACCTCGATCACTACCTTCCGAAGGACCGATATCCCGAGTTTTCGCTGCACGGTCATAATCTCATTCCGATTTGCCCCCAATGCAATCGTAAGAAGAAGACCACGATAAAGACGAGACAGGGCGGACGCTATTTTCTGCACGCAGCCTTCGAGCCGTCGATTGACCAGCCAATCCTGGAAGCGTCGATCGATTACTCGAGCCCGGTACCCGCTGTGACCTATCACATCGAGGATAATGGCGCTCTCCCGGCGGCCGAGCTGCCGATTGTGGAACGACATTTTGCGAAACTCGGGCTCGCCGATCGCTACAGGAAGCGCGCGCATGGTGCTCTGTCATCGTTGAGGAATTCGCTGCGCGGAAGTTCGGGAGCCGCCATTGCACAGGCGCTGAACTTCAAAATCGGTGGAGCTGGTTTGGGTAAGCCGGACAATGACTGGGAGGCAGCGCTTTACCGCGCGGTCGATCAAGACAGAGACCCAATGCTGGCGTGGCTGACGACTCCATGACGATATGATCGGGAGGGACGTTGCCGATCCAGCATTAGGACCAAGTACCGCTGTCCGAAGTTTGTTGTTGTTTTTCGGACAATCGGATAATAGCCCTGTCCGAAATATGTAGGTAGGTTTCGGACATGACCACAGCAGACCTCAAGGCCCAGATCATGCGACGCGTCGCCAAGGCAGCGCCGCGCAAGGTATGGACGCCTATCGATTTTCTCGATCTCGGCACGCGCGACGCGGTCGACAAGGCCCTGCAGCGCCTGGCGAGCTCGGACGACCTGCGCCGCATCGATCGCGGTCTGTACGATAAGCCCGGCTTCAACAGCCTGACCCGCCAGCCGACCGCGCCCGACCCCCGCGAGGTGATCGACGCGATCGCGCGGCGCGACCAGATCCGGGTGCTGGTCGATGGCATGACCGCCGCGAACGATCTCGGCCTCACCAACGCGGTGCCGTCCAAGATCGTCGTGCACACCGACGCCCGGCTGCGCTCGATCCATCTCGGCAACATGATCATCGCGTTCAAGCCAGCCGCGGCAAGCAAGTTATTCTGGGCCGGCCGTCCGGCCATGCGGATCGTGCAGGCGCTGCACTGGCTGCGCGACACGCTGGGCGATCCCGACAGCCGGGACGATCTGCGCGACCGGCTCGACGACATTTTGCACAGCGGCCCGAACGCGGCCAAGGTCCGCAACGACCTGCGCGACGGGCTGTCGACCCTGCCCACCTGGATGCACGACTTCCTCAAGCCGCTCCTGACCGCGAGACCCACCGCATGAACGCCGCCTACGACACGATCCTCTCCGCAGATGCCGGGACCCGCGCCGGCCTGTTCACCGCGACCGCACAGCGGATCGGTACCACGCCGCAGAATGTCGAGAAGGACTTCTGGGTATGCTGGACGCTCGACGCGCTGTTCAACGGCCTGCCCGACGGCCCGCGCCTCCTGTTCAAGGGCGGCACCTCATTGTCGAAGGGCTTCGGCCTGATCAGTCGTTTCTCCGAGGATATCGACGTCACGGTCTTTCGCGACGATCTTGGAGAAGCGAAATCGATCGAGGATTTGGAAAAGCTCGGGACGAACAAGCGCAGAGCAGCCCTCGATGCGATCCGCGACGCCTGCCAGGGCTTCATCAATGGGCCGCTGCTCGCCGACCTCACGCAAATCGCGGCCGAGGCATCGGCGCGCAACGGGATCGCGGAAGGCCAGCTCAAGCTCATCCAGGACGACAAGGATCCGGACAAGCAGACGCTGCTGGTCCAATATCCCACCGCCACCGAGCCCGACGCTTATATTCCCAAGGTCGTGAAGATCGAATCCGGCGCCAAGTCAGCGCTGGATCCGAACGCGGTCCGCTCGATCCGCCCCTATCTCGAAGAGGATGCGCCCGGCCTCGACCTGGCGGTTCCCAATGTCACGATCGTCGATGCGGAGCGGACCTTCTGGGACAAGGTCGTGATCCTGCACGGCCTGCGGCGCTGGTACGAGCTGAAGGGCGTGCTGAAGGGCGGCGGGAACCGTATTTCGCGCCACTATTACGATCTGCACGAGCTCATGCAGGCACCCCTTGGACAGAAAGCGATCGCGGATGCCGCGCTGGGCACGGACTGCGTCGCGCACGCGCGCATGTTCTTCAACCGGCCCGCGTTTGACTTGGCTAGCGCCAAGCCACCGACCTTCACACTGGTGCCTGAGGGCGACATGTACGATGCGCTGAGGCTAGATTATGCGGCTATGACCGGCATGATTTTCGGCAGCGCACCGAGTTTCGAGGCGGTCATCGAGAGCATTGCCGAACTCGAACAGCGCATCAATGTCGTCACCGACCGACGCGCGGAAGTCTAGGCTTCGACGGTCAAGCAGCGACGTGAGGGTGAGAGACCATGATTGAGTTTATCGCTGAGCGCCGCAGTGTCATCTTCACATACCAGTCGGAGTTTCGAGCCAACGGCTGGATCTGGCAGGAATTGAAGAAATCGTCGGGGGCAAGGGTCAGTCAGGTCTTCCGCTTCCAGAAGCAGGATCTGCTCGAAGAACCCGGCGACGGCGATCAGGATCATTTCGACTCCTTCGTCTTCCGGTTTCGGCTCGCAACTCCGGAACCTCATTATCACCGTATCGCCGGCCGCAAGCTCCGGATCGATCGTGATGTTCTGATTGCCAAAGAGGGCATCGAGTGGACGCGCAAGCTGTTCGCTGCAGAGCGCAATGTTTCGATTTTTCGGCGAATCGATAAGATCGTCACACCGGGGCAGGAAATCGCCATTGGTGGGCCAAGGCCCGACGCCATTCCGATCCCGGTTTTCCTAGAGATGATCAAGAAATTCCCCAACTCGACTGAGCTCGATCTGTTCCCCGTCAGCACCAATGGCACAGATTTGAGGTTGTGATTTAAGGAGGGTTAGGGCTTCGTCGTAGTGACGAAGGAACGAAGATGAAGCCCCA
>NCGF01000043.1 GCA_002281485.1 Sphingomonas sp. 28-66-16
CCGCCAAATATGTCGACGCCTTCTTCCGCAACATCGACTGGGAAGTGGTCGACCGGCGCTATGCCGCGGCTTTGCGCGGCGGCGGCTGAACCCGACCGCTGAGGATCAGCGTGCAATAGGCACCCCCTTCGTGGGGTGATCGGCGTGCAAAAAGGACCCCTTCATCCCGGGGATTTAGTCGGCCGACTGGTTTTGATCAGTTGGCGAGAACGGGATGTTGATCGTGGAGACAGTGGTTCGGATTCGGCGTGAGCATGCAGCGGGTAAGGCGATCAAGGCGATCGCTCGTGACCTTCGTTTGTCGCGGAAGGTCGTCCGCAAAGCGATCCGGTCGCCGGAGGCGGCGTTCAACTATCAGCGCAAAGTCCAGCCGCTGCCGCGGATCGGTCCTTATCAGGATCGTCTCGATGCGCTGCTTGAGGAGAACGAAGGTCGCGGCCGCCGCGATCGGCTACGGATGACGCGTATCCATGACCTGCTGGTGCGCGAGGGGTTCGATGGATCCTATGATGCGGTGCGCCGCTATGCGGCGCGCTGGCGTGCTGCGCGGCGGAAGGATGCTGGCGAAGGCGCACCGGCGTTCATCCCGATGACCTTCCAGCCGGGTGAGGCCTACCAGTTCGACTGGAGCCACGAGGATGTGGAGATCGCCGGCAAGCCGATGCGGGTGAAGGTGGCGCATATGCGTCTCTGCGACTCGCGCGCACCCTATGTCCGGGCCTATCCGCGCGAGGGCCAGGAGATGCTGTTCGATGCCCATGCCCGGGCGTTCGCGTTCTTCGGCGGTGTGCCGCGACGCGGTATCTACGATAATATGAAGACGGCGGTGACGGCCGTGTTCACCGGCAAGGAGCGTGTGTTCAACCGCCGCTTCCTGATCATGACCGATCATTACATGGTCGAGCCGACCGCCTGCTCGCCGGCGGCGGGATGGGAGAAGGGCCAGGTCGAGCAGCAGGTCCAGACAATCCGAGGCCGCTTCTTCCAGCCGCGGCTCCGGTTCGCCAGCCTGGCCGAGCTCAACGGGTGGCTGGAGGCCGAGTGCCGGCGCTGGGCCGAGCATCATGCCCATCCCGAACGCGGGGATATTACCGTCGCCGAGGCGCTGGATATGGAGCGACCGGCCCTGCAGCCGATCCTGGCACCGTTCGACGGCTTCCATGAGAGCGAGCATGCCGTCACCGGCACCTGCCTCATCAGCTTCGATCGCAACCGCTACTCGGTCATGTCGACGGCCGCACGCCGGACCGTTCAGGTGCGCTCCTATGCCGATCGCATCGTCATACGCTGCGGCGATGCGATCGTCGGGGAGCATGAGCGCCACTTCGGTCGGAACCGCACGATATACGATCCCTGGCATTATCTGCCGGTCCTCGCGCACAAGCCCGGCGCGCTGCGTAACGGCGCACCGTTCCAGGACTGGGATCTGCCGCCCGCCCTGCACCGATTACGGCGAAGGCTCGGCACCGGGGACGAGGCCGATCGCAGGTTCGTGCGGGTCCTCTCGGCGGTGCTCACCGATGGCCTGGAGCCGGTAGAGGCTGCCGTGCGCGAAGCGTTGGCGAACGGAACGGCCAGCGACGAGCTGATCCTCAACATCCTCTCCCGGCGCCGCGAGCCGGCGACACCCCACAGCATCGTCACTTCGGAAGACCGGATGCTGCAGCATCCTCCGCTCGCCGACTGTGCCCGCTATGATCTGCTGCGAGGCTATGATGCAGCGGCATGATATGATCGACACGATGCGCGGCCTCGGACTCAAGGGCATGGCGGCGGCGTTCGACGAGGCGGTCACCACCGGCCTCCAGCGCAAGCGCACCACCATGGAGATACTGACCGACCTGCTCCGTGCTGAGGCGACCCACCGGGATGCAGCCTCCATCCGCTATCGGATGACGGCTGCGAGGCTGCCCGTGGTGAAGGACCTGGAGCGGTTCAGCTTCGAGGGCACACCGATCAATGAGGAGATGATCCGCTCCCTTCACGATGGCTCCTTCCTCCCGCCTCGCCGCAATATCGTGCTGGTCGGCGGCACGGGGACAGGCAAGACCCACCTCGCCATCGCGATCACCGCCAATGTCGTGCGAAGGGGCGCTCGCGCCCGCTACTTCAACACCGTCGATCTGGTGACACGCCTCGAAGAGGAGACCCGGATCGGCAAAGGCGGGACCCTGGCGGCGCAGCTGTCGCGGCTCGACCTGATCGTTCTCGACGAGCTCGGTTATCTGCCGTTCGCCCGCTCGGGAGGGCAGTTGCTGTTCCACCTCATCAGCAAGCTTTATGAGCGGACCAGCGTCATCATCACCACGAACCTCGCCTTCGGCGAATGGCCGACCGTGTTCGGCGATCCCAAGATGACCACGGCGCTGCTCGACCGCGTCACCCACCACTGCGATATCGTCGAGACGGGCAACGACAGCTGGCGCTTCAAAAACCGCAGCTGACAGCCACCTTCGGCGCCTTCAAAAATCTATCTTGCGCTGCGCGCGCCTCCGGTCGGGCTACGCCCGCCCTCCGCCGCACGCAGCGCAAGGCCATCTTCAACAAACCAGCATCATATTATCTGAAAAGGGGGTCCCTCTTCGACGCCGATCGGGGGTCCCTTTTGAACGCCGTTTGACACTCGATGGCATCTGCGAAGAGACCGCCGACATGCTCAAGGACACCAATTGTTCGATGCGGGTCTTCGACATGCTGCGCCGCATGTCGCCG
>NCGF01000010.1 GCA_002281485.1 Sphingomonas sp. 28-66-16
CGAGGATGCGCCACGTATCGCGATCGATGTGTCGGGGGCACATTTCTGGGATATCTCGGGGGTCGCCGCGCTCGACAAGATCATCGCCCGGCTCAGGCGCGAGGGGCGCGAGGTCGAGGTGATCGGCTATAACCGTGCCAGCGCCGACATCATCGATCGCTTCGCGCTGCACGACAAGACCGGGTTCGAGACGGGGGCCGTGCCGCATTGAGGGGAATCGTCGGCACTTGTCATATCCCGGCCCATGCAAGGCCACCGGGCAGATCTGCCGCCGCATAGTCGACCTGCAAGACGCACCGATGGCCCGGCACTTTCGCCGCTGATGACGCGTGCAGGATCGGCGTCGCATATGCCCAGACGTCTCCACGATCTGCAAGGCAGGCAAGGCTCCCCAAATGGCCCACGATGTGATCGACCTCGCGTTCCAAGATTCTGCCCAGCCGCTGAGATGCTGGGGCGATCAGCAAAGGTGCGTTGTCGGCGGGGACGGGATCGAGATGGATTCGCAGTGTGATCATGGCTTCGATGATGTCGAAGGGAGGCTCGACATGATGGATGCCCGCCTTCATCGACCAAGGGCCGTAGCCGGGAATGTCGCGACGTTGCTCGACCGCGATCGTGCGATCCTGATGCCAACCGAGCGCCCAATTGGTCGCTTCTGTCTTGTTGAACAGGATGGCGCGGACGGCTTTGGCGGCAGTCCCGAGACGGGCCCTCGCGAGCGTGCCTATTGGACCGTTAGGAGAGAGCAAAGCGTGCAGTGCAAGACGGTCGTAAAGGCGAATTCCGGCCCGGTCAGGGGGCAGGTCGGCGAGCGCCCGTTCCAGTTGGCCAATAAGCGAAAGGGCGGCCCCGTCGTGCAGGACCGCCCCATCGATGTCAAAATCCAGATGATCAGCGGCAAGCGCCATCCTGCTGGCCAAGGCTCACAGCTTGCTCGTCAACTCCGGCACGATCTTGAACAGATCCCCCACCAGCCCGATGTCGGCGACCTGGAAGATCGGCGCGTCCTCATCCTTGTTGATCGCGATGATCGTCTTTGAATCCTTCATCCCCGCCAGATGCTGGATCGCGCCGGAGATACCGATGGCGATATAGACTTCAGGGGCGACGATCTTGCCGGTCTGGCCGACCTGGTAATCATTGGGAACATAGCCCGCATCGACCGCCGCGCGGCTCGCGCCGACGCCCGCGCCGAGCTTGTCGGCGAGCGGCTCGATGATCGTCGTGAAATTCTCCGAATTTTGGAGCGCGCGGCCGCCCGAGACGATGATCTTGGCGCTGGTCAATTCGGGGCGTTCGGACTTGGCGATTTCAGAGGAGACGAAGGTCGAGACACCCTTGTCGCCCGTGGAGCCCACCGCTTCGATCGTGCCCGACCCACCCTCGGTCGCTGCCTTGGCAAAGGCGGTGCCGCGCACCGTCAGCACCAGCTTGGCATCCGACGACTTGACCGTCGCGATCGCGTTGCCGGCGTAGATCGGGCGGGTGAAGGTGGCGTCGCCCTCGACCGAGAGGATGTCGCTGATTTGCATCACGTCGAGCAGGGCCGCGACGCGCGGCGCGATGTTCTTGCCGGTCGAGGTCGACGGCACGACGAACGCATCGTGATGGCCCATCAGCTCAGCGACGAGCGGCGCGATGTTTTCCGCCAACGCATGGGCATAAGCCGCATCATCGGCCACGTGGACCTTGCCCACGCCTGCGATCCTGGCGGCGGCATCGGCGACCGCGCCGACGCCTTGCCCTGCGACGAGCAAATGGATCTCGCCCAGCTGGCTAGCGGCGGTGACCGCCGACAGCGTGGCATCCTTGACGGCAGCACCGTCATGTTCGACCCAAACCAACGTCTTCATGCAACCACTCCCAGAGTCTTCAGCTTGCCGATGAGTTCATCGACATCGGCGACCTTGACGCCCGCGCTGCGCTTGGCGGGCTCCTCGACCTTGACGGTCGTCAGGCGCGGGGCGATGTCGACGCCGTAATCCGCCGCGGTCTTCTGGGCCATCGGCTTGGCCTTGGCCTTCATGATGTTGGGCAGCGAGGCATAGCGCGGCTCGTTCAGGCGCAGATCGGTGGTGACGATCGCGGGGAGCTTGAGCTCGACCGTCTCCGCGCCGCCGTCGATCTCGCGCGTGACCTTGACGGTGTCGCCGGCCACCTCGACCGCGCTGGCGAAGGTGCCCTGGCCCCAGCCGGTCATCGCGGCGAGCATCTGTCCGGTTTGGTTATTGTCGTCATCAATCGCCTGCTTGCCGAGGATGATCAGGCCGGGCTGTTCCTCGTCGGCGATCGCCTTCAGCAGCTTGGCGACGCCCAGCGGCTCGACGCGGTCCTCGGTGACGATCAGGATCGCGCGGTCGGCGCCCATCGCGAGTGCAGTGCGGAGCGTTTCCTGCGCCTTCTGCTCGCCGATCGAGATCGCGACGATTTCGGTGGCGACGCCCTTTTCCTTCAGGCGGATCGCTTCCTCGACCGCGATTTCGTCGAACGGGTTCATGCTCATCTTGACGTTGGCAAGATCGATGCCCGTGCCGTCCGCCTTGACGCGGGGCTTAACGTTATAGTCAAGCACGCGCTTGACGGGGACCAGTATCTTCATTTCCATCCTCTCTAAACATCCCTCTCCCATCGGGAGAGGGTTGCGGAGACTTGGGTCGCATTCTTCATGCGGCCCTAGTCGTAGCTGGGTGAGGGGGCTCCCCACTCGAGAGCGTACGCACCCTCATCCAACTTCGGCTAGGCAGGCAAGCTGCCAAGCCTGCGTATCCTTCTCCCGCCGGGAGAAGGCTAACTCAAGCCGCCGCCTTCACCTCGGCGACGATTTTCCGTGCCGCATCGCCCAGGTCGTTGGCCGGGACAATCGCCAGGCCCGATGTCGACAGGATTTCCTTGCCCTTCTCGACATTGGTGCCTTCCAGCCGAACGACCAACGGCACCGACAGGTTCACTTCCTTCGCCGCCGCGACGATGCCCTCGGCGATGATGTCGCACTTCATGATGCCGCCGAAGATGTTGACCAGGATGCCCTTCACATTCGGATCGGCGAGGATGATCTTGAACGCCGCCGTCACCTTTTCCTTGTTGGCGCCACCGCCGACGTCGAGGAAATTGGCGGGGAACATGCCGTTGAGCTTGATGATGTCCATCGTCGCCATGGCGAGCCCGGCACCGTTGACCATGCAGCCGATATCACCGTCGAGCTTGATATAGGCGAGGTCGTACTTGCTCGCTTCGAGCTCGGCGGGGTCCTCCTCGGTCTCGTCGCGCAGGGACATCAAGTCCTTGTGGCGGAACAGCGCGTTCGAATCGAAGCCGACCTTGGCATCGAGCACCAGCAGCTGGTTGTCGGTGGTGACCGCCAGCGGGTTGATCTCGATCTGCGCGGCATCGGTGCCGATGAACGCATCATAGAGCTTGGAGGCGGTGTTCGAGGCCTGCTTGGCGAGATCGCCGGTCAGGCCGAGCGCTGCGGCGACCGAGCGGCCATGATGCGGCATGAAGCCGGTCGCGGGGTCGATGTCGAGCGTCTGGATCTTTTCAGGCGTGTCGTGCGCCACGGTTTCGATGTCCATCCCCCCTTCGGTCGAGACGACCAGGCCGACCCGACCGCTCGCGCGGTTGACGAGCAAGGCGAGGTAGAATTCCTTGGCGATGTCGACGCCGTCGGTGACGTAGAGCCGGTTGACCTGCTTGCCATGCTCGCCGGTCTGGATGGTGACGAGCGTGTTGCCGAGCATATCGGCGGCGGCGGCGCGGACCTCCTCCTCGCTGCGGGCGAGCCGGACGCCGCCCTTGGCTTCGGGCGGCAGCTCGACGAACTTGCCCTTGCCGCGGCCACCGGCGTGAATCTGCGCCTTCACGACATAGAGCGGCCCGGGCAGCTTCTTCGACGCTTCGACGGCTTCCTCGACGCTCAGCGCGGCAAAGCCGGCGGGGACGGGGACGCCGAACTTGGCGAGCAGTTCCTTGGCCTGATATTCGTGAATGTTCATGAGAAGGTGCCTTGCGCCTTTCGAAGATCGGGAATGCCGACGCCTTAAGCACAGAGCGGCGGCCGAATCCAGATATGCCTTCGCCCTATCGCCATCGCGGTGCGGGCCGATTATACAGAGCGGATGTCGATCATCGTCGGTTTCGCCCTGTTCTTCGCCACCATCCTGGGGATGGAAGTGTTCGCCTATGTCGTCCACCGCTGGGTGATGCATGGTTTCGGCTGGTTCCTGCACGAAAGCCACCATCGTCCGCGGACCGGCAAGTGGGAGTTGAACGACTGGTATTTCGTGATCTTCGCGACGCCGTCGATCGTGTTGCTGGTGCTGGGCACGAGCGGTACGACCGGCGCCTGGGCGACTTGGATCGGGGCCGGGATCGCCGGCTATGGCGCGATTTACCTCGGCTTCCACGACATCATCGTCCATCGGCGCGTCGAGACCGGCTATGTGCCGCGCTGGAGTTACATGAAGCGGATCGTGCAGGCGCACCGGTTGCACCATGTCGTCGGCACCAAGCACGGCACGGTGAGCTTCGGTTTCATCTATGCGCCGAAGCCGGAAGTCTTGAAGGCCGAGTTGAAGCGCCGCGAGATGGCAGGCGTGCGCGTGGCCGGTGTGCAGGATGCTTCGGGGCGCTCAGTCGAACAGGCTTGAGACGCTCGATTCGTCGGCGATCCGCTTGATCGCCTCGCCGAGCAGCGGCGCGATCGTCAGCAGGCGAATGCGCTCGGCGCCCTTGATCACGTCATGTTGGCCGATCGAATCAGTGATGATCAACTCGCTCAGCGCTGATCCCTCGACCCGCGCCACCGCACCGCCCGAGAGCACGCCGTGCGTGCAATAGGCGATCACCCCTTCGGCGCCTGACTGTTTGAGCGCGGCGGCGGCGTTGCAGAGTGTGCCCGCCGAATCGACGATGTCGTCAATGAGGATGCAGAATCGGCCCTCGACATCGCCGATGATGTTCATGACTTCGGATTCGCCCGCGCGCTCGCGGCGCTTGTCGACGATCGCCAGCGGCGCGTTGTTGAGCCGTTTGGCCAGCGCCCGCGCCCGCACCACCCCGCCGACATCGGGTGACACGACCATCAGGTTGCGGTCGCCATAGCGCGCCTCGATATCCGCCGACATCACCGGCGCACCGAACAGATTGTCGGTCGGGATGTCGAAAAAGCCCTGAATCTGCCCGGCATGGAGATCGATCGACAGGACGCGATTGGCACCCGCAACCGTAATGAGATTGGCCACGAGCTTGGCCGAGATCGGCGTGCGGGGCCCGGGCTTCCGGTCCTGCCGGGCATAGCCGAAATAGGGAATGACCGCCGTGATCCGCCGTGCCGACGCGCGTTTCAACGCATCGATGCAGATCAGCAATTCCATCAGATTGTCGTTCGCCGGATAGCCGGTCGATTGCAGCACGAACACGTCCTCGCCGCGGACATTCTCGTGGATTTCGACGAATACTTCTTCGTCGGCGAAACGGCGGACGCTGGCCTGGGTCAGCGGTATCTCGAGATAGCTCGCGACGTCACGCGCGAGCGGCAGGTTCGAATTGCCGGTCATCAATTTCATGGCGCATCCCCCAGCGACCGGACTCGTAACAGATTTGTGACCCCTTAAAGCGGCCGTCCCGTAACGCAAAGGGGGCATTGCCGCTCTTCGCCCCGCTGCCTAGAGCACGGGCATGACCGTCACCACCCGTTTCGCGCCCTCACCCACCGGCACGCTGCATGTCGGCAACATCCGTCCCGCGTTGCAGAACTGGCTGCTCGCCAGAAAGCTGGGCGGGCGGTTCTTGCTGCGGATCGACGATACCGATGCCGAGCGGAGCGAGGAGCGGTTCGTCGACTCGATCCGGGCCGACCTGGCCTGGCTGGGGCTCGAGCCCGATGGCGCGGTGCGGCAGTCGCAGCGGTTCGAACTGTATCAGGCGCGGTTCGATGCGCTGCTGGCGGCGGGGCGTCTCTATCCGGCCTATGAAACCGCGCAGGAGCTCGATCTCAAGCGCAAGATCGCCGCCGGCCGCGGGTTGCCGCCGGTATACGACCGCGCCGCGCTCGCGCTGAGCGATGTCGCTAGGGCCGCGCTTGAGCGCGAGGGAGTGCGCCCGCACTATCGCTTCAAGCTCGACCATGATGCCCCGATTGAATGGCACGATCTGATCCGGGGGCCCCAGAAATTCGATGCGACGACGATGAGCGACCCGGTCATCCGCCGCGCCGACGGCACGTGGCTATACATGCTGCCCTCGGCGATCGACGATGCCGATATGGGCATCAGCCATGTCGTTCGCGGCGAGGATCATGTGTCTAACACCGCGCTGCAATTGCAGATGTTCGCAGCGATGGGGGTCGCGCCGCCGCAATTCGCGCATGCCGCGCTGCTCGTCGGCACCGAGGGCAAATTGTCGAAGCGGCTCGGCTCGATCGGGGTCGAGACATTCCGCGACAACGGGATCGAGCCCGAGGCGATCGTCGCCTTGCTCGCGCGCCTCGGGACGAGCGACCCGGTCGAGCCGCTGGTCGATCGCGCGCCGCTGATCGAGGCGTTCGATCTGGCCCGGTTCGGGCGCGCGCCGGCGCGCTTCGACGATGGCGAGCTCGAGACGCTCAATGCCAAGATCATCCACCAATTGCCGTTCGATCGCGTCGCTGATCGATTGCCCAAGGGGATGGACGAAGCGACATGGCAGGCGGTGCGGTCGAACCTGAAGACCGTGGCGGAGGCCGCCGACTGGTGGCAGGTGATCGAAGGACCGATCGAAGCCCAAATGGCCGATGACGATCGCGCGTTTCTCGACCGCGCGGCCCTCCTCGCCGAGACGATCGATTGGACGGCCGACCCGTGGCAGACATTGACGGCAACGCTCAAGGCCGAGACGGGCCGCAGCGGCAAGACGCTGTTCCTGCCGCTGCGGCGCGCGCTGACCGGGCGCGACCATGGCCCCGACATGGCAACGATGCTGCGGCTGATCGGGCGCGATCGTGCGCTGGCGAGGTTGCGGGGATAAACCATTGTACTGGCGGGTAATTTTGACGCGTGCCCAGAGATTGACAGCATCATGTAACGATGTATCATCACCAGATCGGCCGCCAGAGCCGGTGCTGGAGATGGAGACAGGCCATGGATGCCAACCGATATGGTGACGACCGCCACCTCAAGCCCGGCAGCCTTGCCGTGGCGCTCGCGCTCAACGGCGGGGTGCTCGCGGCGGTGCTGCTGGCGCCGTCCGAGACGGTCACCAGGACGATCGAGCATGTCCTTCAAACGACCAATATCGAGATCGTCCCGCCGCCGCCCCCGCTCGATCCCCCCAAACTCGTTCGCAAGGCAGCGCCGCAGCCGGACCCAAGGCCAACCAGCCCCGCGCGCATCGTCAGGACCGAAATGCCGCCGACCGAATTGACGCCGGCCGGGCCCAGCGAGGTCGTGGTCGGGCGAGGCGCGGGGGCTGGCGGCGGCACCGGCGTCGTGATCGATCCGCCCGCGCCGCCGCCGGTGTTCGTCGATCCCGTCATCGATCGGCGCTTCCGGGGCGCCTTCCAGCCCGACTATCCCGCCGCCGAGCGCCGCGAAGGGCGCGAGGGATCGGTGGTGCTGCGGGTGCTGATCGGTACCGACGGGCGGGTGATCAGGGCCGAACGGATCAGCGCGACGAGTGACGCCTTTTACACAGCGACGCTGCGTACCGCACTCGCCCGCTGGCGGTTCCGTCCGGGCACGCGCGGCGGCGTCGCGATCGAGCGCTGGCGGACGATGACGGTGACGTTCCGGATCGAGGAGGCTTAGCGCGGGGGCTGGTCTCGGCTTCCCACGCGCCCTATCTTGGCAACTATGAGCTTTCTCGCCCGCATCTCGCCCATTCGAGCGATTGCCGATCTGCGCTTCTTTCTGTCGCAGCGGCGACCGTATGAGCTTGGCTTTCTCGCCCTCTCGATCGTCGTCACGACGCTGTTGTTTGCCGGCTTCGTGCACGATTCGAAGGTCGAAAAACCGTACAAGCGCAACATCATCTATGTCGAGCAATGGCCCGCCTCGCGCACCGACGCCGAGATTCGCGCACAGCAGAAGATCGATTCGGCCGCCAAGGCGGTCGCCGACGCCGAGCTCGAAAAGCGGCAGAAAAAGCGCCAGGCCGAGTTCAAGAAGATCGACGACCAGCTCAAGGCGCTGGGCATCTGAGCCGCGCCGCGATCGACGATGATCGCTGGATGGGCGCGGCGCTCGCGCTTGGCGAGCGCGGGCGCGGACGAACCGCGCCCAATCCCAATGTCGGCTGCGTGATCGTCTGCGACGGGCGCGTCGTCGGGCGCGGCTGGACCCAGCCCGGGGGAAGGCCGCATGCCGAAGCGATGGCGCTCGCGGCGGCCGGAGAGGCGGCACGCGGCGCCACCGTCTACACGACGCTCGAACCCTGCGCGCATGTCTCGGTGCGCGGGCCGGCCTGCAGCGAACTGCTGGTCGAGGCCGGGGTGGCTGCCGTGGTGATCGCGCTCGGCGATCCCGACCAGCGGACCGATGGCGAGGGAATCGATCGGCTGTGCGAGGCGCGAATCGAGGTGCGGACGGATGTGCAGGCCGATGCCGCGCGCCGGTCGATGGGCGGTTTTCTGACCCGTCAGGCGCTGGGCCGGCCGCTGGCGACACTAAAGCTTGCGACCTCGCTCGACGGGTGCATCGCGATGGCCGACGGCAGCAGCCGCTGGATCACCGGCCCGGCGGCGCGGTCGCATGCCCATCTCGAGCGCGCCCGGCACGACGCGATTCTGGTCGGGCGGGGGACGCTCGATGCCGATTCGCCGATGCTCGACGTACGACTGGCGGGACTCGAGCCGCGCCGCCCGCGCCGATTGGTGTTGACGCGCGGGGTTGCGCCGCCTGATTGGGAAGCGGTTGCCGGGCCCCAGTCGATCGCCGGGCTCGAGGGCGTCAACGATCTGCTCGTCGAGGGTGGCGCGCAGGCCGCCGCCGCTTTCCTCGCCGCCGATCTGGTCGATCGGCTGCTGCTCTACCGGGCGCCGATCCTGATCGGCGACGGCAAGCCGGCGCTTGGCGATATCGGTCTCGGCCAGCTCGCGGCGGCGCATGGCCGCTGGCGGTGCAACGACGCCCGCCAGCTTGGCAGCGACCGGCTCGAAGTCTACGAGCGGATGCGAGGATAGGACATATGTTCACAGGCATCATCACCGACATCGGCACGATCCGGCAGATCGAACGCGAAGGCGATACCCGCGTCGTCATCGATACCGGCTATGACATGGCGCGCGTCGATTTCGGCGCGTCGATCGCCTGTTCGGGGGTGTGCCTGACGGTGGTCGACAAATCCGCGCCCGGCGCGCCCGGCTGGTTCGCCGCCGATGTTTCCGACGAGACCGTCCGGCGCACCGCCCCGGGCCAGTGGCAGCCGGGGCGCCGGCTCAATCTCGAACGCGCGATGAAGCTCGGCGACGAACTCGGCGGCCATATCGTCACGGGGCATGTCGACGGCATCGGCATGATCGATTCGATCGCCGCAATCGGCGGATCGCACCACCTCGCGGTGATCGCCCCGCCCGAAATCGCGCCGTTCGTCGCCGCCAAGGGCTCGATCACCGTCGATGGCGTTTCGCTGACCGTGAATGCGGTGCACGACCGGTTCGATGGATCGACGCTGTTCGATCTCAACATCATCCCGCACACCTGGGCGGTGACCGCGCTCGGCGATGTCGTGCTCGGGCAGGAGGTCAATCTGGAGATCGACGTACTCGCGCGCTATCTGGCGCGGATGAAGGATTATGTCGCGGCCCGATAGTTTTAATGTGATATCGACGCTTGACGATCACATTTCAGTGTGATTATCTCCAGACCATGAGCACGCAACTGATCGAAAAACTCCGCAGCCTCGTCACCGACGGGGGCATGTCGCGTTCGGGCCTGGCCCGTGCCGCAGGGCTGCACGCCAATACGCTGCGCGATCTCGAATCGCCCGACTGGAACCCGACGGCGGAAACGCTTCGCAAGCTCGAGACCTTCGTTTTCAGCAACGATGACACGCCCGCGCTGGTGCCGATCGAGGAAATCATCGACGAGGCGCGCAACGGCCGGATGTTCATCCTGGTCGATGACGAGGACCGCGAGAATGAGGGCGATCTGGTGATCCCCGCGCAGATGGCGACCCCCGACGCAATCAACTTCATGGCCACGCACGGTCGCGGCCTGATCTGCCTGTCGCTCAGCAAGACGCGGGTCGACGCGCTCGGGCTCGAACTGATGAGCCGCGCCAATGGCACGCGTCACGAAACCGCCTTCACGACCTCGATCGAGGCACGCGACGGGGTGACGACGGGCATTTCCGCCGCCGATCGCGCGCGGACCATCTCGGTCGCGATCGACGCGTCGAAAGGCAAGGACGATATCGTCACACCGGGTCATGTCTTCCCGCTGGTCGCGCGCGAGGGCGGCGTGCTGGTGCGTGCCGGCCATACCGAGGCGGCGGTCGACGTCGCGCGGCTCGCCGGGCTCAATCCGTCGGGGGTGATCTGCGAGATCATGAAGGACGATGGCACGATGGCGCGGATGGACGATCTGATCGCCTTTGCGCGCCTCCACAACCTCAAGATGGGCACGATCCGCGATCTGATCGCCTATCGCCGCAAGCACGACCATCTCGTCGAAAAGCGCGCCGAAATGAGTTTCCAGAGCCAATGGGGCGGCGACTGGCGGGCGATGACCTTCTTCAACAAGGCGAGCGGCGACGAGACGATCGCGCTGGTCAAGGGCCGTATCGATCCCGACGCGCCGACCTTGGTTCGAATGCATACCGCGTCTTGGTTCGTCGACATGTTCGGCGAAGTTTCCGAGCGATCGGGGCTGTTGTCGCGCTCGATGGAGGCGATCGGCGAGGCGGGGTCGGGGGTGATCGTGGTGATCAACCGGCCGATGAAAGACAGCGTGTCGCGCTTCATCCGGCTGCGCGCCGAAGGGAAGAGCGCCGGCGCGCCCGAGATCGAGGAATTGCGCGATTACGGCGTCGGCGCGCAGATTTTGGCCGAGTTGGGCGTGCAGGACATGATCTTGCTGACCAACACGCATCATACGCTGGTCGGGCTCGACGGCTATGGGCTGAGCATCGTCGGCGAGCGGCCGATCCCGGGCACGGGCGGGGAATGACTTCAGACGTATGACGGCGGTTGCCGTCACCCTGAACTTGTTTCAGGGTTCACTGCGCCAAAGGCAAATCGGGCCCGGGGCACGATTGATGCTGAAACAAGTTCGGCACGACGAATGATTTTGGGGACGACATGGCAAAACTTCTCATCGTCGAAGCGCGTTTCTACGACCATCTCAACGACCTGCTGCTCGACGGCGCGCGCGCCGCGATCGAGGATGCGGGGCATCGCCACGAGACGATCACCGTGCCCGGCGCACTCGAAATCCCCGGCGCGATCGCGCTGGCGAGCGAGAGCGGCGCCTATGACGGCTATGTCGCGATCGGCGTCGTGATTCGCGGCGAAACCTATCATTTCGAGATCGTCGCGGGCGAAAGCGCGCGCGGGCTGATGGCGCTAAGCATGGACGGGCTGGCGATCGGCAACGGCATCCTGACGGTCGAGAACGAAACCCAGGCGCTCGCCCGCGCCCACCCCGCCGACAAGGACAAGGGCGGCGAGGCGGCCAAGGCAGCGCTGGCGATGATGGCGCTCAAGGCGCGCTTCGGCTGACGCCGTGGAGGCCCGCCCGCCCTCGCGATACCGCGTGATCGAGCGCGACCGTCGGCTGGTGGTGATCGATGACTGGGCCGAAGGCGGTGCCGACAAGCGCCTGTCGGCGCCATCGGCGATGGATGCCGCGTCCCGACCGGTCGGCAAGGCGAAGCGGATCGCGTTCGACGGGCGATCCCGGTTCACCACCCACCGGCTGTTCGACGCCAAAGCCCCGCGCACTATCGTGCTCGATCCCGGCAGCGCGGCGACGATCGAGCGGCTCAAGCTCGTGGCAGGGGTGGTCGTCGCTATCCTGGTGTTTCTCGCCGTGACCGCGCCCTATCTGTTGCTGCCGCTGGTGCTGCTGCTGCAACGCCGGCCGCGCGCGCGGATCCGCAGCGCGATCACCGGCTGGCTCGACCGGGCCGGCGGCGACGTGCTGTAGCGTTGATCGCTTGTCGTTCCGCTGGCCTTTGCCCGATGGCTTACTTATACTGATGTAAGTAACCTCCCGGAGATCCGCATGGCGCTCGCCCATACCTTCAAGGCCAATCCACACTGGCTGCCCCGGATTCCGCAAAGCGCGATCCGCAATATTCCAGGCGAGGACGGGCTGCCATTGGTCGGCAACACGTTTCGGATGCTGCGCGATCCGGTGGGCTTCGGGAAGCGGATGATCGCCACCTACGGCCCGATCTTTCGCAACAACGCGTTCGGCGGGCCGCAGGTCAATCTGGTCGGGCCCGAGGCCAATGAACTGCTGCTGTTCGACCGCGACAAATTATTCTCGTCGGAGCAGGGCTGGGGGCCGCTGCTCAACCTGTTGTTTCCGCGCGGCTTGATGCTGATGGATTTCGACAAGCACCGCGCCGATCGCAAGGTGATGGCGGTCGCGTTCAAGCCCGAGCCGATGCGCCATTATGCGGAGGTGCTCAACACCGGCATCGCGCGTCAGGTGAGCGGCTGGGGCAACAAGCCGATCCGATTCTACGATGCCATCAAGGAGCTGACGCTCGATCTGGCGGCGGAGAGCTTTCTCGGCATGGATCTCGGCCCCGAGGCGACCCGGATCAACAAGGCGTTCGTCGACGAGGTGCAGGCGAGCGTGACGCCGATCCGCGTGCCCCTGCCCGGCACGATGATGGCCAGGGGCGTCAAAGCGCGCAAATATCTGGTCGATTTCTTCCTGCGCGAAATCCCCAAAAGGCGCACCGGCAATGGCCAAGATTTCTTCTCGCAATTCTGCCGCGCGACCGACGAGTCCGGGCAGCCGCTTGCCGATCTGGCGATCGCCGATCACATGAACTTCCTGATGATGGCGGCGCACGACACGATCACCTCGTCGGCGACCAGCCTGGTGATGCTGCTCGGGCGCAACCCCGAATGGCAGGAGAAACTGCGCGCCGAGATCGCCGAACTCGGCCTCAACGACGACGAGGGGTTGGCCTATGGCCAGCTCGACCGGCTCGAGCTCACCGATTATGCCTTCAAGGAAGCGCTGCGGCTGATCCCGCCGGTGCCGTCGCTGCCGAGGCGCGCGCTCAAGCCGTTCGAGTTCGGCGGCTACCGGATTCCGGCGGGCGCGAACTGCAATATTGCGGTGGGCTATACCCATATGCTCCCCGAGCTCTGGCCCGAGCCCGAGAAATTCGATCCGATGCGCTTTGCCCCCGATCAGGTGCGCGCGCGCCACAAATATGCCTGGGTGCCGTTCGGCGGCGGCGCACATATGTGCCTCGGGCTGCATTTCGCGACGATGCAGATCCGCATCCTGATGGTGCAGCTGCTGCGCCGCTACCGGATCGAGCTCGCCGAGGGCAGCGGGGCGGAATGGCAGCCCTGGCCGATTCCCCGGCCCAAGGACGGGTTGCCGTTGCGGTTCGTGCCGCTCGGCTGACCCGTCCTGCCGCGGCGGCTATTCAGCGGCGACCGACTCGAGCGAGGGATAATCGTTATAGCCTTCGGGCCCCTGGCTGTACCAGGTCCGGAAATTGCCCTCGTTGAGCGCGGCGCCGGTGCGGAGCCGTTCGGGCAGATCGGGATTGGCGAGGAAGGTGCGCCCGAAGCTCACCGCGTCCGCGACGCCCGAATCGATCACCGCCTGGGCGGCTTCGGCGGTGACATAATCCGAATTGACCACCAGCGGCCCGGCGAACACCTCGCGGATCGCGGGCGACTGGCGGGGGACGTCGGTACGGCCGAAGGTGCCCTCGGGGCCGGGCTCGCGCAATTCGAGAAAGCCGATGCCGATCTCGCTCAATATTTTCGCGGCAGCGGTGAACAGCGCCTGCGGATTGCTGTCGTCGACCCCCTGCGACTCGCCATTGGGGGAGAGCCGGACCGAGGTACGGTCGGCGCCGGCCACCGAGGCGACGCGCTCGGTGACTTCGCGCAGCAGCCGGGTGCGGTTCTCGACCGAGCCGCCATAGCGATCGGTGCGGAAATTGGCATTGTCGCGCAGGAACTGGTCGATCAGATAGCCGTTCGCGGCGTGGATCTGGACTCCGTCGAACCCGGCGGCGAGGGCATTCTTCGTGGCCAGCGCATAATCGTCGAGCAGGCCCGGAATTTCGTCGAGTGCGAGCGGGCGCGCGGTCTCGAAATCCTGCTTGCCGTCATAGGTATGCGCCTGGCCCGCCGTCGCGGTTGCCGAGGAGGAGACCGGCTGTCCGCCGATCACCGACGAATGGACCTGCCGGCCCATATGCCAGAGCTGGGCGACGATCCGGCCGCCGGCGGCATGGACCTCGGCGACGATGGGCTTCCAGGCTTCGGTCTGCTCGTCGGTCCACAGGCCGGGCGCATAGGGCCAGCCGAGCCCCTGACGGCTCATGCCGGTCGCTTCGGAAATGATCAGCCCGGCGCTCGCGCGCTGGCTGTAATAAGTGCCCATGATCGGCTGCGGCACATGCTCGCGGGTCGACCGGCCACGCGTTAGCGGCGCCATCAGGATGCGGTTGGGCGCGGCAATCGCGCCGAGTTGGATGGGATCGAACAGGCTGGGCATGGACGGACTTCCTTGGCAGATCGCCGATTGACAGGCGACGGCTCCCACATAGAGCGCTATGCGCCGCCGTACACCACCGCCCGGCGCCAATAAATTCTAGTCACCCGACAACCGCAACGATCCATTCGCCATGATCCTTCCCCGATGAGCGCGCCCGCCGCGCCGCCGCTGCCGGCCCTGCTTGCGCTGTTCGTCGCCAATGTTGCGCTGGCATTCGGGCCGTGGTTCGTGCGGCTTGCTGACACCGGACCGGTCGCTTCGGCCTTTTGGCGGATCACGCTGGCGGCGCCGATCCTGCTCGCCGCCGCGCTCGGCACCGGCTGGCGGCCGACCGGGTTGCGACGCGGCCTGTGGGCGATGCTGATGATCGCCGGGGTCTGCTTCGCCGCCGATCTGGCGAGCTGGCATATCGGCATCCTGCGCACGACGCTGGCCAATGCGACCCTGTTCGGCAATTCGGCGACGCTGATGTTCCCGATCTACGGCTTCGTCGCGGCGCGGGCGTTGCCGCGCCGGATGCAGGCGATCGCGCTGGCGCTGGCAGCGGTCGGCGGTGCCCTGCTGATGGGGCAGTCCTATACGCTCGATCCGCGCCATCTGGTCGGCGATCTGCTCTGCCTGCTCGCGGGCATCCTCTACACCGTCTATTTCATCTTCATGGCGCGCGCCCGCGCGGCGATGGCGCCACTGCCAGCGCTGGCGCTGTCGACGATCGCCAGCATCGTGCCGCTGGGGCTGTTCGCACTGGCGCTCGGCGAGCGGATCATGCCCCACCACTGGGGCCCGCTGATCGGGCTGGCGCTGGCGAGTCAGCTGCTCGGGCAGGGCATGATGATCTATGCGCTCGGGCAATTGTCGCCGCTGATTGTCGGGATCGGGTTGCTGACCCAGCCGATCGTGGCCGGGACGGTCGGCTGGATCGTCTATGGCGAGCGGCTGGGACCCGCCGATCTGGCCGGCGCGGTGCTGGTCGCGGTGGCGCTGGTACTGGTCGGACGGCCCGAGCGGGTTGCGCCCGCGCCGGCGGGAGTTAAGACAACCGCAGGAGACGAATGATGGCCAATACCCTTCCCGACGATCCGACGCTTGATGAAATCCGCGCGGCGCTTGCCCCGATGATCGCCGACAATGCCGCGTTCGACGGCTGGAGCCCGCTGGCGCTTGCGGCCTCGGCCGACCAGCTCGGGATCGACGGCGATATTGCGACGCTCGCCTTCCCGGGCGGCGCGGTCGAGATGATCGACGCGTGGTTCGCGCATGTCGATCAGCTGATGACCGAGGCCGTGCCGGCGGTGGCGCTCGACCGGATGAAGGTGCGTGCGAAAATCACCGCGCTGGTCGAGGCGCGGCTGGCGGCTGTGGCCGAGAACCGCGAATCGCTGCGCCGCGCGCTGGCGATCCTGGCGATGCCGCAGAATGTGATGCGCGCGGGCAAACTCGGCTGGCGTTCGGTCGACCTGATGTGGCGGCTCGCGGGCGACACCGCGACCGATTATAACCATTATACCAAGCGTGCGATCCTCGGCGGCGTCTATGCGGCGACGGTCACCGTGTTCCTCGACGACGAGAGCGAGGACTGGGCCGACACCCGCGCCTTTCTGGGGCGCCGGATCGAGGGGATCATGCGGTTCGAAAAGGCCAAGGCGGGTTTTTCCGCGCGGACGGGGAATCTCCCCAGCCTGTCGCGCTTCATCGGCCGGCTGCGCTATCCGGTCGTCTGACCGGCCATCGGCCTTGGCGGCGGCTGGGCCCGGGCCCGATTTGACGTTGGTCAAAGCGCCGCTAACGATCTGCGAATAATTAGCAGCTTCGACTCGGCGTCGTTATTGATAATCAATTGCAGAAGAGATATCTCGGCCCCATGCAGAGTCGCGTCAGCCTGGAACAGCTTGCCCTTCGTCAATGCGCGACGGTGGCGGCGATCGATTGGGCGCGACTCGCCACCCCGGAAGCACGCCGGCTGCGCGAACTTGGTTTCGACGAAGGTGTCGGCGTCGAGGTGTTGCACCGGGCACGGCTCGGTGGCGGGCCGATCGCGTGCCGGATCGGGCGGATGACAGTCGCGCTGCGCCGCGCGGTCGCCGGGGCCATCCAAGTTTCCCCGGTTCTCCCCGCCGAATGAACCCTGCCCCGCTGGTCGCGCTGGTCGGCAATCCCAATGCCGGCAAAAGCGCGCTGTTCAACGCGCTGACCGGCGCGCGGCAGAAGGTTGGCAATTATCCCGGCGTCACGGTCGAGCGGCATTCGGGTCGGCTGGCGCTGCCCGATGGCCGCCCGGTCGAGCTGGTCGATCTGCCCGGTGCCTATTCGCTCGACCCCGGCAGCCCCGACGAGCGCGTGACCCGCGACGTCGTGACGGGCGCGCAGGCGGGCGAGCGCTTGCCCGACGCCCTGATCGTGGTGGTCGATGCCGCCAATCTCGACAATCATCTGCGCTTCACGCTGCAGCTGATCGCGCTCGGCCTGCCGGTGGTGGTCGCGCTCAACATGTTCGATCTCGCCGAGCGCGATGGATTGATCCTCGACCCCGAAGCCTTGTCGCGCGCGTTGGGCGTGCCAGTGATACCGACCGTGGCGGTGCGCAAGCGCGGGTTGGAGGAGTTGAAGGCGCAGGTCGCGGCCGTGCTCGGTCATGGCCCGCTCACCCGGCTGCGACCGAGCGACGGCAGCGTGCAGGAGGATATCGTCACGCTGCAACGCCGCGCGCGCACGATCGCGATGGCAGCGACGATTTCCGAGACTCCCACCCGCCGCTGGACCCACAGCTTCGATTCGATAGCGCTGCATCCGGTGTGGGGGATGATCCTGCTCGCGACGATCCTGTTCCTGATGTTCCAGGCGGTTTTCAGCTGGGCGCAGGTCCCCGCCGATGCGATCGATGCCGGGTTCAGCGCGCTGGGCAAGGCAGTGACCGCGCAGGTCGGCGATGGCTTCCTCCAGTCGCTGATCGTCGACGGCGCGATTGCGGGCGTCGGCGCGGTGTTGGTCTTCCTGCCGCAGATCATGATCCTGTTCTTCTTCATCCTGTTGCTCGAGGCGAGCGGCTATATGGTGCGCGCGGCGTTCCTGATGGACCGGGTGATGGCGAGCGTCGGCCTGTCGGGCCGCGCCTTCATTCCCTTGCTGTCGAGCTTCGCCTGTGCCGTTCCCGGCATCATGGCGACGCGAACGATCGAGGACGAGAAGGACCGACTGACGACGATCCTGATTGCGCCGCTGATGACGTGTTCGGCGCGGTTGCCTGTCTATACGCTGATCATCGGCGCGCTCATTCCCAACACGCCGGTGCTGCCCTTTGTCGGCCTTCAGGGCGTGGTGATGTTCGGGCTCTACATCATGGGCGTCGTCGGCGCGTTCGTGGCGGCTTTGGTGCTGCGCAACACCGTCACCAAGGGCGCGTCGTCGGGCTTCATGATGGAGATGCCCAAATATCAGCTGCCGCGTGTGCGCGACATCGCGCAGGGACTGTGGAGCCGGGTCGTCATCTTCCTGCGCCGCGCGGGCACGATCATCCTCTTTTCGACGATCGCGCTGTGGCTACTCCTGAGCTTCCCCAAGCCGCCCGCCGGCAGCCCGATTTCGCCCGTCAATTATTCGGTGGCGGGGCGCGTTGCCAATGGCCTCGCGGTCGTGCTGAAGCCGATCGGCTTCGACCGCGACATCGCGCTCGCGCTGATCCCGGCGATGGCGGCGCGTGAAGTGGCGGTAGCAGCGCTCGGCACCGTCTATGCGATCGACAACCCGGAAGCCGATACCGGGCAGAAGGCGCTCGCGGCGAACTTGCGCACCCACTGGTCGCTGCCGACCGCGCTCGCTTTCCTGATGTGGTTCGTGTTCGCGCCGCAATGCATTTCGACGATCGCGGTCACCCGGCGCGAGACCAATTCATGGCGCTGGCCCGCCTTCATGGTTGGCTATCTGTTCGTGCTGGCCTACATCGCAGCAGGCGCGACCTATTGGGGCGCGATCGCACTCGGGCTTTAGGACAAAGACATGGCGGGCAGCGTCAACAAGGTGATCATCGTCGGCAATCTGGGGCGCGATCCCGAAAGCAAGACGTTCCAGAATGGCGGCAAGGTGGTGAACCTGCGGATCGCCACGTCGGATAGCTGGAAGGACAAGAATACCGGCGAACGCAAGGAAGCGACCGAATGGCATTCGGTGGCGATCTTCAACGAAGGACTCGCCAACATCGCCGAGCGTTATCTGCGCAAGGGTTCGAAAGTCTATATCGAGGGCGCGCTCAAGACCCGCAAATGGCAGGACGCCAGCGGTAACGACCGCTATTCGACCGAGATCGTGCTGCAGGGCTTCAACAGCGTGCTGACGATGCTTGATGGCGCACCCGGCGCGGGTGGCGGATCGGGCGGTGGTTCCGGGGGCGGCGGCGACTGGGATGGCGGCCGCGACGATTTTGGCGGTGGATCGAGCGCACCGCGTGGCGGCGGTGGCGGTAATCGGGGCGGCGGCGGCTTTGGCGGCGGCAACACCGGCGGCGGCTTCCCGGACGATCTCGACGACGACGTGCCGTTCTGACGATGGTTGAGGGGCGAACCCCTGTTTCAAGGCCTTAAGCCGTCACCCCGGACCTGTTCCAAGGCCCACGATCCCAACCAGCCCAACGGCAATTGCATGTCAACCTCGGTGGCGCCCGGAACAAGTCCGGGGTGACGAGCGTCGGTTATATGTCGACAGCAGCCAATCCTATCGCCGCAGCAGGAACACGGCATGTTCCGCCAGGAAATTCGCCGCCGCTGACGTGGTGGCCTTGCCGTCGGACAGGAACCAAGCGCCCTCGACCGTCACGCCGCGTTCCTTCACGAAAGCGCGGAAATCGTCGATCGTGACGTGGTGGATGTTGGGGGTATCGTACCAGCGCTCGGGCAACAGCCGCGTCACCGGCATCCGCCCGCCCCAGAGCAACGACGCGCGCACCCGCCAATGCGCGAAATTGGGAAAGGACACGAATGCCTGCCGCCCGATCCTGAGCAGATGATCGAGCACGACATCGGGCGCGCGCGCGGTCTGCAGCGTCTGGCTCAGGATCGCATAGTCGAAGCTCGCATCGGGATAATCGGCGAGATCGCGGTCGGCATCGCCCTGCACCACCGATAGCCCGCGTGCGACGGCAGCGGCGACGTTGCCGGCATCGATCTCCAGCCCGCGCGCGTCGACCTTCCGTTCGTCACGCAGCGCCGCCATCAGCGCCCCGTCGCCGCAGCCGATATCGAGTACGCGCGACTCGGGTGCGACATGCGCGGCAATGATCGCGAGATCGGGGCGAAGGGTCATGCGATTGCCTTGTCCTTCTCACTCGAGACGCTGTTCGTTTCGAGCGAAGTCGAGAAACAGGCCCCATGCGCTGCTCGCGGTGTCTCGACGCCGCTCGACACGAAGGGGAAGAAGAAAAGGGTAAATTGGCGACTCATGCCACCGACCTCAGGAAGCCGTCGACCACGCGGTTGAGTTCGGGCGACTCGAGCAGGAAGGCGTCATGGCCATAGGGACTCGACAGCTCGACGAAGCTCGCTGCCGCGCCGCTGGCGTTGAGCGCATGGACGATGCTGCGCGATTCGGCGGTCGGGTAGAGCCAGTCGGTGTCGAAGCTGACGAGGCAGAAGCGCGCTGCGGTCCCGCGAAACGCATTGGCGAGCATCCCGCCATGTTCCTCGGCGAGATCGAAATAATCCATCGCCCGCGTAATGTAGAGATAGCTGTTGGCGTCGAACCGGTCGACGAAGCTGATCCCTTGGTGCCGCAAATAGCTTTCAACCTGGAAATCGGCGTCGAAGCCGAACGACTTGGCCTCTCTTGCCTGCAGGCGTCGCCCGAATTTCTCGGTAAGGCCCGCTTCAGACAGATAGGTAATGTGCGCCGCCATCCGCGCGACCGCGAGACCGGCGGTAGGCGGTTCGCCGCTCGCATAATAGTCGCCGCCCTGCCAGCGCGGATCGGCCATCACCGCTTGCCGCCCGACTTCGTGGAAGGCGATGTTCTGGGCGGTATGGCGTGCGGTTGCGGCGATGACGACCGAGGCGCGTACCCGATCTGGGAAGGTCGCCGCCCAGCTGAGCGCCTGCATGCCGCCCATCGATCCGCCGACGACGGCGCGCAGCACACCGACGCCCAAGTGATCGAGCAGCATCGACTGCGCGCGCACCATGTCGCGGATCGTGATGACGGGGAAGCTCATGCCCCATGGCTTGCCGGTCGCCGGGTTGACGCTGGCGGGCCCCGACGAGCCCATGCAGCTGCCCAGCACATTGGCGCAGATCACGAAATGGCGCGCGGGATCGATCGGCTTGCCCGGCCCCACCATTCGCGTCCACCAGCCGGGCTTGCCCGTGATCGGGTGGTCGCTCGCGACATGATGGTCGCCGGTCAGCGCGTGGCAGATCAGGATCGCGTTGCCGCCCTCGGCATCGAGCGTGCCATAGGTTTCATAGGCGATATCGACCGGCGAGAGCAGGTTGCCGCCGTCGAGCCGCAAGGGGCCCGGCAGCGTGACGGTACGGCTGAGCCCGAAACGTTGGTCGTCCGACATGACCGGCGCGCTAGGGCGCGGCTGCTTGCCTTGTCAATGCGCGCGGGGAAGCGCTATGCGCCCCCCATGTCTGCTCCTGCTCCCAAAGAATGGGTCATGGCCATCGCGCCTTATGTCCCCGGCCGTTCGACTGCCGATGACGGGCGCAAGCTCGTCAAGCTTTCGGCGAACGAAAACCCGCTCGGGACGAGCCCGCACGCGCGCGCCGCGTTCGATGCGGCCGACCGGTCGCTCGATCGCTATCCCGATCCGGGCGCGACGATCCTGCGCGAGGCGATCGCTGAGAAATATGGGCTCGATCCGCTGCGGGTGATCTACGGCACGGGTTCGGACGATGTGCTGCATCTCGCGGCAGGGGCCTATGCCGGGCCGGGCGACGAGGTGATCTTCGTCCATTACGGGTTTGCCGTGTACGAGATCGCCGCGCGGCGGGTGGGGGCGACGCCGTTGGTTGCGCCCGACAAGGATTACGCCACCGATGTCGACGCGATCCTGGCGTGCGTGACCGATCGCACCCGGATCGTGTTCCTCGCCAATCCCAACAACCCGACGGGCACCTTCACGCCGCGCTGCGAGATCGCGCGGCTTCATGCAGCACTGCCCAAGTCCGTGCTGCTGGTGATCGATCAAGCCTATGCCGAATATATCGACGCCGAGGACGACGATGCAGGGCTTCTCTTGGCGATGACCGAGCCTAACGTGCTGATCACGCGGACCTTCTCGAAAATTTATGGCCTCGCCGCCGAGCGGATCGGCTGGGGCTATGGCGCCGCGCCGCTGATCGAGGCGATGCACCGCATCCGCCTGCCCTTCAACGTCACGACCGCGGGGCAGCACGCGGCGGTGGCCGCGCTCGGCGATACCGATTTCGTGGAATCGGCGCGGGCCCATAATGCGACCTGGCGTGCCTGGCTGGCGGACGAGATCGCGTCGATGGGCAATCACGGCCTGCGCGCGGTGCCCTCCAGGGCCAATTTCCTGCTCGTCCTGTTCGAGGGCACGGTGACGGCAGAGGCCGCATACAAAGGGTTGATGGAGCGCGGCTATATCGTCCGCTGGCTGCCCGGGCAGGGCCTGCCGCACGGCCTGCGGATGACGATCGGCACCGAGGACGAGACGCGCGGCCTCGCCGCCGCCTTGCGCGACATCGTCGAGCCGCGGAACTGATGCTCCCCTTCGCCCGCGTCACGATCATCGGGCTCGGGCTGATCGGCTCGTCGATCGCGCGGGCGGCACGTGCGCAGATGCCGACGGTGCGGCTGACCGGGCATGATGCCGACCCGCAGGTGCGCGCCGTCGCCGACCAGTTGCGGCTGTGCGACGACATCGCCGACACGGCGGGCGCGGCGGTGATCGACGCCGATCTGGTGATCCTGTGCGTGCCGATCGGCGCGATGGCAACGGTGGCCGACGCGATCCGCGACGATTTGCCCGCCGATGCGATTGTCAGCGACGTCGGCAGTTGCAAGGAAGATGTCGCACGGGCGTTGACGGCTGGGCTGCCCGGCGCGGTGATCGTGCCCGCGCACCCGGTCGCGGGCACCGAGCGATCGGGGCCGGAAGCCGGGTTCGCGACGCTGTTCCAGGGCCGCTGGTGCATCGTCACGCCGATCGAGGGCATGCCCGAGGCGGCGACCGAGCGCGTCGGCGAGTTCTGGCGGCGGCTGGGTGCGAATATCGAGCTGATGGCCCCCGATCATCACGACCGCGTCCTCGCCGTCACCAGCCATTTGCCGCATCTGATCGCCTATACGATCGTCGGCACCGCCTCCGATCTTGAGGAAGTGACCCAGTCGGAGGTGATCAAATATTCGGCCGGCGGTTTTCGCGACTTCACCCGAATCGCCGCGTCGGACCCGACGATGTGGCGCGACGTGTTTCTATCGAACCGCGAGGCGGTGCTCGACATGCTGCAGCGCTTTTCGGAGGATCTGTCGCAACTTCAGCGCGCGATCCGCTGGGGCAAAGGAGATGAGCTGTTCGATCTGTTCACCCGCACCCGCGCGGTGCGGCGAAGCATCATCGAGCAGGGTCAGGATGACGCCGCACCCGATTTCGGGCGGCTGCATGAATGACGAGGCCAGCTACTCCAGCGCGTTGATCGCTGCATGCACCCGAGCCTCGATCTCCTCGCGCGGGAGTTTTGGCGGGATACGCTCGCCGAAGCGAAAGGTCACCACACCCGGCCGCTTGGGTCCTTGTTTCGGCCAGACATTGCCCGAATTGATCGCGATCGGGACGACGCCGAGGCCCAGCACGCGGTAGAGACCCGCGAACCCCGACCGTAACGGCGGTTTCTCGCCCGCTGCCACCCGCGTCCCTTCGGGGAAGATGATCACCGAGCGGCCCTTGTCGAGCGCGACCTTCGCCTCGCGCATCATCTGGCGGAGCGCCGCCGCGTTGGCCTCGCGGTCGACGACGATCGCGCCGTACTGGCGGATGGCCCAGCCCCAGACCGGGATCGTGCTCAGCTCGCGCTTGATGACGAACACCGGATTGCCGAGCATAAGGCACAGCTCGAGCGTTTCGAACATCGCGTGGTGCTTGGCGGCGTAAAAGGTCGGCTCGCGCGAGACGCCGCCCTCGTAACGGCTGGTGATGCCGAGCAGCCAGTGCGCGCACCAGCGGTGCCAGCGCGACCAGAGATGGACGTTGGCGACCAGCGCGGGATGTCCGAGCGCTGCGCTGAGCGGCGTCGCGAGGACGATCGGCACCGAGCCGAGGTAGAAGACGATCTGGAACAGCCAGGTACGCAACTGGGCGATCATGCCATCCTCATCCGCCCAAGCCGATCAGCAGCGCGCCGCGCCGGACCAGATATTTGTCATATTCCGCCACCAGCAGCAGCAGGCGCGGTGCCCCGGCGACGCCATCGCCGACGACCACGATATCATCGTCGAGCGCGTTGGTGAGTTCGAGCTCGGCGCGGCGCAGGTGCCAGTTAGACGTCACCAGCCGCACCGAATGATAGCCGTGGCGATGCAGCCAGTCGCGCGTCTCCTCGGCGTTCGAGCGCGTGTCGACCGCCTCGCGGCCGAGATCGATGCAGCAGGCGAACAGCGACGGCGGGGTGCGATATTCGCGCGCAAGATCGATCGGGCGGACATCGGGGCCGACCCCGGTGACGAGCATGCGCTTGGCCGCATGCGCGCGCAGCAGCGCGATGCCGCGATCGATCCGTCCGGCGCCGCCGGTCGGCACCACGATTGCATCGGTACGGCGCGCGTCGAGCGGGCCGGGCAGGGTGAGCATGAACCACGCGAACCCCAGCAGCCAGGCGAGCGCGGCGAGGCCGACGAGCCGCGCGATCACAGGAACCGCCTCAACGCCGCGAGCACCGCAAAGCGCGCGGCGACCGTCGCCAGCAGCGCGAACAGGATCGGCAGGGTCAGCAGCAGCAACCAGTCCCGGTTGGCGAGCGCGATCCCGGCGAGCAGATCGGAGCCGAGGCTGCTCAGTTGGCTGCCGACGAACGCGACCGTCAGCATCGCCAGCGCCGTGCCGATCAGCCCGCCATAGAGCGTGTCGAGCGCGATCCGCCGCTGAAACAGCCGCGCGACCTGAAGATCGGTCGAGCCGAGCATGTGGAGCACCTCGATCGTCTCGCGGTGCGTGTCGAGCCCGGCGCGCCCGACCAGCAGCACCACCGTTGCGGTCGCCGCTGCCATCAGCAGCACGAGCCCGAGGGCAAGCCCGATCATCAGCCGCATGAAATTGCTCACCGGCGACATCCAGCTTTCGTGGCGATCGATCCGCGCGGCGGGGAGCATGGCATGAACGCTGCGCTCGATGCGCGCGACCGCGGCGTCGCTGCCGGCCTGGAGGTCGACGTCGATCATCGCCGGCACCGGCAGATCGGGATCAGCGCCGTCGGCCCCGAGCCACGGCCGCAGCAGCGCGACGAGTTCGGCGCGATCGACGAGCGCGGCGCGGGCGACGTTGGGCATCGCCCGGAGCGCCGCGAGCACGGCGGCGGCGTCGCGGTTGCGCACCGCCTCGTTGGCCTCGACGATCTGGACGGTGAGCCGGCCCGCGAGCTGGCGATCGAGGACGTTCGCGGCAGCGAGCGTGCCGAGCCCGAACGCCGCCGCCAGCACCGTCAGGAACAGCATGATCGCCATGATCCACATCATCGATCGCGTCTGCCGGCTCTCGTCGAGCAGGCGGCGATCGGCGGCCGGGGTGATGAGCTTGACCCTCACGGTGAAGGCGTCGCCGATCCGGGCGGCGGGAAGCGCAACGATCCGGTCGGATCGAGCAGCCGGCCCTGATCGAGCCGCATCATGTGCGCGTTGGGAATCCGCCCGAGCAGGTGGAAATCGTGCGTCGCGACGACGACGGTGGTGCCAAGCCGGTTGAGGCTGTCGAACAGATGGAGCAGCCGCTCGGCCATGTCCGGATCGACGTTGCCGGTGGGCTCGTCGGCGACGAGTATCTCGGGGCGCCCGATCACCGCGCGGGCGATCGCCACCCGCTGCTGTTCGCCGCCCGATAGCGTCGGCGGCCTGGCATCGACGCGGTCCGAAAGGCCGACCCAGGCGAGCATCTCGCGGACGGGCGCCTCGACATCGCTTTCGGGCACGCCCGAAACGCGCAGCGGCAGCGCGATGTTGTCATAGGCCGACAGATGCGGGAGGAGGCGAAAATCCTGGAACACGACGCCGATACGGCGACGAAAGCCCGGCAGGCGGCTGCGCGGCAAGGTCACCGCATCCTCGCCGAACAGCCGGATCGCGCCCCGGCTCGGCCGCTGCGAGAGATAGAGCAGTTTGAGCAGCGAGGTCTTACCGGCACCCGATGCGCCGGTCAGGAAATAAAAGGCGCCCGACGACAGCGTAAAGCTGACATCGGACAATGTTTCCAGCCCGGTGCCATAGCGCAGCCCCACATTTTCGAACTGCACGATATTCGCCATGCCGGCGCCATTACCTCTTGCCGCTAATTGCTCGCCCCTGCCATCGCACGCGAAAGCGTCGCGCTCAAGCGTGCTCGCCCCTTGCAACTGCCATGCAGGACGTGCTTAGATTCCGCCGCTCGTGAGAACGTCGTCGGCGTTGGCGACCCCAAATGAAATAGAGCGCAGATGATCCTTGAATGCACCGAATGCCGGACACGGTATCTGGTCCCCGATACAGCGATCGGCCCCGATGGCCGCACCGTGCGGTGCGCCAATTGCAAGCATAGCTGGTATCAGGCACCCGCCGAGCGCGGTGTCACCGATCTCCCCCTCGATACCGCCGCGACGGTCATGGCCGAGGCGCCACTGGCCTCCGAGCGGCTCGCTGCGGAAAACGACGCCCCCGATGCCCGGGGCAGTGATTTCGATGCCTTTGCGCACCGCGCGCCCTTTCGCCCGCGCCGCAATCCCGCGCGGCGCTATACCGTGGCGGCGATCGCCGCCGGCGCGGCGATGCTGATCGGGGTCACTGCGATCCTCTATTCGGGCGCGCCGGGAATCGCCGCGCAATTCGGCCTGCTCCAGCCGCTCGAAACCCCGCTCAAGCTCGAGCAGCTTCCGATCGACCGTCGCGACCTCGCCAACGGCAGCGAATTGTTCGCGGTCAGCGGGCGCGTCATCAATCCGTCGAACACCCGACAGCCGGTGCCCGATATTCGCGCCGAGCTGCGCGACGCCCAGGGGCGGCTCGTCTATAGCTGGACGATCACGCCGCAGCAGCGCGCGCTGGCGCCGCACGCCACGCTCGATTTCAACAGCGCCAAGCTCGATGTGCCCAATAATTCAAAGAAACTCGACTTCAGCTTTTCGCGCGGCCCTGCCGGCTAAAGAGCGCGCGCGGTCGATGTTGCTTGTGCAGTCCGGAATGCTTTGCTAGGGGCGCTCCCCTGCCAGCTGCCGGGGTTGACCGGCGGTGTTTCACGTGCGGCCGTGGCGGAACTGGTAGACGCGCAACGTTGAGGTCGTTGTGGGCGAAAGCCCGTGGAAGTTCGAGTCTTCTCGGCCGCACCAGGCGCCTCACCGGATCAGTTCGACCAATAGACATATTCCTGGCCCGGCTTCCACGGCGTGTTGAGCGGCACGTCGATGCGCACCGGGGCCTCGATCAGCGCGGGCCAGAGCGGCTTGGGCATCTCGCGGTCGTGCGCTACGATCATCGCGCGCATCGCCGCCACACGCGCGGGATCGGCGGCGGCTAGATTGTGGTGTTCGGTCGGATCGCTGCCCAGATCATAGAGCCACGCCTTGTTGGGGCGCGCGGCGATCTGGAGCTTCCAGTTGCCGTCGCGAACCGCCTTGTTGTCGCCTGATCGCCAGTAGAGCCGGTCATGGGTGACGGTCTGCGAGCCGGTTTCGGCGGCTGCAAGTAGGCTGGTGCCGTCCATCACGCGATCGGTGGGGACGGGCACGCCAGCCGCCGCCGCGGCGGTGGCAAAGATGTCGATATGGTGGGCCGGGCCGCGCAGCGTCGTCCCCGGCGCGATCTTGCCGGGCCAGCGCATGAAGAAGGGGACGCGCAGACCGCCTTCGAAATAGGTCGCCTTGAAGCCGCGAAACGGCGCGTTGCTGTCGGGCAGGCCGGTGTACCAGGCAGCGCCGTTGTCGCTGGTGAAGATGACGAGCGTGTTGTCGTCGATCCCCTCGTCCTTCAACGTCCGGAGCACGCGGCCGATGTCGCGGTCGAGCTGGCGGACCATCGCGCCATAGACGCGCTGGACATGGTTCTTGATCCCCGGCAGCGCGTCATAATCCTGTTTGGTCGCCTGTAGCGGCGTGTGCGGCGCGTTGTAGGCGAGATAGAGGAAGAAGGGTCGGTTCTTGTTCGCCTTGATCGCGGCGATCGCATTGTCGGTGAAATAATCGGTCAGATGGCCCTTGGGCGCGAAGCGCTGGCCGCCGTTCCATTGCACCGCATAGGGCAGATTGGGCCACAGGAAGCGATCGATCGGATCCCAGGGCAGCTTGGCGTTGACGACGTCGGGCGACGACTGGTCGTTATACATGCCGCCGCCGGCCAGAAAGCCGAGCGCCTCGTCAAAGCCCTGGCCAATGGGCTGGAGCGGCTTGGCCTCGCCGAGATGCCATTTGCCGATCTGCATCGTGTGATAGCCAGTGCCTTTGAGGAGATCGGCGATCGTGATTTCCGAATGGGGCACCCCCATGTCGGGATAGTCCATCAGATTGGCGGTGCGCTCTTCGTGGAAGATGCCGTTCGGGTGATCCTTGCTCTTCTCGCCGCTCGAGACGGCGCGCGCGAAGACGACCGGCACGGCGGTGAATTCGAAGCCGAAACGAGTGGGATAGCGCCCGGTCATGATCGCTGCCCGCGACGGCGAACAAGTCGCGTTGGCGGCATAGGCGGTCTCGAAATTGGCGCCCTGATGGCCGATCGAATCGATGTTCGGGGTCTTGACCTGGCCACCGGCGATGCCGCCGCCGAAATAGCTGATGTCGTTGTGCCCCAGATCGTCGGCGAGGATGACGATGATGTTGGGCGGGCGCTTGGCTGCGGTCGGCGTCGCCGGGCCCTTCGCCCATTCGATCGGGTGATTGGCCGCGATCGGATCGCGCCACCGGGCGATGATGCCGGGGATATAATATTTATACTGCTGGAACAGCGCGTAGGCCGTCCCGCCGAGAACCGCCAACACGGCCAGACCGATCCAGACCCGCTTCATTGCCATCCTCCCCGGCTTGTCGCGGCATATTGCAAAATGACACTCAAAACGCCAATAGTTTTTCGAACCCTGGGGGATTGATGATGGGCAAGTTGATGGCGCGCGGTTTTCTGGGGCTGTGCGGGGTGATGGCGCTCGGCCTGTTTTCGCTGGTGTGGTTCGATCTGCCGCGCTTCGGGGCGGTGCTCGGCCCGGTCGCGCCGAGTCCGCTGGCGGCAGCGACCCTGCGCGCCGATGCCGGAGGCTTCTTCGCGACCTGGGCGGTGGGGGCTTTGTTCGCCGCTGTACAGGACGACCGCCGGATCGCGCTCTTGCCGATGCTGCTGCTCGGCTTTGCCTTTGCTGGGCGGTTCTACACTTATCTGATTACCGGCGACCCGGCGATCGTCCAGCCGATGACGGTCGAGGCGGTGCTGTGCGGGCTGATCGGGATTGCGCGCCTGCAGCTCGGCGCGCGCAGCTAGAAGGACAGGATCAGGCCGCGATCGGGGGGCGTCTCGCCCGCCACCATCGCGCGGTAGCCGTCGACGATCGCCGCTGCACCTTCGGCACGGATCACTTGCATATGGGCGCCGAGCGTCGCGCAAAAGGCGATGTTGGCTTGGCTGGCGCGGCGCATCAGCTCGCCCCGGCCCCAATCGGTGTCGCGCTTGGCAATCTGCGCAGGGGCGAAGAAGAAGGACGGCTTGGCTCCGGGCAGCGCCTTGCCGGTGCGCGGTGACTGCCAATGGGTCGCGCCGACGCCGATGCTCGCGCGCATCTGATCGCCGAAATGATGATGGATCGCCGCCACGACATCGCCGTCGCCCGACATGTCGACGAACACGCTCGGCACCGACGCGTCGAGCGTCGCGATCGCGTCATAAGCGATCACCTGGTCGTAGAGGCCGAGCGCCTCGACAAAGCCGATGTTGCGCGCCGAGGTGAGCCCGATCACCTGTTGTTCGCCGCGCTCGCGAATATAATGTGCAAGCCCGAACCCGGTCTTCGACGAGGCGCTGCCGATGATCACCTGCGCGGTACCGAAACCGTCATTGTCGGCGATGTAATCGTCGAGCACATAGGCGGTCGTCAGCAGCGGAAACAGCAGGCTGCGCCAGTCGCGCACTGCGGCGAGCGGCGCGGGATCGTCATTGGTGCGTGCATAGAGATTATAGACGTAGGGCAGTTTGCGGCGGTGCACCACGCCGTCGGTAAAGCCGCCCGGGGTGACGCGTTCGGGCAGCATCACCAGATCGGAAGCCATCGGCAGGAAGCCCCAGATCTCGGTGCCCACCGGCACCGCCGCGCAGCGCGATTCGGTGACGGTGCCGAAGCCCCAGACCGGCACGACCCCCCAGCCTTCTTCGGGATCGGGAAAAAAGCGCCAATAGCCGATGCTCTCCCCCGACAGGGCGTAGCTGATATTGTTCGCGGTCAGCGCGAAGGCGCCGGTGGTGATCCGCACCTCGCCCTCGGCGAGGGGGGCGGCTGGACGCTCGACCAGCCGGGCTTCGTTGATCGCGGTGCGGTTGACGAGCAATTTGGTGGTCATGATCGCGCTCCTGTCGGCGTCGTCCGGCTGTCCTTGTGCCGCAACGCCAGCCACAGGAACAGCCCGATCAGCGGCACCAGGATCGCGCTGCCATAATGTTCGGGCGGATGATGGCTGCCGATCGGCGGCTTGGTCACCCAGCCGGTCAGCGTCAGCAGGCTGCGCTCGATCAGGCTGATCGCGAGCAGCAGCGGCACCAGCGGGCGATAGCGCAAGGCGATAGCGATCATTGTCAGCCCGTGGGCGATCTGGGTCGATCCGGCCCAGGCGAAGGCGCCGATCAGCGCGCGGGGGTTGTCGCCCAAATCGATCCCGGCGATCACCCCGGCGCCGCCATCGGGGAGGAACACATGGATCAGCCCCGGCCCGACCCAGCCGATGCCGAGCAGCAACAGGAACCAGGCGGCGGCCGGCGATCCGCGGTAGCCGGCGTTGGTCGGCCCTGGAAGCAGCGCGCTCATCGGCTCAGCAGCACCAGATGCCCGAGCGCCGCGGCCAGCGCGAGGACGAGCGCGACCCAGACGCGCGGCCCCACGTAGAAGCCCGCAATCGGGGCGGTGGGGAAGGAAAAAGTGGCGAGCGTGCCGGCCAGCTTGTCGGGGTGCGCCGCGGCGAAGCGCGGATCGACGACGAGATTCATCATGTCGCGCCGGCTGCGATAGCGCATCAGCCCGATGATCGTCCAACCCGGATCGGGCTCGGTACCCCAGCTGTCCATATAGCCGCCGATCTTGCGGCGGATGAGCGCCGGGTGGCCGCCATTGGCGAGGAGCACGGGCGTGAACTGGCGGCCATAGCGCTTGAGCAGCTCGAACCCCTTGACCATGCCGCCCGAGACCGGATCGGGGACCGGATCGAGATTGGCCTTGACCACGTTGAACATCACGAAATCGCGCCCGTCATCGGCCTCCAGAAACTGGCGGAGCTGGATGCGGGCGTCGTCGGTGGTGTCGGCGCGGCCAACCAGCGCAGCCATATAGGCATCGATCTCGGCAGGGCCCAGCTTGCCGCGCCAATTGTCGTACCAGCCGCGAAAGCCGAGATAGAGCAGCAGCGCGGCGCCCCAGATGATCCAGCCGGTCATGCCACCCCCATCGACAGCCAAGAGCCGATGTTATGGCATGCGCCGTGTCAACAGTCCAGCAGCGGCCCGTCGCTTGCGAGACGAAAGCCGATATGCGCGCTGGTCATCGCGGCGGCCACCGCGATCCGCGCGGCGGGGCGGTAGCGCTGGCAATATTCGGCGGCGCACAGGAACGACCCGCCCTTCAGCACGACGAGATCGTCGGCATCCGGCGCCGGCGCGCAACAGCCGCGCTCGGGCGCGCCGTCGGCGGCGCTGGAAGTCCATTCCCAGACATTGCCGATCATGTCGTAGAGGCCATAGCGATTGGCCGGATAGCCGCCGACCGCGCTGGTGCCGGGCCGCCCGTCGCGCGCGAACCACCAGGGGAAGCTCCCGGTCCAGAAGTTCGCCATGAGCTGTCCGCCGGGGAGCAGATCGTCGCCCCAGGCAAAATCGGCATCGACCAGCCCGCCGCGCGCCGCGACCTCCCATTCGGCCTCGCTCGGCAGGCGCGCGCCGGCCCAGGCGGCAAAGGCCTCGGCATCGGCGCGCGCGACATGGGTGACGGGGTGTTCGGGCGGGCCGTCGCGCCAGCTTGCGCCCTCGACAAGGCGCCACCATTGGCCTGGATCGGCCAGCGCGATCGGTCCGTCGCTCGGCACGAAAACGCTCGATCCGCCAACCTGCTCAGCGACGGTGACACGACCGGTGGCGGCGACGAAGCCGGCGAAGGCAGCGCGCGTGACCGGCGATGCGGCGATGCGGAAGGCCGGTAGCGTCACCTGGCGCGCCGGGCGTTCCTCGGGATAATGGCGATCCGATCCGATCCGCCAGTCGCCGGCTGGGATCGCCACCCGGGGGCGCCAGGTCTCAGTCAAACAGCGCCTCGCAGCCAGTGCCGGCAAGTGCCGTGTCTACGGTCCCCCGCGAGGACGCCTCGAGCGCCTGATACTGGTCGCGCAGCGCCTTGAGACACTTGGCCTGATAGGCGAAGGGAGCCTGTTCCCAGGCGCGCCCGTCGATCTCGGTCGTCACCCGGTCGGCGCCTGCCATGACGGCGGCGGCATTGGCGCGCAGCAGCGGGGCATAGGTGCGCCCGATCTCGCCGAGCAGGGCGGTCACGGTCTCCGGCAGCGTCGCCGGATCGACCCACGCCATATCCTCCTCGCCCGACAGGTCCTCGACGAGACAGGCCCAGGCGATCACGCGCGGCGCAATCCCGGTCGCGCGCGCCATCGGGGTGGGATCGAACAGCGCGAGCTGGGTGAACTGGCCATAGAGCGCGAAATCGGCGCTGCCCGGCCGGTCGCCGAGCAGGAAACGGTGCGCGGCGAAATGCCGGTCGAGAATCGTGAGCAGCCGCTCGTAACTCGCCTCGATCGTCGCGCCGGTTACCGCGTTCGAGCCGACATAGCCGAGCCGGCCGATCTGGCGGCTCGAAAAAGTCTCGCCCATCGCGGCGAGATCGGCATCAGCGAGCGGCGTGCCGAACCAGTTCGGCAGCACGCGCGCGGATTTGGCGATGTCGGCGGGCGCCGACCAGCGATAATGAAACATCGCCTTGGTCAGCCATTCGTCGCCATAATCCTCGATCAGCGCGTCGATCAGCGCCAGGGCGGGATCGGCGGGGATGACGCTGCGACCGTGATGCGCGCGTTCGAGCCGCCGGATGATCGGGGTCGAATCGGTCATCGGTGCCAGCGCGCCGTCGTCGTCGGGGAAATAGACGGTCGGCAGGAGCGGGACCTTGGGCTGCGGCAGCGTGGTCCGCGTGGTGTTCGCCTGGACGAAGCGATAGGGCAGCCGGCGATAGCGCAGCACCGCGAGCATCTTGCGTGTGTAGGGCGATCCGGGCGATCCGGCGATCAAGAGGGGCTCGGTCACGTCGCTCTCCTTCTGGGCGCGATCGACCGGCCTTGACCGGGGCGGCGCGCTGTCGTTATTGGCATTCCTAATGCCGATAGATGAAAGGTTCAATCGTGGCTGATCTCGCCGAAGTGACTGCGACCATGGCCGCGAACAAGGCTTTCGTGCCGGGCCGGCGGATCAAGTTCGATTTCGGCGAGACCGGGGTGATCCTGCTCGACGGTGTCGCCGGCGTCGTCAGCGCTACCGACGGCCCGGCCGAGACGACGATCCGCATGTCGTTCGACAATTTCAAGGCGCTCGCGCAGGGCAAGCTCAATCCGACGATGGCGTTCATGACCGGCAAGATCAAGATCGACGGCGACATGGGGCTGGCGATGCAGCTGCAATCGGTCACCTCCAAGCTGAACCTCTAAGGATCCCGCCGCCATGGCCGATGCACCCGACAAGGGCCCGAAAAAGGGGATCGACCGCCGCTCGCTGCTGATCGGCGGGGCGGTGGGCGCGGGCGGCGCGGCGGCGGTGGCGGCAGGCGGCATCTATGTGAAGGGGCAGCTCACCCCGTTCATCCCGCAAGCCGCGGTGGCCGAGGGCGCGCCGCCGCAGATTGCGCTCTCCTATGCCGATTCGCATCCCGCGCGCGACGGGGGGCCGAGGCCGCCGGCGGGGGCGCCGAACATCGTCGTCATCATTCTCGACGATGTCGGGTTCGCCGATCTCGGCTGCTATGGCAGCGATATCGAGACGGCCGCGATCGACGCGATCGCGGCGCAGGGGCTGCGCTACGCCAATTTCCGCACCACCGCGATGTGCTCGCCGACGCGCGCGAGTTTCCTGACCGGGCTCAACCACCACAATGCCGGGATGGGCTGGCTCGCCGACATCGACAGCGGCTATCCCGGCTATCGCGGCGATCTGACGCGCGATGCCGCGACATTGCCCGAAGTGCTGCGCGAAGCGGGCTACGGCACCTATCTCTCGGGCAAATGGCACGTGAACCTGTCCGGCTCGAACGGGCCGATGGGGCCGTTCCACAACTGGCCGACCAACCGCGGCTTCGACCGCGCTTACTGGTTCCAGGGCCATTCGACCGATTACTGGCGCCCGGGCGCGATCTTCGACGGCACCACGCTCGTCGATATCGCCGCGCGGCCCGATGCCGACACTTATTACGCGACCGACGATTTCGCCGATCAGGCGATCGGCTTCATGCGCACCCACCGTGCGGTCGCGCCCGAACGACCCTTCTTCGTCCAGCTCGCCTTTTCGGGGGCGCATTCGCCGCTGCACGCCAAGCCCGCCGATCGCGATGCCTTCAAGGGGCATTATGACAAGGGCTGGGACGTGATCCGCCGCGAGCGGCTGGCGCGCCAGCAGAAGCTCGGCATCGTCGCGCCGACGACGCAGCTGCCGCCGCTCTCGAAAGGCGCCGATCCGTGGGACAGCCTGTCGGGCGAGCAGCGCCAGGTGTATGCGCGCTATATGGAGGTCTATGCCGGCGTGATCGCCGCGCTCGATCGCAATATCGGGCGCGTCGCCGCCGAACTCGATGCGCTCGGCGTGCGCGACGATACGCTCCTCGTGATATTCTCGGACAATGGCGGCAGCGCCGAAGGCACGCCGACGGGGACCCCCAACATCTTCGCCTCGGCGCTGGGCCGCGCGGTGCCTCTCACCGATGCGGCGCAGCTCGGGCCCGAAATGGGCGAGGCGACGACTTTTCCGCATTATCCGATGGGCTGGGCCAATGCCTCGAACACGCCGTTCCGGCTCTACAAGCAGTTTACCAATCTGGGCGGGGTCGCCGATCCGCTGATCGTCAGCTGGCCCAAGGGGATCGCTGCCAGGGGCGAGATCCGGCGGCAATTCGTCCACGTCATCGATCTCTACCCGACATTGCTCGAAGCGGCCAAGGTCAAGCGGCCAGAGCTGTATCAGGGCCGCCGACAGAAAGCCGTCGATGGCGCGAGCTTTGCTGCAACCTTCGCGAGCGCGCAGGCTACGACGCGGCGCGAGCAATATTATGAGCTGGGCGGCTACCGCGCTTATGATGAGGGCAAGTGGCGCCTGGTGACGCTGCACGAGCGCGGCAAGGATTTCGGCGGCGATCACTGGGCGCTCTATGATCTGTCGACCGATCCGACCGAAATGATCGACCTCGCCGACCGTCACCCCGATATCGCCGCCTCGTTAAAGGACAAATGGGACAAGGCGGCGCGCCGCAACAACGTCTATCCGCTCGACGACCGTAACCTGCTCGTCAAGATGAGCCAGCAACGCATGGCCGATATCCGCCCCTTGTGGGAATTCCGGCCACCGGTTCCCTATCTGCCGGTCGATGCCTCGCCGATCGTCTGCGGGCTCGATCACAGCTACGAGATCGTCATCGATCGCCCCGCCGAGGCGATGGACGGAGTGCTCGTCGCGCACGGATCGGCGCCGGCGGGCTACGCGATCTATCTGAAAGGCGGGCAGCTCTTCTACGAATCGAGCCTGATCCCCTGGTCCGAGCGGATCGCCGGCGGACCGGTGCCGGTGGGGCGATCGGTGATCCGCTACGAACAGAAGATGACGGTGCGGCCGTTCGAGGGCGGCGGCACCTTGTTCGTCAACGGCCAGCAGCGCGCCACCCACAAGTTCGACAAGATCATCGCCTCGCCGAGCTATGACGGGCTGTCGATCGGCCGCGATTTCGGCGCGCCGGTCTCGACCGCCTATGCGGGCCCCAACCCGTTTCGCGGCACGATCGAGAAGGTGACGATCAGGGTCGACAACCGCCCGCCGACGCTGCAGGAAATGCGCCGCTTCATCCAGGCGATGCAGATCAAGGTCTGATGGCGCGTTCGTCGTTCGGACGCCGTTCTGGCGCCGTTCTGGAGCATCGCGCCGCCGGTCTGCCACACCCGTCATCGCGCGCGATGCGTCAGAAGCGCCGCTCGAATTCGATCGCCTTGCTGTTCGCGGGCAGCAGCACCTCGTCGCCGTCATGCCCGACGATCAACCGCCCGTGGAAGCGCGACCGGGCGTCGCCCAGAAACGGCCCTTCGAGGATCGCATAGGGCAAAGGCGGCACGATATGCGTCAGCAAGAGCAGGCGGGCGCCGGCGCGCTCGGCGATTCCGGCGGCCTGCTCGGGCGCGGTGTGGTAGTTGCGGATGTCGTGAAAGATGTGCTCGAGATTGGTGCGTCCGGCCTTGCGGGCGGCCTCCTGCTGGAGCGCGACCATCCGTGTCGACAGCGCCTCGTGGACGAGGACATCGCCGCCGCGCGCGGCGCGCTCGACCGACGGCGTCGGCTGGGTATCGCCGCTGATGACGACGCGGCGGCCCTTGTAGACGAACAAATAGCCATAGGCCGGCACGATCGGACGATGATCGACCTGGAACGCGAACACCTGCAGCCCGTCGCGCGCGAAAATCTCGACCGGCGCGCCATCGGCCGGGGCGGTGACGGGTAGCGGCTCGAGCCCGAAGCCATTTGGCGGGACGACCTTTGGCCCGTGATGGGCGATCCGGTAGCCGCGATCGAGCGAGTAGGCGAGGTTGAAGCCCGCCGTGACGGTGTCGACCCCCGGCGGGCCATAGACCGGCAGCGGCGCGGTCGCCGCCCCGCCCGCCCAATGCTGGAGCATCAGCGCGCCGAGCGAGTCGATGTGATCCGAATGGAAATGAGTGAGGAACACCGCCTCGACCCGAATCGCGCCATAGCCGAGCCGGGCGAGGTTGCGGACGCCGCCTTCGCCGATATCGACCAGATAGACGTGGCGACCCGCGGTGATCACGGTGCACGGCCCGGCGCGATCGGCTGACGGCATCGGCGACCCCGCCCCGCACAGCGCAACCCCGAGCCCATCGGGGCGTCCGGCGAACGGATCGGCGCTGAGCGCCTCGACCATGCCGCGCCTGAACAGCGCGATTCCGATCCGGTCGCGGGCGAGCCAGAAGGCGCCGAAAAGCAGCCCCGCGATCAGCGCGACGATGGCGAGGATACGAATCGCTTTCACTTCATTCTCCTGTCGATCTGCGGCACCCCGCGCGCGTCGCGCAAATCATCCTCGACCACCCATAGCCGGTCCTGCCCCCAGACGGCCGGGCGGTCGTCGACCTGGAACGAGGGCACGCCCCACAGGCCGAGCGCGAACAGATCGGCGCGATTGGCTTCCGCCACCGCGCGCCACGACGGATCGGCGAGCGCGCCGTGCACGGTCGCCGCATCGATCCCGACGCGCGCGGCGACCGGCAACAGGCCCTTGTCGCTCGTCATGTCCACGCCTTCGGCAAAGGCCGCGCGCAGGAACGAGATCGCGAAATCGAGGCCCTTGCCCAACTCGATCGCGTGGTGGAGCACCGCCAGCCCGCGCTCGACCCCCGCCCCGACGGGATCGACGATCGTCCCGAAGGCGATGCCGTGGCGCTCGGCCTCGCGCTTGGTGTCGAGGGTGATGTAGAGCGTCTTGGCGCGCGGCACTGGCAGCCCCCGCATCACCATCGGCAGCACGAAGCGCAAGCGCAGCGCGGCGTCATAGGCCTTGGCGAGCGCGCCGATCCGTTCGGCGGCGATCAGGCTGTAGGGCGACCGGAACGACAGATAGCAATCGAGCCGGGGGCGGTCGCCGCCGGCGGTCGGCGGCGGCGGCAGGGTGCCGACGTCGAGCAGCGGGCACAGCGGCGGCGCCGTGTCGTCCGCATCGCGCAGCCGCGCCTCGAGATAAGGAAGGCGATCGGCCCCCCAATAGAATTCGCCCTCGAAATAGCTCGTCGAGCCGAGATAATGGCCGAGCGCGCGGCGCTGCGCCGCGCCGTGATCGAGCGCGGTTTCGGTGTCCGCCGGGGTCGCTTCGCCGTGCGCGGCGGCGAGGGCGGCGAACTGGGCTGCGGCGTCAGGCTGGCGGAGCGCGGTGGCGATGGCGATCAGCGCTGCGGCCGCGTCGTCGCGGGGGAGCGCGGCGGCGGCAAGCCGCTGCGCCTGCGCGACCAGGCCGCCATCGGGCGGTGTCGGTCCCGGCGGGGTCATTCCCAGCGCCGCGGCGAGCCGCGCGGTATCCTTGACCGCATAATCGGCGAGCAACCCCGCTTCGGGCGCGGCGCCGGCATCGGGCGGCGGCACCAGCCGGCAATCGAGATCGAGATCATAGCGGGCGGCAAGCCGGTCGAGCAGCCGCAGCGCGATCGGCCCATAGGGATCGTCGATCTGGCAGAAAAAGGTGACGCTGCGGCCGCCCCCGCGCAGGCCGCGCGCGACCCGGTGGCGCGCACGCACCACGGCGCGGGTATGCGGGCTGGTGATCGCCGAAGTGACGAGTCGACGCAGCTTGCTCATCCGTGCCCTCCCTTGGCCGCGCCTTGCGCCCCGGCTGAGGCCTCTCTAAACAATTGGCCATCATAGTGCTAATAGATTGTTGGCAGGCATGGAGGGTGATGAACAGCCACGGGATGACCGGAAGCATGAGGATTGGCCGATGCGAGGGGGCGGTGCCGATCATCCGCCCGGGAGAGGACCGGCAATTGCACCGCCTTCTCGATTTCATCGCCACGACCTGACATAGCTAGCCGATGCCGATCAGACCCGCTTCGACTAGGACCGCCCCGCCGACCGCCGACCAGCGCGATGGCCGCCATTTGCGCAGCGAAGCGACGCGCCACCGGATCGTCGAGGCGTTGCTCGAACTGGTCCGCGAGGGCGATGTCGCGCCGAGCGCCGCGCGGGTCGCCGAAACCGCCGGCGTCGGCTTGCGGACGGTGTTTCGCCATTTCGACGAGATGGACACGCTCTACCGCGAAATGTCCGACATCATCGAGGCGCAGGTGATGCCGATCACGCTCCGCCCCTTCGAGGCCACGGACTGGCGCGATCGGCTACGCGAGATGGCCGATCGCCGGATCGGGATTTACGAGACGATCATGCCCTATCGCATCTCGGCGAGCGTCAAGCGCTTCCAGTCGGATTTCCTGATGCAGGGCTATCACAAGGCGCTCGAACTCGAGCGCACCTCGCTCCACGCGATCCTGCCGGCGGCGGTGATCGCCATGACGGCCGAGGCGAGCGCGATCGAGGTGACGCTGAGCTTTCAGTGCTGGCGTCGGCTGCGCCACGATCAGGGCCTCGCGATCGATGCGGCGCGGGCGGTGGTCCATACGCTGCTCGAAGCAATGCTGGCGCGGATCACCGTCGACTGAAGATGCGCGCCACCCGGCGCATCGAGCACCAATAGAGATCGTCGTTCCAGCCGACGCTCGGGAAGACCACTCCCTGGGTGATTCCGCCGATCCGGACGCGCGCGCGTTCGGTGCCGGTCATGATGTCGAGCACCACCACCTCCTCGCCGCGACGGCGATAATCGTTGGTGACGATCCGGCCGCTCTCGGGAAGCAGGACCATGTGGCTGGCGCAGCCAAATTCGGACTGCGTCCACAAAGCGGTCAGCGAACGGTCGGCAGGGTCGAAGCGCCAAGCGCGCATCACGCGATTGGCCGAATCGAAACCGATCACGATGCGTCGCTCGGGATCGTAGAGCGGTGGATTGGTGATGCTGCCGCCGGGCAGCCCGCTGATCTCGATCGCGTCATGATCATCGGCATCGTCAAGCGCAACCCGGATCAGCCGATTGGGCGTCGGCGAGACACCGCGACCGATCATGCTGGTGCGATAGCGGTGGTGGCCATTGTCCATGAACCAGGCCTGCCCGCCGCCGAGCTGGACATCCCAGCCATAGCTCTGCCGGCTGGCGCCGACATAGTCGTGCCGCCAGTGCGGATCGAGCCTGAGGCCTGCCGATGCCGCGTCCCATGCGACCCGGAAGATCGAGCGCACGCCGACGATATAAACGGCGTCCTCGCGCGCGCTCAGCCGCGCGATCGACGCTTCGGGGCAGGTCAGCGTCGCGACGATGCGTAGGGTCGCGGGATCAATCACGCAGAGCTGCGCCGGTGTTCGGTCCGACAGATTCTTGGTGACGATCATGCCGCAATCGAGAATGACGAAGCTGTTATAAGGCTGGTCGATCGGCAGCGTCAGCGACTCCTTGACCCGGCAGCGACGATCGAGCCGGTGTGCATGCCGCCCGTAGACGACATAAAGATCGCCATTGGCATGAACCGCCATGCCGCCGGGCCACATCGGCCCGCCGGGCAGCCGCGGCGATTGATCGAGCGGGGCAAGCGTGATCGGATCGATCCGCTCGACCCGCGCGGTGGTCGGCAGGCCGACCTGCGCGCGCAGCGCCGAATGGGTGAGCAGAAACACGTCGCCCGGCGCACCGAGCACGGTCATCGTCGACATCAAAGTCGGCCGGATGGTCGCGTCGAGCGCGCCAGCGAGCTGAGGATCGGGGCCGCGCGGCGCCTGGCGGCGATCGGGCGTGCCATCCTCACCCGGCCAGGGGCTTGCCAGATAGCCCGTCATCTTCCGCTCTCCCGGTCGCGCCGGTCGGCGCCGTTCAGAAGATGAGCAGCGCGATCGGCAGAATGGTACCGAGCAGGAGCATGACAATTGACATGCGCCGTGTCACCTTATTGTTGAGCGCGATCGCGATCCCGAGCAGCGCCGAAAGCATCAGGCCGATCGACATCAGCCCGACGAACACTTTCAGCGCGAAGGGCGAGTGCGCGGCTGCAGCCGGCGCGACCGGTGCCTTGTCTCGCGCCGGAGCGCGCGGGGGCGCGTTTGCGGGCTTGGCAGCCGCGGGGCGTGGCTTGGGGAAATTCTGCTTCTTGTGGACTGCCGCGATCACCGCGATCCATTTGGGCGGGGCAACACCGTTTTCGACTTCATGGAAATCAAAGGTCTGCAGCATGCCGCTGAACGCGAAGAACAGGATCGCCGGGGCGAAGAGGATACCGAGGTAGAGATGAAATCGGCGCAACTGGCGCATCGTGCTGGCGGTCATCCGTGCGGCTCCCTCGGCGATCAGACTCCGCCGGTAGCGCGCCACGCGCCGGAGCGCCACGCCTATTGGCCGAACGAGCCCTTGCGATAGAGCAGGGTGATGGCGACGCGGCGATTGCGCGGATCGGCAGGATCATCGGTGATCATCGGTTCACGATCGGCGACGCCTTCGATTCGCTCGAATCTCTCGTCGGTCAGCCCGCCGGCGGCGAGCCGCCGCCGCGTCGCTTCGGCACGGCTGCTCGACAGCAGCCAGTTGTTCATGCCCGACGGGCTGCCATAGCCGAGGCTGTCGGTATGGCCGCGGATCATGATCGGATTGGCGGTCCCGCGGATCGATTCGGCGATCAGCCCGATCAGCTTGTCGGCCTCGGGCTCGAGCTGGGTCGTGCCGAGGCCGAACATCGAATAATCGGCATTGTCCACCAGATCGATCCGCAGGCCATCGCGCGTCGGCACGAAGCGGATATGCGTCGCCAGCTTGGCGAGCTTGGCGTTGGCCGCCATCTGGGCCTTGACCTGCCTGGCGATCTTTTCGAAATTCTTCTTGTCTTCGGCGGCGATCGTCCTGTCCTTGAGCGATCCCTTGTTGCCGGAACCGACATTCGCCCCGCCCTTGGCATCGACCGGAATGGTCATCGATTTGGTGCCGGTCTGCTGTGCCTTGTGGGGGTAATTGTCGAGATCGGTGATCGAGGCACCGCCGAACAGCCCCGTCGAACCCGCGCTGCTGGCCTTGAAGTTGACGAGGTTGGGCGCGAAATAATCAGCGAGCGCCTTGCGCTGCTTTTCGGTGGTGGCGCCGAGCAGCCACATCAGCAGGAAGAACGCCATCATCGCCGTCACGAAATCGGCATAGGCGACCTTCCAGGCGCCACCATGATGGCCGCCATGCCCCTCGATATAGATCTTCTTGACGATGACCTTGGGCGGCTGATTGGCGCCGTGCGGCGCGCGCGCGGCCATTTACCGGCCCCTCAGCCCGTCGAATACCTCGGCGAAACCCGGCTGGTTGCTGTGTGCGATGCCCGAGCGCGCCGCCTCGATGACCAGCGGCTGCGGGTGGCCGTGCAGCGAGGCGATGATGATCTGCTTGACGGTGTGATAGATCGCCGCATCGCCATCGATCACCTGCTGCAGGCGGCCGGCGAGCGGCGCGACGATGCCATAGGCGAGCAACACGCCCATGAACGTGCCGACCAGCGCCGAACCGATCATCGCGCCGAGGATTGCGGGCGGCTGATCGATCGACCCCATCGTCTTGACGACGCCGAGCACCGCCGCGACGATCCCGAGCGCGGGCAGCGCGTCGGCAAGGCTCTGCAGCGTCGTCTGCGGGCCCTGCACCTCGTGGTGATGGGTCTTGATCGTGTTGTCCATCACCTCTTCGACGGCATGGACGTCGAGCGTCCCCGACGAGACCACCACCAGCCGTAGCGTATCGGCGATCAGCGCGATCAGCGTGTGATCGGCGAGCAGACGCGGATATTCGGCGAACAGCGCGCTCGACGACGGATCCTCGACATGCGGCTCGAGCGCGATCGGGCCTTCGGTGCGCAGCATCTTCATCAGCTTCGACACCAGGAAGATGGTGTCGAGATAATCCTGCTTCTTGTATTTGGGCCCCTTCATCACTTTCATCAGGCCGCCGCCGACGGCCTTCAGTTCCTTCATCGAATTGCCGATCACGAGCGCGCCGACGGCGGCACCGCCGATGATCAGCATTTCGTGGGGGATCGCCTCCATGACGGGGCCGAGCGCGCCGCCGGTAAAGGCAAAGCCGCCGAACACCATCACCAGAAGGATGACGAGGCCGATGATCGGAAACATTATGGATGTCCTTCCCCGAAGCTACCTGACCGTGCCCCGACAGGGATAACGACCGCAATCATCAAACATTCACCTAATTTCGTCGCTATTCGGTTACCAAAATCCCTCTTCAACGAAGATAATCGAACAGCGACAGCTGGCTGAGCTTCGACAGGCTCGCCTGGGTCGCCTGCAGGATCGTGCTGGTCTTCTGCAGCTCGATGATCGTCTTGGAGATATCGGTGTCCTCAAGGGCGCTCCGTTCGGATTCGCGCGCGACCCCGGCGTTCTCGATCCGCGAGGATTCGAGATCGAGCCGAATGCCGCGCGCGCCGATCGAGCCGCGCGTCGTGCTGACCTGATCGAGCGTCGTCTTGAGCCCGTCGATCGCGGTAGCGGCCGGGCCGGTGACGGTGCCCCCGGATTCGAGCGCACTGGCGAAGGTGGAAAGCAGCGCAAAGACATCGTTGCTGCCGCCCGCCGAAATCCCGCCGAAAATCCGTGCCGCGCTTTCGCTCGGGCGGACGCTGAGGCCATCGCCGACCGGGACCGAAGCCTGGTCACCGGTGCCGGTGAAGCTCACCACCCCGGCGGCGTCGACGGTCACGGCGGTGTCGCCCGTCGCCGAGCCGAACAGCGGCTGGCCATGGGCGTCCTTGGTGTTGGCGAGACCGACGAGATCGTCGATGATGCCGCGCAGTTCGGTCGCAATCGTGGCGCGATCGGCATCGGAGAGGGTGCCGTTATTGGCCTGGACGACCAGCTCCTGCGCGCGCTGCAACTGCGAGGTGACATTTCCCAGGGTCGAATCGGCCTGCGAGAGCACCGTCTGGACATGCGAGATATTGCTCGTCCAGGTGGCATCGTCGGCGGCGCTGCGGGTGATCGTCTGGAGCCGGCGATAGGCGACGGCATCGTCGGACGGCGCGGCGAGGCGCTTGCCGGTGCCGATCTGCGTCTGCAGCGTCGCGTTGCGATCCGCCAGCGCCCCGAGCTGGGCGCTCGATCGATCGAAGAACAGGTTGGTGCCGATTTGCATGACGGGCCTCAGCGGATGTCGAGGATGGATTGGAGCGTCTCGCGGGCGACCTGAATCACCCGGCTCGAGGCCTGATAGGCCTGCTGAAAGCGCAGCAGGTCGACGGCTTCCTGATCGAGATTGACGCCGGACACCTGATCGCGGGCCGCCACGGCGCCGTCGCGAATCGAGGTCTGGGCGTCGGCAACCGTCCGCCTGCCCGCCAAGGTCGCGGCGTTGTCGGCGATCTGGCCGGCGAGCCGATCCTCATAGCCCCCCGACCGCCGCAGCGCATCGAGCGCGGCGAGATTGCTGTTGTCGCGCGGGCCGCCGCCGACCGCCGCAGCGGCAATGGCACGCGGACCGGTGATGACGATGCTGATGTCGGTCGGCGGCGTCCCGTTCGCGAAGATCGGCGCGCCGGGATTGCCGTCGAGATCGCGGCCCTGCGCCTGAACGGCGTTGACTCCTTCGACGAAATCGGTGGCGATCTGATTGAGCGTCTGCCGGGCGCCGGCGATGCGCTGGGCCCCGTCGACAATGCCGGCAAGCGCGCCGCCGGTCGGCGACAGACCCGCAACGGCGCCCGCGCGGTGGACGACGAGCGAGACGGCGCCGCTGTCGTTGCGCAGATAAGTGACATAGCCTGCGGTGTTGCCGTCGACGAATACCGGGCCGTTGGCACCGCCCAGCCGGACCGTCGCCTGTCCGCCGTCGGTGATCGATACGTTGATGTCGCTGAGCGCACTCAGTTGCTCCAGCGCCTGATCGCGCTGGTCGAGCAATTGCGCCTCCGACACGCTGCCGGGAGCGGCGCGAGACAGCCCGGCATTGACCTGGGCCAGCGTTGCCCCGATCGATTCCAGCGACCCGACCGTCGCCGCCGCGGCGCTGTCGAGGTCGCTGTTGGCCTGATCGAGCGCGCGCCCGGTCGCGGCAAAGGCGCTGGCGACGCCTGAGGCGGATTCGATCAGCGCCGTGCGTGGCGTGCTCGCGGACGGATCGGTCGCGACCGCCTTGGCGGCGTTGAAGAAGCTGGTCACGGTGGCGCCCAGCTGGTTGTTGCCCAGCGCCCCCTCGATCGAACCGAGCCAGGTTGCGCTGGTTTCGGTGCGCGCCAGATCGGCGCCGGCGCTGCGGACGGCGGTTGCCCGGAAGCCGTCGGCGAGCCGGGCGACTCCCGTCACCGCGACGCCGAGGCCGTCGGTCGTGATCCGCTGCGAGAGCCGGCCGCTGGTCGCCGAAATTTCGGCAAGCGTCGTCGTCCGCCGCGCAAAGCCGGGGGTCGCGGCGTTGGCAATATTGTCGGAGACCGTCGTCAGCGCCGATTGATAGGCGCGCACGCTGCTCGCGCCGATCGCGAGAAGATCGCTCATGTCGCCTCATCCCCGCCGGTGGCCGGCGGCGTTTCGGCCTGCAGCGCGGCCTGGGCCTTCGCGAGGAAGTCGACCATCGCCTTGCCGATCCCGAGCGGCTTGGCATCCGCCATCGTCTGCGCGAGCTTCTGGTCCTGCATGTCGCGGAACGTATCGCCGGCCTTGCTGTCGAACAGCCCCTCGGCGAGATGCGGCGCGCGCATCGATTTGAGCATCATCTGCGTGAACACGGCTTCGAACTGCTTGCCGGCCTTTTCGAGATTCGCGCGCGACGCCAGCCGACTCGTGTCCGCAGGGACGCTCGACACGTCGAGCGGGCTGGTGCCCGTGGCGGGGAGGGGGCCGATCGTCGTCACAGGATGATCAAATCCGCCTTGAGCGCGCCGGCTTCCTTCAGCGCCTCGAGAATGGCGACGAGATCGGCCGGCGACGCGCCGATCGCGTTCATCGCCTTGACGACATCGGCGAGCTTGGGGCCGGGATCGAGCAGGAAGATCGGCTTGATCTCCTCGGCGACGCCGACGCCGCTCTTCTGCTCGACCGTGGTCTGACCCTGGCTGAACGGCGCGGGCTGGCTCACGCGCTGCGATTCATCGACGCGCACGGTCAGCTTGCCCTGGGTGACCGCGGCCGCGCCGACCCGGACCGCCGAGTTGATCACCACCGTGCCGGTGCGGGCGTTGACGATCACGCGGGCGGCGGGTTCGGCCGAGGTTACCGTCAGATTCTCGATCTGGCTCATCAGCGTCGCGCGCAGATCGGCGCCTTCGGGCGCCGAGATCGCGATCGAAACGCCGTCGATCGCATTGGCTCGGCCCGGGCCGAGCCGCGCGTTGATCGCCGCGGCGATGCTCTGCGCGGTGGTGAAATCCGATCGCGCGAGGTTGAAGGTCAGCAGCGGCGAGCTGGCAAAGCCGGTGTCGACGGCGCGTTCGACCGTCGCGCCTTCGGGAATGCGGCCGGTCGAGGGAATGTTGACGACGATCTTCGAGCCGTCGGCGCCCTCGGCACCGAGCCCGCCGACCGCAAGATTGCCCTGCGCCATCGCATAGATCTGGCCATCGGCGCCGATCAGCGGGGTCAGGATCAGACTGCCGCCGCGCAGCGACTTGGCCTTGCCGAGCGCCGCGACGGTGATGTCGATCCGCTGGCCGGGCTTGGCGAAGGCCGGCAGCTCGGCGGTGATCAGCACGGCGGCCGAATTCTTCAGCCCCGGATTGACGCCCGCCGGCAATTGCAGCCCGAACCGCGAGGCCACGCTCTTGAGCGATTGAACGGTATATTCGAGATTGTCGTCGCCCGTCCCCGGCAGCCCGACGACGATGCCATAGCCGGTCAGCTGGTTGGTGCGGATACCCTGGAACGCGCCGAGATCCTTGACGCGGTCCGCCCAGGCGGGCTGGGCGGCGAGAAGGCTCAGCAGGAGCGCGAGGAGAAAGCGGCGCATCGTCGTTCCCATCAGAAAGGACTGATCACGGAGAAGAAGCGGCTGAACCAGCCCTGGCGGCTGGCCCGGGCGACATCGCCCTTGCCGGTATATTCGATCTGGGCGTCGGCTACCCGCGTCGAGGCGACCCGGTTGTCGGTGTCGACATCGGCCATCCGGACGATGCCCCTGATCTGGACGAACTCGTCGCCGCGATTGAGGGTGACGCGCTTGCCGCCCTGCACCAACATCGTGCCGTTGGGATAGACGGCGGCGACGGTGACGCTGAGCTCGCCCGACAGCGAGTTGGACTGATCGGTCGCGCCCTTGCCATTGAAACCGCGATTGCCGCTGATCTTGGCGGCGTTGGGATCGAACGACAGCGGCCCCGAACTCGGCGGGGTGAAGCCCAGCTTGCCGCTGCTGTCGAGCTGCGAGCTTGCCGATTTCGACGCGAAGGTGCGCTCGACCAGGACGATCGTCAGCGGATCGCCGACACGCTTGGCACGCCAGCCCTCGTAGAGCGGCGCATAGCCCGAGACCGCCTGAAAGATCGCCCCATTGGGCTGGACCGGCGGCGGTGGCGGCGGCGGCGGGAGCGTCACCGAATAATCGATCTTGGGCTTCTTCTTGCCGAACAGGCTGGCCGATGCCGGCGCCGGCGCGAAGGCGGCGACGAGCAGCGTGCCGATCGCGATACCGGCCGCAAAGCGCACGAGCGCGGCGCTGTCAGATGTTCTGGTTGACATATTTCAGCATTTCATCGGTGGCAGTGATCATCTTCGAGTTGACCTCGTAAGCGCGCTGGGTCTCGATCATGTCGACGAGTTCCTCGACGACATTGACGTTCGAACCCTCGAGCATCCCCTGACGGATGTTGCCACGGCCGTCCTGGCCGGCGATGCCGAGATTGGCGGCGCCGCTCGCGGCGGTTTCGACCAGATAATTGTCGCCCTTGGCCTGGAGCCCCGCTGCATTGGGAAAGTTGGCGATCTGGATCTGGCCGATCTCGCTCGGCTCGGTCTGGCCCGCGATCGTCGCCGATACGGTGCCGTCGGTACCGATCGTGATCGAGGTCGCGCCTTCGGGCACGGTGATCCCGGGCTGGACCTGATAGCCTTCCGAGGTGACGAGCAGGCCCTGCGCCGAACGCGAGAAATTGCCCGCGCGGGTGTAGCCGAGCGTCCCGCCGGGCAACTGCACCTGGAAGAAGCCGTCGCCGTCGAGCGCCAGATCGAGCGAGTTGCCGGTTTGCGCCAGCGTGCCCTGCGTTTCGATCCGCGAGGTGCCCTGAATCTTGACGCCGGTGCCCAGATTGAGGCCGGTGGCATATTTGCTTTCGGCGGTGCTCGGCGCGCCCGGGGCGGTCACGGTCTGATAGGCGAGCGTTTCGAACGCCGCGCGATCACGCTTGTAGCCCGTCGTGTTGACGTTCGCGAGGTTGTTCGAAATGACGCGCATCCGCATGTCCTGGGCGTCGAGCCCGGTCCGTGCGATATGCATTGCAGCGCTGCTCATGACTTATCCCCTTATGACGGCAGGCGCATCAGCGATGCGCCGCTTTCGTCCATGGTCTTGGCTTCCTTGATCAGGTTCGCCTGCACTTCGTAGCTGCGCTGGTTCTCGATCATGTCGACCAGCGCCTGGGTAAGATTGACGTTCGACCCCTCGAGCGCGCCGCTTTCGAGCTTCGCCTCGAGATCGGTCGGCAGGGCGCCGCCGCCGCGCACGTGCAGCAGATTGTCGAGCCCCTTCACGGTGTCCGATCCTTGCACGCTGGCCAGCTTGATCCGATCGATCACCTGCGGTGCGGCGCCGGCCTCGGCGCCGATCGGGATGATCGCGACACTGCCGTCGGGGCCGATCGTCACCTTCTGCGCCGGCGGCACGGTGATCGGGCCCCCCGACCCGATCACCGGGAAACCGTCGCCGGTTTCCAGCACGCCCGACGCGGCGATCGAAAGATCGCCCCGCCGGGTATAGGCCTCCTGGCCGTCGCTCGCCTGGACGGCGATCCAGGCATCGCCCGTCACCGCCACGTCGAGCGCGCGCCCGGTCTGCTGGATCGTCCCCGGGCGCCGGTCGGCGTCGGTGACTTCCTCCGATGCCGGCTGCCGCGCGAGCAGGCCGGGTCCCTTGACGCTCAGCTGATCGAACACCACCCGATCGGCGCGAAAGCCGATCGTCGAGGCGTTCGCCATATTGTTGGCGATCGCCGCTTGCGCCGCCATATGACCCTTGAGGCCCGACGCCGCGGTGTAAACCAGCTTGTCCATCCGATCAGCCTTGCCCGTTTATGGTTACTGAAGATTGAAGATCGTCTGCGAGAGCTGCTTGTCGGTATCGAGCGCCTTGGCATTTGCCTGGAAATTGCGCTGCGCCGCGATCAGCCCGACGAGTTCCTCGGTGATGTCGACGTTGGAGCGTTCGATCGTCCCCGCGAGCAGCCCGCCAAAGCCGTTCGAATTGGCCTCGCCGAGAACCGGTTCGCCCGACAGCCCGGTCGACGACCAATAGCTGTTGCCGAGCTGGCGCAAGCCTGACGGGTTGGAGAAATTGGCGAGCGCGACCTTGCCGAGCACCTGCGATTTGCCATCGGAGAAGCTCGCCTTGACGAGGCCGGCCGAATCGACCGTGACGCCCTGCAGTTGACCGACGGCGACGCCGTCCTGGCTGCGAGCGGCGACGTCGAACGGCGCCGACAGCTGGGTCGTCGCGGTGCCGAAGTCGATCGCGATGGTTTGCGTCGTCGGGCTGTTGGCCGGGGTGAACGCGTCGTACGGGGTGGGGCCGGTAGGCGCAGTCAGCGTCCCGGACGCATCGAACGTCACCGTGACGGCGGCGGTGCCGCCCGAGGTCAGGGCCGTATCGCCGACGAAGCTGTAGACCGACCAGTCGCTGGTCGGCGGGGTGCCGGCGGCGGCGGTCTCGCGGCGGAAATAGTTGGTCAGCGTCTGGGCATTGCCCTCGGCGTCGTAGATCGTCGTCTGCGTCGAATTATTGTAGCTCGACGGATCGAAGCGATCGAATGCCGCCGCGGTCGGCAGCGCGCCGCCGGCCGGAAGGTTGACCGAGAGCCCGACATTGGCCGTCGCCACCGGGGTACCGCTGGTGGCGGGGAGCCGCAGGCTGATGGCCGAGCCAAGCCCCGAGGCGACGACCGCACCGCTGCCATCGACCGGATAGGCCTGGAGATGGCCGCCCTGGCCATCGACGACATAACGATCGGCATCGACGAGGAAGGCGCCGTTGCGGGTATAGTTCACCGCCGGGCCGTCGAGCTTGGGCTTGACCGCGAAGAAGCCGTCACCCGAAATCGCGAGATCGAGCGAGGACTGGGTCTGGACCAGATTGCCCTGGCTGAACTGCTGGCGGTTCGCCTTGACGACGGTGCCCGAGCCAACCGCCTGGGTGGGATTGAGCGCGACGCTCGAGGCGATCACGTCGGCGAACTCGCTGCGGCTCTTCTTGAAGCCGTTGGTCGAGACGTTGGCGAGATTGTGCGAAATCGTCGAGAGATCGGTCTGGGCAGCCTGGAGGCCGCTGAGCGAAGTGTAGAAGGCCATCGTGTTATCTCCTTGGCAAAGCTGAAATCAGGGGTGGAAAACTAGCCGATCTGGCGGACGGCGGTGGTGGGTATCTGGCCGATGCCGGGCAGCGTGAGGATCGCCGGGCCGCCCGACGGCATCGACACCGAATCGACCGGCGCCCAGACGAGCGCGGTGCTGTCGACCTTGGCGCCATTGTTGTTGGCGGTGGCGACGATCGTGAACGGACCCGCGCCGGCGCTGGCGCCGGCTTCGGTGAGCCCGTCCCAATCGAAATTGACCGTCCCCTTGGGCTGGGCGCCGAGCGACACCGACTTCACGATCTGGCCGCTGCCATCCTGGATGGTCACGCGGACATCGGTCGCGTCGCCGCCCAGTTCGACCGCACCGGCGAGGCCGCCGCTCGCGCGCGGCCAGGCGGTGTTGCCCGGGGCGAGCACGGTCCGCCCGACATAGCTGAGCGCGTCGCTGGTCGACGTGCCCGACAATTTTTCCTGGATCGCCTTGAGCGTCGTGTTCATCTCGCTGATCCCGGCGACGCTCGAAAACTGCGCGAGCTGGGTCAGCTGCTGGGTGGCATCGACCGGATCGGTCGGATCCTGGTTCTTGAGCTGCGCGGTCAGCAGCTTGATGAAGTCGTTCTGGGTCAGCGTATCCGCCTTGGCGGCGGTCGTCACCGTCGGGCCGCTGTTGCTGCGGCCAATCCCCAGGTTCGAAAGCGTGGTATCGAAGGCAGTCGCCATGATCAGCGTCCCAGCTTGAGGGTATCGAGGATCAGCGACTTGGCGGTCTGCATCACCTCGACATTGTTTTGGTAGTTTCGCGCGGTCTCCATCATGTCGACGAGCTCGCGGGTCTCGTCGACGGCGGCTTCGAAGACGTTGCCGTCCTTGTCGGCGAGCGGATTGGACGGGTCGTAGCGCTTGACCGGCGCGTTGCCGGCCTGGACGATGCTTTCGACGTTGACCGTCGACAGACCGGTGGCCTTGTCGAATTCGGTGCGGAACACCGGCTTCATCGTCTTGTACGCGTCGGCCGCCGACCCCGAGACGACCCCGGCATTGGCGAGGTTCGACGCGGTGGTGTTCATCCGCACCAGCTGCGCCGTCATCGCGCGCCCGGCGACCTGGAAGATGTTGAGGGGATGATCGGCCATGCTCATTCGCCCTTCAGCGCGCGGGTGATCTGGCCGATCCGCCCGTTGAGGAACGACAGCGTCGTCTGATAGGCGACGGCGTTTTCGGCAAAGGCGGTCTGCTCGGTCGAGAGCTCGACGGTGTTGCCGTCGAGCGAGGCCTGGACCGGCACGCGATATTTGGTCGCGCCGTCGATCGTCGCGTCGGTCAGCCCCTGCGGCCCCTTCGCCGCGTTCATCGCGGCTTCGAAATCGATGTCGCGCGCCTTGAAGCCCGGCGTCGATGCATTGGCGATGTTGGACGCAAGCAGCCCCAGGCGCCGCGAACGCACCTCGAGCGCTGCGCCATGCACGCCAAAAAGAAGGTCATCTGCCACCGTGGCGATCTCCGCACAAAATTTCTGCGTGACCCACCAAGCAATCACCGTGCCAACATCGCCACGATCGTCGAAAAACCCTCATTGCCCGGCAAAGCGCGCGCGCCCGGCAATATCCCCGGCAAGATCGTGCCGGTTGCCGGCAAGCCCCCGGCGCGTGGCGGCGAGATTGCCGCGGGCGCCGCGGTGCCCGACCAATTGGCGCGCGCCTTGCTACGCGGGGGCCATGATAAGCCAATCCCTGTCCGGGGCGCTCGCCCCCTATCTCGATCCCGTCGCGCTCGGCATCGTCGGCGGCGGGACGCTGCTCGCGATCGTCTTGCGCACCGAGACGCGCGATCTGGTGCGCGCCGTCCGCGCGCTCGGCCTGCTCGCGCGGCGACGCTTCGATGCCGAGCCGCTGCTGGGGCAGATCGCCGCGCTTGGCCGGATCGCGCAGCGCCACGGCGTGATGGCGCTCGATCGCTCGGTGATCGTCGACGCCGATATCGCGGCCGGGATCGCCGCAATCGTCGACGGCGGCGATCAGGCGACGGTGACGGCGTTGCTCGAACATCGCCGCCGCGCGCGCGCCGAGCGCCATCTTGCCGCCGCCGATGTCTGGGCGGCGGCGGCCGAAACGGCCCCCGCGATCGGGATGATCGGCACGCTGATCGGGCTCGTTCGGATGTTCATGGCGATGAACGATCCCGCCGCGATTGGCGGGGCGATGGCGATCGCGCTGCTCGCGACGCTCTATGGTGCAGTGCTCGCCAATCTGGTGGCGATGCCGGTCGCCGCGCGGCTGCGGCGGATGGCGCGCGAGGAGGCGTTCGAGCGCCAGCGCCTGGCCGCGCCGCTGGCGGCGCTGGCGGCCCGCGAAATGCCCCGCCGGCTCGATCGGGCAGCGGCATGACCGACGATTTCTTCCCCGATCGGCCGACCGGCCGCCCGATCTGGCTGGTGACGCTGGCCGATCTCGCGCTGCTGCTGGTCGGCTTCTTCGTGCTGGTGCAGGCCAACCAGACGCTCGACCGCAAGGCGCTCGCCGATGGCCTTCGCGCCGGCTTCGGCGTGACGGCGACCGCGCCGTCGGCCGATGTCGCGCGTGACATCAGGCCCGATCCGATGCCCGTCGGGGCCGCCTCGGTCGAGGGCTTCGCGCCCGGATCGAGCATGCTGCCGCGATCGCCCGAAGCGCTGATCGGCTGGGCGCGCGACGCGACGGGCGATCCGCGCGTGATCCTCGAGATCGCGGGATCGGTCGATCGGTCGACGATCGACGTCGACCGTGCCTCGGGCAGCGGCGCGGTGCTTGCGATCGATAGGGCGCGCGCGGTCGCGGTGGCGCTTGCCGCCGCCGGTGCGGTGCCGGGGGATCGGATCGCGATCCGCGCGGCCGCCGGTGATGCCGGCCGGCCGGGCCGCCGGGTGATGCTGACGATCGGCTATGTCGGAGACCGGGCCGGAGACCGGCCATGATTTGCCGCCCGGCAACGCGGCCTTGCCGCTTCGCATTCGACCCCCTTGTCCTGTTGAAGGAGACGATGATGATCCGCTTGTTCCTGTGCTCGATGCTGGTGGCGACGCCCGCCCTGGCCCAGACCGGCTTCCAGGATGTCACCCAGCTCGATACTGCCGTCGCGACGTTCACGGGCCAGCCGATCGGCGCCGAGGGGGGGCCGCGGACCGCGATCGACAAGCGCCTCAAGCTCGCGCCGTGCCAGATGGTGGCGCTGTCGTGGCGCGCCGCCAATCACGATTCGGTCGTGGTGACGTGCCAGTCGCCGGCGTGGAAGATCTATGTGCCGGTGCTCGTCGCACCCACGCCGGTCGCGCCGCGCCCCGAAACGGTCGCCGCTGCCGCCGTCGAGAAGCTGCCCGTCGTCATCAAGCGCGGCGATCCGGTCACGGTCGAGGCGGGCGCGCCGGGCTTTTCGATCACCCGTGAAGGCATCGCCATGAGCGAGGCCGCCCCGGGCGGTCGCTTTCTCGTCAATGTCGATGGCGTGAAGAAACCGATCCAGGCGATCGCGGTCGACTCCGGCCGCGCAACCCTGCCCGGTTACACCCAATAATTTTTTCTAAAGCTTCGCCGGGGCCGGTCGTTTCCTTCTTCGTGTGCTGAACACGAAGGTGGAGACATGGTGGATCCCTTAGGCCCCAAGACGGTAAGAGCGAACGATCAGCGCCTGGCGCCGGTCGGTGCCGTCGCGGCCATCAAGGCGCCGCGAAGCGCGGTGGCCGAGCCGGCAGGCGTGGCTGCGTCGGCGCTTGCCGCGGTCGTCGCCGATCTGGCGACCAGCCCGCCGGTCGACGCCGAGCGCGTCGCGCGGATCAAGCAGGCGATCGCCAGTGGCCATTATCCGATCACGCCCGAATCGATCGCCGACCGTCTCATCGCCCTCAAGCTGAACTGGAGCCCGCATGACCCGTCGTGACGCCCTGGTGCGTGTGATCGAGGCGCTCCATGCCGAAATCGCCGCGCTCAAATCGAGCGACGTCGCCGCGCTCGAAGCCGCGACCCGCGCCAAATTGCTCAGCATCGACGCGGTTGCCGCCAGCGACGACGGACCGCCCTCGGCCGATGTCCGGCTGCTCGCCGAAGAGGCGCACCGGCTCAACGAAACCTGCCGGATCTACGTCAATCTGATGAGTGCCAATGTCCGCCGCCGCCTGCAGCAGCTCACCGGCGACAGCGGCGGCTATGGCAGCCGCCAGCCTGCCAACGCCTACGCCTGATCGGCTGGCGCGGGCGCGCGATCGCGCGTCGGCCCGATAACTGGCACGATCTTTGCTGATCTTGTCCCTGCAACAGGGGTAGGATCACTATGGGATCGATCAACGTCAATCCGGTCGCCAGCCGCGCAGGCGCGGTGCAGTCGGCGATCGCGCTGGCATCCGCGAAGACGGGCATTGATTTCAATTATCTGCTTGGTCAGGCGCAGGTCGAAAGCGGCCTCAACGCCAATGCGCGCGCGGGCACGTCGAGCGCATCGGGGCTGTACCAGTTCATCGACCAGAGCTGGCTCGCGGTCGTCAAGAAGCACGGCGCCGAGCACGGGCTCGGCTGGGCTGCCGACAGCATCCAGCAGGGCGCCGGCGGCAAGCTGACGGTGGCCGATGCCGGCACCCGCCAGGCAATCCTCGCGCTGCGCAACGATCCCGAGGCGGCGTCGCTGATGGCCGCCGAACATGCCGCCGACAACAAGGCAGCGATCGAAGGGTCGCTCGGCCGCACCGCCACCGGCACCGATCTTTACATGGCCCATTTCCTCGGCCTGGGCGGCGCGCGCAGCTTCCTTCGCCAGCTCGACAGCAATCCCAACAAGATCGGCGCGGCGCTGTTCCCGGCGGCCGCCAACGCCAATCGCAACATCTTCTATGCCGGCAATGGCCAGCCGCGGACGATCGCCGACATCTACCAGCGCTTCGCCGCCAAGCTCGACAAGGGTGCCGCCGATGTCGGCGCGACCGGGCTCGCCTCGGCGAAGCTCGATCCCGGCACCGCGACCGATACCGAGATCATTCCCGGCAATGGCGAGAGCCAGAGCGGCGCGACCCACTGGGCACAGGCGACGCTCGACCAGCTCAACGGCGGCGCGCGACGCGCCGAGACGGTGCTGCGCCCGACGCCGGACAATGCCCGGCTCGCCTATATGATGCTCGCGAGCATGGGCGGTTAAGCGATGACCGCGATGGCCGCTCCGCGCCGCGACCTCGGGTCGCTCGTCCGTACCGCCGCCCTGCCGGTGGCGATCCTGTTGCTGGTGGTGCTGATGGTCGTGCCGATCCCGGCGGCGATGCTCGACATCTTCTTCATCATGAACATCACGATCAGCCTCGCGGTGCTGATGGTCGCGCTCAATGCGCAGAAGCCGCTCGATTTCTCGGCTTTCCCGAGCGTGTTGCTGTTCGCGACCTTGTTCCGCCTGTCGCTGAACGTCGCCTCGACCCGCGTCGTGCTGGTCCACGGGCATGAGGGCGAAGGCGCCGCCGGCCATGTCATCGAGGCGTTCGGTACCTTCCTGATCGGCGGCGATTATGTCGTCGGCCTGTTCGTCTTCGCGATTCTCGTGATCATCAACATGATCGTCGTGACCAAGGGCGCGGGCCGCGTCTCCGAAGTGTCGGCGCGGTTCACGCTCGACGCGCTGCCCGGCAAGCAGATGGCGATCGATGCCGATCTCAATGCCGGGCTGATCACCCCCGACGAAGCCAAGACCCGCCGCGTCGACGTCGCCACCGAAGCCGATTTCTACGGATCGATGGACGGTTCGTCGAAATTCGTGAAGGGCGATGCGGTTGCCGGCCTGCTGATTCTTGCCGCCAACATCGTCGGCGGTCTGATCCTCGGCCCGGTCAGCCACGGCATGACTATCGGCGACGCCGCGCATAATTATGTGCTGCTCGCGATCGGCGACGCGCTGGTCGCCCAGATTCCATCGCTGATGCTGTCGATCGCCGCCGCGACGATCGTCACCCGCGTCACCTCGTCGCAAGATCTGGCGGGCCAGATCGGCAGCCAGTTCGGTTCGGCCAAGACCTGGACCCCGGTCGCGGCGATCCTCGCGCTGCTCGGGGTGATGCCGGGGATGCCGCATCTGATCATCCTGCCCGCTGCCGCCGCCGCCGGCTATGCCGCCTGGCGGATGCGCGAAGCCGCGCGCCGCCCGGTAATTGCCCCGGCGGCGATCGAGGCGCCGGTCGATCCCTCGCGGATCACCTGGGAGGAAGTCGCCGACACGATCCAGGTCAATCTCGACATCGGCTATGGGCTGGTGCCGCTCGTCGACGAGCGTCGCGGCAGCCCGCTGATGGGGCGGATCACCGGGGTCCGGCGTCAGTTGTCGAAGGAACTCGGGTTCGTCGTCCCGCAGGTGCGCGTGCGCGACGACATCAATCTCGCCCCCTACACCTATCGAATCGTCGTCGGCGGGGTGGTGATGGGCGAGGATGTCGTCTCGCCCGACGAGATGCTCGCGCTCGATACCGGCCAGGCGGTGGGCACGCTCGCCGGCAAGGCGGCCAAGGACCCGACCTTCGGGCTCGACGCGACCTGGATCACCCCCAGCGATGCCGATGCCGCGACCGGGGCGGGCTTCCTCGTCGTCGATCCCGGGACCGTCGTTGCCACCCATCTCAACCATCTGCTCGGCAGCAATGCCGCCGAACTGCTCGGCCCCGACGAAGTCCAGAACCTGCTCGACCAGCTCAAGGAGCGCGCCGCCAATCTCGTCGCCGCATTGAGCCCGACGCCGCTGCCGCTGACCACGCTGACACAGGTGCTGCGCGGGCTGCTCGCCGAGGGCATCGCGCTCAAGGAGTTCCGCCGCATTGCAGCCGCGATCGCGGTCGCCGCGCAGAAGACGCTCGATGCCGAAGAGATCATCGAATTGATCCGTCCCGATCTCGGGCCGTTGATCATCCAGAAATTGTGCGGCGTGCGCGAGCCGCTGCGGGTGATGACGCTCGAAGGTCAGCTCGAAGGGCTGCTGGGCCAGGCGGTGCGCGCCGATCCGTCGCGCCGGCACACGATCGAACCCGATCTCGGCCGTCGCATCGTCGAGGCGCTCCAGCGCGCGGCGCAACCCCTGGTCGCCGAGGCCAAGCCGTTCGCGCTCGTCGTCCAGCCGGCGATCCGGCTCGCGATCCGCAAACTGGTCAAGACCTGCATGCCCGATACACCCGTGATGAGCTTCTTCGAGGTGCCCGAGGACAAATCGGTCGAGGTCGTCGCGGTGATCGGCGCGCCGGGAGCGCTCGCGGCATGAGCGCGCAGCCGCTTGCCGCCGCCTTTGCCGATGCGGCGCCGCTGACCTATCAGCCGACGCCGCAGCAGCCGGGCCAGATCGCCGCGCTCGCGCGCAAGCATCTGCCGCTGGTCCGCCGGGTAGCGTGGCACATCCATGGCAGCATGAGCAGTGCGGTCGAGATCGAGGATCTCGTCCAGATCGGCCTTGTTGCGCTGATCGAGGCAGCGAGCGCGTTCGAGGATCGCGGCGCGGTGACGTTCGAGCAGTATCTGCTCACCCGGGTGCGCGGCGCGATGATCGACGAACTGCGGCGGCAGGCGACGCTGACGCGCGGGGCGATGCAACGGCGGCGGGCGTATCAGCGTGCCGTCGCCGCGCTGACCGATGAAACCGGCACCCGGCCCGACGATGCAGCGGTCGCCGACCGGCTCGGCGTCAGCATGGAAAAATTGCGGATCGACTATGCCGCCGCCGAACCGGTTCGCTTCGAGCCGATCGACGACGTCTATTCGGACGACCTGCCGTGGTTTGCGAGCGACGATCCCGATGCCTTCGAGCAGCTCGTCGAGGCCGATCTCAAGGCGGCGCTGGTCGCGGCGATCAGCGCGCTCCCCGAGCGCGAGGCACAGGTGATCCAGCTCTATTATGTCGAGGAACTCAATCTTGAGGAGATCGGCCAGGTGCTCGGGGTGGGCCCCGCGCGCATCTGCCAGATCAAGAAATCGGCGCACGACCGGCTCAAAAAGGTGCTCGCGCGGCGGGTTTGATCGCGCGGGAGCATTGCTCGACGGCGACCCGGCCCCTAGCCTGAGGGGATGAGCGAGGCAGGGTCGATCGTCATCCTCACCGGCGCCGGGATTTCGGCGGAGAGCGGGATCGCCACCTTTCGCGGTCCCGGCGGGCTGTGGGAGGGGCACCGAGTCGAGGATGTCTGCACCCCTCAAGCGCTCGCGCGCGACGCAGCGCTCGTCCACCGTTTCTATGATCTGCGCCGCGCCGCGCTCGCCACGGTCGTCCCCAACGCGGCGCATCGGGCGCTGGCCCGGCTCGAAGCGGCGTGGCCCGGCGCGCTGCTGATCGTCACGCAGAATGTCGATGATCTCCACGAACGCGCCGGGGCGACGCGGTTGCTGCACATGCACGGCGCGCTCGACTCGGCGCTCTGCGCGGCGTGCGGCGCGCGGCAGCCATGGCGCGGGTCGCTGCCACCGGGCTCGCGCTGCGGCGCTTGCGACGCGCCGGCGCTCCGGCCCGACATCGTCTTCTTCGGCGAGATTCCCTATCAGATGGCGCTGATCGAGGCGGCACTCGCGCGCGCCGATCTGTTCGTGTCGATCGGCACCTCGGGCGCGGTCTATCCGGCTGCAGGCTTCGTCGAACTGGCCCGCCATTTCGGTGCGCAGACGCTCGAACTCAATCTCGAGCGATCGGCGGGGAGCCGGTCCTTCGATGAAACGCGGCTCGGGCCGGCGAGCGAGCTGGTCCCAGCCTGGGTCGAGTCGCTGCTCGCTCAGACCCGATTTCATTCAGGTTGAAGCACCCTCGAGAGCCGTTTGTCCCAGGACCGGCTTCGACAAGCGCAGCCCGAACGGGGATAGCGGATCCAATCAAATTGAAAACGAGTCTAGAGCGGCGGCGGCAACGCGTCGTCGGCATCGGCGACGCCGAGCTTCGCGCGCCGGTCGACCCGCAGTTCGAAGACGTCGGGCCGCGCATAATGGCCGTCCGAATCGAGCGAGGTCAGCCCGCGGCCGATCGCCATCAGGTCGAGATCGGTGATCAGCAGATCGGCATCGGGCCCGGCTTCCACGATCACCCCGCCATCGGGACCGATGATCGCGCTGCCGCCGAACTGGAGCTGGCCGTCGGGCATGCCCATCAGCAGATCGCGCGCATCGGCATCGCCGCCGACGCGATCGAGCCCCTCCAGCAAGTCGGCGCGGTGCTGGATCGTCCCGGCCGCGAGCACGAAGCAGCGCCCCTCGAACGCATAATGGCGCGAGGCGAGCAGATGGACCTCGCGGACCGTCGGCCAGGCGGCGACATGGACGGCCTCGCCGGCGTGGTGCATCGTTGCGCGGACCAGCGGCATCCAATGCTCCCAGCAGATCAGCTGGCCGAGATTGCCCCAATCGGCCTCGTGGACGCCGAGCGTCGATCCGTCGCCGCGGCCCCAGATCATCCGCTCGCCGTGCGTCGGCACCAGCTTGCGGTGGCGCAGCGGCGGCCGGCCGGGGCGGAAGATATATTGGGTATTGGTGATCGTCGATCGCACGCGTTCGTGCGCGCCGACGCTGACCAGCGCCCCCGAAGCGTCGACCAGCGCCTGGATCGGCGCCAGCCGCGGATCGTCGCCGCGAATCGCCTGGTCGAGCAGGATTGCGTGGAGCGTCTGGGTACCGCGATGGTCCCAGATCGCCGCGTTCGGCGCCTCGTCGAGCCAGAGCGGATAGCCGCCGAGAAAAGTCTCGCCGAGCGCCACCACCTGCGCGCCGATATCGACCGCGTCAGCTATATGCTCGACCAGTTTCTCGATGCCATAATCGATGCACAGCGGCACCGGCGCCGCCTGCACCAGTGCCGCCTTGACGGTTCTAGTCATTCCACCCAGTCCAGCCCCATGTCGCGGTAAACCCCGCGATCATCATCCCAGTTTTCCTTTACCTTCACGTGAAGATAAAGATGCACCGGACGCCCCATCAGGCTCGACAGCTCGGCGCGCGCGCGCGCGCCGATTTCCTTGATGCGGCTGCCGCCCTTGCCGAGCACGATCGCGCGCTGGGTGGTGCGCGCGACGAGGATCTGCTGGTGGATCTCGACCGAGCCGTCCTCGCGCTCCTTATATTGCTCGGTCTCGACCGCGCTCGCATAGGGGAGTTCGGCGTGGAGCTGGAGATAGAGCTGCTCGCGGGTGACTTCGGCGGCGAGCATGCGCTCGGTCGCGTCGGAGACCTGGTCTTCGGGAAAATGCCACGGGCCCTCGGGCATCGCCCTGGCGAAGGCGGCCTTGAGTTCGGGCAGGCCATCGCCGGTCGCGGCGCTGACGAAGAAGATTTCCGCGAACGGCACCGCATCGTTCAGGCGCTTGGCATGGCCGAGAAGCCGTTCCTTCTCGGCGATGTCGACCTTGTTGAGGATCAGATATTTGGGTTCGCGGCGGTGCTTGAGCCCTTCGGCGATCGCCATCACCTTGGGGCCGATCCCGCCCTTGCCATCGACCACCAGCGCGATCACGTCGGCGCCCTCGGCCCCGCTCCACGCGGCGGCGACCATCGCCCGATCGAGCCGGCGCTTGGGCTCGAAGATGCCCGGCGTGTCGACCAGCAGGATCTGGGTCGTGCCCTCGATCGCGACCCCCATCAGCCGCGTGCGCGTCGTTTGCGCCTTGGGGCTGACGATCGCGACCTTCTGCCCAACGAGCGCGTTGACGAGCGTCGACTTGCCCGCATTGGGCGCGCCGACGACGGCGATCAGGCCGCAGGATTGCGTTGCCTCCGTAACCATCATTCCCCGTTCGTGCCGAGCTTGTCGAAGCACTGTTCATTTCCCTTTGCCAATATCACCCCTCCAGTTGCGCCAGCAGCGCCGCCGCCGCCGCGGTCTCGGCCTCCTGTTTGGAGGTGCCCGAGGCGGTCGCTTCGGCGAGCTGGCCGATGCCGACGCGCACCGTGAAGACCGGCGCGTGCTGGGGACCTGACCGGTCGATGATCGCATAATCGGGCGGGCGCCGGTTGTGCGCGGCGGCCCATTCCTGGAGCGCCGATTTGGGATGCTGGGGCGCGCGTGGCTGCTGCTCGACGATGTCACCCCACAGCGCGCGCACCGCGGCGCGGGCGGCGTCGAGCCCGTGGTCGAGATAGAGCGCGCCGATCAGCGCCTCGACGACATCGCCAAGCACATTGTCGCTGTCCGACGCGCCATCGTCGCGCGCCTGCTTGCCGAGCCGGAGATAGGGCGGCACGCCGATCGTCCGCGCGACGCGCGCGCAGACCGCGCCCGTCACGAGCGCGTTCAATCGCTTCGACAATTGCCCCTCGGGCTCGTCGGGGAACAGCGCGAACAGCCATTCGGCGATCACCAGCCCCAGGATGCGGTCGCCGAGAAACTCGAGCCGCTCGTAATTTGCCGCCGCCTGGCTGCCATGCGTCAGCGCGCGTTCGTACAGCGCCAGATCGCCCGCCGCCTGGCCGAGCGTCTGCTCGATCCAGCGGGCGAGCGGCGTCTGCGTCAAAAGCCGCTCCCGATGCGGTGCCAGCGCGTCGCGGTGACCCACGTCCACGGCAGGAACCACGAGGCGGTGCCATCGGTCGAGAAGAACATCAGCACGGCCTTGCCCTCGAGATTTTCGACCGGCACGAAGCCGATCCCCTGGCCCTCGATCTGCGGGAAGCGGCTGTCGGCGCTGTCGTCTCGATTGTCGCCCATCATGAAGAGATGCCCGGCGGGGACCGAGAAGGTACCGGTATCGTCGGCGACGGTCTCGCCGCGATCGAGGACGTTGTAGCTGCGTCCGCCGGGCAGCGTCTCGCGATACTGGCGATAGCGACAGATCGGCTGCCCCCTGGCATCGACGTCCTGATAGTCGGGCGTGCACTGATAGTTCGGCGTGACGGGAATCGTGAAATCGGCGATCCGCTGCTTGGGAACCGGCACCCCGTTCAGGATGACCTGGCCGGCGCGCATCTGGATCACATCGCCGGGCAGGCCGATCACCCGCTTGATATAGTCTTCCTTGTTGCCCGGGGGGGCCTTGAACACCACGACGTCGCCGCGTTCGGGGAGATGCGCGAAGATCTGCCCGGGGATCAGGGGCAGGCTGAACGGCAGACTGTAGCGCGAAAAGCCGTAATTCCACTTCGAGATGAACAGATAGTCGCCGATGTAGAGCCGGGGCAGCATCGATTCGGACGGGATGTTGAACGGCGAGAACAGGAAGCTGCGGAAGATCGCGACGATGATCACCAGCTTGATCAGAAACGAGATCGTCTCGCGCGTTTCGGATCGCGGCTTGGCCGCAGCGGCGGCGGGGCCGGGCGCGGGGGTAGGCGTGGGGGGGGCGGTATCGACCATCGTGCGGCTTTGCGGTCACGCGAAAGCGGCGTCAAGCAGCCCGTTTCGGGTGGCGGGCATCCCGATGGCACGATAGAGCAACGCGTTCACGTCCCCTTGCAGGAAGCTCTGCCATGTCTTCATCCGATTGGCGCGCGATCGAAGCGCTCCCGGCACGCCGGCTCGACTCGCTGTTTGCCGAGGACAGTGATCGGCTCGCGCGGTTCAGCATCGATGTCGCCGGGCTCCATTTCGACTGGTCGAAGACGCATCTGACGGCCGAGGCGGTCGCGGCGTTCGAGGCGCTGGCCAGGACCCGCGATCTGGCCGGCAAGCGCGCGGCGCTGTTCGCCGGCGCCGAGATCAACGCCACCGAAGGCCGCGCGGCCGAGCACCCTGCCGAGCGCGGCGAGGGCAGCGAGGAGGCGGTCGCGCGGGCGGCGGTGCTGCATGCCCGGATGCGCGCGCTGATCGACGCTATCGAGGCAGGCGCGCTCGGGACGATCAGCCATATCCTCCATATCGGCATCGGCGGCTCGGCGCTCGGCCCCGATCTGCTGATCGACGCGCTGGGCCGCGACGATCGCCGCTATGATGTCGCGATCGTCTCGAACATCGATGGTTGTGCGCTCGAGGAGGTGTTTGCGCGGTTCGATCCCTCGGCGACGCTTCTGGTGATTGCCTCGAAGACCTTCACCACCACCGAGACGCTGCTCAACGCGCAGAGCGCGCTCGCCTGGATGCGCGAGGGCGGCAGCGAGGACCCCCATGGCCGCGTGATCGCGCTGACCGCCGCGCCCGAGCGCGCGGTCGACTGGGGGATCGACGAGACGCGGGTGCTGCCCTTCGCCGAAAGCGTCGGCGGGCGTTATTCCTTGTGGTCGTCGATCGGCTTTCCGGCGGCGCTGGCGCTGGGATGGGACAATTTCGAGGACCTGCTCGATGGCGCCGCCGAGATGGACCGGCATTTCCGCCTCGCCGCGCTCCACGAGAACGCGCCCGTCCTCGCCGCCTTTGCCGATCTCTATTACACGCAGGTGCGCGGCTGCCAGACGCGCGCGGCGTTCGCCTATGACGAGCGGCTTCGGCTGCTGCCGAGCTATCTCCAGCAGCTCGAGATGGAATCGAACGGCAAAAGCGTTGGCATCGGCGGCGCGCCGGTCGGTCGCCCGACCGCGCCGGTGACCTGGGGCGGGGTCGGCACCGATGCGCAGCATGCGGTGTTCCAATTGCTCCATCAGGGCACCCAGCTGATCCCGGTCGAATTCATCGCGGTCGCCGAGCCCGGCGACGCGCTGTCCGAAGAGCATCACCGCCAATTGCTGCTCAACTGCTTCGCGCAGGGCGCGGCGCTGATGGCGGGGCGCGCCAACGACGCCGATCCCGCGCGCGCCTATCCCGGCGACCGGCCGAGCGCGACGATCCTGATCGATCATCTCGATGCCCACGCGCTCGGCGCGCTGATCGCCTTTTACGAACAGCGCACCTTCGCCAATGCAGTGCTGCTCGGGATCAACCCGTTCGACCAGTTCGGGGTCGAGCTCGGCAAGGAAATGGCCAAGGCCGCGGCGAGCGGCGGGCTGGACTTCGATCCCTCGACCACCGATCTGATCAAGCGGGCGCTTGGATAACGCATCAACATATAGACCGTTCGCCCTGAGCTTGGCGAAGCCTGTCCTGAGCGCCTGCTGCGGGCAGGCAGTCGAAGCGGGCCGTCCTTCTTCTGCGGAACGCCGGAAAAAGAAGAACGGCGCTTCGACAAGCTCGGCCCGAACGGTCTTGGGGAATCGATTATGGCTGACTATGACTACGATCTATTCGTCATCGGCGCTGGCTCGGGCGGGGTTCGCGCGGCGCGCGTCTCGTCGGCGCACGGCGCGAAAGTGGCGATCGCCGAGGAGTTTCGGGTCGGCGGCACCTGCGTCATCCGCGGTTGCGTGCCCAAGAAGCTGCTTGTCTATGGCGCGCACTTCGCCGAGGATCTCGCCGATGCCCGCCGCTTCGGCTGGGACGTGCCCGATTGCGCGTTCGATTGGCCGCGGCTGCGCGACAACGTCCTTGCCGAGGTCGATCGGCTTAACGCGGCGTACACGACGACGCTCGACAGCCATAAGGTCGAGGTGATCCTAGAGCGTGCCGAAGTGGCCGGGCCGAACGAGATCCGCCTGGGCAGCGGCAGGACGGTGACGGCGGGCCGCATCCTGATCGCCACCGGCGCGACCCCGCAACTGCTGCGTTTCCCCGGCAGCGAGCACGCCATCACCTCGAACGAGGTGTTCCACCTCCCCGCCTTGCCCAAACGCGTGCTGATCGCCGGGGCGGGCTATATCGCCAATGAATTCGCGGGCATCTTCCATGAATTCGGCAGCGTCGTGACGGTCGTCAATCGCAGCGACGCGATCCTGCGCGGCTATGACGAGCAGATCAGGGACCGGCTGCTCCAGATCTCGATGGGCAAGGGCATCCAGTTCCGCTTCAACACCGTCTTCAACTCGATCACCAAGCAGGCCGACGGCAGCCTGCTGGTCGCCTTCACCAGCGGCGAGCCGATCACCGTCGATTGCGTGATGTTCGCGACCGGGCGGGTGCCCAATATCGAGGGGCTCGGGCTCGAGGAAGCCGGGGTCGCGATCGACAAGGGGGCGATCAAGGTCGATGACGACAATCAGTCGAGCGTGCCGAGCATCTATGCGGTCGGCGACGTCACCAATCGGGTGCAGCTGACCCCGGTGGCGATTCGCGAGGGACAGGCCTTTGCCGACACGGTGTTCGGCGGCAAGCCGACGCGAGTCGATTATGGCTGCATCCCCAGCGCCGTCTTCAGCCACCCGCCGATCGGCGCAGTCGGCCTCACCGAGGGGCAGGCCAAGCAGAAATTCGGATCGGTGCGCGTCTACACCTCCGATTTCCGGCCGATGAAGAATGTCCTCGCGGGCCGCAACGAACGCGCGCTCTACAAGATGGTGTGCGATGCGGCCACCAACCGGGTGGTCGGGCTGCACATGATCGGCCCCGAATCGGGCGAGATCATCCAGGCGGCGGCGGTCGCGGTGAAGGCCGGGCTGACCAAGGACGCGTTCGACCAGACGATCGCGCTCCACCCGACGATGGCCGAGGAGCTGGTATTGATGAAATAGCCTCGGGTCAGCCGGGGGTCTTGGGCGTATCCTTTTCGCCCCGGGCGATCGCCGTCAGATATTGCGTGCTGAAATCGGTCGCGATCTCGATCCAGAGCGGGTGATGGTCCGACATCTGGAAGGTCCGCCATTTCTTGTAGATCGCCGCGGGCGTCGTGGCCTTGGCCGTGGCGTCGGCCTCGAGATCGTTTTTCGGCAGGGCATCGGCGTAGAGCGGCAGATCGTCATCGGTGAACACGTCGTCGAAGATGTGGACGATACCGCCGCCGAGCACCTCGAACCGATCATCCTTCACCCGGACGGCGATCTGATCGTAGAAATGATCGCCGAGCTTGCGCACTTTCTTGCCGTCGATCGCCGGCGGCACCACAAAGCCATTGCTCTTGAGCGCCTTCATCGTCTCATGCTCGGGGCTGACGACGTTGAAATCGCCGAGGACGATATAGTTTTCGACTGCCCCCAGGCTGTCGCGCTCCTGCTTGCTCGCCTCGTCCTGGCGCCGCGCGAAGAATTTGACGAGCGCCTTGATCTCCTCGATCCGCTGGTCGAGCGCAGCCCCCGAGGCGGCGCCGTAATAGAGATGCGCGGTGCACAGGCTGAAATGGAACCAGCCCGACTGGAATGCGACGAGGAATGGGCTGCGCGCGAATTGCAGTTGCTTGTCTTCGGTCGTGGCGGGTGTGCCGGCCGGCTGGTCCTTTGGCGTCTTCACCTTCTTGCGCGCGACGATCTGCTGGCCGTCGGGCAGCACGATTTCGCCGGCGATCTTGCGGAACCAGACCTTTTCGGTGTTGTAGACGAAGGCCATACGCTCGCTGTTGCCGCCGCTACCTTCGGTCGTGTCGGTGGCGATATAATCCCATTCGCGGCCCAGGATCGCCATCACCCGGCGCAGCGCGCTCAGATCGCGGTTGACCTCCTGGATCGCGACGAGATCGAAGGCCGAAATGATCTCGGCGATGTAATAGAAGCTCTCGGTCCGGCGCGGCCCGAAGCCGAATTTGTTCGAATCGAAATCGCGAATATTCCACGTGGCGAGCAGCAGCGAACTGTCGCATTTGCGCTTGCGCAGCGGTTCCAGCCGGTCTCGGATCTTGAGGAGGCGTTCGGCGCACAGCTTGCCGCCGGGCTTGTCGTTGGCGAAGTCGCGACGGATTCGGGCATACATGTTCGACATGGCGGCGCTCCCGATCGGTTTGGCCGCTGGCCATCCTATCGCTTCGCGGGGGCGCCTTCACGAGGCGTTTGCGCCATTTTCGCGCAATTGGCACTCAGTCGAGCGCCACCCCCGAAATCGTGATCCGGTGCATCAGCCTCTTGTGCCCATGGTAATCGTTCACCGCAAAATGCCAGGTGGACCGATTGTCCCACACCGCGACCGAGCCCGGCGCCCATTGCAACCGGCACTGGAATTCCTCGCGCATCGCGACCGAATAGAGATATTGCAGCAGCGGCTGGCTTTCCTCGCGGGTCCAGCCTTCGAAATGGAGCGTGAAGGCGGGATTGACGTAGAGGATCTTGCGCCCGCTCACCGGGTGGCGAATCACCGCCGGATGGACCGCGTTGGCGCGGATGTCTTGGCCCTTCAGGTCGGCGGCCTGATCGGTCTTGGCATAGACGCCGTCGGGGCCATAGATGTGATCGGCGCTGTGCACCGCGCGCAAGCCTGACAGCGTCGCCTTCAAGCCGTCGGACAGCGAATCATAGGCCGCGCCGAGATGGGCGAACAGCGTGTCGCCGCCTACCGGCGGCAGTTCGCGGGCGACGAGGATCGATCCCATGGCGGGCACCGGATCATAGCTGTGATCAGTGTGCCAGCCGCCGCCGATGTTGACGAACTGCGTCTCGGCCTTGCGGACCTCGGCGATCTCGGGATGGCCGCCGTTGGCCGGGAAGTAATTGTTGACGTCGATCTCGCCCCAGCGCCGCGCGAAGGCGATGTGATCCTCGGGCGTCAGCTGCTGATCGCGGAGCATGACGACCCCGGTGTCGGCGAGCGCCTGACGAATCGTCGCCAGTTCCCGATCGTCGATCGTCCGTACGTCGATGCCGGTGATTTCGGCGCCGCACTGCGCGGCCAGCGGCGTGATCTGCAGGTCGCCCATGCTGCCTCTCCATCGTTATGGCGCGCAGCATGGGCGATCATGGTCGCAATTACCAGATATGCACGCGCTTCTCGGGCGGCAGATAGAGCTTGCTATCGGGGGTGACGTTGAACGCGCTGTACCAGGCATCGACGTTGCGGACGATGCCGTTGACGCGGTAATAGGGCGGGCTGTGCGGATCGGTGAGCAACCGTGCCCGCGCCGCGCCCTCGCGCAACTTGGTCTGCCAGGCCTGGGCATAGGCGAGGAAGAAGCGCTGGTCCCCGGTCAGCCCGTCGATCACCGGCGCCTTGCCGTGCACCGCCTGATAGCGCTGATAGGCGCCATATGCCGCCTCGATCCCGCCGAGATCGCCGATATTCTCGCCGAGCGTGAGCTTGCCGTTGACCTTGGTGCCGGGCAGCGGCTCATAGCCGTCATATTGCGCGGCGAGCGCAGCGGTGCGTTCGGCAAACGCCTTCTTGGCTTCGGGCGTCCACCAATTCTCGAACTTGCCGGTCGGGCCGAACAGGCTGCCCTGATCGTCGAAGCCATGGCCCATTTCATGGCCGATGATCGCGCCGATCGCGCCGTAATTCACCGCGGCATCGGCGTTGGGATCGAAATAGGGCGGCTGCAGGATCGCGGCCGGGAAGGTGATCTGGTTGGCGAGCGGGTTGTAATAGGCGTTCACCGTCTGCGGCGTCATGTTCCACAGGCTGCGATCGACCGGCTTGGCGAAGCGCTCGAGCTCGAGCGCGTGCTGGAATTCGGCCGAGCGCATCATGTTGCCGATCATGTCGCCCCGGACGACATTGAACTTGGTGTAATCGATATATTTGTCGGGGTGGCCGATGCGCGGTTCGAACGCCGCGAGCTTGACGAGCGCGGCCTTGCGGGTGGCTTCGTCCATCCAGGTCGATTTGCTGATCCGGTCCTGATAGGCGCCGCGCAGATTTTCGATCAGCTCGGCCATCTTCGCCTGCGCCGATGCCGGGAAATATTTGTCGACATAGAGCTGCCCGACCGCCTCGCCGAGCGCGCCGTTGGTCAGCTGGACGCCGCGCTTCCAGCGATCGCGCTGCGTCTCCACACCGGAGAGCGTCTTCGAGTAGAAATCGAACCGGGCGGTATCGAACGCCTTGGGCAGATAGGCGGCGTTGTCGCTGATGAAGTGGAAGGCGAGATAGTCCTTCCAGGTCTGCAACGGGGTCGCGACCATGATCTTGCCCATCGCCGCGAGCGCGGTGTTCTGGGTCATCAGGATCGTCGGCGACTTGTCCACCCCGGCGGTCTTGAGCATCAGCGCCCAATCGAATTCGGGTGCCTTCTTCTCGAGCCCGGCAATGTCCTCCGGATCGTTGAGCTTGGCGATGTCGCGGCTCTGCTCGGGCGACCATTGATCCTTGGCCATCGCGGTTTCGAGCGCGAAGATCGCATCGGCCTTGGCGCCGGCATCGGCGATGCCCGCGAGTTCCTGCATCTTCTGGATATAGGCGCGATAGGCCTTGCGGTAGCCGTCATATTTCTCGCCCGGGAGCAGATAATAGTCGCGCGGCATGCCGAGGCCACCCTGGCCGGCGGCGGCGGTGTAGCGCGTCGGATCGGCGAGATCGGGGATGATGCCGATGCCGACCGGCGATTCATAGCCGACGCTGGCGAACAGCGTCTGCAGCCCGGTCAGGTCGCTGACCGCAGCGATTCTGGCGAGATAGGGTTTCAATGGCGCGGTGCCCTTGGCCTCGATGCCCGCCTCGTCCATCCAGGTCGCATAGAAATCGCCGACCTGTTTGCCGGTGGCGCCGTATTTGGCGGGATTGGTCGCCATGTCGTTGAGGATCAGCCGGACATTGGCCTCGGCCTCGTCGGTCAGCACATTGGCATAGCCCACCGATGCCTTGTCGGCAGGAATCTCGGTGCGCTTCGACCAACCGCCATTGGCATAGGTCCAGAAATCGTCGCCGGGCTTGGCCGACGCGTCCTTGGCGTTCAGATCGATACCGAAGGTCCCATAGCGGGGGGCGGGGGCATCGCCGTCCCTGGCGAGGGCCGGCGCGGTCAAAGCGAGCGCGGCCGTGGCCGCAGTCAGGCGAACAAAAACACCAATGCGCATGAATATCTCTCTCCAAGTGTGTTGCCGCGATATAGCGGTACGTCGCGGGACGTGCAAGCGAAATGTAAGACGTCCCTTACATCACCCGATTGGCCACCAGATCGTCGACGACCGCCGGATCGGCGAGCGTGCTGGTGTCGCCGAGGGACGAGACGTCGCCCTCGGCGATCTTGCGCAGGATGCGGCGCATGATCTTGCCCGAGCGGGTCTTGGGCAGGCCGGGCGCGAACTGCAGCGCGTCGGGGGTCGCGATCGGGCCGATTTCCATCCGCACCCAGTTGCGCAGCTCGGTGCGCAGCGCCTCCGACGCGTGCTCGCCGGCGTTGAGCGTGACATAGGCATAGATGCCCTGGCCCTTGATGTCGTGCGGCATGCCGACGACGGCGGCTTCGGCGACCTTGGGGTGCAGGACCAGCGCCGATTCGACCTCGGCAGTGCCCATCCGGTGGCCGCTGACGTTGATCACGTCGTCGACCCGGCCGGTGATCCAGTAATAGCCATCGGCGTCGCGGCGGCAGCCGTCGCCGGTGAAATATTTGCCGGGATAGGTGGTGAAATAGGTCTGGAAGAAGCGCGCATGATCGTTCCACACCGTCCGCATCTGCCCGGGCCAGCTGCGCGCGATGACGAGATTGCCCTCGGTCGCCCCGGTCAGCACCCGGCCTTCGGCGTCGACGAGTTGGGGGTCGACCCCGGGCAGCGGGAGGGTCGCGCTGCCGGGTTTGAGCGCGGTCGCGCCGGGCATGGGCGCGATCATCGCGCCGCCGGTCTCGGTCTGCCACCAGGTGTCGATGATCGGGCAGCGGCCTCCGCCGATCACGTCGTGATACCAGCGCCACGCCTCGGGATTGATCGGCTCGCCGACCGTCCCGAGCAATTTGAGCGAGCTTCGGTCGGTCGCGGCGACGAAAGCGTCGCCATCCTTCATCAGCGCGCGCAGCGCGGTGGGGGCGGTGAAGAGGGTGTGGACCTGGTGCCGGTCGACCACCTGCCAGATCCGGCTGGCGTCGGGCCAGTTGGGCAGGCCTTCGTACATCAGCGTGGTCGCGCCATTGGCCAGCGGGCCATAGAGAATATAGCTGTGACCCGTCACCCAGCCGATATCGGCGGCGCACCACCAGACATCACCGGGCCGGTAATCGAAGCAGAGTTCGTGCGTCAGGCTCGCCCACAGCAGATAGCCGCCCGAGGAGTGGAGGACGCCCTTGGGGCTTCCGGTCGAGCCGCTGGTGTAGAGGATGAACAGCGGGTCCTCGGCACCCATCGGCTCGGGCGGGCAATCGGCGGACACATCGGCGGCGGCCTCGTGATACCAGACGTCACGGCCCGGCCGCATCGTCACCTCGGCCCCGGTCGCCTTGACGACGATCACCTGCTGCAGCGCTGGCGCATGATGCGCGGCGGCATCGACGGCGGCCTTGAGCGGGACCTTCTTGCCGCCGCGTCGGCCCTCGTCGGCGGTCACGACCAGCTTCGAATCGCAATCGGTGATCCGGCCCGCGAGCGCCTCGGCCGAAAAGCCGCCGAACACCACCGAATGAATCGCCCCGATCCGCGCGCAGGCGAGGATTGCGAACGCGGCTTCGGGAATCATCGGCATATAGATGGTGACGCGATCCCCCTTGGAGACGCCGTGTGCCCGCAGGACGTTGGCGAAGCGACACACCTCGGCATGGAGTTCGCGATAGGTGAAGCGGCGCGGTTCCTCCTCGGGCATGTCGGGCTCCCAGATCAGCGCGATCTGGTCGCCGCGTTTGGCCAGATGCCGGTCGAGGCAGTTGGCGGTGACGTTCAATCTACCGTCGGCGAACCACTGGATGTGGAAATCGGCTTCGTCGAACGACCAGTCGCCGGCGATTTCGGGCCGCTTGATCCAATCGAGCCGCCGCGCCTGTTCGAGCCAGAAACTGCCCGGATCGGCCAACGAGCGACCATAAAGCTTCTCGTAGCCGGCCGCATCGAGGCGCGCGGTCTTCGCCCAGGGCTCGGGCACGGGATATAGCGATTGGGTCATCCTGCTCTCCTGCAGCACCGATAGTGGCGCACCGCGCGCGCAAGGCCAAGCCAAACCGCTTGGAATCGCATTGGTTTCGATATAAAACTGGTTTGCGCAGGATCGGGAGAGCGGCGATGACCAAGCAGGTACTGGTAACCGGCGGCAGCGGCTATATCGGCGGCTTCATCATCCGCCAGCTGATCGCCGAGGGTTGGAGCGTCAACACCACGATCCGCTCGCTGGCGCGCGAGGCCGAGGTACGTCAGGCGCTCGGGGCCCCGGCCGACAGGCTCCATTTCTTCGCCGCCGATCTGCTGGGCGACGGCGGCTGGGCCGAGGCGGTGGCGGGGTGCAGCCATGTCGTCCACGTCGCCTCGCCGCTGCCGACGGGCGCCGTGAAACACGAGGACGATCTGATCGTGCCCGCACGCGACGGCGCGCTGCGGGCGCTGCGCTTCGCCAAGATGGCCGGCGTGACGCGCGTCGTCATGACCTCGTCGGTCGCCGCGATCGCCTATGGCAACGGCAAGAAGGTCGCGACCTATAGCGAGGCCGACTGGACCGACGTCGACGGGCCCGACGTCCATGCCTATGCCAAATCGAAGACGATCGCCGAGCGCGCCGCCCGCGACTGGATGGCGGCCGAAGGCGGCGACATGGAATATGTCTCGATCAATCCCGCCGCCGTGCTCGGGCCGGTGCTGAGCGCCGATTTCTCGGGCAGCGTCCAGATCATCACCCGGCTGCTGAGCGGATCATTGCCGGGCATCCCCGATTTCGGCTTCGGCGTCGTCGATGTCCGCGATGTCGCCGATCTTCATGTCCGCGCCCTCACGGCGGACGGCATCGACGGCGAACGCTTCATCGCCTCGGGGCCGTTCATGATGATGCGCGAGGTCGCCGCCGTGCTGCGCGACCGGCTCGGCCCCGAAGCGCGCAAGGTGCCGACGCGTCGTCTGCCCGATGTCGTGCTCAAGCTGGTCAGCCTGTTCGACCCGACCGTCCGCGTCGTGATCGGCGAACTCGGGCGGCAGCGCATCACCCCGTCCGATCGCGCCCGCGAAATCCTCGGCTGGGTGCCGCGTCCGGCCGAAGAGACGATCGTCGACAGCGCGCGCAGCCTGATCGACCTGGGCGTCGTCAAGGTCTGATCCGCATCACGGTTGCGTTTCGCGCGATTCCTTGGAATGGGGACTGACCGTCTCAGGGGAGCGCCATGGAAACGATCGTCGACCGCCTCGAAGCAAAGCGGGCTGCTGCACGGTTGGGCGGGGGCGAGAAGCGGATCGCGGCGCAGCACGCCAAGGGCAAGCTGACCGCGCGCGAGCGGCTCACGATCCTGCTCGATCAGGGATCGTTCGAGGAACTCGACATGTATGTCGAGCATAATTGCGTCGATTTCGGCATGGCCGATCAGATCATTCCCGGTGACGGCGTCGTCACCGGCTCCGGCACGATCAACGGCCGGCTGGTGTTCGTCTTCAGCCAGGATTTCACCGTGTTCGGCGGCTCGCTTTCCGAACGCCACGCCCAGAAAATCTGCAAGATCATGGACATGGCGATGAAGGTCGGCGCGCCCGTGATCGGCATCAACGATTCGGGCGGCGCACGGATTCAGGAGGGCGTCGCCTCGCTCGGCGGCTATGCCGAGGTGTTTCAGCGCAACGTGCTCGCCAGTGGCGTTGTCCCGCAATTGTCGTTAATCATGGGTCCTTGCGCCGGGGGGGCCGTCTATTCCCCGGCCATGACCGACTTCATCTTCATGGTGAAGGATAGCAGCTATATGTTCGTCACCGGCCCCGATGTCGTGAAGACCGTCACCAACGAAATGGTCTCGCAGGAGGAACTCGGGGGAGCTGTGACGCATACCACGAAGTCGGGGGTCGCCGACGTTGCGTTCGATGACGACATCGAGGCATTGCTCGCGGCCCGCGACTTCGTGGACTTCCTGCCGGCATCGAACCGCGATGCCCCTCCCGAGCGCCCGACGGCGGACCCGTGGGACCGGCTCGAGGAAAGCCTCGACCTGCTGATCCCGGCCAATGCCAATCAGCCGTACGACATGCACGAAGTCATCCGGAAGACGGTCGACGAGGGCGATTTCTTCGAAGTGCAGCCGGCGCATGCGGGCAACATCATCGTCGGTTTCGGGCGGATCGAGGGGCGCACCGTGGGCGTCGTCGCCAACCAGCCGATGGTGCTCGCCGGGTGCCTCGACATCAATTCATCGAAGAAGGCGGCACGTTTCGTGCGCTTCTGCGACGCGTTCGAGATTCCGATTTTGACCTTTGTCGACGTGCCGGGTTTCCTGCCGGGGACGGCGCAGGAACTCAACGGCATCATCAAGCACGGCGCGAAACTGCTCTTCGCCTATGCCGAGGCGACCGTGCCCAAGATCACCGTGATCACGCGCAAGGCCTATGGCGGCGCGTATGACGTGATGGCGTCGAAGCATCTGCGCGGCGATCTGAACTATGCCTGGCCGACCGCGGAAATCGCGGTGATGGGCGCGAAGGGCGCGGTCGAGATCATCTTCCGGGGCAAGACGCCGGACGAGATTGCCGAGCGGACGGCGGAATATGAGGCGCGCTTCGCCAACCCGTTCGTGGCGGCGAGCAAGGGCTTTATCGACGAGGTGATCCAGCCGCATTCGACGCGACGCCGCGTGGCACTGGGGTTGCGGAAGTTGCGCGGCAAGGTGCTGGAGAACCCTTGGAAGAAGCATGATAATATTCCGTTGTGAGCGAAATGCTTAACGGCCTATTGGTTGCCTTCGTAGGATTGGCCTCCGCTATTCTGGGTGGGGCGCTTCAAGCCTATGCGACGGGCCGCTTTGAAAGGAGCAATTCGAACGATAGGCCAAGTGGGAGCTGTATTCGGCCTACTTCGCGTCTCTTGGCGAACTGTCATTCTACCCGCCTGGATCGGACAGAGCCGTTGCCGCACTGGCCGCAATGGCCCAAATCTGAGCGAGAATCGCAATCTACGGGTCCGATGAAGTGATTCAATCGGTCGCAAAGGTCTTCCATTACAAGGACCTTCGCAGCGAAGAAGCGCAGATGACTATGGCTGCGACGCTGGCGGCGATGCGCCGAGATACTGGTCAAGCCGGTGCGAGAGCAACGCTCAAAGAACTTAAGGAGGTAATATTCTCCCCACCTCGCATCCCAGAATAAGCTGCGTCATGAGCGGCTCCGGGAGCTTGAATAGTACCAGAACTCACATTACAATGACCTTGTAATGTCAAGGAGCGTCCCATGCAGACCGAACGTGTGACATTCCTCACCAGCCGCGATCAAAAGGCCGCGCTCGATGCCTTTGCCGCAAGCCATGGACAGTCGGTTGGCCATGTCGTGCGGGAAGCCACCAGCCAGTATCTGGCGCAGGGCGATGGTGACGATGAACGTGCACTTGCAGCGCTGACACGCGAAGTCGATGCGGCAGTTCCCCGCATTCGAGCCGATTTGAACCAGGCAATTGCATCGATTGAGCAAGCGAACCGGGCAGTTGATGCCATTCTTACTGGCGTGGCGGGCAAGGCTTGAGCACGCTCGGCGATGCACTGAAGGCGCTGCGTGGCGTCCTGCTTTTGCAGGATGAGGTTCGAGCGTTGAAAGAAGCGGTTCAGGCGCAAAGCGAGCGGCTCGTGCGCTTGGCCGAAGCACATAGCGAATTGCGCGACCGTGTTTCCCGCCTCGAAGGCATTATTGAAGGCGCGGCGATGGCAAACCGACAGCGGAGGATCGAAGAATGAAACTCGGCCGCCTCAACCATATCGGCGTCGCGACGCCCTCGATCGAAGCATCGATCGCACTGTACCGCGACGTCCTCGGCGCGACCAAAATCCACGCACCCTTCGATTTGCCCGCGCAGGGCGTGAAGGTGTGCTTCGTCGACACCCCCAACACCCAGATCGAGCTGATCGAGCCGCTGGGGGAGGCGTCGCCGATCCACGGGTTCCTCGCCAAGAACCCGGCCGGCGGGCAGCATCATGTCTGCTACGAGGTGCCCGATATCCACGACGCCAAGGCGTGGTTCGAGGCGAAGGGCGCCAAGGTGCTCGGCGAGCCGCGAATCGGCGCGCATGGCACGATGATCTTCTTCGTGCACCCAAAGGATATGGGCGGCGTGCTGACCGAGATCATGGAAACACCCAAGGGGCATTAAGCGCTCGCTCTCGGAGCGAGTTCGGGGCCGCCCATGCCCCCGGCATGGGCCAATCATTACGGGGTAACGTTTACCCCGAACTGGTCGGAGAGGGCGATCGGCGCTCTCGATTTCGAGGGCTGGCCCACCCACACCAACTTCGACTAGGCAGCAAGCTGCCAAGTCTGCGTATCCTCTCCCTCAAGGGAGAGGCAAAGGGGAAATGCCAGATGACCTACGAAACGATCCGCGCCGAGCGCGACGGCGACGTCCTCGTCCTCACCCTCAATCGGCCCGAGCGGCTGAACGCCGCACCGCCGCAGATGTTCGAGGAAATCGGCCACGCGCTCGACAATCTGGTCGGCGCGCGCGCGGTGCTGATCACGGGAGAGGGGCGGGCCTTTTGTTCTGGCGCCGATCTGGCCGGACGCGATGCGGCCCAGGCATCGCCCGCCGAGCGCGCGAAGCAATCGCTGACCGAGAGCTATAACCCGACGATGCTGAAGATCGCGAACGCCAGCGTGCCGATCGTCAGCGCGGTCAATGGCCCGGCGGCGGGCATCGGGTGCAGCCTGGCGCTGGCCGCCGACTTTTGCATCGCTGCAGAAAGCGGCTATTTCCTGCAGGCCTTCGTCAATATCGGCCTCGTGCCCGATGGCGGCGCGTCGTGGATGCTCGCCCGGCTCGTCGGCAAGGCACGCGCGACCGAGATGATGCTGCTCGGCGAGCGCATCCATGGTCCCAAGGCGGCTGAATGGGGGCTGGTCTACAGATGCGTGCCCGATGCGGTGCTGATCGAGGAAGCGATGACGCTGGCGACCCGGCTGGCGGCCGGGCCGACAGTGGCGCTGGGGCTGATGCGGCAGGGACTGGCGGCAGCGCTGGAGAGCGATTACGCGACCGCAATGGCGGCTGAAGCCGATCGCCAGTCGATCGCGGGGCAGACGGCGGATGCGGTCGAAGGCGCGGTTAGTTTCCTGCAGAAGCGCAAGCCGGTTTTCAAAGGGGCATAGCTTGCCAGCGGCGCAGGCCGTCCCTTAGTCCGTCATGGCGAGCGCAGCGAAGCAATCCAGCGTCGCCCGAGCTGCCCTGGATTGCTTCGCTACGCTCGCAATGACGTTTCAAATTTGTCGTAACCCGGTTTAGGAAGGTGGCATGACCGACAAGCCAGCCGCCGAGGCCGCCTCCAAACCCACCCTAGCCGACTGGCAGGCGCTTGCCGCCAAGGAAGTGAAGGGCGCCGATCTCACCTGGCACACGCCAGAGGGGATTGCGGTGAAGCCGCTTTATACCGCCGATGATGTGCGCGACGACCCCGGCCTGCCCGGCTTCGCGCCGTTCACGCGCGGGGTGCGGGCAAGCATGTATGCGGGGCGGCCCTGGACGATCCGGCAATATGCCGGGTTCAGCACCGCCGAGGAATCGAACGCCTTTTACCGCCGCAATCTCGCCGCCGGCCAGAAGGGCCTGTCGGTCGCCTTCGATCTGGCGACGCATCGGGGCTATGACAGCGATCACCCCCGCGTGACCGGCGATGTCGGCAAGGCCGGCGTCGCGATCGACACGATCGACGACATGAAGATCCTGTTCGACGGCATCCCGCTCGACAAGATGAGCGTCAGCATGACGGTCGCGGGCGAGGAACAGGGGGTTGCTCAGGAGAAGCTCGACGGGACGATCCAGAACGACATCCTGAAGGAGTTCATGGTCCGCAACACGTACATCTACCCGCCCGAACCCTCGATGCGGATCATTGCGGACATCATCGCCTATACCTCGGCCCATATGCCGAAATTCAACAGCATCTCGATCAGCGGCTATCACATGCAGGAAGCCGGCGCGACGCAGGTGCAGGAACTGGCCTTCACGATCGCAGACGGGCGTGAGTACGCCAAGGCGGCGATGGCGACCGGCCTCGATATCGATGCGTTCGCCGGGCGGCTCTCGTTCTTCTTCGCGATCGGCATGAATTTCTTCATGGAAGTGGCGAAGCTGCGCGCGGCGCGCACGCTCTGGCACCGGGTGATGACCGAACTCGGCGCCAAGGACGATCGTTCCAAGATGCTCCGCACCCATTGCCAGACATCAGGCGTGTCGCTCACCGAGCAGGACCCGTATAACAACGTCATTCGCACAACGGTCGAGGCGATGGCGGCGGCTTTGGGCGGCACCCAGTCGCTGCACACCAATGCGCTCGACGAGGCGATCGCGCTGCCCACCGATTTTTCCGCCCGGATCGCGCGCAACACGCAGATCGTGCTGCAGGAGGAAACCGGCATCACCAGGGTCGTCGACCCCCTGGGTGGCTCCTATTATGTCGAGGCGCTGACCAAGGAACTGGTCGACAAGGCCTGGGCAATCATCGAGCGCGTCGACGCCGAGGGCGGCATGGCCAAGGCGGTGGCCGCCGGCTGGCCCAAGGCGATGATCGAGGAAGCCAGCGCCGCCCGCGCCGCCCGCGTCGACCGCGGCGAGGACGTGATCGTCGGCGTCAACAAATATGCGCTCGCCCAGCAGGACCCGATCGACATTCTCGATGTGGATAACGTGGCGGTGCGCGCCGGGCAGATTGCACGCATCCAGCGGGTCAAGGCTGGACGTGACGACACGACATGCCGCGCGGCGCTCGATGCGCTGCGAGCGGGTGCCAAGGGGGATGCCAACCTCCTCGCCCTTGCCGTCGACTGTGCCCGCGCCCGCGCGACGCTCGGCGAAATATCCTCCGCGATGGAGGATGTATTCGGGCGCTATGCGACCAGCCCGACGCCGGTCAGCGGCATTTATGGCGGCGCGTACGGCGACGATGCGCGCTGGGCGCAGCTCCGCTCGGGCGTCGATGCGACCGAGCGCCGGCTGGGCCGCAAACCGCGCATGCTCGTCGCCAAGATGGGCCAGGACGGCCATGATCGCGGCGCCAATCTCGTGAGCTCGATGTTCGGCGATCTGGGCTTCGAAATCGTCCCCGGCCCGCTGTTCCAGACCCCGCAGGAAGCCGCCAGGCTCGCGGTCGAAGGTGATGTCGACGTGGTGGGTGCGTCATCGCTGGCGGCGGGCCACAAGACGCTGATCCCCGAACTGATCGGCCACCTGAAGGATGCCGGACGGGCCGATATCAAGGTGATCGCGGGCGGCGTCATCCCCGCGCAGGACTATGATTTCCTGCGGGAAGCGGGCGTGCAGGCGATCTTCGGGCCCGGCACCAATCTGGTGCAGGCGGCCGCCGAAGTGCTGCGGCTGCTGGGCCACAACATGCCCCCCGAAAGCGAGGCCGCGGAATGAGCGGCGAAGCGGTGTCGTTGGAGCCCGATCCGTCGCAGGACAAGGTGCACCTGCTCTACGACTATTCGAAGCATCTGCTGTCGCTGGCGCTATTTGGGCTGGGCGGCATCGTGTCGCTGGCGCAATCGCCGCAGGGACAAAAGATTCCCGGTCTGGTCGTTGCTATGATGCTTTCCTGCCTGGCGCTGTCGGGCTTATGTTCGCTGAGTTGCAGCGCGAGCATCTTGCGTGCCCGCCGGCGTGATGCGCTGGTTGGACGAGGGGCCTGGACCAGCAGCCAGCTCGCCATGATGTTCCTCGGTATCGGCGTGGGGGGTTTCCTCGTCATCTGGATCAAGGCAATTCTATGAACACTCGCACCGACTGGACCCGCGTCGAGGTCGCCGCGCTATTCGACCTGCCGTTCGATGAACTGATGTGGCGCGCGCAAGGGGTGCACCGCGCGCACCACGCGGCGGGCGAAGTGCAGCTGTGCACCTTGCTGTCGATCAAGACCGGCGGCTGTCCGGAGGATTGCGGATACTGCTCGCAGTCGGTCTCTGCCGACTCCGGGCTGAAGGCGGACAAGCTGATGGAGGTGGAGGCCGTGCTCGCCGCTGCCGCCGAGGCGAAGGCGTCGGGGTCGCAGCGTTTCTGCATGGGCGCCGCCTGGCGCAACCCCAAGGACCGCGACATGGATGCGGTCGTGCAGATGGTTGCGGGCGTGAAGGCGATGGGGCTGGAGACGTGCATGACGCTCGGCATGCTCGAACCGCATCAGGCCAGCCAGCTCGCCGAGGCGGGGCTCGATTATTACAACCACAATATCGATACCTCGCCGGAAAATTACGGCAACGTCATCACCACGCGCACCTTCGAGGACCGGCTCGATACGCTGGAGCATGTCCGCGCGGCGGGGATCAACGTGTGCTGCGGCGGCATCGTCGGCATGGGCGAGACGCGCAGCGATCGGGTGGGCTTCGTCCACGCGCTCGCCACGCTGCCGCGTCACCCGGAAAGCGTGCCCGTCAACGCGCTGGTGCCGGTGAAGGGCACGGTGCTGGGCGATATGCTCGCCGACACGCCGCTGGCAAAGATCGACGATATCGAATTCGTCCGGACGGTGGCGGTGGCGCGGATCACGATGCCGCTGAGCATGGTGCGGCTGAGCGCGGGGCGTGAGAGCATGTCGGAAGCGACCCAGGCGCTGTGTTTCATGGCCGGCGCAAACTCGATCTTCACCGGCGACAAGCTGCTCACGACGGGCAACCGCGGCGACAGCGCCGACGGCGCGATGTTCGAGCGGCTGGGGCTACGGCCGATGGCAGGCGAAGAGCCGATGCGGGTGGTGGCGGCGTGATTTACGATTTACCTACCGCCGTGAAAGCAGTTGCTGAGGCCCGAAACAAGCTTCGAGCGCAATACCGTCATCACAAGCTGAGAAATGGAAAATACCTCGAATTCACACCCGACGGTAAGTTCGTCGGTGACTTGGGCGAGGCGATTGCTGCGGAGTTGTTCGATCTGGTGCTTGACCCGGGGAAGCATGTTGACGGGTACACCAAATGTGCCGAGCGTCGGTCCGTACAGGTTAAGGCTACTGGGCGCCAAAAAGGAACATTTCAATTCAGAAAGAGCGACTACGCCGATCATCGGAAAGTCCACCTCATCGCGATACGCATTGATTGGGACAGCTGCAAATATGAGGTCGTTTATAATGGACCTGAATCCAAGGTGAGACCAATTTGGAAACCCTCAGAATCTCAAGCGAAAGACGTCACGCTGGGTCAAATGATCAAAGCTCAACAGACGGTTCCGGAAAGTTTAATGCTGCAACCGATTGGGATTAAGGTAGCCTAATGCTCAAAAAAATCCTCGTCGCCAATCGTGGTGAGATCGCCTGCCGCGTGTTCCGCACCGCCAAGCGAATGGGTCTCCAAACGGTCGCCGTCTATTCCGACGCCGATGCCCGCGCGCCGCATGTGCTGATGGCCGATGAGGCCGTGCGGCTCGGGCCGGCGCCCGCCAGCGAGAGCTATCTCAAGGCCGATCTCATCCTCGCCGCCGCCAAGGCGACCGGCGCGGATTGCATTCACCCCGGCTATGGCTTCCTCTCCGAGCGCGAGAGTTTCGCGCGTGCCTGCGCCGAGGCCGGCATCGCCTTTGTCGGCCCCCCGCCCGCCGCCATCGCCGCGATGGGCGACAAGATCGAATCGAAGAAACTCGCCAAAGCGGCAGGGGTCAATGTCGTGCCCGGCTTCCTGGGTGAAATCGCCGATACCGATGAGGCCGTAAAGATCGCCAAGGACATCGGCTTTCCGGTGATGATGAAGGCGTCGGCCGGCGGCGGCGGCAAGGGGATGCGGCTGGCCTATAGCGAGCAGGACGTGCGCGAGGGCTTCGAGGCGACCAAGCGCGAGGGGCTGGCGTCGTTCGGCGACGACCGCGTCTTCATCGAGAAGTTCATCGAGAGCCCGCGCCACATCGAAATCCAGCTGCTCGGCGACCAGCACGGCAACATCCTCTACCTCAACGAGCGCGAATGCAGCATCCAGCGCCGCCATCAGAAGGTGGTCGAGGAGGCGCCATCGCCCTTCGTCACGCCCAAAATGCGCAAGGCAATGGGCGAGCAGGCGGTCGCGCTGGCCCGCGCCGTCGGCTATTATTCGGCAGGCACGGTCGAGCTGATCGTATCGGGCGCGGACACGACGGGGGAGGGCTTCTACTTCCTCGAAATGAACACGCGGCTGCAGGTCGAGCATCCGGTGACCGAAGCGATCACCGGCATCGATCTGGTCGAGCAGATGATCCGCGTCGCGAGCGGCGAGGCGCTGGCGTTCGGGCAGGCCGATATCGGCATCAATGGCTGGTCGATCGAGAACCGGGTCTATGCCGAAGATCCCTATCGCGGCTTCCTGCCCAGCACCGGACGGCTGGTGCGCTATGACCCGCCCGAGAGTGAGGGCACGCCCTACAATCCTCCCCGATCCGGGGAGGAGCAAGAGCCCTACACCCGCGTCGATGACGGCGTCCGCGAGGGCGGCGAGGTCAGTATTTTCTACGATCCGATGATCGCGAAGCTGATCACCTGGGCCCCCACCCGCAAGGGCGCGATCGATGCCCAGATCGCGGCGCTCGATGCGTTCGAGATCGAGGGGCCGGGCAACAACATCGATTTCCTGTCGGCGCTGATGCAGCACCCCCGCTTCCGCTCCGGCATCATCACCACCGGCTTCATCGCCGAGGAATATCCCGACGGCTTCCACGGCGCGCCCGCCTCGCCCGATCTGCGGCGGGCCTTGTCGGCCATTGCCGCGTTCGCCGCCACCGCCGAGGCCGATCGCGCCCGGCGCACCGACGGGCAGCTGGGCGACCGGCTCCAGCCGCCCGCCGACTGGACCGTCCGCATCGACGGCACCGATCACAATATCGAACTCGACGAGGACGAGATCAGCGTCGACGGCGTCCCGCTCGACCTGGCGATGGAATATACGCCGGGCGACCGGGTGGTCGAAGCCGAGATCGACGGGAAGCCGCTGATCGTGAAGATCGCGCGGACGCGTACCGGCTTCAGGCTCACCACGCGCGGCGCGTCGCATGTCGCGCGCGCCCTGCCGGCGCACGTCGCGCCTTATGCGCGTCACTTGATCGAGAAGGTGCCGCCCGATCTGTCGCGCTTCCTGCTCTGCCCGATGCCCGGTCTGCTGATGCGGCTCGATGTCGCGGCAGGCGACAGGGTCGAGCTCGGCCAGCCGCTCGCGGTGGTCGAGGCGATGAAGATGGAGAATATCCTTCGCGCCGAAAAGGCAGGGGTCGTCAAATCGCTGAGCGCGGCGCCGGGCGACAGCCTGGCGGTCGACGCCGTGATCCTCGAGATCGAATAGGCCCGCGCGGCGAATACAATTTGCGACAATATTTCGTTGGACGATTGCGTAGCGGGGTCGCAAGTGCGGGGCATGGCCCGATCGCATTTCGCCCTTGTCTGTGCCTTGCTGCTGCCGCTCGAGGCGTGCACCGTCGGCCCCGATTACCGCCCGCCGGCCGCTGCCGCGCTGGCAGTGCCCGACAGCTATTCGACGCCCGCGCCGTCTGCCGCCGCCGACACCCGGCGCTGGTGGACCAATTTCAACGATCCGCAGCTCGACGCGATCGTTGATCTCGCGCTCAAGCAGAATCTCGATATCGCCCAGGCGGTGTCGCGGCTTCGCCAGGCGCGCGAATCGCTCGTGCAATCGCGCGCGGCGCTGTTTCCCAGTGTGAGCGCTTCGGGCAGCTATTCGCGCAACATCAACATCCGCGGCCAGACCTTTGGCCAGATCACCAATGCCGGCATCGTCAACGAGAATTACGCGCTCGCTGCCGATGTGGCCTACACGGCGGATATTTTCGGCGGTAACCGGCGCGGCGTCCAATCGGCGCGGGCGAGCTATGAATCGAGCGGCTTCAGCCTTGCCCAGGTGCAGGCGTCGATCGCCGCCGAAGTCGCGCGCAACTATATCCTCGCGCGCACCGCGCAGGCCAATGTTGCGATCGCCCGCAACAGCCTGACGATCCAGGACGACAATCTCGAAATCGCCGGCTTCCGGGTGCAGGCGGGCCTCGTCTCGTCGCTCGACGCCGAACAGTCGCGTGCCCAGCGCGCGCAGACCGCCGCCAACGTCCCGAGCCTCGAACAGCAATTCCAGCAGGCCGCCAATCGGATCGGCGTGTTGACCGGGCAGGCGCCGGGCGCGCTCAAGGCCGACCTCGAGGCGCGCGCCCCGATCCCGCAGGGCCCCGACAGCGTCCCCGTCGGCGTGCCCGCCGATATCCTCCGGCTGCGACCCGACGTGCGCGCCGCCGAGCGCACCCTCGCCGCCGCGACCGCGCAGATCGGCGTCGCCAAGGCGCAGCTGCTCCCGCAATTGACGTTGAGCGGCAGCATCTCGTCCAACGCCGCCTCGATCAACGCGCTGACCGATATCATCACGGGGCGCGTGTTCGGCAGCCTTGCCCAGACGATCTTCGATGCCGGGCGCAACCGCGCGGTCGTGCGCTCGCGCCGGGCGGCGGCGGAACAGGCCTTTGCCGCCTACAAGGCGACGGTGCTGACCGCGCTCGAGGATGTCGAGAACGGCCTGACCGCGCTGGCGACCGCGCAGGCGCGTCAGCGCGAATTCGCGGTGGCCGCCGAGGCATCGAACAATGCCGCCTTGCTCGCGCGCAGCCAGTATCGTGCGGGGCTGACCGACATCACCACGCTCAACACCGCCGAATCCTCTTTGCTCTCGGCGCAGAGCGGCTTGTCGTCGGCGCGCTCGGATCAGGCGCAGGCGCTGGTGCAGCTCTATCTCGCGCTCGGCGGCGGCTGGGACAGCGCCGCCCCCGCGCCGACCGCCGAGCCCCTCAAACAAGGCGACGGCCAGCCGCCGCGCGCCCCAGCCCCGTAACAGGATCGTTCATGGCAGACGCAAGCGCATCCGATCTCAACGAGTTTCTCGGCGTCCGGCCGGTGCCGGCCTGGCGTCGCTATGGCAAATGGGTGCTCGTCGCGATCGGCGTGCTGCTGCTCGTGCTCGTCGCGCTGCGCTTCCTCGCGCCGGCGGCCAAGCCCAACTACGCCACCGAAACCGTCACCAAGGGATCGCTGGTGGTCTCCGTATCGGCGACCGGCAAGCTTGCCCCGACCAACCAGGTCGATGTCGGCTCCGAAGTCTCGGGGCTCGTCTCGAAGGTGCTCGTCGACGTCAATGATCGCGTCACCAAGGGCCAGCCGATCGCGGTGATCGATCCGCAGCGTTTCCAGGACGCGGTCAACCAGAACCGCGCCCAGCTAAGGTCGAGCGCGGCGAGCGTCGCGCAGGCACAGGCGACGCTCGCCCAGGCGAGCGCGCAGCTCGCCCGGCTCCAGGAAGTCAGCCGCCTGTCCGGCGGGCGCGTGCCGGCCAAGACCGAAATGGAACAGGCGATCGCCGATCGCGACCGCGCCGTCGCCGGGCTGCGCGTTGCCCAGGCCAATGTCGGTGCGGCGACCGCGACGCTGTCGTCGAACCAGTATAATCTGGTCCGCGCGGTGATCCGCTCGCCGGTCAACGGCGTCGTGCTCGCGCGGCAGGTCGAGCCGGGCCAGACCGTCGCCGCCTCGTTCAACACCCCGACCCTGTTCGTCATCGCCGAGGATCTGACGCGGATGAAGCTCGAGGTCGCGATCGACGAAGCCGATGTCGGCGAGGTCCGCGCCGGGCAGCAGGCGACCTTCGTCGTCGATGCCTTTCCCGGCGAGACCTTCCCGGCGACGATCACCCGCGTCAATCTCGGATCGAACCTGTCGGCGCAGTCGACCACGACGGCGACGACGACGACCAACCAGGTGGTGAGCTATTCGGCGCTGCTCGCGGTTTCGAACCCCGATATCAAATTGCGCCCCGGGATGACCGCTACGGCGGACATCACCACGACGCAGAAAGCGGGCGTGCTGCTCATCCCCAATGCCGCGCTGCGCTTCAAGCCGACCGAGGGCGCGGGCAGCGCCCAGGGGGGTATCGCCAGCGCGTTCGGCCCCCCGCGCTTCCGCCGCGGCGGCGAGCGCACCGCGACGATCGGGCGCGGGTCGACCCAGACGGTCTACGTCCTTCAGGACGATGGCAGCCTCAAGCAGTTGCAGGTGATCACCGGCGACACCAACGGCACGATGACCGAAGTCACCGGCGGGCCGCTGCGCGCGGGGATGAAGGTCGTGACCGGGCAACTCGCCGCCGGCGCGACGCCAGCCGCCGCCCGCTCGGGGGCCGGCAGCAAGCGGCAGCGCAGCGGGGCGAGCGGTGGCCAGTAACGCGATCGCCCGACCGGTGACGGCGAGCGATCGCCAGCCGTTGATCGCGCTGCGCGGGGTGACCAAGGTCTATGGCAGCGGATCGACCGAGTTCCAGGCGCTGAAGGGTGTCGATCTCGACATCGCGGCGGGCGATTTCGTCGCGGTGATGGGCCCCTCGGGCTCGGGCAAATCGACGACGATGAATATTCTCGGCTGCCTCGACGTTCCGAGCGCGGGCAGCTTCCTGTTCAAGGGCCATCACGTCGAAAAGCTCGGCCGCGACGAGCGCGCGCTGCTGCGGCGCAAGTATCTCGGCTTCGTGTTTCAGGGGTTCAACCTGCTCGCGCGCACCACCGCGCTCGAAAATGTCGAGCTGCCGCTGCTCTATCGCGGTGACCCCCGCAAGGCGCGGCATGACGCGGCGATGGCGGCGCTCGACAAGGTCGGGCTCGCGCCGTGGTGGGATCATACCCCGGGCGAACTCTCGGGCGGGCAGCAGCAGCGCGTCGCGATCGCGCGCGCGCTGGTCACCAGCCCCGACGTGCTGCTCGCCGACGAGCCGACCGGCAATCTCGATTCGGAACGGTCGCTCGAGATCATGGAACTGCTGACCGAACTCAACCACACGCTCGGCATCACCGTGGTGATGGTGACGCACGAGGGCGATATGGCTGCTTTTGCCAATACCATCATTCACTTCAAGGACGGGCTGGTCGAAAGGATCGAATCGGGGATGCGCAGGCCGGGCCTGCGCAAGGGGACGTCGGCCTGATGTTCTTCACCACGCTGCTGCTCGCCTTGCGCTCGATCGCCCGGCACAAGCTTCGCTCGTTCCTGACGACGCTGGGCATCATCATCGGCGTGGCGGCGGTGGTGACGATGGTCACGCTCGGCAAGGCGACGACGGCGGCGGTGCAGGCCTCGATCGCGTCGCTCGGCACCAACATCCTTCAGGTCCGCCCCGGCCAGGGCTTCGGGCGTGGCGGCGGCGGCCCGCGCCCGCCCGATTTCAAGGCCGACGACGTCACCGCGATCCGGCAGCAGATCGCCGGAGTGACGGCGGTCGCGCCGCAAGCGCAATCATCGGGCACGGTGATCTATGAAGGCGCCAACTGGTCGACGACGATCAACGGCACCAACGACGATTATTTCGAGGTCCAGCCCTGGCCGCTCGCGAGCGGGCGCTATTTCACGCCGCAGGAGGAAGCCGCCGGCAAGGCCGTTTGCATCATCGGCAACACGATCAAGAAGAATCTCTATCGCGAGGCCGATCCGATCGGCACGCGGATGCGGATCGCCGGGATCAGCTGCGACGTGATCGGGCTGCTCACCTCGAAGGGGCAGGCGGGCTTTGGCGGCGATCAGGACGATGTCGTGCTGATGCCGCTCAAGACGGTGCAGCGACGGCTGACCGGCAATCGCGACATCAGGCTGATGCTGGTCGGGGTCGATCAGGCCTATTCGACCGCGCAGGTGCAGACGGTGCTGACCGATCTGCTGCGCGAGCGTCGCGGGATCCTGCCGGGCAAGGACGATGATTTCTTCATCTTCGACACCAAACAGATTTCGGACACGCTGACCTCGACGACGACGCTGCTGACCGGGATCGTCAGCGCGGTCGCGGCGATCAGCCTCGTCGTGGGCGGGATCGGCATCATGAACATCATGCTCGTCTCGGTGACCGAACGAACGCGGGAGATCGGGATCCGGCTGGCGATCGGCGCGGTCGCGCGCGAGGTGCTGCTGCAGTTTCTGGTCGAGGCGATCGCGCTGTCGTGCATCGGCGGGCTGATCGGGCTGGTCCTCGCGCAAGGCGTGATCGCGCTCGCAGTGCCGCTGCTCAAGGTCACCTGGCTGTTCGATCCGCAGATCAACATCATCGCCTTTGCGATTTCGGCGATCATCGGCGTGGTGTTCGGCTATTTTCCGGCGCGCCGCGCGGCCAGCCTCAACCCGATCGACGCGCTGCGCCACGAATAGGCATCGGCCTGGACGTCAGACCAGCGCGCGCAGCCTCGCCAGATCATCGGGCGTGTCGATGTCGATCAGTTCGGCCGGGCTCGTCACGACATGGAAGCCGGCGCGGATCAGGGCGCGGCCGCCGGCATCGCCCTCCGCCTCGGCGAGCGCGCGAAAACGCCCGGCACCGAACAGCGCCGGCGGCGAGGGCGTTCGGCCATCGCTCGAAGCGACCACCGCATCGGCACCCTCGGCGGCATCGAACAGCCGGAAAATATGCGTCGCGGTGACGCGTGGCATATCGGCCAGCGCGATCACCACGGCTGCTGCGCCGGCGTCGCGCGCGGCCTTGATCCCGAGCTTCACCGAGGCCGACATCCCTGATTCGGGCGCGCGGTTGTCGATCACGGCATAGCCGTGGCCGGCAAAATCGAGCGTCGTTCCCGAGACGATCGCGACGCGCGTCATGAACGGCACGGCTTCGAGGGCGGTGACGACGTGCATCGCCAGCGGCCGCCCGAGAAAGGCCTGCTCGAGCTTGTCGACGTCGCCGAAGCGTGTCGATCGGCCGGCCGCGAGCAGCACCAGCATCGAGCGCTCGGCGGCGATCATGATCGGGGTGCGTGAAACGCGGCGATCATCGCGGCGGCGACCGAAAGGGCGATTTCTGCCGGGCCGATCGCACCGATATCGAGGCCGACCGGCGCGTCGATCCGATCGAGATCGGCGTCGGTGACCCCGGCCGCGGCGAGCCGCTCGCGCCGCGCGGCATGGCTGCGCCGCGAGCCCAGCGCGCCGACATAGCCGGTCGGTGCAGCGAGGGCGGCGATCAGCGCGGGATCGTCGATCTTGATGTCGTGGCTGAGCGTCACCACGGCGGTTGCCGGTCCGGGGAGGTAGGCGCTGATCGCCTCGTCGGGCCAGCGATCGTCGAGGGTGACGCCGGGAAAGCGCTCTTCGGTCAAAAAGCGCGCGCGCGGATCGATGACGATCGTCGTGATACCGAGCTCGCGCGCAAGCCCCGCCAGCGCCTGAGCGATCTGGACGGCGCCGACGATGAGCAGCCGGCGGGGCGGATCATAACGATTGACGAAGGCGGCGCCCTCGATCGGCCGCAGCGAGCTCTGCCCCGAGCCGAGATCGGTGTTGACGCTGAGCGCCTGGCCCTGCGCCCGCGCCTCGGCGATCCGGTCGAACAATTCGGGATCGAACCCGTCCGCCGCAACGGGCTGAACGAGGACCTCGATTTCGCCGCCGCAGGGCAGCCCGACTTCCCAGGCGGCGGCGTCGGCGACCCCGTAGCGCTTGAGCTGGAACGGCGCACCGGCGAGGACGTCGGCGGCGGCGGCCATGATGTCGCTTTCGACGCAGCCGCCCGACACCGATCCCTCGAACCGGCCATCCTCATGGACGAGCATATGGCTGCCGCGCGGACGCGGTGCCGAGCCCCAGGTCGAGACGACGGTGGCGAGCGCGAGCCGCGCGCCCTTCCAGGCGGACGCGGCAGCGAGGACGGAATCATTGTCGGCCATGGTCTATCCCTATACCGGCGGCAATCCGGCGAGCAGCTTGTCGAGCGTCATCGGAAAATCGCGTACCCGCACGCCGCAGGCGTTGTAGATGGCGTTGGTCACCGCGGCGCCCGCGCCCGAGATGGTCAACTCGCCGAGCCCTTTCACCCCGATCGGGTTGGCGTGCTCGTCGATCTCTTCGATGAAATGGACGTCGAGATGGGGCACATCGGCATGGACGGGCACGTGATACTCGCCGAGATCATGGTTGGCGAAGCTGCCATAGCGTTGATCGAGCAACGCTTCCTCCATCAGCGCATAGCCGATCCCCCAGATCATCCCGCCGATCGCCTGGCTGCGCGCGGTCTTGGCGTTGAGGATACGGCCGGCCTCGAACACGCCGGTCATCCGCCGCACGCGCACCTCGCCGGTGACGGCGTTGACGCCGACCTCGGCGAATTGCGCGCCGTGCGCTGCCTGGCTGTAGGTGCGGGCATTGCTGCCCTGGCTGATCTTGCCGGTCGCGACGAGCGGGGCGTCGAGCAGCTCGGCCAGCGGCACGCGGCGGTTGCCGGCGATGGCGTGGCCGTCCTTGAGCGTCATGTCGGCGGGCCTGGCGCCCATCCGCTCGGCAAGCGCCGCCACGATGTCCTCGCACGCCAGCGCGACCGACGATCCGGCGCTCGCCGCGCCGAACGACCCGCCCGATCCGGCGCCGGGCGGCAGATCGGTATCGCCCAGCACGACGTCGATCGCCGTCATCGGCAGCCCGAGCGACTCGCCGGCGATCTGCGCGAGGATCGTGTAGGTCCCGGTGCCGATGTCGGTCATGTCGGTTTCGATCCGCGCGCGGCCATCCGGGGTCAGCGTGACGCGCGCTTCCGAATCGACGAGCAGGTTGATCCTGACGGCAGCGGCCATGCCCATCCCGACCAGCCATTCGCCGTCGCGAACCGATCCCGGGACGGGGTTGCGCACGCCCCAGCCGAACGCCTCGGCGCCCTTGTCCATGCACGCGACGAGCTGGCGCGTCGAGAAGGGCTGGCCGGTGAGCGGATCGACCGGCGGTTCGTTCTGCTTGCGGAAATCGAGCGGATCGATCCCGAGCTTCTCGGCGAGTTCGTCGATCGCGCTTTCGAGCGCGAGCATGCCGACCGCCTCTCCCGGCGCGCGCACCGCGCCCGCCGCGACCATATCGAGCGTCACCACCTTGTGGGTGAACTGGCGGACCGGGGCGTCGTAGAGCGCGAGGCTGCCGAGCGCGACCGGCTCCATGAAGCCGCCATGCGGGCACTGGCTCAAGATGCTGTCATGCGCGAGCCCGGTAAGTTTGCCGTCGGCGGTGGCGGCGAGGCGAATCCGCTGCCGGGTCTGCGTCCGCCGATAGATATTGTGGAACAGCTGGCTGCGCGCCATCGCGATCTTGACCGGACGACCGACCGCCTGCGCGGCGATCGCCGCGAGAATCGCCTCTGGCCCGAGCATCTTCGCGCCGAAACCGCCGCCGATATAAGGCGAGACGATCCGCACCTGCTCGGCGGGAATGCCCACACATTTGGCGAGCACGCCCTTCGCGACCGACAGGATCTGCAGGCTCGAATAGAGCGTCAGGCCGCCATCGTGCCACACCGCGACCGAGGCGTGCGGCTCCATCGCGGCATGGACCTGATTGGGGGTGGTGTAGGTCAGGTCGACCGACACCGCCGCCTCGGCCATCGTCGCCTCGATGTCGCCCTTGGCGACATCCTGCAGCCGAGACTCCTTGGGCGGGCCGCTCGCCTCGGCGAGCCCGTCGATCATGTCGTAGCGGCCGGGCGTGCGATCGATCGAGACGATCACGGCCTTGGCGGCGGCGCGCGCGGCCTCGAAGCTCTCGGCGACCGCGACGCCGACCACCTGGTCGTAATGATCGACGGCGGCGTTGCCGCGCGGCGGCGGGCCGAAGCCTGCAGCCTGTTGCGGAATGCGGGGATCGTCGACGATCACCGCGATCACGCCGGGGAGCGAGCGTGCCGCATCGGCATCGATGTTCGCGACGGTGCCCGTCGCGGCGGGGGCGGTGATCAGATAGCCATAAGCGACGTCGCCTTCGACCTGGTGCTCATAGCCATAGGTCGCGCTGCCGGTGACCTTGAGCCGCGCCTCGACCCGGTCGAGCGGCTGGCCGAGAATGCCCTGCACCCCGCGCGCCATCGCGACGCCGGGATGATCCTCGTTCATGACGAAATCGGCCATCACTTGCCTCCTGTCAGATCGCGGAGCGTGGCGATCAGCGTCCGCCGCATCAGCGGGATCTTGAAATCATTCGTGCCGTGGCCGCGTGCCTCGCGCAGCAGGATGGCGGCCGCGGTTTCGAACAGCGCAGTGCCCGGCGCGTGACCGATCAAGGCGGCCTCGACCGCCGGATCGCGCCACGGCATCGGCGCCAGCCCCCCAAAGGCGAGCGCCGCGTGCGCGATCCTGCCGTCGTCGACCGCGACGATCCCCGCGATCGAAATCAGCGCAAAGGCATAGGAGGCCCGGTCGCGGACCTTGCGATAGAGCTGCACGCCAGCGGGGGCGGGCGGCAGCTCGACATGGGTGATCAGCTCGCCGGGGGCGAGGACGGTCTCGATCTCGGGGGTGTCGCCGGGCAGGCAATAGAAATCGCCGATCGCGATTCGCCGCCGGTCGCCATCGGGGCGGAGCGTGACGATCACCGCGCCGAGCGCCCGCATCGCCACGGCCATGTCGCTCGGATGGGTGGCGATGCACTGATCGCTGGTACCGAGCACGGCGAGCATCCGGTTGAACCCGCCGATCGCCGCACAGCCGCTGCCCGGCAGGCGCTTGTTGCACGGCATCGCGGTGTCGTAGAAATAGTGGCACCGCGTCCGCTGGAGCAGATTGCCGCCGGTGGTCGCCTTGTTGCGCAGCTGCGCCGAGGCGCCCGCGAGGATCGCGCGCGTCAGGACCGGATAGCGCGCCCGCACGCGGGCGTCCTGGGCGAGATCGCTGTTGCTGACGAGCGCGCCGATCGACAGCCCGCCATCGGCGGTGTCGCCAATCGACTTGAGGTCGAGCGGGTTGATGTCGACCAGGGTTTCGGGCGTTTCGATCTGGAGCTTCATCAGATCGAGCAGATTGGTGCCCCCGGCGATGAAGCGCACCTGCGGCCCGGCCGCGCCGACCGCGCCCTCGGGGCTTGCCGCCCGAACATAATCGAACAGCTTCATGACTCGGCTCCGGCGACGTCGCGGATCGCATCGACGATGTTGGGATAGGCCGAGCAGCGACACAGATTGCCGCTCATCCGCTCCGAAATCTCGACGTCGCTGAGCGTGATGGCGCCGAGGTCGTCGCTGACATGGCTCGCCCAGCCGGCCTTGACCTCGTCGAGCATCGCCACCGCCGAACAAATCTGCCCCGGGGTGCAATAGCCGCACTGATAGCCGTCATGCCGGACGAACGCGGCCTGCATCGGATGGAGATCGCCTGCGTCGGTCGCGGCGGGGGCCAATCCCTCGATCGTCACGATGGCGTCATCCTGATGCATCACGGCGAGCGTCAGGCAGCTGTTGATCCGCCGGCCGTTGACGATGACGGTGCAGGCGCCGCACTGGCCATGATCGCATCCCTTCTTGGAGCCGGTCAGGCCGAGATGCTCGCGGAGCAGATCGAGCAGCGACGTGCGAATATCTGGCTCGGCCTTATAGGCCTTGCCGTTGATCGTAAAGTGCATGGATCGTCCCTCCTTGGGAGATTCGAAAACGGACTGGCGCGTGATGGGTTTCGCGGAAAGAAAGGATGGCTTTATGAAACTGGTTCTGGCGGCATTACGCAAGGGGAATCGCATCGCCCTTGCCATCCTCCTGCTGGCGCCCGCGCTCGCGAGCGGGCAGGATGGCGCGATGACGCCGATCAAGCCGCTTTCCGCCCCGATCGTGATCGCGCACCGCGGCGCGAGCGGGCTGCGCCCCGAACACACCATCGCCGGCTACACGCTGGCGATCGAGCAGGGTGCCGATTTCATCGAGCCCGATCTGGTGCTGACCAAGGACGATGTCTTCGTCGCGCGGCACGAGAACGACATCACCGGCACGACCGACGTCGCGGCACACCCCGAATTTGCCGATCGCAAGGCGACGAAGCTGATCGATGGCGAATCGCACAGCGGCTGGTTCACCGAGGATTTCACGCTCGCCGAGCTCAAGACGCTGCGCGCGAAGGAACGGCTGCCGCAGCTGCGGCCCGACAATGCCCGCTATGATGGTCAGTTCGAGATCCCCACGCTCGCCGAGGTGATCGCGCTCGCCAAGGCCGAATCGCGCAAGACCGGGCGGACGATCGGCATCTATCCCGAGACCAAGCATCCGAGCTATTTCGCCTCGATCGGCCACCCGATGGAGGCGCGGCTGGTCGCGCAGCTCAAGGCGGCGGGGTGGGACAGCGCCGCGGCGCCGGTGTTCATCCAGTCGTTCGAGGTCGACAATCTGAAGGCGCTCCACAAGCTGACGCCGATTCGCTTGATCCAGCTGATGGACGCCAGCGGCGGGCCGGCGGACAAGGCCGCCCCGAGCTATGCGGCGATGGCGACGCCGGCGGGTCTCGCGGCGATCGCCGGCTATGCCTATGGCATCGGCCCCAACAAGACGATGATCTGGGACGGCGTGAACGCCCCGACCGCGCTCGTCGCCGACGCCCATGCCGCCGGGCTTCGGCTGCATCCCTGGACCTTCCGCGCCGAAAACATGTTCCTGCCCGCGACGTTTCGCGACGGCCCCAATCCCGCCACCCATGGCCGCATCGATGCCGAAATCGCCGCCTATCTGAAGCTGGGGATCGACGGCTTCTTTACCGATTATCCGCAAATCGGGGTTAATGCCGTGAAAGCCGCGCGCTAGCGGCGGAGGGACGATGATGCGCAAGGTGTTGATATTGTCGGTGGCGATGCTGCCATTGCTCGCCGGCGGCTGCCTTGCGAAAACGGCGGTCGGTCTCGCCACTGCGCCGATCAAGGTTGCCGGCAAGGCCGCCGACTGGGCGACGACCAGCCGCGATGAATCCGACCGTAACTATGGCCGCAAGATGCGCAAGGCCGAGGCGCGCGAGGGCCGCGAGCGCAAAAAGGCCGACAGGGCGTGTCGCCGCGATCCGCGCGATTGCGACGACTCGCGCTATCGCCCGCGCGACTGATCGGGTGATCAGCCCGCGCCGATCAATTCACGGCCGATCAGGAAGCGCCTGATCTCGTTGGTGCCCGCGCCGATATCATAGAGCTTGGCATCGCGCAGGAAGCGCTCGACCGGCCATTCCTTGGTATAGCCCGCCCCGCCGAGCGCCTGGATCGCCTCGAGCGACACCTTCACCGCATTCTCGCTGGCCAGCAGGATCGCGCCGGCCGCATCGAAGCGCGTGGTCTTGCCGGCATCGCAGGCGCGCGCGACCGCATAGACATAGGCCCGGGCGCTGTTGAGCGCGACATACATGTCGGCGATCTTGGCCTGCATCAGCTGGAACGAGCCGATCGGTTTGCCGAACTGTTTGCGCTCGCGAACATAGGGCAGGACGACGTCGAGGCACGCCTGCATGATGCCGAGCGGCCCTGCGGCCAGCACCGCGCGCTCATAATCGAGCCCCGACATCAGCACACCGACGCCGCCGTTGAGCGGGCCCATGATGTTCTCGGCGGGCACCTCGCACTCCTCGAACACCAGCTCGGCGGTGTCCGATCCGCGCATGCCCATCTTGTCGAGCTTCTTCGAAACCGAAAATCCCGCCATGCCGCGCTCGATCAGAAAGGCGGTGATCCCGCCCGAGCCGTCTCCCGTCTTGGCATAGACGACCAGCGTATCGGCCTCGGTCGAGTTGGTGATCCAGAATTTGGTGCCGTTGAGGACATAGCGGTCGTTGCCCCTGAGCTCGGCCTTGAGCTTCATCGACACGACATCGGAACCCGATCCGGCCTCCGACATCGCGAGCGATCCGACATGTTCGCCCGAGATCAGCTTGGGGAGATATCGCGCCTTTTGTTCGTCATTGCCCCAGCGACGGATCTGGTTGACGCACAGATTGCTGTGCGCGCCATAGCTGAGCCCGATCGAGGCCGAGGCGCGGCTCACTTCCTCCATCGCGATGCAATGGTCGAGATAGCCGAGGCCCAGTCCGCCCCATTCCTCCTCGACGGTAATCCCGTGCAGCCCGAGCGCGCCCATTTCGGGCCAGAGCGAGCGATCGAACTTGTTGGTCGCGTCGATCTCGGCCGCCTTGGGCGCGATCCGGTCGGTCGCGAAGCGGTGCGTCGTCTCGCGGATCATGTCGGCGGTCTCGCCGAGCGCGAAGTCGAGGGCGGTGTCCATGGCGTCCATCTCCGTTTGCCCCGAGCTTGTCGAAGGGCGGTATTTCCTTTCTAACCCCTGAAGAAAAAGCAGTGCTTCGACAAGCTCAGCACGAACGGGGAATGTCCAGCCGATGAGTCTCTTACGAACCAAAACGATCCTTCACGGCGACGATCGCCCGATCGAGCACCGCATGGCGCGCACGCTCGGCTGGCCCAGTCTCGTCGCGCTCGGCGTCGGCGCGATCGTCGGCACGGGCATCCTCACCCTGATCGGCGTCGGCGCCGACCGGGCCGGGCCCGCCGTGCTGCTGAGCTTCGTCGTGGCGGGGGCGATCTGCGCGTGTGCGGCGCTGTGCTACGCCGAAATGGCGACGATGATCCCGGCCTCGGGCAGCGCCTATACCTATAGCTATGCCGTGCTCGGCGAGATTTTCGCCTGGGTGGTCGGCTGGAGCCTGATCCTCGAATATTCGCTGGTAGTGTCGACCGTCGCAGTCGGCTGGTCGGGCTATGCGGTGGGTTTCCTGAAGGGGCTGGGGATCATCGTGCCGGCCGCGCTCGCCAACGGCCCGGCGCTGGGCGGGGCGATCAACGTGCCCGCGATCGCGATCATCGCGGTGGTCGCGGGGCTGCTGCTGCTCGGTACGCGCGAGAGCGCCCGGGTCAACACCGCGCTGGTGCTGCTCAAGATCGCGACGCTGGCGCTGTTCGTGTTCGTCGCGCTGCCGCATTTCGATCCGGCCAACCTTCAGCCCTTTGCGCCCTATGGCTATGGCAGCACCGCCGGCGAGGGCGGGGTGAAATACGGCGTGATGGGCGCGGCGGCGATCATTTTCTTCGCCTTTTACGGTTTCGATGCGATCTCGACCGCGGCCGAGGAGGCCAAGAATCCCGAGCGCGATCTGGCGATCGGCATCGTCGGCTCGATGGTCGCGTGCACCGTGATCTATCTGGTTGTCGCTGGTGCCGCCGTCGGGGCGGTCGGCTTTGGCGTCTTCTCGAAGAGCGCCGAGCCGCTCGCGCTGATCCTGCGCTCGATCGGGCAGGGAACGGTGGCGACGGTGGTCGCGGCGGCGGCGGCGATCGCGTTGCCGACGGTGCTGCTCGCGTTCCTTTACGGCCAAAGCCGCATCTTCCTGGTCATGGCGCGCGACGGCTTCCTCCCGCAAAGCCTTGCCAAGGTCGACAGCCGCGGCACGCCGGCGCGGATCACGATCGTGACGGCGGTGTTCGTCGGGATCATCGCCGGGCTGGTGCCGCTCGACGTGATCGCGTCGCTCGCCAATGCCGGGACCTTGTGTGCGTTCATCGCGGTCGCCGCCTGCGTGCTGGTGCTGCGCCGCCGCGCCCCGGACGCACGGCGCCCGTTCCGCACGCCGCTCGCCTGGGTGATCGCGCCGGCGGGGATATTGGGCTGCATCTATCTCTTCACCAGCCTGCAGACGGTGACGCAGATGTCGTTCTTCGCCTGGAACGGCATCGGGCTGCTCGTCTATTTCCTCTACGGGCGCGCCCGCTCGCTGGTGTGACGCGCCCGCGCGAGCCCGACCAGCGCGACCAGCCCGATCGCCGCCCAGCCGATTTCGAGCAGCGCGGCGGGATAGGCGCGGTGCCACAGCACGTTGATCGCCAGCGTCGCGCCGCCGACGAAGTTCATCGCCTGATAGCGCGCCGATTTGCCCGACAAGCGGCCGGTGGATGTCAGCAGATAGGCGCCGAGGCACAGCCCCGATCCGATCCAGCCGATGATCTCGACGAGCAGATCGACCGTCGTCACGCCGCTGCCCGCGCGCGCCACAAGCGCAGCAGCGTCACGAGACCGATCGCCAGCCATGCGATGTTGAGCACTGCCGAGGGCAGCGCGCCGTGCCAGCCGCTGTTGACGATGAAGCCGGCGGCGCCCGCGACGTTCATCCACTGAAACCGCGCCGAGGTGCCCGAAAGGCGCCCGGTCGATACCAACAGGTATGAGGCGAGGATCAGCAGCGCGGCGGCCCAGCCGATGATCTCGATGAGGTTGGTCATTGCGCGTCCACTGCCATTGCGGTCTCGCACGTCGTCGATCCGGCGCGATAGCGCAATGGGGCATCGCTGATCGCGCCTCGAGCGCCGGCGCGGTGTTGATTTGTTGGAATATGTTCCGTAAATGTTCCGCCCCTTTCAACGGAGCGGCGCGGCATCATGAAGATTCCCCAGAGCGACGAGGTAACAGCATTTTCCTTTTGGTTACGAACGGGGCGCCGGTTGGCGAAGCGACCGCCGGCCTTGGTCGAGGTCAAGTTCAACCCGTGGCATGATCCGGCCAATGGTCGGTTCACCTTTGCCAATAGCGGCCAGCGATATGGCTACGGCGGCGGCGGAGCACAAGCAGGCTGGTCGGCGCCCAAGCCTCCACGACCAGCGCGCAAGCCTGCTGATGTCGGAAAGCCAAAGACCTCGCCTGACAGATCAGCTGATCGAACGACCACCGGATTGACTGCGACAGTCGTCAAGCCTGCCGTAGAGCCTTTTCGTCGCGTGACAAAAAATGGCTATGACTTTGAGGTCGATCGCGCTGGAAAGATGCGGCGCGCCTCGGGGGCTTTGACGCTAGGCGCCGAGACGCGAAGCCGGCGAGGCCAGCGTGCAATTGGCGGACTCGATCGCCGATCTTCCGATGATGGCGGACACTATATCGCCCGGCGCTTCAATGGGCCGCCAGATGATTTCAATCTCTTTCCGCAAGACGCCAATTTTAACCGCGGGCGCTATCGTGTTCTTGAGGACCAATGGGCAAGAGCCAAGAACGGGGGGAAGACGGTGCAGATCGAGATTGTGCCGCACTTCCAGAAGGATTCGATACGCCCCTATGAGCTTGATGTGACCTTCTGGATAAATGGCCACCGCGAGAGCGTGAAATTTCCGAACGAGAAGCAGGAGAAGCGTCGTGGTAAGCGATGAATCGGGAAAAATCCTGAACGAAATCGGGCAGCTTCTGGCCGAAGATCGAGCCTATCCACTCGACAACACGTTACTCTTCGCTCGCCTCGACTATGGCATGGTCGCACCATCGATCTTCAAGGATCTCGGTAACCATATTCTCTATCGCTCGCCCGACCTGGGTGCGCTCGGCGATGCGCTGCTCGAGCTTTGGGATGAACAGCCTGAAGGTCGTCGCTGGGCGGAGATGGCGTATCTGGTCAAGGATGGGAAGTTCGACGCGGTGTTTGTCTATCCCGACGAGATCGACCCCGACGAAGATCCGATGGACCGCCGCACCCGGATCGTTCGACGGTACTTTGGCGACAAACCGATCGTGTATCCGCAGCCGGGCGAAGAATAGGGCGACGCGACCCCCGGGGGCCTGAATGGGCGGTTGAGCGCCTTCGGCTCAGGCTCGATCTTGCCTGGGTTGAACCAGCTCTCCCGTTCGGGCTCAGCCTGTCGAAGCCCTGTCCTTCTTGCCGGCAGTCGCGAAGAAGGACGGTCCTTCGACAAGCTCAAGACAAGCGGCATTGGGATCAGCCCCATTTCACTGAAAACAACGTCGGCCTCAGCCGTCCCAGCTTCGTCCGTCGACCCGACGGATTTCGACCGACGCGTAAATTGCCGGATCGAACAGGCGGATGTTGACCCCCATGCGCTCATAGGCCGGATCGAGCGCGGTCCAGTGCGTAGTCGATCCGCAATGGGCGCACCAATGCGTGCGGAGTGCCGGCGCCTTCAGGTCGGCGCGGACATAGCCGCGCGTTTCGCCAGTGATCACGACGGCGGCGGGCGAGAAATAGGCCCACAGGCCGCCGCGCGTCACGCATAACGAGCAGTTGCAGTCGTTCAGATAGTCGGGCGCGGCCGGGATGGTGATCCCCACCGCGCCGCAATGACAGGTGGCCGAAAGCGCGCTGCTCACGCGGCCGCCAGGTTCCTCAGCACATAGTGCAGGATGCCGCCGTTGAGGAAATAATCGAGCTCGTTGATCGTATCGATCCGGCACAGCGTCTGGAAGGTCGAGCTTGTCCCGTCGGCGCGGGTCAGGGTGACGTCGACCATCTGGCGCGGCTTGAGATCGGCGACCCCGGTGATCGTGAAGGTCTCGCTGCCGTCGAGGCCAAGCGTGTTGCGATCGGTGCCCTCGGCGAATTGCAGCGGGAGAACGCCCATGCCGACCAGGTTCGAGCGGTGGATTCGCTCGAAACTCTCGGTGATCACCGCGCGGACCCCGAGCAGATTGGTGCCCTTCGCGGCCCAGTCGCGCGACGATCCGGTGCCATATTCCTTGCCCGCGATCACGACCAGCGGCGTGCCGTCCGCCTTGTAGCGTATCGCTGCGTCATAGATCGGCATCACCTCGCCGGTCGGTACATACCGGGTCACGCCGCCCTCGATGCCCGGGGTCATCTCGTTCCTGATGCGGATATTGGCGAAGGTGCCGCGCATCATGACATGGTGATTGCCGCGCCGCGCCCCGTAGGAGTTGAAGTCTGCCTTCGACACCTGATGCTCCTGCAGGAACGTGCCGGCGGGTGAGTCGGCCTTGATGCTGCCAGCGGGCGAGATGTGATCGGTGGTGATCGAATCGGCGAACAGGGCGAGCGGGCGCGCGTCGATGATGTCCATCACCGGCGCGGGCGTCATCGTCATTCCGTCGAAATAGGGCGGGTTGGCGATATAGGTGGAGCCCGCGCGCCAGGTGTAGGTATCGGAGCCGGTGACGTCGATCGCCTGCCATTTGGCGTCGCCACTGAAGACATGCGCGTACCGCGCCTGGAACATGCCGCGATCGATATTGGCATCCATCAGGCTGCGCACCTCGGCGTTGGTCGGCCAGATGTCCTTGAGATAGACGTCGCTGCCGTCGGTCGCCTGACCGATCGGCGTCTCGACGAAATCGGTGGTGACGCTGCCCTTCAGCGCATAGGCGACGACGAGCGGCGGCGAGGCGAGGAAATTCGCGCGCACGTCCGGCGAGACCCGGCCCTCGAAATTGCGGTTGCCCGACAGGACCGAGGCGGCGACGATGTCGTTCTCGTTGATCGCCGCCGAGATCGCGGGGGCGAGCGGCCCCGAATTGCCAATACAGGTGGTGCAGCCATAGCCGACAAGGTTGAACCCGACCGCGTTGAGATCGACCGTCAGCCCGGCCTTGTCGAGATAATCGGTCACGACCTGGCTCCCCGGCGCGAGCGAGGTCTTGACCCAGGGCTTGGGCTTGAGGCCAAGCGCATGCGCCTTGCGCGCCACGAGCCCGGCGGCGACCAGCACCGTGGGGTTCGAGGTGTTGGTGCAGCTGGTGATCGCGGCGATCACGACGTCGCCGTCGCCGATATCATGGTCGCGCCCCGCCACGGCGACGCGCTTGGGCGTGGCATGCTTGTAAACAGCCACGAGATCCTCGTTGAAGACATCGTCGACCTTGGTGAGGATCACCTTGTCCTGCGGCCGCTTCGGGCCGGCCAGCGACGGGACGACGCTCGACATGTCGAGCTCGAGCGTGTCGGTGAACACCGGATCGGGCGCATCGGCGAGCCGCCACATCCCCTGCGCGCGGGCATAAGCCTCGACCAGCGCGATCTGCTCGTCGGTGCGTCCGGTGAGGCGCATATAGGTGAGCGTCGCCTCGTCGACCGGGAAGAAGCCGCAGGTCGCGCCATATTCGGGCGCCATGTTGGCGATCGTCGCGCGATCGGCGAGCGACAGCGCATCGAGGCCGGGGCCGTAAAATTCGACGAAGCGCCCGACCACGCCCTTGGCGCGCAGCATCTGCGTGACGGTCAGCACCAGATCGGTCGCGGTGATGCCTTCGGCGAGCGTGCCGGTCAGCTTGAAGCCGACGACTTCGGGGATCAGCATCGACACCGGCTGGCCGAGCATCGCCGCCTCGGCCTCGATTCCGCCGACGCCCCAGCCGAGCACGCCCAGACCATTGACCATCGTCGTGTGGCTGTCGGTGCCGACACAGGTATCGGGATAGGCGATCATGCTGCCGTCGGGCGATTTGGACGACCACACCGCCTGTGCCAGATTCTCGAGATTGACCTGGTGACAGATGCCGGTGCCCGGCGGCACGACCTTGAAATTGTCGAGCGCCTTCGAGCCCCATTTGAGGAATTCATAGCGTTCGTTGTTGCGCTGATATTCGAGCTCGACATTGTCCTCGAACGCTTGCGGCGTGCCGAATTCGTCGACCATCACCGAGTGATCGATGACGAGATGGACCGGGACGAGCGGATTGATCTTCTGCGCATCGCCGCCCAGCTTGGTGATCGCATCGCGCATCGCCGCGAGATCGACGACGCAGGGGACGCCGGTAAAATCCTGCATCAGCACGCGCGCGGGGCGATACTGGATTTCGCGATCGGGATTCTTCGGGTTCCGCTGCCAATCGACGAGCGCCTGGATGTCCTCGATCGTCACGGTCTTGCCGTCTTCGAAGCGGAGCAGGTTTTCGAGCAGTACCTTCATCGAAAAGGGCAGGCGACTGACATCGCCGAGCTTTGCGGCGGCCTTGGACAGGCTGAAATAGCTGTAGCTTTCGCCGCCTGCGCTGAGCGTGTCGCGAGTGCCGAGGCTATCCTGTCCGATGGCGGTCATAAGCGATCCTTCTCTCTTGGGCCTGGTTCAGCGCTACGGTGGCTGGGGAAGCCGCGCGCAGGCGGCAGGGCCGATGCGTTGCAATGCGCGCGCCTTAGCAAGCGGGCGGGCGAGGGGGAAGGGGCCGGGGCGCGGAGCAGACGCGGATGGGCGTCGGAGGCGCCGGCGCCCGCCGAGAGGAAGGCCGATGCGGTCAGTCCGCGCGCGTCGCCGCCGCGATCAGCCGCGTGCGCGGCAGCGCCGGCGCCATCTCGGTGGCGATGAAGGCCATCATCGCCTCGCGGACGTCGCAGCGCAGATCGAAGGCATTGCCCGCATCGGCGGCGCTGACGAGCGCGCGCAGTTCCATCACCTCGGGTTTGATGTCAGTCACTTGCAGCCCGATCACGCGGCCGTCCCATTTCGGGTGGCCGCGCACCACCGAGTCGAGATGCGCGCGGATCGCCGGCACGTCGGCGGCGGGATCGACATAGAGAAATGCCGTGCCGAGCAACGCGCTGCTCTCGCGCGTCCAGTTCTGAAACGGCTTTTCGAGAAACTGGCTGACCGGCACCACCAGCCGCCGCTCGTCCCAGATCTTGACGATGACATAGGTCAGCCGGATTTCCTCGATCCGCCCCCATTCGCCTTCGATGATGACGACGTCGTCGATCCTGATCGGTTCGCTGAACGCCATCTGGATCCCCGCAATCAGGTTCTTGAGCGCGGGTTGGGCGGCGGCGCCCACCGCCAGCCCGGCCAGCCCCGCCGACGCCATCAGCGTCACGCCGACGCTGCGCACCGACGGGATGCTGAGCAGCATCATGCACATCGTCGCGAAAATGATCAGGAAGGTGCCGATCCGCACGAGAATGCCGATGCGTGTCCGCCGCCGTCGCGCCGCGAGATTGTCGCTGGTTGCGATATTGGAGCGGAAATCGACGATGTCGCGGATCGCGCGCAATACCGCCAGCGCGAGCCAGCCGAACAGCATCGGCACGATCAGGCCGAAAATCCGCTCGGTGACGAACTGGGTCCCGGCGGCGGGCGGGGCGGTCCGCAGTGCCACACTCAGCGCAAGCGCAAGCGCCATCCAGCGCGTCGGCCTGACCAGCCGGTCGAGCAGCATGTCGTCCACCCGGCTCTCGGTGCGCTTCGCCATCCGGATCAAGAGCGTCGCGAGCAGATAATGCAGCACCAGCGCGATCGCGCAAGCGGCGACCGAGACGGCCAGCGTGGTCAGCGGCGCGATGCTCCAGCCGGGCAGATAAGTGTTGATGAGATCAGTCATGCGTGCTCCCTCAGGCGCTCGATTGTCGATGCGTTGTCGCTGGGGTGGTCGCGGCCATGGGCGACGCTGGCGACGGGTCCAATGAACCGCGGCGGCGATGGTCCGCAAACCAGCGCCAGTGTGCCCAACCAACGACCGCCGCCATCGATCCGTCGACGGGGGCGGTTACCCAGGACGCCCGCCCGCCTGGATCAGTGGCCGAGGACCTCGGCCACCAGATCCTTGCGGCTGAGCTTGCCGATCATCGTCTTGGGCATCGTCGCGCGGACCACCACGCGATCGACCTGCTCGACCTTGCCAAGCTGCGGGTTGAGCCACGCCGTCAGCGCCTCGCCGGTCACCTCGGCGCCGTCGTTGAGTGTCACATAGGCGCGCGGATGTTCGCCGCGATAGCTGTCGGGGATGCCGATAACCAGCGCTTCCTTCACGGCGGGGTGGGCGTAGAGCGTCGCCTCGATCTGGCTCGGGAACACCTTGAATCCGCCGACCGCGATCATGTCCTTCAGGCGATCGACGATGCGCACGAAGCCGTCGGTATCGATCTGGCCGACATCGCCCGTCCGCAGCCAGCGCGTGCCGTCGTCATCCAAGACGAAGACGTCACCATCGGCATCGGGCCGGTTCCAATAGCCCTTCATCACCTGCGGCCCCGCGATCAGGATTTCGCCTGGCTCGTCCGAACGAACCGGAAGCGCGGGGTTTTCCTTGTCGACCAGCCGGATTCGCGTGGCCGGCAGCGGCTGGCCGATCGTGCCGATCTTGCCTTCGCCGCGATAGGGGTTGGCCGAAACGACGCCCGAGCTTTCCGACAGGCCATAGCCTTCGACGAGCTGCGCGCCGGTGACCTGCTCGAACCGCGTCCGCAATTCGCCCGGCAGCGGCGCGCCGCCGGAGATGCAGACGCGCAGGCACGAAAAATCGGTCTTGCCGATTCTGGGATGATCGAGCAGCGCCTGATACATCGTCGGCACGCCGGGCAGCGCGGTCGCGCGGGTCCGGCTGATCGCGGCGAGCGCCTGTGCTGCATTGAAGCGCGGCAGCATCACGATGCACCCGCCCGCCACCACCGTGCGATTGAGCACGCAGGTATTGGCAAAGACATGGAAGAGCGGCAGGACGCCGAGAATGCGGTCCGGCATGCCGGGCTCGGGATCGATCGCATTGACCTGGCGCGCGTTCGCCGACAGATTCTGGTGCGTTAGCATCGCGCCCTTGGGGCTGCCGGTGGTGCCGCCGGTATATTGGATCAGCGCGACGTCCTGCTCGGCATCGATCGTCGGCGGATCGATCGCGCCGTCGTTGGCGATCAGCTGCGAAAAGGCGATGATGCGGGGGTCATCGGGCTTCTTCGCCACGTCTTTCCGGTTGAACAGACGATAGAGGATCGATTTCGTCGCCGGCAGCGCACCAGCGACCGACCCAACCACCAATCGATCGAGCGCGCTTTCCTCGAGCACGCGCAGCGCGGTTGGCAGCAGCGCGGATGCCGAGAGGGTGAAGAGCAGCGTCGTCCCCGAATCAGCCACCTGATGCGCCAGTTCGGCGGGGGTGTAGAGCGGCGAAAAATTCACCACCGTCGCGCCGAGTTTCAGAATGCCGTAATAGGCGGCGGCATAATGCGGCACGTTGGGCAGGAACAGGCCGATCCGGTCGCCCGGGCCATAGCCCAACGCCTTCAACCCCTTGGCAACCCGGTTCGCGCCGTCCAGCGTCTCGGCATAGCTGTATTGACGACCCAGAAAGTCGATCAGCGGCGCCTTGCCCGCGCGGGCGGCGGCGGCATCGAACAGCGCGACCATCGACAAGGGGGCAAAGGCCTGGTCCCATTGGCCGGGATGACGATAGGCGCGACGCCAGACGCTTTCGGAATCATTCATTCGCGTCGGTGTAGGCAGCGCCTCCGGCGGGCGCAAGTCGACGGTCAGCGGCCAGCGATCAGCCGCTTGCCGGTCCAGGTGATCAAGACCGAAAAGGCCATCCCGCCGAGATCGAGCGCCGCCTGCATGCGGTGCGGCGTGCGGTCGGTGGCGTCGTGCATCATCAGGCGAATGTCCGCCGAAGGATGCCGGGCGGCAAGCGCCACCAGCATCAGGACGACAATAGCTAGGGTCACCCGACGATTACGCATGGCGCATCGCACCTCCTGACCCGTTCCATAGCCGACCCGACGCTATAGGACAAGCAGATCAGGCAGCGCGAAGCCCGTGGCGGACGCGATCGCGCCCCTGCGCCTTGGCCTCGTAGAGCGCGCGATCGGCGCGGCGATAGAGCTTCTTCCAGTCGATTTCGGAGGCCAGCGGGCCCGTGCACGCGCCGATGCTCGCGGTGACGCTGAGGTCGAACGGCATCCGCTCGGCGCGCAGCCGGGCGAGCACGTCCTCGGGCTCGATCGAGCGGTCGATCGGGGTGACGATCGCGAATTCCTCGCCGCCGATCCGCGCGACGAGCGCGTCGGCAGGCACGCTCGCACGAAGCGCGCGGGCGAAGACCCGCAACACCTCGTCACCCCCGTCATGTCCGATCGTCTCGTTGACGGCCTTGAAGTGGTCGATGTCGGTGATCAGCAGCAGTTGATCCCCCGTGCGCCCGATCGCCCGGCTCAGAAATGCCCGGCGGTTGAGCAGGCCGGTGAGCGAATCGGTTTCGGCAAGGGCGCGCGCGGCAAGCTCCTGCAGCCGGGCCTCGTCGCGCTCGTTGCTGAGCAGGCGGATCCGATAGGCGATCGCGAACGACGACAGCAGCGCCTCGGCGGTCATCGCGAACAGGGTCGAATTGTCGACCCAGAAGCTCCAGCCGACAAGGCCGAAGCTGTTGGCGATCCTGATCCCGGCAAAGACCACCGGCGCCCCCCAGGCGAGCACGAACAGCCACAGATAGCGGCTGCCGACGTGCCGGGCGCGCAGCAGCAGGACCGGCACCGAGACGATCATCGCCGTGAGCGACAGCAGGTACAGCCGTTCGAGCACAACGATATGCCACGGCGCCAGCAGGGCGAAGGCGAGCGATGTCGCGACCAGCGCGGCGGCGATCGCCCACAGCGCAGGGCTCGCCCAGCCGGCAAAGACGCGCTCTTCGAAAAAGCTGCGGGCGAACAGCATCGCCGTGGCGGCGACGAGCCCGAGCGTCAGATAGTTGATCCGCAGTCGATCGTTGTTGGCGATCTCCGGCCATGCCCAGGCAAGCGCGCCCGACGACGAAAAGGCATAGACCAACAACATCGCGACCATCAGGCAATAGGCGAGCTGGAACCGATGTCGGATCGCCCCCCACAGGGCGAGATTGTAACAGAGCAGCGCGATGCACATCCCGGCAAACCCCGAATAGATCGCCGCCATCCGCAGGTTGGACCAGCCGCTCTCCCGCATCGTCGCGAGGCGCGGACCGATCAGGATGCCGCGCAAATTGGCGACGCCTTCGATCCGCCAGAGGACGCGCACCAGGGGTGCCGGGCGCGCCGGCAGCCGATCGAGCAGGATCGCGCCGAGTTGGAGGTTGCGCGACACATCGTCGCTAACGGCGACGATCGCCCCATCGGCATACAGGCCGAACACCGTCTTGCGCTTCTGCCACAGGCTTCCCGAGCGTACCGCGACATCGCCGTCGAGCCTGACCGGCTGCGAAAGCGCCCAGAAATCACCGGCGCCGAGCGTGTGCTGGACGACCCGGCAATCGAGCGGCACCCGCCCGGCAAACACCGACGAAGCCGTCTGCCCCGCCGCCACCCGCGCAACGCAAACATCCACCTTTTTGCCGACGTCGCCCGCCATGCCCGACGCGATCGACGGCGCCGGCAGCAAGGCTGCGCCGGCGAGCAGCATGATCAAGAGTCTGATAATCCAAGCGACCGCCATGACGACCGGCCTAACCGACGATGGCGAAGATACGGTAAACGCCCGCAGGGGGATCGTTAACGACGTCGCGGATCGTCCCGGGCGCCGCGCCGCCCCGGTTTGCGGAGCGCGGCCGCAAGCGATCAGGCCACCGCCGAGCGGATCGGCCCTTCCAGAAAAAGGCCGCCGGGTTCGTCCGGCGGCCTTCTTCCTACTTGGCCTCTATTTTTTCCGCCTTGCCCTTTTTCTTGGGTTTCCTGGGGGCCGCGGGCGTTATCTCGAACGCCAGGGCGCCCTCCTTGAGCTTGACGGTCACCTCGCCGCCATGGACGAGCTTGCCGAACAGCAATTCCTCGGCGAGCGGCTGCTTGACCTTTTCCTGGATCAGCCGGCCCATCGGCCGGGCGCCATAGAGCTTGTCATAGCCCTTGGTCGTCAGCCAAGCCTTGGCATCGTCGTCGAGCTTGATGTGGACGCCGCGATCGGCGAGCTGCAGCTCGAGCTGGAGGATGAACTTCTCGACGACCCGCGCGACCACCTCGGGCGGCAGATAGCCGAACGGCACGATCGCATCGAGACGATTGCGGAATTCGGGCGTGAACATCTTCTGCACCGCCTGTTCGTCCTCGCCTTCGCGGGTGAGCGTGCCGAAGCCGACGGTCTCGCGGGCCATGTCGCTCGCGCCGGCGTTGGTCGTCATGATCAGGATGACATTCCGGAAATCGACGGTCTTGCCGTGGTGATCGGTGAGCTTGCCGTTATCCATCACTTGCAACAGGATGTTGAACAGATCGGGATGCGCCTTCTCGATCTCGTCGAGCAGCAGCACCGAATGCGGCTGCTGATCGACGGCATCGGTGAGCAGGCCGCCCTGATCATAGCCGACATAGCCCGGGGGCGCACCGATCAGCCGGCTGACCGAGTGGCGCTCCATATATTCGGACATGTCGAACCGCTGCAGCGGAATGCCCATGATGCTCGCCAGCTGACGCGCGACTTCGGTCTTGCCGACACCGGTCGGGCCGGTGAAAAGATAATTGCCGATCGGCTTGTCAGGATCGCGCAGGCCCGCCCGGCTGAGCTTGATCGCCGAGGCGAGCTTTTCGATCGCCGAATTCTGCCCGAACACGACGCGCTTGAGATCGGTCTCGAGCGTGGCGAGCGCCGCGGTATCGTCCTTCGACACCGATTTCGGCGGAATGCGCGCCATCGTCGCGATCACCTGTTCGATCTCGCGAGCGGTGATCGTCTTTTTGCGGCGGCTCGGCGGGACGAGCATCTGCATCGCGCCGACCTCGTCGATGACGTCGATCGCCTTGTCGGGCAACTTGCGGTCGTTGATGTAGCGCGCCGACAACTCGACGGCGGTCTTGATCGCGTCGGGCGTGTATTTCACATGGTGGTGATCCTCGAACGCCGACCGCAGCCCGGCGAGGATCTTGATCGTATCCTCGATCGTCGGCTCGTTGACGTCGATCTTCTGGAACCGGCGCAGCAGTGCCCGGTCCTTTTCGAAATGATTGCGGAACTCCTTGTAGGTGGTCGATCCGATGCAGCGGATCGTCCCGCCCGACAGCGCGGGCTTCAACAGGTTCGAGGCATCCATCGCGCCGCCGCTGGTCGCACCGGCACCGATCACGGTGTGGATTTCATCGATGAAAAGGATCGCGTCGGGCAGCTTCTCGAGCTCGTTGACGACCGCCTTCAGCCGCTCCTCGAAATCGCCGCGATAGCGCGTGCCGGCGAGCAGCGCGCCCATGTCGAGCGAATAGATCACCGCAGGCTTGAGCACGTCGGGCACGTCGCCTTCGATGATCTTGCGCGCGAGGCCTTCGGCGATCGCGGTCTTGCCGACGCCGGGATCGCCGACATAGAGCGGGTTGTTCTTGCTGCGGCGGCACAGGATCTGGACGGTGCGGTCGACCTCGGCCGAGCGGCCGATCAGCGGATCGACCTTGCCCTTGCGCGCTTTCTCGTTGAGGTCGACGCAGAATTGCTTGAGCGCGCTTTCGCTCTTGCCCTTGCCGTCCTGCTTGGTCGGCTTTTCCTCCTCGGCGCCCTTGGGCGTCGAGGCTTCGGGCGCCGTACCGCCCTTGCCGACGCCGTGGCTGATGAAGCTGACCGCATCGAGCCGGCTCATGTCCTGCTGCTGAAGGAAGTAGACGGCGTAACTCTCGCGCTCGCTGAACAGCGCGACGAGCACGTTGGCGCCGGTCACTTCGTCGCGGCCCGACGACTGGACATGCAGGATCGCGCGCTGAACGACGCGCTGGAAGCCGCTGGTCGGGGAGGGATCGGTCGCCTGATCAACCTTCAGCGCCTCGAGCTCGGTGTCGAGATAATGTGCCACGGTGGTCTTCAACTCACCGAGATCGACCCCGCACGATGCCATCACCTTGGAGGCGTGCTCGTCATCGACCAGCGCCAGCAGCAGATGTTCGAGCGTCGCATATTCGTGGCGGCGCGACGACGCGGCTTCGAGCGCCTTGTGAAGGGTGGTTTCGAGTGCTGATGCGAAGGAAGGCATTGAATTCTACTCCATTCGGGTCGCCAGCAACGCGCGACCCTTTCCAGTTATGTCGGGAGGCAACGCCCCGGCATCAAGCACTTGACAAATCTTCGCCCCAGCGAGGCGCGGGATTGGTCCGATGGTCACCGTCTGAATAGCGCGTCAGCGCTTGCACGATGGTTAACGGCCCGTGACAAATGGGCGCGGGTGCGAACGATCTCCGCCTCGAGCGCAACGATGCGCGCCTCAAGCTCCTCGACCGAATAGGGGTCGAGAACAAGGCGGGCAAGCGCATCCAGGGGATCGCCCGCCCGACGCGGGAGATTCTCGTCGGGCTCCATAGGCGGTAAAGTTGACCTCGCCGCCGGCATTGTCAATGTGGCGATGCGACGGATTGACGCTTCGGGAGACGAACCATGAACGATGCAAGGATCGGTGCGCTCGCCATTGGCGGGGCGATGCTGGCGCTCGGCGCCGTGGCGGCGGCGCCTGCGGCGTCACCGGCGCCGGCGTCTGCCGGGAGTGGAACCGGGCTGTGTACCGCAGACGAGGTGCCGCTGTTCAGCTGCGCGATCGGCGCCCGGACGGTGTCGGTCTGCGGCGGCGGCGCGGCGAACAATGCCCATGCACAATATCGCTACGGCACCCCGGCGAAGGTCGAACTCAGCTCGCCGCGGCAAGGCCCGAATGCGTTGGTCTTCGCGCGCGCGGCCTATTCGGGCGGCGGTGAGCTCCAGTTCAGCTTCGCCAATGGCGCGTATCGCTACGTCGTCTACAGCCGCACGATTCGCACCGGTTTTGGCGCTGGCGGCAACAAGCCCGTGTTCGAGGATGGCCTGTTCGTCACGCGCGGTGGCAAGCTGGTCTCCGACAAACGATGCACCGGACGGTCGACGGCGAAGGGCGATGCCGAGGCGTATCTGCACGCGGGCGAAATCATTTACCCCGATTGATCGGCCAAAAATTGACGCCTGGCGCTGCGCTGCGTTAGGGCTGGGATCAACGGATTTTCGGGGGGCGCGGCGATGCAGAGCTGGCAATGAGCGTGCCTGACAGCATGCAAGCGATCGATCCGGTCACGCCGTGCGCGGCAGAAGCGCTGGAATTGGTGAGGCGGCCGGTGCCGGCCCCGGACTCGGGCGAGGTGCTGATCAAGGTCGCCGCTGCCGGGGTCAACCGGCCCGACGTGCTCCAGCGCAAGGGCCAATATCCGATGCCGCCAGGCGCGCCGTCGATCCTCGGGCTCGAAGTCGCCGGCACGATCGTCGCGATCGGGCCCGGCGTCGAGGCCGACATGATCGGCCAGCCGGTCTGCGCGCTGATCGGCGGCGGCGGCTATGCCGACTATGCCGTCGCGCCGATCGGCCAGTGCCTGCCGGTGCCGCACGCGCTCACGATGATCGAGGCCGCCGCCATCCCCGAAACATTGTTCACCGTGTGGACCAATTTGTTCGAGCGTGCCTATGCGGTCGAGGGCGATGTCGTGCTCGTGCATGGCGGCACCAGCGGTATCGGCACGATGGCGATCGCGCTCGGCACGATCTTCGGCTTGCGCGTGATCGTGACGGCGGGGTCGGAGGAGAAATGCGCCGCAGCGGTCGCGCTCGGGGCGGCGCACGCGATCAACTACAAGACCGAAGATTTCGTCGCCCGGGTGCGCGAGATCACCGACGGCAAGGGCTGCGCCGCGGTGCTCGACATGGTCGGCGGCGATTATGTCCCCCGCAACCTGCAATGCCTGGCCGACGATGGCCGGCATGTGTCGATCGCCGTCCAGGGCGGGCTGATGGCGACGATCCCAATCTTCGAGGTGATGCGCCGGCGGCTGACGCTCACCGGCTCGACGCTGCGCCCGCGCGACCGCGCGTTCAAGACGCTCGTCGCCGACGAACTCGCGCGTACCGTCTGGCCGCATGTCGAGGCCGGCAAGCTCAAACCGGTGATCGACCGGACCTTCCCCCTCGCCGAAGCCGCCGCCGCGCACGCCCGGATGGAAGCGGGCGACCATATCGGCAAGATCGTCCTGACGATGTAGCGAGGGTCGGTTTCGCAGCCATGGGTCAGCCGAGTCTGCGGCTGGCTTGAATGAACGGGAGCCGGTCATGATCGATCGCCTTATCCTCCACGAATATGCCGCGTCGGGAAATTGCTACAAGATCCGGCTGACCGCCGCGCATCTCGGCCTCGCGATCGAACGGCGGCACTATGATATTCTTGCCGGAGAGACGCGGACCGCCGACTTTCTGGCGCAGGTCAATGCCAATGGCCGTATCCCGGTGCTCCAGATCGGCGAGCGCTTCCTGCCCGAAAGCAATGCCGCCTGCTGGTATCTGGCGGATGGATCGGCGCTGATTCCGGGCGATCGCTTCGCCCGCGCCGACATGCTGCGCTGGATGTTCTTCGAGCAATATCATCACGAACCCAATATCGCGACCTTGCGCTTCTGGCTGGCGTTCGTCGGCACAGCAGCCCTCTCCGATCTCCAGCGCGCGCAGATTCCCGGCAAGCAGGCGGCGGGGAAGGCCGCGCTGGCATTGATGGAAGACCAGCTGGCGCGGAGGCCGTATCTGACCGGCGACGCCTTCACGCTCGCCGATATCGCGCTCTATGCCTATTCGCATGTCGCCGAAGAGGGCGGCGGCTTCAGCCTTGCGGGCTATCCGGCGATCCGCGCCTGGCTCGCGCGGGTCGCCGATAAGCCCCGCCATGTGGCGATCACCGACTGAGCTTGGGGTCGAACAACGGCGTAACCGGCAAGGACGCGTGATTCCAACTGTAACAATTGACGGGCATAGGCGATCGAACGCGGGGCAATTTGGGAACATCGCATGGATGGCTTGAAGGAACTGGTCGCGGCGCGCGGGGCCGGGATCACCGATTTTGCCGACTTCGTCCATTCAAACCCAGCCATTCCGGAGCGCCCGGTCAACGAACGTCGGCAATTCCGGACGATCTGGATTTCCGACATCCATCTCGGGACGCGCGGCTGCAACGCCGAAATGCTGATCGACTTTCTCGATCATGTCGACAGCGAGACGCTCTATCTGGTCGGCGACATCATCGACGGATGGCGGCTCAAGAAGAAATTCTATTGGCCGTCGGCGCACAACGACATCGTCTGGCGGCTGCTCAAGCGCGCCAAACGCGGCACCAAGGTCATCTATATTCCCGGCAATCACGACGAGATTTTCCGGCAATTTTCGGGGCTCGATTTCGGCGGGGTGGCGATCCGTCGCAAGGCGATCCACGAAACCGCCGACGGGCGCCGGCTGCTCGTGCTCCATGGCGACGAATTCGATGCTATCACGCTGGCGCATACATGGCTCGCACATATCGGCGATGTCGCGTACAATGGGCTGATGGCGCTCAACCGGTGGGTCAATGCGTTTCGGCGCACCTTCAACATGCCCTATTGGTCGCTGTCAAAGCATGCCAAGGCAAAGGTGAAGAACGCCGTGGAATTCATCTCCAATTACGAAGAAATCGTCGCCCAGGCCGCCGGCGCGCGCGGTGTCGACGGGGTGGTCTGCGGGCATATCCACACCGCCGAATTCCGCAGGATCGGCAATGTCGACTATTATAATGACGGCGACTGGGTCGAAGGCTGCACCGCGCTGGTCGAGTACGCCGACGGGCGGATGGAGATACTTCACTGGGCCGACGAGATAGCGGTCCGCGAACTCGCCAAGATATCGGCACTGGCGGCCTGACGCGCGTGCGGATCGCGATCGCCACCGATGCGTGGAGCCCGCAGGTCAATGGCGTGGTGCGGACCTTGCAATCGGTCCGCGCCGAACTCGAGCGCCAGGGGCATGAGGTGCTCGTCGTATCGCCCGATCTGTTCTATTCGATGCCGTGCCCGACCTATCCCGAAATCCGGCTCGCCTTCGCGCGGACGGCGGCGGTGGGCAAGATGCTGGCCGATTTCCGGCCAAACGCGATCCATCTCGCCACCGAAGGGCCGGTCTGCCTCGCGGCGCGGCGCTGGTGCCTGGCGCGCAACTTTCCCTTCACCACTGCCTATCACACCCAGTTCCCCGATTATGTGTCGGCGCGCACCGGCATCGATCCGGGCTGGATCTGGCGCTACATCACCTGGTTTCACTGGCCCGCGCAGGCAGTGCTGGCGTCGACGCCGTCGATCGCGGAGACGTTGCGCGCGCACGGGCTGACGAGGATCCGCCATTGGGGGCGCGGGGTCGATCTGGGCACTTTCGGGGCGGACGTCGCGCCCGATCCGGCGATCCGCGCGCTCGCGGCGGCGGCCCCCGGACCGGTGCAGCTCTATGTCGGCCGGGTGGCGATCGAAAAGAATATCGAGGCGTTTCTCGAAAGCACCCACCCTGGCCACAAGGTCATCGTCGGCGACGGCCCGGCGCGGCTGACGCTTCAGGCGAAATATCCCGAGGCGCATTTCCTTGGTCCCAAATTCGGCGCCGATCTGGCGGCTGCCTATGCGGCCGCCGACGTGTTCGTCTTCCCCAGCAAAACCGATACATTCGGCCTGGTGATGATCGAGGCGCTCGCATCGGGATTGCCCGTGGCGGCCTATCCGGTGACCGGGCCGATCGATGTGCTCAAGCCCGGCGTCGGGGTGATGGCCGACGACCTGACGGTGGCGATCGCCGCAGCGTTGACGCTCGATCGCGGCGCCTGCGCGGCCTATGGTCGCGGCTTTACCTGGGAGGCCAGCGCCCGGCAGTTTCTCGATGCGCTGGCGCCGGTCGACCTACGCCAGGACGAACGCGCCGCCGCTTGAACGGAAAAACCCCGGTGGCAAGCGCCACCGGGGTAACCTGCTCCCGTCCGATCGCTCGGAAGAGGGCCGGGCGGCTCCGACACCCTTGAAGGGGGGCGGTGCCGGAGCCGATCGTCGCTTACTGGAGCAGCTTCAACACGCCCTGCTGGCTCTGGTTCGCCTGCGCGATCAGCGCGGTCGAAGCCTGGCTCAGGATCTGGGCCTTGGCGAGCTGGGTCGTTTCGGTCGAGAAATCGACGTCTTCGATGCGGCTGCGTGCGTCGGTCAGATTGGCGTTGTTGTTGGTCAGGTTGTTGACGATCGAGCCGAGGCGGCTCTGGCCGGCACCCAGCGACGAACGCGTGGTGTTGACCGCGGCGAGCGCCGTATCGGTCAGGCCCAGCGCCGCCGTGGCGCCGGCTGCGGTCGAAATGTCTGCCGCGATCACGGCGGAAAGATCGAGACCACCAACCGACAGTGCGACAGTGTCGGTTGCCTGCGAGCCAGCCTGGATCGTTACAGTCGCGGCGGTCGTGCCGACGAGCGCGACGCCGTTGAAGGTCGTCTTCGCCTGAATGTCGGTGAGCTGGGCGGTCAGCTGCGTCACTTCGGCCTGCAGATTGGTGCGGTCGCCTGCGGAATAGGTGCCCGAAGCCGACTGCACAGCAAGTTCACGAACGCGCTGCAGGATGTTGGTGACTTCACCGAGCGCGCCGTCTGCCGTCTGCGAAAGCGCGATGCCGTCATTGGCGTTGCGGATCGCCTGGCTCTGGCCGCGAATCTGCGAGGTGAACGAGGTGGCGATGGCGAGGCCGGCGGCATCGTCCTTGGCCGAGTTGATGCGCTTGCCGGTCGACAGGCGCTCGATGCTGGTCGCCAGCGCGGCGCTTGCCGAGTTGTTGGCGTTGCTCGCCTTCAGCGCGGCGACGTTGGTTCCGATAACAGTCATGGTCGTATCTCCATTTGCCTGACGCTCCTTGTCGCCCCCCATCGGAAGAGCCGAGCCGTCACAGCATGAAACGACCGACCCGACGCGACATTAAGCAGAATCGCAAACCACGCCGCGAAAGCATGTCGCTCGCCGGCGGCTTGGCGTCCGATTGCCGGTCCGGTGCCGGGTCGGTGGAGGGCGGAACCGGAAAATAATTGCCGCCCGGCAGCCATGGTTAACGCTTGCTTTACCTGAATTGCGGCATGTCGGCTGACAACAAGGGGGAATTTGATGCGTTCGATCTTTCCGTCAGCTGCCGTTCTCCAACAGAAATATGCGCTCGTCTCGTCGCTCCGCGCCCAAGGTTTTGCGATCGGGGCGCCCGATGAAAGGCCGGGCCCCGGCGATCTGTTCCTGATCGCCGAGGGCGAAGTGCCACCCGCGCCAGCACGCACCGTGATCATCGGTACGACCGGGCGGCGGATCATGCCCTCGCGCGACGGCAATCCGGCACGGATAGCCTATGGTCCGGACGATGGCGCCATCGGCGACGGCTTCGCCCGATCGCTGCTGGCCGGCCCCGATCTCCCGACCGCGGCCGATCCCGAAAGCCTGGCGCTCTATGCGCTCGCCGAACGCGTTGCCGCCGCCGACATCACCGTGCTGATCAACGGCCCGACCGGCACCGGCAAGGAAGTGCTCGCCCGCGCGATCCATCTCGGGTCGAGCCGCCGTGACGGGCCGTTCGTCGCGATCAATTGCGCCGCTCTGCCCGAATCGATGCTCGAAGCGCTGCTGTTCGGCCACCAGAAGGGAGCCTTCACCGGTGCCTCGGCGGGCGGCGAGGGATTTTTCCGCGCGGCCAATGGTGGCACGCTGCTGCTCGACGAAATCGCCGAAATGCCGGTGAATCTCCAGGCCAAGCTGCTCCGCACGCTGCAGGAGCGCGAGGTCGTCCCCCTCGGCGCGTCGGTGCCCGAGCCGATCGACGTCCGCGTGATCGCCTGCGCCAATCGCGACCTGCAGGACGAAGTCGCCGCCGGGCGCTTTCGTGCCGATCTCTATTATCGGCTCAGCGTTTTCCCGCTCACCACCAAGCCTCTTGCCGAGCGGCGCCAGGATATCCCGGCGCTGGCGGCGACGCTGCTGCTCCGCCACGCCGTGGGCCGCGCAACGATCCCGTGGCCCGATGTCGCGGCGATCGACGCGCTGATGGCGCACGACTGGCCGGGCAATGTGCGCGAGCTCGAAAATGTGATTCAGCGCGCGCTGCTGTTCGCCTCGGGCGACACGATCACGGCATCGCACATCCTGTTCGATCGCCCGGTGGCGGGCGCCGCGCCGATCCGCGATTCCGCGCCGGCGACGCTGGGCAACATCGTCCAGATGTCCGAATTTCAGGCGATCCGAGAGACGCTGGCGGCGTGCGGCGGCAGCCGGATCGAAACCGCGCGGCGGCTGGGCATTTCCGAGCGGACGTTGCGCTATCGGCTCGCCAAGGCGCGCGAACAGGGTGACGACATCACGCGCGGCGCCGGGCCGGCGCCCTATCGGGCGGTCTCGGCATGAGCGGCATCGGGGGCGTCGGCGGTCCCGCCGGAATCGATCGGGTGATGGCGCTGCGCGCACAGATCCTCGAGCGCAACCAGGCATTGCAGCGCGCCAATGCGGGGTCGATCGGCAACGTCGCCCCGTCAGCTGCGTCCGCTGCGTCGGGCGTCGCGGCGCCGCCGAGCTTTTCCGCCACGCTTCAGCAGGTGCTGGGGGGCGTCAACGACTCGCAGAACCGTGCCGGTGACGTCAGCGCCGCCTATGAGCGCGGCGAGAATGTCGACATCGCCAAGGTGATGCTCGCACGCCAGGAAGCCTCGGTCGGCTTCGAGGCGACGTTGCAGGTCAGGAATAAATTATTGTCCGCTTACAAGGACATCATGAGCATGCCGGTCTAACCCATGAGCACCCAACTCACCCCCATCGCCGCGCCCGTCGTACCGGAGCGCTTCGCCAACCCCCTACGCCAGATCGCGAGCCTGCTCCAGCAGCCCGCCGTCCGCCGCAGCCTGCCGATGATCCTGATGATCGGGCTGATCGCGTCGGCGGCGGTCGCATGGATGCTGCTCGCGACGCCGCAGCAGAAAGTGCTGTTCGCCGGCTTGCCCGATGCCGACAAGTCCGCCGTCACCGCCGCGCTGCAACAAGCCAATATCACCGCGCGCATCGACGACGGCACCGGCGCGCTGACGGTCAACGAAGACGATTATGCACGGGCGCGCATCGTGCTTGCCGGACAGGGCCTGCCCAAGGCAGCGCCCGGTGGATATGCGATCCTCGATCAACTGCCGATGGGGGTGTCGCGCGCGGTGGAGGGTGAACGGCTTCGTCAGGCGCGCGAGACCGAACTCGCGCGTTCGATCGAGGAAATCGATTCGGTCGCCGAAGCGCGGGTCCATCTCGCGATGCCCGAGGTCAGCGTCTTCGTGCGCGACAATGCGGCGCCGTCCGCGTCGGTGATCCTCAAGCTCCAGGCAGGCCGCAGCCTCGCCGAGGCGCAGGTCAGCTCGATCATCAATCTCGTCGCGTCTTCGGTGCCGGGCATGAAGCCCGATGCGGTGACGATCGTCGATCAGATGGGGGCGCTGCTGACCCACGCGCCGGGGCAGGACAGCACGACGCTTGCCGGCGACGCGCGGATCGACTTTCAGCGGCGTATCGAGGACAAATATCGCACTCAGCTGATCCAGCTGCTCACGCCGCTGGTGGGCGCCGGCAACTTCAGCGCCGAAATCCAGGCCGACGTCAATCTCGACGAGACCCAGGCAACCCGCGAAAGCTATGACAAGCAGGGTGCGTTGCGCGCCGAGCAAGGCAATTGGTCGGGCCTCAAGGATCCCCCGATACCCAGTGGCATTCCGGGCGCCCTGTCGAACACGCCGCCTGCCGCCAGCACCGTCTCGACGGTGCCCAAGACACCAGCGCCCGCCGCGCCGGCTGCCGCGGTGCCCGGCACGACGCCAGCCCCGGCGACGCCCGCCGAAGTCGTCAAGCAGGCAGAAAACTATGCCCGGGCTTATGATCTCGGCAAGGAAATCTCGGTCACCCGCGCCATGCCCGGCCAGATCAAACGGCTGTCGGTGGCGGTGCTGTTGCGCGATCCCGAAAAGGGCAAGCCGCGCAGCCCCGCCGAAATCCAGCAGATCACCCAGTTGGTGCGCGCTGCCGTGGGCTTCGACGCGAGCCGCAACGACCAGGTCACCGTGATCGCGCGCAAATTTGCGACCGCGAGCGTGCTCGACGACAAGGCGCCGTGGTACGAAGCCGGCTGGTTGCCGATCGTGGCGCGCAACGTCACCGCGATCCTGATTGCGATCATGGTGCTGATGCTCGGGGTCCGGCCGCTGTCGCGCGCGCTGTTGAAAAAGCGTGAAGAGGCGGTCCCGCCCCGGCTTGGGATGGGCTCCGCTACCGAAGGCGCCGGCAATGCCGGTGACGGTGCCGCGGCGGAATCAGCCGAACAGCCACGCCCGGCCGTCAGCATCGAGATGCTCGATCAGGCGCGCGGCTATGACGACCGGATCGGCATGGTGCGGGGTTTCACGCGCGACAACCCGACGCGGGCGGCGCTCGCGGTGCGTGACATGATCAAGGCGGATGCAGGCTGATGGACAAGAACGCTTCCGCGGCGCCGCCGCTACGCAACTATAGTGGCGTCGAGCGCGCCGCCGTGCTGATGATGCTCGTCGGCGACGACGAGGCGGCGGCGATCCTCCAGAAGCTCGATCCCGAGGAAGTCCGTCAGCTCGGCAAAGCGATGTTTGCGGTTGCCGACGTCAGCGAACCCGAAGTCGAGACCGTGCTCGACGATTTCGTCGGCAAGGCACGCGACCGGACCGCGGTCGGCTTCGATCCCCGCCCGCGAATCGAATCGATGATGACGCGCGCGCTGGGTCGTGAAAAGGCCGAGAGCGTGCTCGCGCGGATCACCCCGCCCGAGGATGCCTGTGCAATCGATCTGCTCGACTGGCTCGATGCCGGCGAAATCGCCAATCTGATCGAAAAGGAGCATCCCCAGATCGCCGCCGTGCTGATCGCCAATCTCGATCCGGCAGTGGGTGCTCAGGTGCTCGAACTACTGCCCGATTCGGTGCAGCCCGACGTTCTCCACCGGATCGCCCGGCTTGGTCCGATCACCCCCGAAGCGGTCGAGACGCTCAAAACGATGCTCTCGAACCGCATCGGCACCGGCGGGCAGGCTCAGGGGGTGTCGCTGGGCGGCACGCGCGAGGCGGCCAAGATCATGTCGAGCGCCCGCAAGGCTACCGAAGCGCGCGTCATGCCCAAACTGTTCAAAATCGATCGCGAGGTGGCGCGGGCGATCGAGGAGGCGATGTTCGTCTTCGAGAACCTGCTCGAACTCGACGACAAAAATCTCGGCACGCTCATCCGCAACGTCGACAGCGACATTCTCATCCGCTCGCTCAAGGGCATCGACGAGACGATGCGCGCGCGTTTCCTCGGCTGCATGTCCAGTCGCGCCGCCGACGGGATCCGCGACGAGCTCGAATCGCGTGGTCCGATGCGCCTGTCGGAAGTGCTCGAAGCGCAAAAGGCGATGATCCAGATCGCCCGCAATCTGGCCAAGGACGGCACCATCATGATGGGCGGGGGCGAGGACGATTATGTCTAGTTTTCAGGCCGGTTTCGCAGCGCGCCACGATGCCGCCGCGAGCATCCTGCATCAGGCATTCGCCACGGGTGCCGAAGGCTTCGCGCCGGCCGATCTGTCAGCGCGCGCGACGCGCAAGAGCCCGAAATCCTTTTCGCCCGAGCCCGTTGCACCCCGCCATTTCAGCCCGGTCGATCCCGACAACAACCCGACCGAGGGCTGGAACCCGCTCGATCCCAAGATCGAGCCCGAAACCGGTTCGAGCAATGCGTTCGAAAAGGCACGATCGGCGGGGTTCGCCGAAGGGCTCGCTCATGCCGAGGCACTGGCGCGCGAGAGCGAGGAGCGCAACATCGCGCTGATGCAGTCGGTGACGCATGCGCTCAAATCCGCCGGGCATTGTGACCGCAACCAACTCGCGAACCATTTGCGGCAAACCGTGTTGCTGCTGTTGTCAAAACTGGTCGGCGATATCGGGATCGCCCCCGATCTTCTAGCCGGCCGGATCGAGGCGGCGGCCGACATGCTCGCCGACAGCGCCGAATCGGCGATCCTGCGGGTCAATCCCGACGATGTCGGCGTGCTCGAGGGCAAGCTGCCCGCGACGATCTTTCCGGTCGGCGACGCAAGCGTCGAACGCGGCGGATTCGTGCTCGAATCGGCGTCGACGATCGTCGAGGAGGGCCCCGCCTTGTGGCTTGAACAGCTGGCCCAGGCGATCGACCGTGTCGCCGTGCCCACGCCATGACCGCCTCGGGCGACTCGCGTGCCATGCTCAACCGTTTCACCGAAGACTATCTCGATAGCGTCGGTCGCGCCGATTTTGCGCCGCGTCCGCGCGTTTCGGGGCGGCTCGCCTCGTTCGACGGCCTGCTGATGGAGGCCACCGGCCTGTCGCTGCCGGTCGGTACCGTCTGCGCGGTCGGATCGGGCTCGGGGCGGGTCGAGGCCGAGGTGATCGGCTTTCGCGGTGGTCGCACGCTGATGATGAATCTCGGCGGATCGGCGCCCTTGCTGCCGCAAGCACCGGTACGCCCGCTGGGCCCCCCCGGCGAGGCCGAGGTCGGTGCAGCGCTGCTTGGCCGGGTGGTCGATGGCGCCGGCAAGCCGATCGACGGCCTTGGTCCCATCCGCGGCGCGTGCCACTGGCCGATCGCGGGCAAGCTGCAAAGCCCGCTCGATCGCGGCCGGGTGCTCAAGCCGATGGATGTCGGCGTCCGCGCGATCAATGGCTTGCTCACGATCGGTCAGGGCCAGCGGATCGGCATCATGGCGGGATCGGGGGTCGGCAAATCGGTATTGCTCGGGATGATCGTGCGCGCCGCGCAGGCCGACGTCATCGTCATCGGCCTGATCGGTGAGCGCAGCCGCGAAGTGGCGGACTTTCTCGAAACCAAGGTCGCGGGCGACGCACGCCAGCGCGCGGTGATCGTCGCGGTGCCTGCCAATCATTCGCCGGTGCTGCGCATCCGCGGCGCCCTGAGGGCGACCGCGATCGCCGAGGCGTTCCGGGCCGAGGGCAAGAATGTGCTGCTGATCATGGACAGCCTGACCCGCGTCGCGCATGCCGGCCGTGAAATCGGCCTCGCGCTCGGCGAGCCCGCCTCGGCGCGCGGCTATCCGCCCTCGGCGATCGCGATGCTGCCCAATCTGATCGAGCGCGCCGGCACCTGCGTCTCCTCGGGCGGATCGATCACCGCCATCTACACCGTGCTCGCCGATGGCGACGACGGCAATGATCCCGTCGTCGACAGCGCCCGGTCGATCCTCGACGGGCATATCGTGCTGTCGCGCCAGCTTGCCGAACGCGGCATCTATCCCGCGATTGACATCGGCCCCTCGGTAAGCCGGGTGATGACCGATATCACCGCCAAGCCGCACCAGCGCGCCGCGCGCATCCTGCGCGGCCATCTCGCCACTTATGAGGAGAATCGCGATCTCGTGCTGATGGGCGCCTATCGCAGCGGCGCCGATCCGGCGATCGACCAGGCGATCGCCTGCCACGGCGCGATCACCGAATATATCCGTCAGGATCCCGATGAGGTGGTGTCGCTCGACGATGCGATCGCCGAACTTACCGGCGTGTTCGGTGATGGCTGATCGCGGGCGGTCCCGGCATGGCTAAGCGCGGCGTTCCGCTCGATCGGATCTTGCGCGTCCGCACGCTCCAGCTGGGACTGGTTCGCGCCGAGGAGGCGCGCGCGATCGAACAGGTCGCCAGCGAAACCGCCCTGCAGAATCGGATCGCCCAGCTATCGGCCGAGATCGCGCCGACGGCCAGCGCCGCCGAGGCATTTTCGTTCATCGCGGCCGCGCACTTTCGCGATCGGCTCAACCAGTCGGCCGCCGCCGCCGATGCGCGCGTCGCTGCGGCCACCACCCGGCTCGACCGGGCGAGCGAGGCGACGCGCGACGCGCGACGCGATCAATCGGCGGTCGAGAAGCTGATCGCCCGCGAAGACGCCGCTGCTGCGATCAGGGCGGTGCGGGAAATGGAAAAGGCACCTCCGCTCCGGAAGGTTCGGCACGATCCTTGCTGATCTTCCCGGGGGCGCCCACGCCCAAGGGGATTTGTCCATGCTTCAGGTTTCGACATCGCTGCCGTCTGCGCCGTTGATCGCCCCTGGCATGGCCGGATCGGCGCCTGGCGTCAGCGGGTTTTCGCTGACGCTGGCAGGCGATGGCGATGCGCCCCCATCGCCCGCGTCGTTGGTCGCGGTGCCTCTGGCAGCTGCCACCCGGCAATCGCCCGCCCCCGCCGGCAAGGATTTGCCGCGCGTGGCGGCGCTGGCGTCCGATCCCTTGCTCGATCTTATCGTTACGGGCTGGTCCGCCGAGCCAGCCGATGTCGTGACACCTCAGGCTGCCGCCGATATCACGCCTGCAGAAGGCATGCCGACCGCCGCAAAGCCCGCCGGTTCGCGCTTCGCGCAGGCAGGGCAAGATGGCCCCGCGTCGGAGCCAGCGACGCCATCACCCGCGGCGCTGCCGACCGCAGCGCTCACGGTGGCTCGGCATCCGCCTCGCGTTTCGGTCTTGCCCGAGAATCCTGAGTCTATTCGTCCCGAAGACAGGGTGGCACCGTCGAGCGATGGCGGAACGCCGGTCGAGGACCCCACGCGCGCCGGTGTGTCGAACCAGACGGTGGCGGTCGCCGATGTCCCCGGATCGACTTCTTCTGCACCGCGCGATCAACCGGGAGCGCCGTTGCACGACACAGGTGCAGATCGCCCCGACCGGATCGTCCTGTCGGAGGCGAAGCCGTCTTCGCCGGCTTTCGCCAATGTCGAGCCACTTGCTGGCGATCGGGCGGTTTCGCCCAAGGCATTGCTGCGCTTTGGCGGGCTGCCGCTCGCGTCGGCGCGGCCGATCACGTCGGTCGTGGTCGGTCCCCGTCCCATCGATCGCCGGCTGGTCGTGTCGGCGGCGCCCGATCCGGCACGGTCGATCGCCGCCGCTGCTGGTCGCGTCGCGGAAGGACCATTGCAGGATCGCCCCACTCGCCTGATCGCCCCTGACGCACCGCCGCCACTGGAGGAGGTCGCGAACCAGCCCGCGTCCCGATCGCTCGCTCCGGTTGAACCCGAGGCAGCGAAGCCGCTCGCGGCAAACGACGACTCCGACCGGGCCGATCGGCGCGATCGCAAGGGCTATGACATCGCTGCGCCTGCCACGGTGTCTTTGACGCCAACGGTGGTTCCGCCGGTGACGCCGCCGCCGCCGATCGCGTCGCCCGTGCTGGCTTCGACGTCTGCATCGTCCATCGTTATCGAGCCGCGTCCTGCCGCGCCGTTGGTCGCGTCGACGCCGCTGCCAACGGTCGCGGTGCCATCTGCTCCGTCGCAGTCGCCCGGCAACGGCGAAGCGCCAGCGACTCCGGGCCAGCTCGCGGCGGTGGCGCCAGATCGCGTCGCGCCCAACCGGGTTGGCGATCGGACGGCAGACGTAACGCCTCGATCCGCGCTGCGCGCCGCGCCATCGCGCGGTCCGGAGGTCGACCAAATCGCGTCTCGCCAAGTTAGGCCGATCGTACCGACGGCGGCAGGCGCGACGCTTCTCCAGCCCGCCAAAGCCGAGGCGCGCGTCTCGCCGGCGAGCGACGGCTTGGCCCTCAAACCCGATCCGCTGCCGGCTGTTGCTGCGCCGGCGGCTGCTGGTGCGGGCGCGCCGCCTATTGCTGCCGGCCAAATCGTGAATCCGCAGCCGCGCCAGGCCGACACCCTGCCGCTGACCGTCGATCCCAATCGATTGGGTGAATCGCAACCAAGGCTCGTTGCCCCAGCTGCCGAGGCGCTTGTCGGCGCAGCTGAACGGTCGTCGGCTCGCGCGATCCCCGCTTCGCCCGCTCGGGCGCCATTGGACCCTGGCGCCCCTGCGCCAGGGTCGCCTCAGCGGCCAATCATTGCGTCCCCCGTGCTGATCGGCGTGCCCCAGCCCGCCGGCCAGGCCTTTGCCGACGCGATCGCGGCCTCGGTGCCACGGCCGAAACGAACGGGTCATCCAGTCCACGAGGCGGTGGTGGAGGCCGCATCACTGGCGGCGGCGAGCCCCGAACCCTTGCGCGACGCGAGTGCCGTCGGGCGGGATCGCGCGGCGCCGATCGACCTGCGTCAGGCCGACTGGCCCCGGGCGATGATCGATCGAATCGAGGCGCTGCGTGATGCGGCGGATGCGGGGGATACCCGGATCAGGCTGGTGCCGGATGCGCTCGGGAAAATCGATATCGCGCTTCACCGCGCGGGCGACCGGGTCGATGTTCGCTTCACTGCGGACGTTCCGGCGACCCGCGCGCTGCTGGCGGAGGCGCAGCCCCGGCTTGCCGAGCTCGCCGAGGCGCGCGGGCTCAGGCTCGGCGAATCGAGCGTCGGGAGCCAAGGCAGCTGGCAGGGGACGGATCAGGGCCAGCGCCAGCCGACGCCCCCCGTCGTGCCCGCGCAGCCTCGTCCCGTCGCCACCTCGACCGGCGCGGAATTACCCATTTCTGATCAACGCATTGCTTGAACCAAGGGGAAAAGATCATGGCCAAGACTGAAGGCAAGGATGGTGAGACGGCCAAGAAGAAGGGCGGTTTCATGAAGATCGTGATTCTGGCGGTCGTCATCGTCGTCGCGATCGGCGGGGGCGTGGCCGGCGGCATTTATGCGATGTCGAGCGGGATGTTCGGTGCAAAGGCGGCGGGGCATGCCGAACCCGCGTTCGAGCGTCCGCGACTCGTTCCCAAGAGCGAGGAAAAGCGGGTCAGCGCCGCCGGTGGCGAAGGCGGCCATGGCGGCGAGAGCACCGGCTCGCGGCTGCCGATGGGCGAGGGCGGCGACAAATATGCGTCGACCTATTTCCAGCTCGACAAGGAGTTCACCGCCAATTTGCGCGACAGCGTGCATTTCGTTCAGGTCGGGATCGCGCTGTCGACCCCGTATGACCAGCGCGTCGTCGACAACGTCAAGACGCACGAGATCGCGGTTCGCTCGGCGATCCTGCTCGCGCTCAGCGACGCGACCGAGGAGCAGGTCTTCACCGTCGCGGGCAAGCGCGATCTCCAGATCCATCTCGTCCATGCAATCAACGACGTTTTGAAGCAAAAAGAAGGATTCGGCGGGATTGGTAACGTCTACTTTACCAATTTTGTTGTTCAGTGACCGTGCATGGTTAACGATCCTTCAGACACGGCGGCAGCCGATCGGCGCGAGCGGGGGCGAGCGCGTCCCACCGCCGCGCATGCCGTCGGTCTGGGATCGCAGAACCTCAACCCGTTCGGCGATCTCCACACGCTCCAGCATCTCTCGGCGCTGTTTGCCCGGTCGATGCGGGGCGTGTTCGAGCCGTTGCTGCGCCGCGAGATCCGCGTCTGGGCCGAGCCGCTCGTCGTTCAGCGTTTCGCCGATTATCGCGCCGAGCGCGCCGATGTGCTGACCGCGTGGCTGCCGATGATGATGGGCACGCCGCTCGGCCAGGCGCTCGTCGTCCTCGACGGCAAGTTCGTGCTCGAATTGCTCGATCAATTTTTCGGCGGCACCGGCGAGGCGCCGCATGTTCTGCCGACCGAATTCTCGCCCGCCGCCGAGGCGATGGTCGCACGGTTGGGCGCGATGATCGCCGGACCACTCAAAAGCGCCTGGGAACCGCTCGCCCGGATCGACTTCCAGCCCGGCCGGATGGAGCAAACGCCCGCCTTGCTCGCCAATTTCGATGCCGAGGACGCGATGGTCGTCACCCGGTTCGGAATCGTCGCGGGCCACGGCAAGCCGACCTTTTTCGACATCAGCTATCCGGTCGCCGCGCTCAAGCCGCACGCGCCGTCGCTCACCGGCAAGGTCCATGGCCGGACCGCCGAGCCCGATGCGGCATGGCGCAATGGCCTGACCCGGGCGGTGATGGCGGTCAGGTTTCCGGTGCGCTCGGTGCTGGCCGAACCGATGATCCCGCTCGCCCGGCTGATGGAGCTCAAGGCAGGCGACATCATCCCGGTCAGCTTCGGCACCGAAGTGCCGGTGATGGTTGGAGGCGATCGGCTCGGTACTGGCACCGTCGGCACCTCGAACGGCCGCGCGGCGATCCGGCTGACGACAATCGAACGCATTGATGAAGAGGATTGGCGATGAACGAGATGACCGGTGGTTTCCCGGTCGACGGGGCAGTGGCGGCCAATTTCCGGCTGCTGCAGGACGTCGACGTCAAGCTGACCGTCGAGATCGGCTCGACCTCGCTCACCTTGCGCGAATTGCTCGCGCTCGGCGAAGCGAGCGTGATCGAGCTCGACCGTCAGGCCAACGAGCTGCTCGACGTATTCGTCAACGGCACGCTGATCGGGCGCGGCGAAGTCGTCACCGTCGGCGATCGTTTCGGGGTGCGGATGACCGAGCTGGTCAGCCCCGAAAAGCGGGCCAGCCGCTGATGATGTGGGCCTATGTCCTGAAGCTGGTCGTGCTGCTGCCGTTGGTGTGCGGCCTGATGATCGGCTGCCTCTATCTGTGGCGCCGATGGGAAACGAGGCTCCAGGCCAATCAGGGCGAGCGGATGCTGGCCGTCCGGGAAACGATGATGATCTCGCCGGGGCTCAAGCTCGCGGTGCTCGAATTCGAAGGCCGCAAGCTGCTCGTCTCGGTCGGGCGCGCCGGCGTCACCCTGATCGATCGGGGCGAAAAATGAGCGGTCCCGTCGTGCGCCGGCTTGGGGCAGGGGGCGGCCCCAGCCTGTTTCGCACCGCGCCAGACGCGCCGCGCCGGCGGGCGGGCGGGCGGATCATCCTGATCCTGCTCGCGCTCATCCTCTGCCTGGCGATCGCCGTTCCGGCCTTTGCCCAGACCGCGCCCGCGCCGCCGGCGGTGCCGAGCGCCGCCGGGGTGGGCGACGCGGTCGACAAGGCGCTCGGCGATCTGGGCGGTGGCGAGGCGCCGCTGGCGCTGTCGCTCCAGGTCCTGATTATCATGGGCCTGCTCTCGATCCTGCCGGGCATCCTGCTGATGATGACCAGCTTCACCCGGATCATCATCGTGCTGTCGCTGCTGCGCCAGGCGCTCGGCCTGCAGCAGACCCCGCCGAATCAGGTGCTGATCGGGCTGTCGCTGTTCCTGAGCTTCTTCGTGATGGCGCCGGTGCTCAACGACATGAACGCCAACGCGATCCAGCCCTATGCCGCCGGCAAGATCGGCGCGACCGAAATGATCAAGACCGCGAGCACGCCGCTGCATGCGTTCATGCTCAAGCAGACCCGCATGAAGGACATCACGATGTTTGCGCAGATCGCCAAATCGGGCCCCTATGCCAAGCCCGTCGACGTGCCCTTCTCCGTGCTGCTTCCCTCGTTCGTGACGAGCGAACTCAAGACCGCGTTCCAGATCGGGTTCCTCATCTTCCTGCCCTTCATCGTCGTCGATCTGATCGTCGCGTCGGTGCTGATGTCGCTCGGCATGATGATGGTCTCACCGACGATCATCTCGCTGCCCTTCAAGCTGCTGCTGTTCGTGCTGGTCGATGGCTGGGCACTGACGATGGGATCGCTCGCCAATAGTTTCGTGAGGTAGCCGGGCATGGACACGCAATATTTCCTCACGGTCGCCAATCAGGCTTTGTGGGTGCTCGCGCTCGCGGCCGCGCCGATCCTGATCCCGGCGCTGCTGTCCGGCCTGATCCTCGGCATGGTCCAGGCCGCAACGTCGATCAACGAACAGACGCTGACCTTCGTGCCCAAGCTGATCGTGGTCGCGGTGTCGCTGGTGATTTTCGGCGGGATGATCCTGGGGCTGCTGAGCGATTTCACGGTGAGCGTGTTCGAGCGAATCCCCGATCTGGTCCGCTAGCCAGCGATGCTCGGCTTCGGCCTCTCGATCGAGCCGCAGCTCTGGACCCTGCTGTTCGTCATGGTTCGCGTCGGCGCGGCGTTCATCGCGGCGCCGGTGTTCGGGGCGGTGTCGGTGCCGCTGCCGGTGCGGATCACGCTCTCGGCGGCGATCGGCGTGCTCGTGCTCGCAGCGCATCCGATTGCGGCACCGGCCCATATCTTCGCACTGGCGACCTTTCTCGCGGTGGCGGCCGAGGCGCTGGTCGGGCTCGCGATCGGGTTCGTCCTCCAGATCGCCTTCGCGGCGCCGCTGCTTGCCGGCGAACTGATCGGCACCTCGATGGGGATCGGCTTCGCCTCGGCGATCGACCCGCAAAACGGCCGCTCGTCGAGTGCGCTTGGCCAGTTCATGATGACGCTGCTGACGCTGCTGTTCCTGTCGGTCAACGGACATCTCGTGCTCGTCGAGATGATCGTCAAAAGCTATGACGCGCTGCCCCCGGGCGGCGCGTGGCTGGCGCCCCGACAGCTGCGCGATATCGCGCTGTTCGGTGGCTATGCCTTTTCGGCGGGCTTCCTGCTGGCGCTGCCGGTCGGCTTTCTGCTGCTCTGCCTCAATCTCGTCGTCGGCATGCTCTCGCGGTCGGCGCCGGCGCTCAATCTGTTCGCGGTCGGCCTGCCGATGAGCCTCGCGGTCGGGGTGATCGCGCTGGCGATCGCGTTCCCGGCGATGGGCGACTATATGGTCGTGATCGTCAATGAAGGCCTCGCCGCCGCCCAGAGCCTGGTGCTCGGCTGATGGCGGAGGAATTCGGCGAAAAGACAGAAGCGCCAACGGCCAAACGCAAGAAGGATGCGTTCGACGAAGGCCAGGTCCTCCGTTCGCGCGAATTCGGGACGGCGCTGGTAGTGCTTGCGGGGTGCGGCTGGATGGCGTTGTTCGGGCCGTCGCTGCTTGCGGCATGCAAGGCGCTGATGCTGACGAGCCTTCAATTCGGCAACGGCGATATCGACGATTTCCAGCCGATGCGTCCGCTCGCTGCCGCCGGGTGGCAGCTGCTGCCGTCGATCGGCGCGCTGCTCGCGATCACCTTCACCGCGGCGATCCTCAGCCAGGCCGGGCTCGGTTCGCTGACCTTCAATGGCAAGCTGATGACGCCCAAGGCTTCCCGGATCAATCCTGCATCTGGGCTCAAGCGCATCTTCGGGCCGCAGGGCTGGGTCGAGCTCGGCAAGTCGCTGCTCAAGGTGATCCTGCTGGGGACGATCGGCTATTACATGCTCTGGCACGTTTCGACCCAATCGGTCGGCCTCTCGTCGACCGATGTCCACCGCGCGGTCGGCTCGCTCGGCTCGCTGCTGATCGGCACGCTGTTCGCGATGGCGGCGGGGCTGGCGATCATCGCCGGGATCGACGTGCCCGTCCAGATGATCCAGCTGTTCCGGAAACTCCGGATGAGCAAGCAGCAGATCAAGGACGAGAACAAGGAAAGCGAAGGCAATCCCGAGAACAAGGCGGCGATCCGCAATCGCCAGCGCGAGCTCGCCAAGCGCGACATGCGCAAGGCCGTCGCCGGCGCGCATGTCGTGCTGACCAACCCGACCCATTTCGCGGTCGCGCTGCGCTATGATCGCGGCAAGGATCAGGTGCCGGTGGTCGTCGCCAAGGGGCGCGGCGTGACCGCGCAGGCGATTCGCGAGCTGGCCGGCGAAGGCGGCGTGCCGATGCTCGAATATCCGATGCTGGCGCGCGCGGTCTATTACACCAGCCGCGAGGGCCAAGAGGTCCGCGACGATCTCTATCTGGCGATCGCGACGGTGCTGGCGTTCGTTTTCGGCGTCAATGTCCGCGCCGGCGGCGGCCCGCCGCCGATCGACGTCCCCGAAACCGCGCGCTTCGACGAAAACGGCGTGCAACTCGGAAAGAAACCCTAAACTTCCGGTTTCGCCGGTCGATCTCACAGATAGCGCAACCGGGAACGCATCATGGTCGATTCAATCGTCAATACGCTGGGGGCCGGATCGGGGATCGACACGGTCTCGCTCGTCAACCAGCTCGTCGATGCCCAGTTCGCCGCCAAGAAAAACACGCTGGCCAAGCAAAACCAGACGCTGTCGTCGCAAATCTCGGGGGTGGCGACGCTCAAGAGCGCGATCACCGATCTCGCCACCGGTCTGAAGACGCTCGCGACCGGCGGGGCGGTATCGACCAGCGCGACCAGTTCCAACCCCGGTGTCGTCAAGGCCGAGGCGCTGGCCGGTGCCAAGCTCTCGGGCCTGTCGGCGACCCTCGAAGTCCGCCAGCTTGCCCAGAGCCAGTCGGTCGCGACCGCCCCGGTGGCCGATCGCAGCGCCGCGGTCGGCACCGGCACGCTGACGCTCACCTTCGGTACCGCGACCACCGCGAACGGCGCGCTCACGGGTTTCACCGCCGGCAGCGCGGCCCCGATCGACATCGCGATCGACGCGGCGAACGCCAGCCTCGACCAGATCGCTGCGGCGATCAACGCCAAGAATGCCGGGGTGACGGCCAGCGTCATCACGGATGCCGACGGCGCCAGGCTCGCGTTGAAGGGCAAGACGGGCGCCGATCAGGCCTTCACCCTGACCGCGACCGAAGATCCCGGCGCCCCCGGACTGGCGGCGCTGACGGTCGGGGTCGGCAGCAGCGGCACCACCGTCGGCACTGGCGCGCAGGACGCGATTGTCGCGGTCGACGGCATCGCGCTCAAGCGCTCGACCAACTCGATCAGCGATCTCGTCGACGGGGTGAAACTCGATCTGGTGAGCGCGGCCCCGGGCACGATCGTCAATCTCGGCAGCAGCGTCCCGACCGATCAGCTGCGCTCGTCGGTCAACGATCTGGTCGCCGCGCTCAACAGTCTGCAGTCGGTGGTGAAGGCGCAGACCAGCGCCAGCGGCGGCCCGTTGTTCAACGATTCCGCAGCCAAGACACTCCAGCAATCGCTGCGGCGATTCACGCTCACGCCATTGGCGACGTCGACGACGGCGGGGGCGCCGACCACGCTCGCCGACATCGGCATCGGCACCAATCGCGACGGCTCGCTGTCGGTCAATGCCGATCGCCTGACGGCGGTGCTCAACGCCTATCCCGATGCGGTCGAAGCGCTGTTCCGCAACGGTACCGGCGCTACCGGCGGCGGCGTTTCGGCGGCGTTCCAGGCGATTGCCGATGCGGCGACCAACACGACCTATGGCCTTGGTGCGAGCGAGACGCGCTACACCAAGGCACAAAGTGCGATCGCCGATGCCCAGACCAAGGCCGATGCCGACAAGGAAGTGGTGCGCGCCCGGTTGACGCGGCAATTTTCGGGCGCCGACGCGCGGGTCGCGGCCTATAAGGCGACGCAATCCTTCCTGACCCAGCAATTCGCGCCGAAACCGACCAATTGATGACGTATTACGCGACCACGATCGGACGTAATCCCGAAGCCACCTATCGCCAGATCGACATCGTCGGGCGGACAGGCGAGGCCGATCCGCATCAACTCGTCCAGCTGCTTTATGAAGAGTTGGGGCGCGCGCTACGCGCGGCGGCGGCAGCGATCGAAAGCGGCAATGTCGCGATCCGTGCCGAAAAGGCGACCCGATCGATCGCGATCCTGTTCGCGCTCGAGGCCGGACTCGATTTCGAGCGCGGCGGCGATCTCGCCAAGACACTGGCAAACCTGTATCGCGGCGCTCGCCGGACGGTGATCGACGCCAGCCTGGGTCAGGACCCCCAGCCCTTTCTCGACGCTGCCGAAAATATCGCCGGCATTGCCGAAGCCTGGCGCTCGCTCACGCCGCGTTAGGGCGTGACGACGATCAGGGACGATCAGGGACGATCCGGGGACGATCTGGCCGGGCAAGCCGCGCGATGTTCGCTGGCACCAGCCCCGATGCCAAGGCAGGGCTGAACAAAATGCCCTGGCCGATATCGCAACCATGGGTCTTGACGAAATCGGCCTGATCAAGCGGGTCTTGGTGCATGCCGCATCGCGCAACGCGGCGACCAGCTGCATCCTCGAAATCGCGCTCGGGCGCGGTATCGAGTATCTTGCAGCGATCGATCGCGAGCCGTCGCTGCATCCGGGCCCTTTGGTTGTGGAGGGGCGTCGGGCGCGTGGCCAATGAGGGCGCGATGCTGCCAGCAATGTGCATTATGTCACCCTGATTACATCAACGATGAGCGGCGCTGCGGATAGATAGTTCGATTGGGGCGGCCCGGTACAGTGCATCGAGTTCATTACAGGCCTGTCAGGTCAGCGAGCGGGCGTTTCTTCGGCCCGATTTCGATCGATTTTTTTGCTGGCAGATGACGGGCGAGCCACTTTGCATTTCCGGCGATACGGCTGCAGCGGGCCGGTCGGGGCTGCATGCCCGCTAAAGGGCGCGCAACAATCGGGTGGCGATCGCGAGCCATGGGGGATCGGCGACGACGATCTGGCGCGCGCCGGCGCCGAGCGGCAGCAGATGGAGCTTGCCCGCCTCGCGCCCGATGAGCCGGCCGAACAGAAATCGCCCCGCGGCACGCGGCACCAGCACATCGCGGTTGAGCGCCTGACCGAAATCACTGGCGGCGAGCGGCGCGCACCAGATTTCGTCGCCGCTGCGATAATCGCCGATCCCGGCCTCGACTCGCACCGCGACCATCCCCGGTGCCGGGCGCGGCGGCGCCAGCGTCGTCGGTCGACGCGGCGCGTGCGCCCCGTGCGCATCGAGCAGGGCCGCCACCGCGACGTCGGCGCGATCGGGCAAGGTCACGAGATCGGCCGCCTCGACCCCCAGAGCCGCAGCGATCCGATTGAGCCATTCGACCGAGACGGTGCGCATACCCGTTTCGAGGCGACCGATCGTCTGCGCGGTGGTGGGCGGCACGCAGGCGCGCGCGACCGCGTCGAGCGTCATGCCTTTGGCGCGGCGGACTTCGCGGATCGCGGTGATCATCGCAATTTCCTTACAGATGAACCAAAACGGTTATTCACTTTCCTACAAACCCGCCGCCATGGCAATGGTTCGGTGCGACTCGGCGAGCAGGAGAGCAAGACGTGCGGACATTGGTGGAATGCGAAATCGACGCGCAGGGCGTGCGTCGCGCGTCAGGCCGGGGCGGCGCCGAGCGGCCGAGACGCCGCAGCGTGACCGTCAATCTCGCCGAATCGCCGCTCGCCTGGCTCAGTACGCGCGGCCTGATCGATGCTCGTCAGGTCGAGGCCGGCGAGCGGCTGCGCGCTGATTACGAGCGCGCCGCGCTTGCGCCGCGGGTGACGATGCGCTGGGATTCGGCGCCGGTGGCGCGCGGTGCGCGAGGGCCCGATGCCGGGCTCGATCCGACCAGCGCCCAGATAGCGGCGAAACGCCGCTTCGATGCGGCGATCGCGGCGGCGGGACCCGGGCTCAACGACATTTTGTGGCGCGTCGTTTGCGCCGGCGAGGGGCTGCCGATTGCCGAGAAAGCACTCGGCTGGCCGGCGCGGGCGGGCAAGCTCGTGCTCGGGCTCGCACTCGATCGGCTGGCGGCGCATTACCGACTGCCGTGATGCGCGCAAGGCCGCGCCGACAGGCGGGGATTTCCATCGACCGCCCCAGCCCCTAGATAGCGGCCATGCGCTTTGCCCTCACCAAATGCCACGGCTCCGGCAATGATTTTCCGATGATCGATGCCAGATCGATCGATTTGCCCGATGCCGCCTGGGCCGGGATCGCCCGCGCGCTGGCGGATCGCGGTGGGCCGGTCGGGGGAGATGGTCTGCTGCTGTTGACGACATCGGGAAATCTCTATCCCTTTGAAATGCGGATGTTTAATTCCGATGGATCGGAGGCGGAGACGTGCCTCAACGGGTTGCGCTGCGTCGCGCGGGCGGGATTTGCGGCGCTGGGGATCGACGCGGCGCTGGTCGGGCTGAAGACCAGCAGCGCGACGGTCGCGCGCGCCGCCGATCTTGCCCCCGGCGTGTACGGGGTTCGCGAGACGGCGGGCCCCGCAAGCCTCGATACCGCCCAGTGGCCGATCGCGGGGGTCGAGCGGCTGATCGACGCGCCGCTGCCGATGCTGCCCGATGGCCCGGCGTTCACGGCGGTGGCGATGCCCAACCCCCATCTGGTCGCCTTCGTCGCGCATGTCGACGAGGCCGAACTGGGGCGGATCGGCGGCATCTTCGAGGGCGCGCCCGACTGGCTGCCCAACCGCGCCAACGTCTCGTTCGTCGAGCAGCGCGGGGCCGACCTGTTCGTGCGCACCTTCGAGCGCGGCGTGGGGCTGACCGACAGCTGCGGGTCGGCAATGGCGGCGGCAACCTATGCCGCCTGCCTGACGGGGCGGGTGCCGTTCGATGTGCCGCTGACCGTCTTCAACGCCGGCGGGATGGTCCGCGCCCACGCCGACGCAGCCGGCATGGTCACGTTGATCGGCAACGCGACGTTCGAATGGGCCGGGACGATCGAGGTCGATCCGGCGCGCGCGCTGGCGGGCGATCTGGTGATCGAGACGTGGTTTCGCGACGAGATTGCCGGGTGGGCGGCGTTGGTCGACGGGCTGGCGACGGGCCGCCGTGCCTGATCAAATGATGCCCCGGATCGGTTCGGTGGTATCGGGCGTCGCGCCGACCGATCGCTCTGGCCTCGAAGCCCGGCCTAGCTGACCATGTCGATGGGCCGTTGGTCACCAGCTCGGCGTGCGCACGCTAGCAGGCGCGGCGATCGCAACGCCCGCGGGCCTACGCAGCCAAATCACCCCTGACGCGTTCTCCCCAGCTGCCATCGCCGACGATGCGCGGCAAGCCAAAGGAAATGACGATGCGAGCAATCATGAAGGCCCTGGTGATCGGGGCGATGGGTTTCGGGATGATCGCCCCGGCGATCGCCGAGGTAAACGTTCGCCAGCTCAACCAGGAACGCCGGATCGATGCCGGCCGCCGATCGGGCAAGCTGAGCGCCGCCGAGGGCAAGAAACTGCGCGACGAACAGCGCGCGATCAGCCGGCTCGGCGTGCGATTGCGCGCGCGCCATCACGGTCGGCTGACCGCCGCCGACAACCGGCTTATCAAGGCGCGCCAGGATGCCGCCGATCGCCATATCCTCCAGCAAAAGCATGATCGCCAGCGCGGGCGGGACCATCTGAAGGTCAAGATCACCAACTGACGCACGCGTCGCTAGAGCGCCGATTGTTAATAACCTATATGGCACATTTGTCTTGACATCGTCACGGCAATTATACACTTTACAAACCCACGAAATGAGGGGATAAGGGCCTATCAATGTAGATAGGTCTAACCATGTCGGTTCTCTCATCCCCTCATTTTCACGACGAAGCCAAAGCTTTCGAGTTTCTGGAAAGCATTGTTTGGGCAAATGGCGTGACGTGCCCGCATTGCGGCGTGGTCGATGGCCGCGTTTATGATCTGGCTGGCGTGCGCTCAAAGCCTTCGAAGAAGAACCCGGAAGGCGTTGTTCGTCACGGCCTGAAAAAGTGTGGCGAGTGCCGCCAGCAGTTCACCGTCAAGGTCGGCACCGTGTTCGAGCATGCCCGCCTGCCGCTGCACAAGATGCTACAGGCTGTGCATCTTATGGTGTCGAGCAAGAAGGGTATCAGCTCGCACCAGCTTAGCCGCGTTCTCGAGGTCCAGTACAAGACGGCATGGTTTCTTGCTCATCGCATCCGCGAAGCAATGCGCGAGGGTGATCTTGGCATGCTCGGCGCTTCCGGTGGCCGGGTTGAGGTTGATGAAACCTACATTGGTCGCAAGGCTGGCGCTGCTGGCGTGAAGGCCCCAAAGGCATCCGGTTCGGCCCATAAGAACCGCGTCATGGCGCTGATCGATCGCGACACCGGCATTGCCCGTTCCATGCCCGCCAATGGCCTTGCACGCGATGAGGTCGCGCAGATCGTTCGCGCCAACATCGCCAAGGAAGCCAAGCTAACGACCGACGAAAGCCGCCTCTACAGCGCGGTTGGTCGCGAATATGCCAGTCACGATTTCGTGACGCATGGCCGTAGCGAGTACGTCCGTGGCGATGTGTCGACCAACACTGTCGAAGGATATTTTTCCATCTTCAAGCGTGGCATGCGCGGCGTGTACCAGCATTGCGGGGAGAAGCATCTGCATCGCTACTGTGCCGAGTTTGCATTTCGCTACAGCAACCGCGTCGCGTTTGGTGTCGATGATCGCCAGCGCGCCGTGAAGGGGTTGCAAGGCATTGTGGGCAAACGGCTAACTTATCGCTGATTGACGGCGGGCCATCAGCATCACGTGGCACCAAAACGGCAGCGCACTCGTTGGAGAGCAAAGCCGCACCGGGGCCGGTAGCCGTGGTGCTAGTGAGCCGGGCAGACAAAAACTCTAGCATCTGTCAAGCCCATATGATAACATATCGATGGACTAGATTGGACGTGCCCATGGCCGACATCAATTTCACGGTTGACGTGCCTCGCGGACAAGAGCGGTTTCGCGAGCTGGTCCTGTATGTCTCAAAGCGCTGCGCAGATGACGACACATTCGGCGCGACAATGCTAAATAAGATTCTCTATTATGCTGATTTTCAAGCCTATGAGCGGCTTGGGATGCCTTTGACTGGTGTGCCATATTTTCGTATAAAAAATGGGCCAGCACCTTTTCACGTGATGAAAGTACGTCGCGATTTAGTTGAAGAAGGTGCGCTATTAATCAAAGAGGTGCCATACGGCAACTACGTCCAGCATCGTTCAGTTGCTTTACGTGAGGCAGACCTGAGCCTTTTTTCAAAAGGTGAATTAGAAATAGTTGATCAGGTAATTGAGGCATTGTCGGGAAAAACTGCAACTAAAATTAGTTTCGAGAGTCACAAGATCGCGTGGCATGTTCTTGGTGATAAAGAGCGGATACCATACGAGGCAGCCTTCTTCTCGGATGAAGGCGCAACCGCCGTCGATACTAAAGAGGCCCGGAGGCTAAACGAAAAGTATGGCTGGGAGCTTCGGATCTAATGGATGGCAGATCGTCGAAAGCGATAGCTATGACGAATCTGTCTTAGAGTGTGGAGGTTATCCCGCTGTTGAAGACGCGATTGCTTGGGTCGACTTTTTTCTGAATCGCAATCCGTTGGCCATACCGAGACTGGACTTTGATTCCGATATTCGGATCATTAAAACAAAACTTCGCATCAAGGGCGGCGAAGCCATCCCTGCATATCGGCTCTTCCTTACTGTCGACGAGACTAGCCGCACTGTGACAAAGCTTCACGTGTCGATCTCACAGCCTGAAGATATGGCATTTGGCGATCCTTGGGAGGAATATGATGACCCAACCTTTTAAGCCAACCCAACTCAACAAGTTCAAAGAAGCTGCGCGCGACCTTGAGACAGATGACGATCTGGAGCGCTTTAAGGAGCGGCTGGGCAACCTGATGCGTCTAAAGCCTGTGGATAAGCCTGTTGATGACGCGGAACAGACCGGGGGCGCTTGACTCAACCCCTGTTGGGATTCGATAAGCATACCCGGTAGCTGCGCTGCCGTCTTTCTCTCCGGTTCCTACGTGCCACTGAATGCGGCGCGGGGGCACTAGGGCCTCCCGGAGACCGGGCTTATCCCCGGATATGAAAGGCGGTTGAAATGCGAGTCTTTGTACGCGCATATCGACGCTGGCGGTTGGACCGGGAGGAGCATGTGCGTGCTCACACCCGGCGCTGGCCACAGCTTTCGTTTGACTTCTAACACCTAGAACTTGCGGCAGCGTAGCTACCACCGCGATCTATGCCGCGTGGGCATAGAGTGCCGTCTAAGACGGGACCCGTCAACACAAAACGCATGCTTTTATTCGCGGCAACGAACACGCTCGCGGCCTTATCGCGAACCAAAACGGTAAAAAGCACTTTCCTACAGCGTGACACTTGATGTAGAGAAATCGGCATGATGGCGAATCGCGACCGGCGGGGACGCTAAGATTTAAGCGGCGTTGCGGGCGCGGGTTTGTAAAGTGCATAATGCCCATCGTCACGCTGATCTGGCACATAGAGAGCACGCTGCAGAAATGCGAGTCGGGGCGGTCGGGCGAAAGCCGGGCCGCCCTTCGTGCGTCAATCCGCCTCGGCAAGGAACTCGCGACTCGAAAGGGGGCAAGGCGACGATGGGCAGCCACAAACCACCTGCCACGCCGACCATCACCCGACCGACCGCCTTTACCGGGCGCAAATGGGTGCGCTGGACGGCCCAGAAGAAAGCGGCGTTCCTCGATCACCTTGCGGCGACGTGCAACGTCAAGGCATCGGCGGCGGTGATTGGCGTCGATCCGATCAGCGTCTATGCGCTGCGCCGCCATGACCCGGCGTTTCTCGCCGCGTGGCAGGAGGCGCTCGAGGCCGGCTATGCGATGCTCGAGACGCAGCTGGTCGGCCATGCGCTGAGCGGCGGCGGGCGGACGATCGCCAATGGCGCAACCGCGTTGACCGGGCCGATCGATGTCGATCTGGCGCTGCGGCTGCTCGCGGCGCATCGGACCCGGTCGGCCGACCGTCCGCGCCGGGGTGGCCCGCCGCTGCAACGCGCCAGCCCCGACGATACCGACGCCGCCATCCTCAAGAAGCTGCGCGCGATAGAAAAACAGCAGGGGAAGCAGCAGGGCAGCGATGAGCGGTGACACGTTGATCGACCGGCTGCTGGCGCTGCCACCCGATCAGCAGGCGATCGTGATCCGATCACTGACCCGGCCACAGCAGCGCGAATTCAACGAACGCTGGTGGCAATGGGCGCATGACGGCCAACGCGCCCCGCCGGGCGATTGGCGGGTGTGGCTGATCCGTGCCGGGCGAGGGTTCGGCAAAACCCGTGCAGGCGCCGAATGGGTAAGCGCGCAAGCGCGCGACACGCCGTCCGCGCGGATCGCGCTGGTCGGGGCGAGCATCGATGACGTGCGCCAGGTGATGATCGAGGGACCAAGCGGGCTGATCGCGGTCGCGCGTACCGGCGAGCCGGTCGGCTGGCGCCCGGCGCAGGGCGAATTGCGATTCGCATCGGGCGCGCGCGCCTATGTCTATTCGGCGGCGATGCCCGAGCGGCTGCGCGGCCCCGAGCATGACCTTGCCTGGTGCGACGAGATTGCCAAGTGGCGCGGCCGCGCAGGAAGCGAGAGCTGGGACAATCTGATGCTTGGCCTGCGCCGCGGCGACCGTCAGCGCGTGCTGCTGACGACGACGCCGCGCCCCAATGCGCTGATGCGGCGGATCATGGCGCTGCCCGGGCTGGTCGAGACGCGCGGGCGGACGCGCGACAACCCGCATTTGCCGGGGAGCTTCGTCGCCGCGATGCAGGCCGATTATGGCGGGACAAGGCTGGGCCGGCAGGAGCTCGACGGCGAGATGATCGACGATCTGGCAGGCGCCCTGTGGACGCGCGCGATGATCGAGGATTGCCGGGTGGCGGCGCTGCCGCCGGTCCGGCGTGTCGTGGTGGCGGTCGATCCCTCGGCAAGCGTCGGCGGCGATGCCTGCGGGATCGTCGCGGTCGCGCTGGGCGAGGACGGGATCGGCTATGTGACCGAGGATGCGACCGTCACCGGGGCCTCACCCGAAGGCTGGGCGCGCGCGGTGGCCGCGTGCGCGGCCCGGCATGGTGCGGACCGGGTGGTCGCCGAAAAGAACAATGGCGGCGCGATGGTGCGGAGCGTGCTTGCCGCTGCCGACAGTGGCATGCCGATCCGACTGGTGCATGCCAGCCATGGCAAGGTCGCGCGGGCGGAGCCGGTGGCGGCGCTCTACGAAGCGGGGCGGGTGCGCCATGTCGGCGCCTTTCCCGCGCTCGAGGATGAATTGTGCGGGCTGGTGGCGGGTGGCGGTTACGAGGGACCGGGGCGCTCGCCCGACCGGGCGGATGCGCTGGTGTGGGGGGTGACCGAGTTGCTGCTGGGGCGGCGGGGAGCGGCGGGGGTGCGGGTGCTTTAGGGCGCTTTTGAGATCGTACGAATTACTCGAGCCCCTCCTCTTTAGGGGAGGGGTTAGTTGATGTGATGACAATTGGCTCTAGGAGCGCCGCTTCCTTCGCCAGGCATCGTAGACCGGTTTCAGCGTGAAGGCGGCGACCACGCCGCCGAGCATCAGCGTATGGGGATCGCGGAACAGCCAGCCGACGACGCCGATCGCGGCGGCATAGGCCGGGATGATGACGGGCAAATAGCGGCCGAGCCCACCGAGCCGGCGGCGGACGCCGTCTTCGTCGGCGGCCCACCACAGGAACAGCACGACGGGCACGCCGAACAGGACGACCAGCGCGGCGGTGACGAGCGGCGAGGAAGCGAGGGTGAGCGGCACGCGCCGATCATACGCCAGCGGGCGCGATGCTCAAGCGGGGGCGACAGGCGCGCGTGCGGTCGTTATGGCCGCGCCGATGATCCCACGCGAAACGATCGATACGACCCAGGTGCCCGGCGGCGGCGAGATGCGGCTGGTGCGGCGGGGGAGCGACTGGTTCATCATGCTCGGCCGCGAGGAATTGATGTCGAGCCGGATGAGCGGCTCCGAAGAGGCGCTCGCGACGCTGGCGTGCGACCGGGTCGGCGCCGATGCGCGGGTGCTGGTCGGTGGCTATGGGATGGGGTTTACGCTCCGCACCCTGCTGGCGCGGCTGGGGCCGCAGGCGCGCGTGGCGGTGGCCGAGCTGGTGCCGGCGGTGATCGCCTGGGCGCGCGGGCCGATGGCCGAATTTGCGCGCGGGTGTCTCGATGATCCCCGCGTCTCGGTGATCGAGGGCGATGTCGGGGCCGAGATCAGGGCCGGGCGGGGGCGTTATGAGGCGATCCTGCTCGATGTCGACAACGGCCCCGACGGGCTGACCCGCAAGGGCAATGACGGGCTCTATACGATGACCGGGTTGACGGCCGCGAGAGACGCGCTGACGCCGGGCGGGGTGCTGGCGGTCTGGTCGGCGGCGAGCGACGATGTGTTCGCGCGTCGGATGCGCGATGCAGGCTTTGCGGTGGAGCAAGTGGTGGTGCGCGCGCGAGCGAGCGGCAAGGGCGCGCGGCACGTGATCTGGGCGGGGATAAAATAGGTCGTCTGGTAACGCTAACTATTCCGAGCTATCAAGTGGGTGCACGTGACCGGCGGGAGTGAGGGTTCCACGCGATGATGCGCAGTGGCACTTCGCTCATATACTTTGCGCATGGCGGACCAGCGGGTTGGGAAGCGCTTTGTGTGGATTTCGACATATCGGTCCACGGCGAGACCTTCGACGAGGTGAAGGCGCTGCTCGATCACGCCGTCCAGGCCTATGTTCGGGCAGCATCCGATGAATCAGCAGCCACGCGGCCCGAACTGCTCGGCCCGATCCGACGGCGTGGCCGATCGAAGGCGCTGTTCCAGCAATAATCCCGATCGGGAGAACGACATGAAAATCTTCGGCTGGAAATCGGCCGGGCGCGAGGAATTGCGTCCGGCTTTGTCGCGTTATGCGCTCGGCCCCGGGCCGCTGCTCGGCGAGTGGCCGGCGTCGTACGAGGCGCAGGTGCGGGAGGGGTATGCGCGCAATGCGATCGCGCAAAGGGCAGTGCGGCTGGTTGCGCAGGGGCTGGGCGGGGCGCCGCTCACCGCATCCGATCCGGCGATCCTCGCGCTGCTTTCGGCGCGGTCGGGCGGGCAGGTGCTCGCCGAGACGGTGGCGGCGCAACTGTTGCTGCACGGCAATGCCTATGTGCAGTTGCTTTCCGACGCGGAGGGGCAGCTCGCCGAGCTGTTCGCGCTGCGGCCTGAGCGGGTGACGGTGGAGCCCGATGCAAGCGGCTGGCCGGTGGCCTATCGCTACCGGGTGGGCGAGCAGGTGACCCGGTTGCTGGTGGCCGATGGGCGCGGGCGGCCGCAGATCGTGCATCTGAAGGCGTTCAATCCCAGCGACGATCATTATGGGCTGGGCTGCCTGGGCGCGGCATCGGGGGCGATCGCGATCCACAATGCGGCGGCGCGCTGGAACAAGGCGCTGCTCGACAACGCCGCGCGGCCGTCGGGCGCGCTGGTCTATGAGCCCGGCGACGGATCGTCGCTGTCGCGCGAGCAGTTCGATCGGCTGCGTGCCGAAATGGACGCGAGCTTTTCGGGGAGCGGCAATGCGGGGCGGCCGATGCTGCTCGAGGGTGGCCTCAAATGGCAGGCGCTGAGCCTGTCGCCCGCCGACATGGATTTTGCCGGCACCAAGGCAGCGGCGGCGCGCGAGATCGCGATGGCGTTCGGCGTGCCGCCGATGCTGCTCGGGCTGCCCGGCGACGCGACCTACGCCAATTATGTCGAGGCGAACCGGGCGCTGTGGCGGCTGGCGATCTTGCCGCTCGCCGACATGATCTTTGCCGGGCTGGCGCAGGGGTTGCAGGGCTGGTTTGCGGGTGCCGCGATCGGCGTCGATCTCGACCGGGTGACCGCGCTCGCCGAGGACCGCGAGCGGCTGTGGCGGCAAGTGGGGGCGGCGGATTTCCTGAGCGATGAGGAGAAACGAGCGATGGTGGGGCTGTCATGAGCGGGATGGCGAGCGATGGTGCGGTGCTGGCGCAGCTGGTGGCGCAGGGGCAGCAACAGGGCGCCGATCTGGCGACGCTGCGCGCGATCGTCGAGGAATCGGGCGATCTCGGCGCGACGCGGGCGCTGGTGCGGATGGGGCTCGACGATGCCGGCGCGGGCCGCGATCTCGGCGAACTCCGCGAGCTGCTCGCGGCGTGGCGCGATGCCAAGGCGTCTTTGTGGAAGGCGGGGCTCGCCTGGGTGGTGCGGCTGCTCGGCGCGGTCGGCATCGGCGCGATCGCCGTGCAGCAGGGGCTGACGGGCTGGGGGAAATGAGCCTGCGCTTCGCGGGCTATGCGGCGGTGTTCGACGCGGTCGATCGCGGCGGCGATGTCGTGCGGCGCGGCGCGTTCGCGCGACTGCCCGAGGTGGTGCCGCTGCTGTGGCAGCATGGCGGGGCGCCGGTCGGCGTGATCGAACGCCTGGCCGAGGATGCGCGCGGCCTGCGCGTCATCGGCCGGATCGAGGATGCGCGGCTCGCAGCACTGGTGAAGGCCGGCGGGGTCAAGGGGCTGTCGTTCGGCTACCGCGTGCGGGCGGCGCGCGCCGGCGTCGATGGCGGACGCGGGCGCGACCTGACCGCGCTCGATCTCGTCGAGGTGAGCCTGGTCGCGCAGCCGATGCAACCGCTCGCAACGGTGCATGCGGTGGCAGGGTAGCACCGAGCGAAATCGAGGGCGCGCGGTGCGCCGGCCCCCTTGCCATGATGCGGACGATTCCCCTCCCCGAGACGAGCTCGGGGAGGCTTTTTGTGTTGGGAGAATGACATGACCGATGGAACGATCGAGGCGCTCGAGGCGAGTTTCGAGGAAATGACGATGCCGGGCGCGGTGACGCGCCCGGTGCTCGGCGGCGCGCGCGCGCCTTCGGGGGCGGCGTTCGAGGGGTTCCTGCGGAGCGGCGCGAGTGTCGAGATGAAGGCCTTCACCGGCGTGAGCGGCGATGCCGGCGGCTTTGCGGTGCCGCGCGAGATCGATGCGGTGATCGATGCGACGCTCAAGAGCATCTCGCCGATCCGGTCGATCGCCAATGTCGTCAAGGTCGGCTCGGCGGGGTATCGCAAGCTGGTGACGACCGGCGGGACGCCCTCGGGCTGGGCCGCCGAGACGGGCGCGCGCGCCGAGACCGATACGCCCGTCTTCACCGAGATCGCGCCGCCGATGGGCGAACTGTTCGCCAATCCGAGCGCGAGCCAGGCGATGCTCGACGATGCCCAGTTCGACGTCGAGGCGTGGCTGGCGGGCGAGATCGCGATGGAATTCGCCAAGGCCGAAGGCGCGGCGTTCGTGGGCGGCAGCGGTGTCGACCGGCCCAAGGGCTTCCTGCAGGCGCCGACCGCGAGCAGCGGCGATGCGACGCGCGCGTTCGGCACGCTGCAATATCTGCCGAGCGGCGCGGCGGGCGATTTCGGGGCCAACCCCGAGGACCGGCTGATCGACCTCGTCCAGACCTTGCGCGGGCCGTATCGCCAGGGCGCGCGCTTCGTGATGAATTCGGCGACGCTCGCGCGCATCCGCAAGTTCAAGACCAGCGACGGCGCGTTCCTGTGGGCGCCCGGGCTCGCGGCGGGGCAGCCGGCGACCCTGCTCGGCTATCCGGTGATCGAGGCCGAGGACATGCCCGATATCGCCGCCAATGCGCTGGCGATTGCGTTCGGCGATTTCCGTGCCGGCTATCTGATCGCCGAGCGCACCGAAACCGCGATCCTGCGCGATCCCTATACCAACAAGCCGTTCGTCCATTTCTACGCGACCAAGCGGATCGGCGGCTGCGTGAGCAATTCGGAGGCGATCAAGCTGATGAAGTTCGCCGCCGCCTGATCGGCCGGCAGGTGCGCGTTGGTCGGCGACGCGGGCGCACAGGCGCGCGTCGCCGACGCCATCATCATGGAGAGAGAAGATGAGCAGCTTCGCGGATGGCGACGGGCTGGGGAGCGTGACGCTGACGCCCGACGATCGCACGGCGGCGGTGGTGGCGATCAAGGCCGCGCTGCGGATCGCCAGCGCCGATGACGACCCGCTGATCGCCGCGCTCGCCGAGACCGCGCTGGGGCTGGCCGAGCAATTTCTGGGCGCGGCGCTGATCGCGCGCGATGCGGTGCTGGTGTTGCCGGCGGTGGCGGGGTGGCAACGGCTCGCGGCGAGCCCGGTCGCCGCGATCGTCTCGGTGGCAGGCCTCGCGCTCGACGGGACGCCAACGGTGCTGCCGGTGGTCGCCTACGACATCGATATCGACGCGCGCGGCGATGGCTGGGTGCGGATCGGCGATGCCGGCGGCGCGGCGCGGGTCGCGGTGACGTGCCGGATCGGGCTGGCGAGCGGCTGGGCGGCGCTGCCCGCGCCGATCCGCCAGGGCGCGGTGATGCTCGCCGGCTATCTGTATAGCGAGCGCGACACGACAAGGCCGCCGCCCGGCGCGATCACCGCCCTGTGGCGGCCCTATCGCGGGCTGGCGCTGGCGCGGGCGGGCCACGCATGAGCGCGGCGATCGAGGCGCACGCGCGGGCGATTGCCGCGCGGGCCGAGACCGCGGCGACGACACGGGCAGCGGCGCGGCTCGCCGCAGCGCTGCCCGATCTCAGCGTCAGTGCGGTGCCGGGGGCGATCACGATCGAAGGCAAGCGCCTAGTAGGACGACGGTCGAGCGATCCCCGGCTGCGCTGGATCGCGGGGCTGCTGCGATGAGCGCGGGGGCGGAAAGCACCTTCCACCGGGCGATGCTCGCGGCGCTGCGCGGTGCGACCGATGTCGGCGGCGCGATCAATGGCGTGTTCGACGGCCCGGCGACCAAGGCGAGCGCGCCCTATGCCGAACTGGGCAGCCTGATCGCGAGCGACTGGGGGACCAAGGATCGCGCCGGGCGCGAGCTGCGCACGCTCGTGATGCTGCGCGACCGGGCCGAGGCGCCGGCGCGGCTCTACGCGCTCGCCGCCGCCGCCGATGCCGCGATCACCGCGATCGATGCGACGCTGGGCGACTGGCGGATCGCGAGCCTGGTGCTCGTCCGCAGCCAGATCGTCGGCGACCGCCCGGGCGAATGGACGGCGGTGATCGAGCACCGCGTGCGGCTGCTCGCGGCGTGAGCGCCGGCGGGGCGCAACCCCCGTCCCGGCAGCCGAACAGACACAACCAACGGGATCGGGAGGAAGACGGTGATGGCAGCGGAAAAAGGCAGCGCGTTCCTGCTCAAGGTGGGCGATGGCGGGGCGCCGCCGGGCTTCGCAACGGTGGCAGGGCTGCGCACGACGCAGGTGTCGATCAACGGCGAAGCGGTGGCGATCACCTCGAAGGATTCGGGCGGGTGGCGCGAACTGCTGTCGGGCGCCGGTGTGCGATCGGTGAGCGTATCGGGGGCGGGCATCTTCACCGGATCGGCGGCCGAGCAGCGGATCAGGGGCAGCGCGCTCGCCGGGGTGATCGACGATTACCGGCTGAGCTTCGAAAGCGGCGAGACGCTGACGGGACGCTTCCTGGTGATCCGGCTCGATTATGCCGGCGATTATAATGGCGAGCGATCCTACACGCTGAGCCTCGAAAGCTCGGGCGCGGTGGTGAGCGCGTGATCGCGGACGATTCGGTCGGGGGAACGACCGCCAATCCGGCGCGGGGCGAGGCGGGGTTGCGGATCGGCGGGGTCGAGCTGGTGGTGCGACCGAGCTTCGCGGCTCTGGTCGCCGCCGAGCAGGAATTGGGATCGCTGTTCGCGCTGGTCGAGCGCGCGGCGGAAGGGCGGCTGGCGCTCGCCGAACTCGTGGCGCTGTTGTGGCATTGCCTCGCCGAGCGGCCCGAAGGGCTGACCCGCGCAGGCTTTGCCGAGGGGGTGACCGCCGCCGGGCTTGCGCAGACGACCCCGGTGTTGCGGACCTTGCTCGCGCAGATATTGGGTGGCCGCTGATGTGGGCCGAGACGGCGGCGCGGCTGGCCGGGGTCGCCGGCGCGGTGCTGGGCTGGCGCCCGGCCGATTTCTGGGCCGCGACCCCGGCCGAACTCGCCGCGATCGGCGTGGCGCTGGCGGGCGAGACGGGCGCGCCGCCGCCCGATCGCGCTACGATCGACCGGCTGATGGAGATGTTTCCCGATGGATGAGGAAATCGACCGGCTGGTGGTGGGCGTGCGCGCCGACACCACCGGCTTTGCGCGCGATGTCGCGACGCTGCGCACGACCTTGAGCGATGGGCTGGGACAGGGCGCCGACCTCGCTGCGCGCGGGATCGAGACGGGGCTGCTTCGCGCGGTCAAGACCGGGCGGCTGGGATTCGAGGATCTGAAGAAGATCGCGCTTTCGGTGTTCGCCGAGATCGCCGCGAGCGCTTCACAAAGCGGCGGCGCGGGGATTTTCGGTGGCGGCGGCGGGATCGCCGGTCTGATCGGGCTGCTCGGCGGCGTGATCGGCGCGCCGGGACGGGCCACGGGCGGGCCGGTTTCGCCGATGCGCGCCTACCGCGTCGGCGAGACCGGACCCGAGCTGTTCGTGCCGACGACGAGCGGCCAGATCGTCGCGGGCGGGACGGGCGGGGCGCGCGACGTTCGGGTGGCGATCACGATCAACGCCGGCGGGGGCGAGGCGCCGCGGGCGCTCGCCCAGTCGAGCCGCCAGATCGCGCGCGCCGTGAAGGCGGCGATCGACGGCGCGGGGGGCTGAGCGATGGGCTATTGGCTGGCGCGCGACCGGACCGTCCAGGCCGACGGAGTGATCAGCCGCTTCGATCCGCGCTTCTGGACGATCAATTTCCCGCGCCCGATGATGGCGAGCGTGGTGACGCCCCTGAGCTCCGGCGCGACCGATGCGCTGCGCGTCGATGCGGTGTTCTACCGCGCCGACGATCTCGCCGGGCTGATCTGGGAGGCCGAGGACCGGATCGACCACCCGCTGCTGCGCTATGAGACCGCGCGCGATTTTCGGGAGTGCACGCTTTCGTTCCGCTGGCGATCGGCGGGGGTGCTGCCGCTCGACGCGGTCAACGGCCCGACGCTGACGATCGAGGGGCGCAACGCGCGGGGGTTGCCACGGGCGTGGTACGTCCGGCTGTGGAACTATGCCACCGGCACCCCCGACGATGCGCGAATCCGGATCGATTTCGCCGCGCTCGACGGCGAGTTCCTGTTGCCCGGCGAGGCCGACCCGGTCTGGGCGGGGGATATCGACCGGCTGTTCATCTCGATCGTGCCCGAGGATTATAGCGGCACCGATACGCCGCTGGCCGCGCCCGCCGAGGGCTGGGTTACCTTGAGCGAGATCGCATGCGACGGGCCGGGCGCGGTGCTGGCGATCGGCGACGTGATCGTCCCCGAACATGGGCTCGGGATCGCGAGCGGTTATGACGACAGCTACAACGTCACCCCGGCACGGCTGCTGCGCGCCGCGCTCCAGCTCGGCTATCGCGGGTCGATCGTCCATTATGTCGGGATGAGTCATTATCTGCGGCTCGAGGCCCATTCGGGCGGGTTCTATGCAAGCCTTGTCGGTGGCGCGCTCAATGTCGCGTGTGCGGCGTGGCACCGCGACTTTGCCGAGCGCGCGGCGGCGCTTGGCTTCGGGGTGATCTGGTCGCTGAGCTATGAATTGTTCGATGCGCATTGCTGGGGCGACTGGAAACAGCGCACCGCCGACGGATCGCCCGCGCTGACCGGCTGGGAGCCGCCCTCGACCTTGCTGTCGCCGGCACACGCCGGGGCGATTGGCTATCTGCGGCAAGTCGCGCAGGCGTTTGTCGGCATCGCGATCGCGGCCGGGCTATCGGCCGACTTCCAGATCGGCGAGCCCTGGTGGTGGGTGACGGGTGATGGCCGTCCCTCCCTTTATGACGATGCCGCGCGGGCGATATGGGGCGGCGCACCCCCGGTGATCGACGATATTCGCGGCGAGCTGACGCCTGCGCAAACCGCGCTGCTCGATCAGGCGGGCGTCGTGCTGGCGGCGTCGACGGCGGCGCTGGTGGCGGCGGTGAGGGCGGTCGCGCCCGACTGCACGACACATCTGCTCGCCTATCTGCCGAGTGTGCTCGATCCGCAGGCGCCCGAGGTGCGGCGGATGAACCTGCCGATCGGCTGGGCGCGGCCCGCCTTCGATGTGCTCCAGCTCGAGGATTATGACTGGGTGACGGCGGGCGCGACCGCGCTGACCCGGGCGGGGGTGGCCGAGGCGGGCGACCGGCTCGGCTATCCGGCGAGCGCGCAGCATTATCTTGCAGGGTTCGTGCTCCGCCCCGATCAGGCCGCGCGATGGGCGCTGATCGACGCGGCCGCCGAGGCGGCGCGGGCACGCGGGGTGGCGCGGCGCTTCGTCTGGGCGCTGCCGCAGATATTGCGCGACGGCTTCGTCCATTTCGAGACTGGAGATGAGGGGGGAGAGGCGACGATGGAGGCGTTCGACGAGGTGCTGTTCCCGCTCGCGCTGGGGCGCGAGGCCGAGGTGACGCCGGGGTTCGCGACCGCGATCGTGACGAGCGCGGGCGGGCATGAGGCGCGCAACGTGCGCTGGGCGGGGGCGCGGACGCGCTATGATGTCGGCCCCGGGGTGCGCGCCGAGGCCGATATCGCGACCTTGCTCGGCTTCTTTCGCGCGCGGATGGGGCCGGCGCGGGGGTTTCGGCTGCGCGATCCGTTCGATTCGAGCTCGGCCCCGGATGGCGCGGCGCCGGGCGCGCTCGACCAGCCGGTAGGCACCGGCGACGGCGTCGCGACGCGCTTTGCCCTCGTCAAATATTATGGCGCGCAGGCGCGGCGGATCACCCGCCCGGTGGCGGGCAGCGTGCGGGTGGCGGTGGCGGGCGTCGAGACGGCGGCGTTCGTCGTCGAGCCGGGGGGCTGGGTCGCGCTCGACACGCCGCCGCCGCCGGGCGCCGAGGTGCGCGCGGGGTTCGGCTTCGACGTGCCGGTGCGCTTCGCCGAGGATCAGCTCGCGGTGACGCGCGCGACCTTTCTGGCCGGCGCTGCGCCCTCGGTGCCGCTGATCGAACTGCGCGAGGATTGAGCATGGGGCTTTCGGGCGACACGCTGACGGGCATTGCGCTGTGCTGGCGGATCGAGCGGCGCGACGGGGTGACGATCGGGCTGACCGATCATGATCGCGATCTGACGCTCGACGGGCTCATCCACCGCGCCGCGCCGGGGATGGTGCCCTCGGCGATCAAGCGCAGCGACGGGCTCGACGCCGATACGATGGATATCGAGGGCGCGCTGACCAGCGACGCGATCGGCGCGACCGATCTGATTGCTGGCCGCTGGGACGGGGCGCGGGTGGCGCTGCGCGCGGTCGACTGGAGTGGCGCGGCGGGGCCGGTGGCGCTCGGCGAGGGGGTGATCGGCGCGGTCGAGATGCGCGACACCGGCTTCACCGCCGAACTGCGCGGAGCGAGCGCGGCACTCGAAGCACCGGTGGTCGAGGAGACCTCGCCCGATTGCCGCGCCGAGCTGGGCGACAAGAGATGCCGGGTGGCGCTGGCCGGGCGGCGGCGGCTGGCGCGGGTGATCGCGGCCGATGCGCGGACGCTGACGGTCGACGTGCCCGAGCCGGGCGCCAATGCTTATGGCTTCGGGCTGCTGCGCTGGATCGGCGGGGCCAATGGCGGGCTGACGAGCGCGATCGCCGCTTCGGGTGGCGCGACGGTGACATTGCGCGTGGCGCCGCCGCTGGCGGTGCGCGGGGGCGAGCTGATCGAATTGATCGAAGGGTGCGACAAGACGATCGCGACCTGCGCGACGCGCTTCGCCAACGCCGCCAATTTTCGCGGCGAGCCGTTCTTGCCGGGGATCGACCTGCTGACGCGCTATCCGGGCGGATGAGCGCCGCGATCGTCGCCGCCGCGCGGGCGCTGATCGGCGTGGGCTTCCGGCTTCACGGGCGCGACCCGGCGCAGGGGCTCGATTGCCTGGGGCTCGCGGCGCACGCCTATCGCGCGGCGGGCTTTGCCGGGCGCGTGCCGAGCGGCTATCCGCTGCGCGGCGGTGATCCGGGGGTGATCGCGCGGACGATCGACGCCAGCGGGCTCGTTCGCAGCGCCGCGCCCGCGCTTGGTGACCTGATCCTGTGCGTGAGCGGGCCGGGCCAATTGCATCTGGCGATCATCAGCGAGGGCGGCGTGATCCATGCCGATGCCGCGCTCCGCCGCGTCGTCGAGCGGCCCGGGCCGGTGCCCTGGCCGGTGATCGCTGCGTGGCGGCTGCCCCATCGAGGAGAATGACTGATGGCAACGCTCGTCCTGACCGCGATCGGCAGCGTGTTCGGCGGACCGATCGGCGCGGCGCTCGGCGGGCTGGTCGGGCAGGCGATCGACGCCGAGCTGTTCAAGCCCCAAGGGCGTGAGGGGCCGCGGCTCACCGAACTCGCGGTGCAGACCTCTTCCTATGGCACGCCGATCCCGAAGGTGTTCGGGACGATGCGGGTGGCCGGATCGGTGATCTGGTCGACCGATCTGATCGAGCGATCGGACCGCAGCGGCGGCGGCAAGGGCCAGCCGAGCCTGACGCGCTATAGCTATTCGGCGTCGTTCGCGGTGCTGCTGTCGGGGCGGGCGATCAGCGGCGTCGGGCGGATCTGGGCCGATGGCAGCTTGCTGCGCGGGGCGAGCGGGGATTTCAAGACGAGCACCAGGTTCCGCCTGCACCTCGGCGGCGAGGCGCAGACCGCCGATCCGCTGATCGCCTCGGCCGAAGGCGCGATGGCGCCCGCGCACCGCGGGCTTGCCTATGCGGTGTTCGAGCATTTCGAGCTCGCCGATTATGGCAACCGGATCCCGTCGCTGACCTTCGAGCTGATCGCCGACGAGGCGCCGGTGGCGGTGGGGGTGATCGCCGAAACGCTCGCGCGCGCGCAGATCGACGGCAGCGGCGGGAGCGGGGCGATGACGCTGGCGGGCTTTTCGGCCTATGGCGATAGTCTGCGCGGGGTGCTCGAGACGCTGGCGACGATCAGCGGCGGCTGGTTCGCGCCCAATGGCGCGCGGCTGATCCTGCGCGGCGACGACGATGCCAGCCTGACGCCGAGTGCGACGATCGTCGATCCGGGCTTTGCGGCGTCGGGGGACCGGACCGTGCCCCGCTCGCACCGTCTCGCCGCGATCGACGGCGTGCCGCGGATCGTCTCGATCGGCCATTATGATCCCGACCGCGACTATCAGGCCGGGTTGCAGCGTGCGCGGCGACCAGCGCCGGGCGACCGCCACGAGCGGATCGACGTGCCGGCGGTGATCGATGCAGTGGCGGCGCGACGAATCGCCGAGGCAGCGCTCGCCCGCGCCGAGGCGGGGAGACAGCGGCGCGACATCGCGCTGAGCCTCGCCGATTTGGCGATTGCTCCCGGAGCATGCGTGGCGATTGCCGGCGAGGCGGGGCGGTGGCGCGTGACGCGTTGGTCGCTCGAGGCGATGGTGGTCGGTCTCGAGCTGATCCGGCTGCCCGATCCTGCCCTGGCCGGGGTGGCCAGCAGCGGGCGGGTGCTCGCGAGCCCCGATCTCGTGGCGGGCGCGACGATTCTTCACGCTTTCGAGCTGCCCGCGCTCGACGATGCGATCCTTGCCCAGCCGCGCGTGCTGATCGCCGCCGCCGGGGCCGCACCGGGGTGGCGCCGCGCCGCGCTGTTGCTGAGCACCGACGAGGGCGCCCGCTGGAGCGAGATCGGCGCGACCGCGCGCCCTGCCGTGATCGGGGCGCTGGCGACGACGGTGGCGCCGGCGCCCGCGACGCTGCGCGATCTGGCGACCGTGATCGAGGTGACGCTGGCGCATGCCGGGATGAGCTTGAGCGACGCCGATGATGCCGCACTCGACGCCGGTGCCAATCTCGCGCTGCTGGGCGACGAACTGATCCAGTTCGGGCGCGCCGAGCCGATCGACGCGACCCGCTGGCGGCTGTCGCGGCTGCTGCGCGGGCGGCGTGGGACCGAGGCCGCGGCGGGGATGCAGCCGATCGGCGCGCGTTTCGTGCTGATCGCGCGCGACACCGTCGCAGCGATCGACCTGCCGCTCGCGGTGATCGGCGGGCGCGCGCGCCTGTTGGCGACGGGTGTCGGCGATACCGGCGGCCCGGTCGAGGCCATCGCACCGTTGGATGGCGCGTCGGTTTTGCCGCCGGCACCGGCGCATCTCGTCCACCGGATCACCGCCGACGGCGCGCGGGTCGAATGGGTGCGGCGCAGCAGAGCGGGGTGGGGCTGGCGCGACGGGATCGATGCGCCGCTCGGCGAGGAGGCCGAAGCGTATCAGCTGACGATCACGCTGCCCGATGGCGCGGTGCGCACGATCGAGACGCCCGAGTCGCGCTGGCCGGTGCCCGACGACCTGCTCGGCGTCGCTTTCACCGTCGCGGTCCGCCAGCGCGGGGCCAATGGCCTGTCTGCGCCATCCCTGCTCGCGATCGGCTGAAATTCTGGGGAGATGAAGATGACCGACGAACCGAGCGCCCGGCTGGCGTTGCCGTTGCTCCAGCCCGGCCAGGCGCAGAAAGAGCTCTATCACAACGAAGCGCTCGCGCTGCTCGATCTCGCCGTGCAGCCCGTCGTGCTGAGCGTCGGCCTCGATTCGCCGCCTGCCGATCCGATGCCAGGCCAATGCTGGATCGTCGGATCGGCGCCGATCGGGGCTTGGGCAGGACGCGCCAACGCGCTTGCCGGGTGGACTGCAGGCGGCTGGCGATTCGTCGCCGCCTGTGACGGCATGGTCGCCTGGAGCCTCGCCGACGGGCTGCTTGCCCGGGCCGAGGACGGCGGGTGGACACTCGGCGAGACACGCTGCAGCCGCGTGATCGTCGGCGACGATCGGGTGGTCGGGCCTCGGCAGCCAGCGATCGCCGACCCGGCGGGCGGCACCACCATCGACGTCGAGGCGCGCGCGACGCTGGGTGCGATTTTGGCGGCTTTGCGGGCTCATGGGCTCATCGCGCTCTAACCGAAAACCGCCGATTGTGCCCTTTTGGCAACAGGTGCGATTATTTGTGCGCTTGCGTGGAAACCTTCCATTGGCTAGGGAGTTCGGGCTGTCCGTAGTGACACTCAAGAAAGGGGATTATGATGCGGAAGCTTGCCGTTACCTTGGCACTTGCCTCCACTGCTCTCGCCACGCCCGCCCTCGCCCGTGACAAGGCCTGGTATGTCGGCGTCGATGGTGGTTCGACGATCGTCCAGACGATCAATTACAACATCGGAGCCTTGCCTCGCGCGGCGCAAGCGGCGCATCGTTATGGCTATGATATCGACGGCAATATCGGTTACGATTTCGGCGGTTTCCGCCTCGAAACCGAAGTGGCCTACAAGCGCGCTCGTCTCGACACCTACAGCTCGACGACGACCACGCCGGCGTTTAACGGGGCCGGTGCCCTCGGCAACGCGCCGGTCGGCCGCTATACGGGCTATGGATCAACCTCGGCGCTCAGCTTCATGGTCAATGGCCTCATCGACTTTGGCAGCGATGACGGTCTGTCGGGCTTCGTCGGTGGCGGTGTTGGTATTGCTCGCATCAAGGCGAACAACTACTCAATCAACCAGTTCGGCGCATTCCTGAACGATTCGGACACCCGCTTCGCCTATCAGGGGATTGCCGGCGTCCGCATGCCCATCGACGATCATCTCGACGTCTCGCTGAAGTATCGCTTCTTCACGGCGCCGGATGCCCGCTTCGTGGACGTTCGTGGCCGCACCAACAGCGGCACCTTCCGTTCGCACAGCTTCATGGGTGGGATCAGCTACAACTTCGGCGAACCGGCAGCTCCGCCGCCGCCGCCTCCCCCGCCGCCGCCACCCCCGCCGCCTCCGCCGCCACCGCCACCGCCGCCACCGGCAGTGGTCTGCTCGCCGGGTCCGTTCATCGTGTTCTTCGAATGGGACAAGTCGGACATCACGCCCGACGCCGCTTCGATCCTCGACAACGCGGTCACCGCCTATCAGAATTGCGGCAATGCGCAGGTGATGCTTGCAGGTCACGCCGATCGCTCGGGTACGCCGGCCTACAACGTCGCGCTCTCGCAGCGTCGCAACGAATCGGTGAAGGCTTATCTGTCTTCGCACTCGATTCCGGAAAGCGTCATCACGACGCAGGCGTTCGGCGAAAGCCGCCCGCGGGTCGAAACCGCCGATGGTGTTCGCGAAGTGCAGAACCGTCGCGTGGAAGTTACCTACGGTCCGGGTTCGGGCAACTAAGCCAAGAGCCTTTGATCGAACAATCGGGGAGGTCGACCATTGGTCGGCCTCCCTTTTTGTTGGGTCGGGTGAAAGGGCGAGCCGCGGCTTCGGGTCTCAATAGAGTCGTTCGAACCGCAGCTCCGGAACGGGCTAGGCGCCCCCGGCCGCCGGGCTGGCGTCTGCGAGTCCAGCGGCGAGCCAGGCGGGGATCAGCGCGTCGCCCAGCGCGTCGATCCGGCGCCGTTCGATCATCAGCCCCAGCTCGGGGTAGCGCGCGCGGGTGCGTTCGCCCGCTTCGCCAATCGGGGCGACCACGAGCCGCCGGCTGACCTTGGCGCGGTGATGCATCCGGGCGGTATTCTCCTGCCCAACATAGCAGCCCTTGGTGAAGCTCACGCCGTTCAGCTCGCGCGCATTGCATTCGAGCCACAGGGTATCGCCATCGCCGAGCTCGTCGACGCCCTCGGTGACACCGAGCGCCAGCCGGTGCGCGCGCCATGCCGCGCTCGCGTCACCTGCCATGTCGGGCGGCCCAAGCCACCGCGTGCCGAGAGTCGCAAGCCGTGGGTCGGCGACGCCACGCGCTGCCCCGTCAGCACTTGGTGGTGCCCAATGGACCGCGCCATCGACCGGTTCGATCGTGATCGCGCGGCGCAGCCGATAGAGCGTCAAGCGCCGCGCAAGTGCCTCGGCTGAGGCGCGTGCGCAATCGATCAGCAGGCCGTCATCGGCGCCCCATAAGAGGAAATCGAACAGCACCTTACCCTGCGGGGTGAGCAGGCCTGCCCAGACGGCAGAACCCGCGCTGATCGCGCTGACATCCTGGGTGATCAGGCCCTGCACAAACCCGCGGACATCCTCCCCAGAAAGGCGGATCAGCGATCGGTCGGCGAGCATCGTGGCGCATGGGGAAACGGTCATGCCCCAAGATAGGCCATAGCGCGTGACGGCGAAAGGCGCGCGGTCGTCTCCGGTCAGGGTTCGTCGGTGAATCGCTTGACCTTGACGGGAAGCTGTTTGCCCTTGGTCCGCCGCGACGGCAGCTGGACCGGGTTCTTCTTTTTCCAGGCGGCCCAGCTCATCGGGCCATCGGGGGTGTCGATGATCGTGTCGTCAATGTCGCTCATGAGCCGATCCTAGCCGAACCTCGGCGCCAGGGCCAAGAGGTGGCCCCGCCGGCGAACAGCGCTGCCCAGACGAGCACCGGCTGGAAGGCGAGCCGCGGGACATGATACCACGCCCCCAGATGCACCCCGCCGACCGCAACGCCATCGATCGCATGCTTGATGTTGGCGGGATAGACGCACACCGCATAGGTCGCGAGCATGACGCCGGCGAGCCACCGCAGGCGCGGCATCCCGAGCGCCACGGCGCCCGCGATCTCGCACGCCCCGGTGACGAGTACGGTCGTGCGCGGCAGCGGCACCCATCCAGGGACGATCGGCAGGAAAGCATCGGGTGATCGCAGGTGGACGATGCCGACGACCCCATAGCCAATCATCAACAGCCAGCGCAGCCCTGTGCGGGCGGGGGCGAGCCGATCGCGCGTCATGGCCGCCGATCGTCCCTCAGAACGGCATCCACTTGGCCTTGGGGCGAAATTTCATATAACCCAGATTGACCCCGGCGCGCAGCCCGACCCCGAGCCGGATGGGAATCAGGACGATCTTGCCGCGCCGCAGATACGTCGCCGAAAAGCCCCCGACGAGATAGAGATGACCCTCGCCTTCGGGGAAGCGGCGAAAGATATCCTGCGAATCATAGAGATTGTAGACGAGCACGAAAATCTTGGAGGCATTGCCGCCCGCATCGAAGCCGATCGACGGTCCCGTCCAGAAGATCGGGCGGTCACCCTCGATCCGGTGCGACAGGATACCGGAACCATAGCGCAACCCGACCAGAATCGCGCCCGAGGCTTCGCGCCCGGCGATGTAAGCGGTGGGCTCGCCCTGATCGGCGAGGATACGCTCCAGAATCCCACCCAGCCCCTCTGCGCCCTTGCCGAAGACATTTTCGGCGGCGGTGAACAGATCGCGCCGCTGATAGGTGCGCGCGGCCTGGGTGGCTTCGGTCCGTTGGTCGGGCAGGGGAGGCTGATCGGGGACCTGCCGATCGGGCAGCGTCCGATCGCTTTCCCGGAGCGGCTCGGCCGGCACTGGATCGCCATAGCGCGAATCGGGCGCGGGCGCCTGCTGGTTGCGTCGCGCGAGATCGCTGTCGATCGCGGTATCGGGATCGACCGTGCGGACCTGGCTGCTGGCCGGCCCCGCCGCGACCAGCGCCAGTGCCGCCGCGAGCAGGACTCGCTTTATTCCGTGTTGCATCAGCTACGCCTTTTACCCAAGCGCCCTTCCCTAGCGAGTGCAGGCGCACCGCGGCAACGCCGCGGCGACGGTCCGAGTCGATTTCGCGCCCGGCTGCACGCAAGCGACAGTTGAACCTGCGCGCCGCGCCGTCTATAGCGCCCGCTTGCCGCCAGCTGGAGACGTGGGTGAGTGGCTGAAACCAGCGGTTTGCTAAACCGCCGTACGGGGTTTACTCGTACCGAGGGTTCGAATCCCTCCGTCTCCGCCATTTTGCTGTTTTTCGACGTTCGTCAGAGTTCGAAAAAACGCCATAAGGCACTTATACAAAACGACAAATCTCCGCCAACGCTCGTATACGATCGCTGGCGTTCGTGAAGTCTTGTGGGACTGAGTGTGGGACTGAGTGTCCTTGGTGGGCTTCAAAAAGGCGCCACAGGATGCTATGATCCGCGGCATGGGAAAGCTCACCAAAGCAATCATCGAGGCTCTAAAAGAGCCTGGTCGGTATGCCGATGGTGACGGACTTTACCTGAAGATATCGCCAAGCGGCGGCAAAAGCTGGGTTCTGCGCATCCAGATCAAGGGCACGCGCCGTGACATCGGTTTAGGCGACGCGCGTTATGTTCCTGCTCCCACAGCACGGCTGGAAGCCGCTGCGGCGAAGAAGCTGGCGGCGGCGGGCATCGATCCGCTTGAGGAACGTCGCAAGGTCGCAAAGGTCGTTCCAACCTTCGAACAGGCCGCCAAGAAAGCGCATGCCGAGATGGTGAAGGGCTGGAAGAACGGCAAGCACACCAAGCAATGGATCAAGACGCTGGAGCTCTACGCCTATCCCAAGCTGGGCAAGCTAAAGGTCGACAAGATCGACGGCCCGATGATTCGTGACGTTCTCGCGGAAATCTGGCTGGACATCCCGGAAACCGCGAGGCGCGTGCGACAGCGTATCGGCACGGTACTCGATTGGTCATTCTCGAACGGCTTCCGCGATACCGAGGCCCCGATGCGTTCCATCTCGAAAGGGCTACCTCGTCAGCCTAAGAAGACCGGCCACTTCGCCGCTCTTCCGTACCCAGAGGTGCCGTCGTTCCTTGCTCGTCTGCGAGCGAAGGATCTATCGGCGAGCCAATTGGCGCTCGAAGCGCTTATTCTCACAGCCGTCCGATCGGGCGAGGTGCGCGGTGCTCGTTGGCCCGAACTGAATAACGATCTCACGCTTTGGACCATTCCCGGCGATCGGATGAAGGCCGGTGTGGATCATATCGTGCCGCTTTCTCCGCAAGCGGCTGACGTATTCCGCCGTGCGCGGGCACTTCAGGTCGAAAATTGCGATCTCGTCTTTCCAAGCAGTGCTTCAGCTAATGTCTTATCCGACATGGCGCTCTTGGAGCTTGTGCGAGGCATGGGTGTCGCTGCCACCGTCCACGGATTTCGATCGAGCTTCCGGGACTGGGCTGCCGAGGAGACCGATTTTGCTCGGGAAATCCCGGAAGCCGCGCTTGCCCACACGCTCGAGAATAAGGTCGAGGCTGCCTATCGCCGAACCGATTTTCTCGCGAAGCGTCGGGCGCTGATGGCCACGTGGGCCGACTACTGCGTCGGCAAGGCTAAGGTTTGCGCCCGGAAGCCAGTTCGCGAAAGGTCTTCCTTGGTCGACCGCGCTTCCGCAGCGTCGGCGCCGCGACGACAGCCTCGCGCTGTCGCTCGATAAAGGCTTCGAGACTTGCCCTGATGACGAGGGTCGCGCGACCGAGTTTGATGATCTCGATTTCCCGTGCGCCGATCAGCTCATAGATTTTCGTCTTTCCGATCCCAAGCAATCGAGCCGCCTCCGTCACCCTGACGGTCAAGGCCATTGAACGGCCAGATCGACTTGGAGGATTCGTCACGACCGTGAGCTGCCCTTCTCCCGCGCTTTGGCGAAGCCGCGATCAGTCGCCAGGAAATTGGCCAGCATGTGCGGGATCAACTCGGTGACCGGCTCCTCGCTGCCATAGGTCTGGGCGTAACACCGGGCGTAGTCATGCAAGGTTTCGTGCATATCGGGGGTGATCGTGATCGAGAGCTTGACCGGCGTGCGGTCAGGCAGCTTGGCAAGTTTCAGTTCCATGGTCCGGCTCCACCGCGTCGGGGCTCGAGGACCAGATCGCGGGTCACCAGCACGCGAACAGGCGCGCCAGGCCGGATGGTGATCGTCGGCTGGATGTCGAGATTGCGCTGCGTGATCTGGTCGCCGGCGCGTGCCGTATTCGATTGTGCCGACTCCCGGATCGCCTGGACGAGATCGCTCTCGCCCGAGATCGTCAACTCCGAACCCACTCCAAGCATCGTGGCGATGGCTACGCCCTTGAGCAGCGTCCAGGTGTGAAAGTCGACCTTATCGGCCAAGCCGGCATACCCCGACGGATCAGTCGCAGGCATGTTGTCCAGACGGACCGAGCTGCCATCCGGCAGGATCAGCCGTTGCCATATGACCATCGCGCGTCGCTGCCCAAATGCGACCACGCTATCGTATTTGCCGATCAGCCGGGAGCCCTGCGGCACGAGCAGGATGCTGCCCGTCACGGAGTCGAAGACGTTTTGCGTCACTTGGGCGGTGACCATACCCGGCAGGTCGGAGTTAAGCCCGGTGATAAGGCTCGCGGCGATCACGCTCCCGGCGAGTATTGTATTCGGCGACATGGGCGGCACCAGCCCGCCGGAATTGAGATCACTTCCGGTATCGCGCGCCAACGCGAATTGCTCCTTGCGCGTACCAGTCGCAGCTGGAGCAGCATTAGGCGCGCCGGTCGCCGCCGCCGAATCGACAGCGGCAGGAGCCGTTGCGCCCCTGCCGGTCGCCACTTGGGCCATCAGGCCGGATTCGCGCGCCGCCTTGAGATCGGCGAGGCGCTGCTGCCGTGCCGCTTCCACTGTGTTAGCCCGCGACGGAGCGACCTCGACCCCAGCGCGCTCTTGGGCGCGCAGGATCGGACGACCGAGATCGCCGGGCAAGGGCGGGCCGAGCTTCGGCGCATCGCCGTAGCTGGTCGGAAGCCCGGACAGTGCATCCGACGCCGGCTTCGCCAAGGGCTGCGACAATTCGCTGTCCTGTGCGACCTGGCGGAACACCTGCGGCTTCAGTGCCATCCAGGCGATGCCCATGAGGCTCACCGATCCGAGCGCCGCCGCGCCGATGATGGCGCCCCGCCGGAAGCGTATCGCTCGCACCGGACGAGCCCGGATGCTTAGCGTTTCGGGATCGACCTTCGCGGGCATGGGCACCGGGGGGTCGGTGGCGATGGCGTCCGTCATGCGCCCCTCCGCTTAGCGGTCCGCGACACGCGATCGATGCGGACCACCTGCTGCTTCTTAAGGCCAAGCCGTAGCTCGGCGGCATCGAAGATCCGATCGACTATGTAGAAGCGCTCGCGTAGCCGGTAATTGACCAGCTCGGCTTTGCCGTCGGCACCGACGACGAACAGCGGCGGCGCCTCGCCATTTGCGAGCGATGCCGGGAATTCGACATAGGTCTTCGACCCGTCATCGAACACGCGCAGCGGCCGCCAGGCCGGCCTGTCGCCGCTGATGGTATAGTTGAAATGCAACTGCTCGATCGCGAGCCCGGTAGCGATCGAGGCCGCAGCCTGCGCTGCCTCGGCCTTGCGGCGCAGCGCCAGCAGCTCGTCCTGCGGATAGGTCCAGCGCATCGATGACAAGGCGGTCGCCGAAGTGCTGACCAGCCGGACGTGGTAGGTGCGGCGGTCGGTCGTGATGACGAGGTTGGTGGTTAGGCCCGCCGAGTAGGGCTTCACCAAGACATGCGTTTGCCGGGTCTCACCCGCGCCGCTCGTGGTATCGCCGATGACCCAGCGGGCGGTATCGCCGCTCGCGACGGCGACCAAGTTCTCACCTGGCTCGAGTACGATGTCTGTGACCAGCCCCGGCGCGGCATAGGCCTGAAAGATCGTGCTCTCGCTATACGGATAGACCTGCGCGCCACTAACGAACCCTGCGGCTGCAGGCTCGATCGTCGCGTTTCGTGTCGCCGACTGGACGGTTCTCAACGGGGTTGGTGCGGACCGGCTCTGCGCGAATGCAGGATTCGCGATGAGGATGCCGGCGATCGCCGGCAGAAGGGCATGTTTCATCACTTGGTCTCCTGGCTGTTGTACGGCGGCGCATGGACGGGTGAGGCGCCAAAGGAGGGATCGAGCAGCGATCCGAGTGGCAGGTTCGCCGCAGGCTCTGGCGCGGCACGAGCCGCCGCCGGGACGGGCGCGGTGTCGAGTTCGCGGCTCCAGTCGATCGCATCGACGTAAATGCCGAGCGGATTTTTGCGGAGCACATCGGCCGAGGTAGGTGGGCGCGTGACGGTGGTGAGAATCGCGGTCCAGCGACTTATGCCTGTTTCAGACCCGCGCTTGAAAGCTGTCTCCGTCCACTTCACCTGGAACGACTTGTCCGAAGCACGCACGACGCTCGTGACTTGCACCGACACGGTCCGCTCGCCGACGTTGGCAAAGGGCGCTGCCGAACGGGCATATTCGCCGAGGAACTGGCTCCCGCGCTTCGTGGCGAAGTCATAGGCTTCGAGCCAGTCACGGCGCATCAACACTGGGTCGAGCGACACCGAGCGGATGTTGGTGATGAAACGCGACAGGTGCCAAGCGACCTGCGGATCGGTCGGCCGGTAATCGACGTCGGCGGGCTGCACCGCGCGCGCCTCGCCGAGCCGGTCGACCTCGACGACATAGGGCGTCACCCGGCTCTGTAGTGACTGCCAGGCGAGGCCCGCCGAGGTGCCTGCGGTCAGCGCGAGACAACCGAATGCCATCAACCGCCAATTGCGTGCCTGCACGCGCGCCGAGCCGATGCGATCGTCCCAGAGCTGGCCCGCTCGCTGATATGGCGTCTCGGGAGGCGGCGTGTGCCCGTAACGCTGCATGCTGCGCTTGAAGAACATCGCTCAGTCGTTCCTTTCCTTGATGTCGGGCGTGGCGGAGGCGCCGCCGCGGTCGCCCTGCTGGAGCGTGTGAACCGCGACCTGCCGGTGATGACGCGCGGTCTGCTGGGCGCGCATCGACCGTGCCCAGGCGGGCGCGCCGTCGGAACCTTGGCTGCCGCCGGCGGCCGTCGACGCGGCGGGTGTCCGATTGAGCGCGCTCCATGCCGCGTTGCGCCCGCGCTCGGCGGCGGCGCCCAAGCCGAACGTCGATTCCATCTTCTGCGCTGCCGCGCCCTTTGCAGCAGAAGCCATGCCGCCGATGCTCGAGCCGCCAGTGTCGCGGCCGAGTTGCGCCGCGGTAGATGCGGCGATGCCCATCGAAGTGCCGGCGCGGACGGCGTCGAGCGTAGCACCACCTGCCAAGCGCGCCGCGCCCATGGCGGTACCACCGGCTATCATCGGCACGGCCGCAGCGCCGATCGCAGTGCCGAGTGCGGCGCCTGCACCGAGCTGCGGGGCGCCGGAAACGAGGCCCGAGGCGATGCCGGGGCCGAAGATGCCGAGTCCGAACAGCGACAGCGCCCCGAGGGCGAGACTGAGCGCCGCGCCGAGGTCGGGTTCCTGCCCTTGCATTGAGCTGGTGAACTCGGAGAAGAAGTTGGAGCCGATGCCGACGATGACCGCGAGCACCATCACTTTGATGCCCGAGCTGACCACATTGCCGAGCACGCGTTCGGCGAGGAAGCTGGTACGATTCCACAGCGCGAACGGCACGAGGATAAATCCGGCCAGCGAGGTCAACTTGAACTCGATGATCGTCACGAACATCTGAACGGCGAGGATGAAGAAGGCGAGGATGCCGATCGCCCAGCAGAACAGCAGCACCATGATGGTGATGAAGTTCTCGAAGAAGTTGATGAACCCCATCATGCTCGACGCCTGATCAAGCAGCGGCCACGCGGCGGAAAAACCGGTCGAGGCAACCTGGCCGGGCCGGAGCAGATCATCGGCGCTGAGCGTCCCGCCGCCGGCCGTAAGCCCTGTCTGCGCAAACGACTTGAAGATGATGTCGGCGAGCGTCGAGAAGCTGTTCAGGATGAACGCGAATGCGCCGATGTAGAGGATCTTCTTGAGGAAGCGGCCGATGATATTGTCTTCGCCGCCCATCGCCCAGAACAGGCCGGCCAGCGTGATGTCGATCCCGATCAGCGTCGTGGTCAGGAAGCCGACGTCATTGCCGAGCAGGCCGAACCCGCTGTCGATATAGCGGATGAAGGCCTGCATGAAGCGGTCGATGACGGAAAGGTCATTCACGTGTCCGAGTGCTTTCTTGACGGTTGAAGGTGTCGCGGGGTCCGGCGGCCATTGGGGGGACAAGCCCTACGAACCCCGCGACGAGGCAGCGCGCTCGGGGAGCGGGAACGCGCCGCCTCAGCTCATTCAGGCGGCTATTGCGGCGTGTAGGCCCGGCCGGTGCCGAGGAACTTCTTGGTCGCGGCGCGGCCTTCGATCTCGGCCTGCGCGCGGCGCGACTGTTCGAGCGCCTCGGTACGGAACTGCGCCGCCATGATCTGCTGCAGCTGGAACTGCTGCTTGGCGGTCAGCGCGAGAAGCTGATTGGTCGCCTGCTGTGCTTGCAGGCTGCCCTCCGCGCCCTGGCTCCTTGCGACGATTGCGTTCAGCGCCTCGGCATCGTCGCGGACATTCTCCACGACCTGCGCCTGCACCGTCATCGTCTGGCGGAAACCGTCCATGCTGGCATCGAGACGAGCACGGGCATCGCGCACGCGCGTGTCCATGCGCAGCGCCTGGTCGAGATCGCGCGGGAACAGCTGGCGGATGCGCGCATCGAGTTGATCGACCCGGAAGTCGACGCCCTGCGCCTGGCCCATCAGCTGGTCGATCTGTTGCAGCTTCTGGCGCAGCTGGTCGAGCTGCGGGAAGTCGATCTTGGACAGGTTCTTGGCCTGGTTGATCAGCATCGTCGCTTCGTTCTGGAGCGACTGGATTTGGTTGTTGATTTGCGTGAGCGTGCGCGCCGCCGTCAGGATGTTCTGGCTGTAATTGCTGGGGTCGAACACCACGCCGCCGAACTGCGCATGGGCCGGCGTGCTCGCCGTTATCAGGCACATGGCCACCGAGCCGGCCGTGCCAATGCCGAGCGCGGTCGCGATGAGAAGCTTTCGAACGGGAATACGCATTACTGTTTTCCTTCTTGACTGGCTGAGAATTCGGGAAAGGTGCCGAGCAGGCCGGCGGCCCAGTCGAGGCCGGCGTCGCTCAGGAAGCGGCTCGCGAAGTCGCGCGCGCCATGTTCGGCGAGGATCGCATCGATGCGCGCCTGGGTCGCGGGATCGGATGCGCCGCACAGCGCGAGCGCGATGGGGCCGAGGCCGAGCTCGAACAGGCGATTGCCGCGCGCGGATTGCAGATAATATTGCCGCTTGGGCGTCGCGCGGCTGACCAGCTCGATCTGGCGGTCGTTCAGGCCGAACCGCTCATAGGCGGCGCGGGACTGGGGCTCGATCGCCCGGTCGTTGGGCAACAATCTGCGTTGCGGGCAGCTTTCGATGATCGCGGGCGCGATCGAGCTGTCGGCGATGTCGGCCAGCGACTGCGTGGCGAAGACGACGGCGACGTTCTTCTTGCGCAGCGTCTTCAACCATTCGCGGATGCGCGCGGCGAACAGCGGATGGTCGAGGAAGATCCAGGCCTCGTCCAGGATCAGCAACGTCGGCTTTCCGGTGAACCGATCCTCCAGCCTGTGGAACAGGTAGGTGAGGACCGGGGCTACCGCGCCGGTTTGCCCCATCAGCGCCTCGGTCTCGAAGCACTGGACGTCGGCGAACGCGAGCTGTTGCTCGGCTGCATCGAGCAACCGGCCATGGGGACCGTCCAGCGTGTAGGGCTGCAGCGCGAGGCGCAGCGCGTTCGACTGGAGAAGCAGCGCCAGTCCGGTCATGGTCCGTTCCTCGCGCGGGGCCGAGGCGAGGCTGCCGAGCGCGGTCCAGACGGCGTCCTTGAGATGCGGATCGACCGGCACGCCTTCATGCGCGAGAAGTGCAGCGATCCATTCGGCCGCCCAGCTGCGTTCCCCAGTGTCGTCGATGTTGCGCAGCGGCTGGAATGAGAGGACTTCGCCATCCGCTTCCGACGAGCCGAGCGCGTGGTGCGCGCCGCCCATCGCCAGCACCGCCGCGCGCGCGGAATAGCCCTTGTCGAAGATATAGAGCTGAGCTTGCCGGTAACGACGGAACTGGAGCGCGATCAGGCTCAGCAGCACCGACTTACCCGCGCCGGTCGGGCCGACGATGAGCATATGTCCGACGTCGCCGACATGGGTGGAGAGACGGAACGGCGTCGAACCGGCGGTCTTGGCGACTAGCAAGGGCGGAGCTTCGGTCTGGGTAATCTTGGCGAGATGCTCGTTGCAGACCGGGCCGGCCCAGACCGACGACAGCGGCATCAGATGCGCAAGATTGAGCGTATGGACGAGCGGCTGCCGGACATTGGCGTAGACATGGCCGGGCAGCGACGAGAGCCACGCCTCGACGGCGTTGATGCCCTCGCGCTTGGCGGTGAAGCCGAGGCCGTTGACGATGCGCTCGACGCTGCGGACCTTGTCCTCGACGGCCGCGCGATCCCGATCGGCCACCGTAATCGTCGCGGTCAGATAGCCGAACGCAACATGATCGCCGCCGAGCGCCTGCAGGGCCTGGTCGGCGTCGACGACCTTGTTGTCGGCATCGCTGTCGAGCAGCTGCGCCGGCTGATTGTAGAGCACTTCGCGCAACAGCGCGGTGATCGACTTGCGCTTGTTGAACCACTGGCGGCGCAGGCTGGTCAGCGTCTTGGTCGCCAGCGCCTTGTCGAGCGGGATGAAACGCGTGACCCAGCGGTAGCCGAAATCCTCATGATTGAGCGCATCGAGGATGCCCGGCCGGCTAAGGCTTGGGAAACCGAGGATAGTAAGGGTGCGAATGTGCTGCTCGCCGAGCTGGGGCTCGAGGCCGCCGACCAGCGGCGTGTCCGCAAGCACACCATCGAGATACATCGGCGTCTCGGGCGCAGCGACCGGATGGCGCCGATCGGAGATCGTGCCGTGCAGGAAGGTCAACGTCTCGTCGTCATCGAGCGCGCGGACATCTGGCATGAAGCCGGCGAGCAGATCGAGGACGCGGGTCGTCTCGGCGACGAACTGGGCAAGCGCGCCGCGCCAGTCCCGGCCCTGTTCGGCATCGGGCCGATCGACCAGCGACCGACCGGCCCTGTCGCTGGCGTCCGCCGGCGGCAGCCAGGTCAGCGTCAGATGATAGCGGCTCTCGAAATGGGCGCCCTCGGCCTCGAAGGCAGCGCGCCGCTCCTGATCAATCAGCCAGCTCGCCGGATCGGGAAACTCGCTTGTCGGATAGGCTTGGGCTTGGCGCCGCTCGGCTTCGAAGAACAGCGCCCAGCCGCTGCCGAACCGCTTGAGCGCATTGTTGGCACGCGCGCAGGCCCCGACCAGCTCGGCCTCGGTCGCGGACTCCAGATCGGGTCCGCGGAAGCCGAGGATGCGCAGGAAGCTGCCATCCTTGTTCAGGATCACACCAGGCGCGACCAGCGCTGCCCACGGCAGGTGATCGGCCAGCCGTTCGGCCGCCGGCCGATATTCGCGCAGGTTCAGCATCCGAGATATCCCTTCTGGCGGAGATGACGCAGCAGCACCGGCGCAAAACTCGGATCGCGCCGCGCCGCGATGACGGCGATACTGTGCCCGGCGGCCCAGAGCGCGACCCCCGCCAGCCATTGCTGGAGGCCGAGCCCCACCGCGGCGGCGAGCGTTCCGTTGACGATCGCGAGGCCCCGCGGCGCCCCGCCGAGCAGCAACGGACTGCCGAGCGAGCTGTGGATCGGCACTTCGAAGCCGTCGATATGCTGGCCCGAACCGGTCACGCGATCAGCGCCCCGCCGCCAAAGCTGAAAAACGAGAGGAAGAAGCTCGACGCCGCGAAGGCGATCGACAGGCCGAAAACAATCTGGATCAGCCGGCGAAACCCGCCGGCGGTCTCGCCGAACGCCAGGGTCAGACCGGTCACGATGATGATAATCACCGCGACGATCTTGGCGACCGGCCCCTGGACCGATTCCAGCACTTGCTGGAGTGGCTCCTCTCACGGCATGCCGGAGCCGGCCGCCTGGACTTGCGTAGCGAGCGTGAGCGCGAGACCGATTGCTGCGGTGCCAAGTAGCGGGCGTCGAGCGGAGAGGCGAAAATGAGGGGCGCATGTCATGGGTCAGGACTCCTTGGGGTTGAGGGTGGGAAGGTCGGCGAGCGCGTACGCGCCGGTATCCGGATCGAGGCCGGCGACGCGGGCGACGGTCGAGACACGGCGGTCGACGCCGCGGCCGGAGATGAACACGACGATATCGATTGCTTCGGCGATCAGTCGGCGCGGCATGGTGACGACCGCTTCCTGCACCAGCTGCTCGACGCGCGTGAGCGCGGCGATCGCACTGTTGGCGTGAACGGTCGCGATCCCACCCGGATGCCCGGTGTTCCAAGCCTTGAGCATGTCGAGCGCTTCGGGGCCGCGGACTTCGCCGACGATGATGCGGTCGGGCCGCAACCGCATCGTCGAGCGAACGAGTTCGGTCATCGAGACGTGCGGCGGCCGCGTGCGCAGCGCGACCGTATCCGGCAGCGGACATTGCAGCTCGCGCGTGTCCTCGATCAAGATGACGCGAGAATCGACCCAAGCCATCTCGGCGAGGAGCGCATTGGCGAGCGTCGTCTTGCCCGAGCTGGTGCCGCCGGCGACGAGGATGTTGTAGCGCTGGGTGACCGCCGCGCGCAGCGTTTCGGCGGTCGTCTCCGTCATCAGCCCGTCGGCGATATAGTCATCGAGCGTGTACAGCCGGTGCGCTGGCTTTCGGATCGAGAAGCAGGGCGCGGTCGCGACCGGCGGCAGCACGCCTTCGAACCGCTCGCCCGCCCGGCCTTCGATATGCGCGGGCAGCTCGGCCGAGATGATCGGATGCTCGGCATGCACCTCGGCGCGGGCGTGGCTCGCGACGAGGCGGATGATGCGCTCGACCTGCTCCGGGCCGATCCGAATCCCGGTGTCGATCCGGCCTTCGCCCAATCGGTCGAGCCTGAGCGCCCCATCGGGGTTGACCATGATCTCGACGACTTGGCCGTCGCGCATGGCTGTGGCGATATCGGCGCCGAGCGCTGTGATCAGCATGCGCCGGCGCCGTTCTGCCGAGAGGTTCGCGCTCATGCGCCTTCCTCCGGGACCGCGCCCAACGTCCGGCGGCCGGTCGACACCTGCCGCCCGACCTGCGTCACGAACGCCTCGAACCGCTTCGCGCCGAGCGCGCGGCCGGCATGGTCGTTCTCGGCAAGCGGCGTCTGGATGGCTAGTTCGAAGCGGATGAACAGCGCCAGCGTCTCGAGGATCAGATAGGTCTCGCGATCGACGCGGCCGATCGCCTGGGTCAGGCGATCGAGCCGGATTGCGAACCGTTCTTCCAGCTCCGAGGCGCCGCGGCGGTTGAGCCAGGCGGTGACCGCATCGACGAGAATCGCCGACTTGCTGGCCCCGGGCTTCGCGGCGAGCGCTTCGAGCCGATCGGAGAGTGGCTTGGGCAGGAATAGCTGGTGGCGAACCTTTTCCATGGTCAGAACCCCAGCTGCAGGTCGTCGGGCCGGCCCGAGGTGGCATCGAGGCCGTAGACTGTCCGCGCAGCGCCGAGCGCCTGCACGCGGTCCATGGCGCGGCGTTCCGCCGCCTGATCACCGTCGTCTTCGCCGAGCCCCAGCGGATCGGCGATTTCCGGCTCGGCCGCGAGCGCGGGCTCGACCTCGTGGGCCGGATGCCGCGCCTGCTCGAGACCGCCTGTATCGGTGCCTTCGTCGGTCACTGCTTTGCCAGCGAGCCGCGCGTCGGTCGCTCGAATCTGTCCGGTCCAATCATCGGAACGTGCGGTGGGAAAGTCGTGGTAGCCGGCGACATCCAACGAAGGCGACGGCAGCAGACGCGCGGCGAACCGCCGGTCCTCATAGTAGCGCAGCTTCTGCGCGCGGATCGGCGGGTGGCCCGAGACGAGCACCAACTCGTCGGTCGTCTTGAGCTGCATGACCTCGCCAGGCGTCAGCAGCGCCCGAGCCGTTTCCTGCCGGCTGACCATGACGTGCGCCAGCCAGGGCGCGAGGCGGTGGCCGGCATAGTTGCGCATCGCGCGCTGCTCGGTGGCGGTGCCGAGCGCGTCGGAGATCCGCTTCGCGGTCCGCTCGTCATTGGTCGCGAAGGCAATGCGGACATGGCAATTGTCGAGGATGGCGTTGTGCTCACCGTAAGCCTTTTCGATCTGATTGAGGCTTTGCGCGATCAGGAAGGCGCGAACACCGTAGCCGGCGAGGAACGCAAGGCTGGTCTCGAAGAAATCCAGACGGCCAAGCGCCGGGAACTCGTCGAGCATCATCAGCAGCCGTTGACGGCTCGCGCCCGATCCCTCAGTCCGACCAACCGCGTGTAGCTTTTCGGTCAGCCGTCGGCCGATCTGGTTGAGCACCAGCCGGATGAGCGGCTTGGTCCGGCTAATGTCGGACGGCGGCACGACGAGATACAGCGAAAGCGGGTGCGCCGCCTCGACCAAGTCGGCGATGCGCCAGTCGCAGCACGACGTGACCTCGGCGACCGTCGGATCCCGATAGAGCCCAAGAAACGACATCGCCGTCGACAGCACCCCCGAGCGCTCGTTCTCGCTCTTGTTGAGCAGTTCGCGCGCGGCCGAGGCGACAACGGGATGGACAACCGGAGCCCCGTCGCTGCCGAGATGGTTGGTTGTCATCATCCGCCGCAACGTCGCGGTGAAGGGGCGCTGCGGATCGGATAGGAAGGCAGCGACGCGCGCGAGCGTCTTCTCTTCCTCGGCGTAGAGAACATGGAGGATCGCGCCGACCAGCAGCGAATGGCTGGTCTTCTCCCAATGGTTGCGGCGCTCCAGGGCCCCTTCCGGATCGACGAGGATGTCGGCGATGTTCTGGGCGTCGCGAACCTCGTTCACGCCAATGCGCACTTCCAGTAGCGGATTATAGCGCGCCGAACGGCTGTCGGTCGGATTGAACAACAGGCAATGCGAAAAGCGTGCGCGCCAGCCTGCGGTCAGCTGCCAGTTCTCGCCCTTGATATCGTGAACCACGGTCGAGCCGGTCCAGGACAGGAGGGTCGGGACAACGAGGCCAACACCTTTGCCCGAACGGGTCGGCGCGAAGGCGATGATATGCTCGGGTCCGTCGTGGCGGAGATCGCGCCCGCCAATGCGGCCGAGCGTGACACCCTTGTCATTGAACAGGCCGGCGTCGGCGATGTCCTTTGCCCGTGCCCACCGGGCGGAACCGTAGGTGGTGACATTGTTTGAGTGTCGCGCACGCCACACCGATCCGGCAATCGCTGCGCAGCATCCGAGCAATCCGCCGGAAGCCGCAATCCCGCCAGCCTCGTCGAAGATAACCGGCGCATAGGCATCGAACGAAAACCACCACGCGAAAATCGACCACGGACGATAGATCGGAGAGCCAAACATCATGAACCAGGGCGGTCCGAGTTCGGGCTGGTAGCCAAGACTCGCGGCCGCCCATTGCGTCGCTGTCCAGATGCTCGCGACGATAATTGCGAGAACGATGAGGATTTGGCCAATAAGTAGCTTGGTGGGTGTCATGTGAGCCTCGGGCCCGCATGCCGACTCCGTGTCTGCGGGCAGCTCCAAACATCCCGGACAAGCGGTCTCGCGAGTAGATACCTGCCGGGGTCAGCGAGAACCTTTGTGGGGTCAGCCGGAACTAAAGGACCGCTATGCGATGTGCGGGGGCGGCCATCCCATCAAGTCAGGACGGGTGGAAAACGGAATGGCCGCTTTCCGGCGCTCAGATGGCCTAGCGGCCGTTCGTTCAGCCTTAGCCGATAGCTACACGATCGGGCTTTTCGACCTTGCGCTCGACGGTGGGTCGCGTGGCTGCGACCTGGTCAAGATCAAGATCGGCGATGTCGTCTTCGGTGCCGAGGTCAGAACCTGATCAAGCAGAAGGGGCCGACCTGTTCAATTCGAGCTGACGGCGGATCACCGGATTGATCCGAAAGGCCTAATTGACACGCTCGCCTTTGTGAGCTGCTACCATCCATCATTCTCATAGCAAACGGGGCGGGAAAACAGGTGGCGATCGGATATCTGGCGCTCGCAATTATCTTGGCCTTCACGTTCAACGCGCGTGCACGGTGGCTGCGGGTTGCCGGGTCGGTTATCGCCGCGCTCGGCCTGGCGATGATGGTGTTGTCGATCATCCTAGCCGATCTGGACGGCACATTCGCTGCGGTGCCGTCGAGCGCGTCTGCCCTCCACCGGATCACGCCGGCGGTGCTGAACATACAGGCCGCCATCGCAACGGTCGCGATCTTGTTCCTGGCCTGGTCGGCATTGACCCAGGCTCGGCGACCGCTCGCCACCGCCTTGCCGTTGCGCAATGACGAAACCCAATTCGGCAGGGCTTCGCGCGCCTTCCACTGGGTGATCGCTGTCCTGATGTTCTGCCTTGTGCCGATCGGGCTGTTCATGGCTATCCTGCCTGAAGGCGCAACCGAACGCGCGGGGTTTGTCGGCGCGCATCAATCGCTCGGCCTGACGGTATTGCTGCTGGTGATCGGGCGGATCGGGTGGTTAATTGTGAGTCCGCCGCCCTCCGCGCTCGCTGAACTGACACCCTTCGAGCGGCGCGCATCGCGCATGGCTCACTTAGGGCTCTATCTCGCTCTGCTGGCATTCCCGATCAGCGGCTTTCTCCTCAGCCAAGGACCAAGTATCGATTTCTATGGCTGGGCGATCAAGCCCGTCGGAGAGCCCGGGCTATCGGAGGCCGCACTGGCATTACACAGATGGGTGATGCCGATACTGTTCTATGCGATGCTTGTGTTGCATATCGGTGCGGTGCTGAAGCGCCATTTCGGGGAACATGACAAACTGGCGGTGCGCCGCATGCTGCGCTGATGCGAGTCGGCAGCTCTCCCCTGTTGACGCGGAAAGGGTGCAACATAACTAGCCACGCTAGAGAGCATGCAACGGAAAAAGAAAAATGAAGATCGTAGGTTACGTTATGATTGCCCTTGGATTGGTCGGTATAGCTCGAAATTTGACTAGCCTAGGTGGCATCAGAGGCCCAAATCCAGCGGAGGCGAACAGACGGGTCGGCGGTTACTTCGTGGCCATGATAATCGGCGGAGCGCTGGTTGCTCTATCGATGTAAAGGTGCGTGAACGATATAAACTGGTAAGTGTTCGTCTGGTCGCACGTTTCGCTTTCCACTCAAAGCTGCCAGTCGACTGCCGACACAAGCTAGGCCGTGCGGCGGAGCATAAATGGCCGCTATCTCCACGGAACGATCCCGAATTGGACGGGCCTTTGACCACGTCAAGGCATTCTCAAGCACATCCCCGATGAGGTCCGGTGGCAAGCTGCCGGTCGTCTTCCCGAATTGCAGCCACAACACCGGGACGGCAATTTCTGTTCGGCCGCTGCCGCAGCGCCAAGCGCAAACCGAACATCCGCTTCGGCATCTTGATGTCCTGAAAGCCGCCCGGACAGGCCCTTCTGCCGACGGCCCTGTGGCGGTTCGGCTCGAGGTCGCCATCGGCTGACCGAATTAGCTTCGCCCAAGCATGTCCAAAGGACCCGAAGAGACGTGCGCAAGAATACGCCTCAGTGCCGCGATGTTGTTTTCGTCTTCGGCAGCATCAAGCGCGTCCTGCAGCACCGGAAGGATGTCATCGGCTCCGACCAACTCCATCTGCCAATTCGGATAAAGCCGCTCGCGCTTTTCCACACTCCGGTCCAGCGAGACGATATCGTAATGGCGCGGATCGCTATGAAGGCTCGCGATCAATTCCTTCACCTGATTAGGCGGGCCTTCGATCCACTGAAAGAAGACGCCACTGCCGAAAACCAGCACGCCGGTGATATCGCGGGCGACATTGCGGCGTTGAGACCACTCGACCATGCGGTCGACCTCAGCGTCATCGACGCCTTCGGCGGCCCGACTGCAGTACACGAAAGTCTCCAGCGTTGGGCCGGCGTGGTCAAAGTCAGCGTCGCTTGGGAAACCGTATTCGTCGAACATGGGTCAGCTCGCTTTTTTTATGCCAGGCAGGTCGGGTCACCCGGTGCGTAACCGGCAGTTAGCGCATCTTTCCGATTTGGGTAAGGAAGCATTGGCGCCCGGTCCCTGCTCCGCGCGAGCGACCGCTTTCCCGCAAAGCGCCGAATACTATTGAAAGGCAGAGTTTGGGGCACGCAGCAGCCCTCCCAAGCTCCTGAACAACCGTCCGCTTACGCCACTTGGCGGACAAGGCGGAGAAACAGGTGGCGATCGGATATCTGGCGCTAGCTATCGTGCTCGCCTTCACATTGAACGCGCGTGCACGGTGGTTGCGGATCGCTGGGACGGTCGTCGCCGCGCTCGGGCTGGCGATGATGGTCTTGTCGATCATCCTGGCCGATCTGGACGGAACATTCGCTGCGGTGCCGTCGAGCGCGCCTGCGATCCACCGGATTACACCGACAATCCTGAATGTGCAGGCCGCCATCGCCACGCTTGCGATCCTGTTCCTAACCTGGTCGGCATGGACGCAAGCTTGACGGCCGCTCGCCACTAGCTTGCCGCTGCGTAATGACGAAACCCAGTTCGGCAGTGCCTCGCGTGCCTTCCACTGGGTGATCGCCGTCCTGATGTTTTGCCTTGTGCCGATTGGCCTGTTCATGGCGATCCTGCCCGAAACATCGCCCGAACGCGCCGGGTTCGTTGGTGCGCATCAATCACTTGGCTTGACGGTACTGTTGCTGGTGATCGGGCGGATCGGCTGGCTGATCACTAGTCCGCCACCGCCCTCGCTGTCGGTGCTGACGGTGTGGGAGCGGCTCGCCTCCCGCGCGGTCCACATCGCTCTCTATGCCCTGCTGCTGGCGTTCCCCATCAGCGGCTATCTCATCGACGAAGGATCGACGATCAACCTTTATGGCTGGGCAATATCGCCGAGCGGCTGGACAGGGGCATCGACCGTCGCGCTATGGGCCCACGCCTGGGCGCTCCCAGCACTATTCTATGCTACGCTGCTGCTGCATATCGGCGCGGTCTTGAAGCGCCATTTCGGAGACCATGATAGCTCAGCCGTCCGCCGAATGCTGCGGTAAATCGGGAAGAGTTGGCGGGCAAGACGGGCCCCCATTTCGGGGCCACTGCCGGCCTTGGCTAAGCGGGTTCGACGACCGCTTCGATACCCACCATCGCCGCGCTCAGGTTCCATAAGCGCGATGCCCTGGCGATGTCGCTGGACCGGGGCGACAGGGCCTGCGCGAAGGCCGTTGCACCTTCGCGCTGGCGGTTGCCCCAGCTCCAATGCACGCCGGACTGTGCGAAGGCGGGGTCCGCCACAACCTGTGCCACGCGCTCGCCCGCCAGAGACTGCGAGACATAACCCTTGGTGATATTTTTCTGGAACCAGGGGAAAATTTGCCGGAACAGCTTTGGCGCGTATCGGAACAAGCCGGTCTCGGCGACACAGCCGGGGTAGAGTGTATTGAACACGACGCCTGTCGGCGCGTGCAGGCGCCGGTGGAACTCTCGGTTCATGATCATATTGCAGAGCTTGCTATCTTTATACGCCTTGCCGGGTTTGAAGCCCTTGCCGTCGATCATCGCGATGGGCCAGCGAAACCCGGCCTTCAGCCCCTGCAGTTCGCCCAGATCGGCCGGCGCCGGGATCGGCACCTTGCCGCCAAATTCCTCGGAATTGGCGGTGACGGTGCCGAGCGTGATCAGCCGAGGTACCTGACCATTCCAAGGGGATAGCATTGGCAGCAACAAGTGGCTCAACAGGAAATGGCCGAAGTGATTGGTCGCGACGCTGATCTCGTACCCCTCGGGTGAGGCGCATATCGCACCGATCCCGATCATTCATCGATCGTGTTTCGCGTCCGCCACCTTGGCATGGCGTGGTTTGTCGCCCGCTTTACGAACTTCACGACCGATCTCGGATTCGATGCGGCAGCGCCTGAGAAAAGCTCGCTTTCGGTAACGGTGGATCCATCATCATACCGCAGCGGCGTCATGCCGAAGCCGCAATTGAATTTCGACAACCTGGTTATCTCGGATCCCAAGTTATTCAATACGCCCAAGTTTCCCCGCATCACCTATGTTGCGACCAAAATCGATCGGACGGGGCCGGCAACCGCAAAGGTCACCGGCGACCTGACCATGCTCGGCGTGACTAAGTCCGTCGTACTTGATGCAGTCTTCAACGGCTCGCTCAAGGCGCATCCCTTCTCCAAGCGGCCGGTCCTCGGTTTTTCCGCGACGGGCATCCTAAAGCGCTCCGACTTCGGCATGAGCTACCTGATCCCGCAAGTCGGTGACGAGGTCGAAATCTCCGTCGAGGCGGAGCTGGTTACCAAATGACCGATGAGTCGGTCCGTGTGGCGGAATGGCGGTCCGGATACCGCGTCGTAATCGGCGCCGCAATCGGCCTGGGCACAGGATTTTCGGTATGGCCCTATGTGTCGAGCACGTTCGTGCTGCCGCTGGGCGAAGCATTTGGCTGGACCCGCGGCCAGGTCTCTTCTGTCGCTGCGACCGGCTTGGTGGGCGCGGCGCTGGCTCCTGTCCTCGGCGGCCTGACCGATCGGATCGGCATCCGTCCCGTCCTGATCGCCTCGACGGCGCTGCTCGGCCTGTTCTATCTTGCGCTCAGTTTCATGACCGGATCGCTGGCGCTTTTCTACGCGCTGTTCACTGGCCTGGGACTAGCTGGCCTAGGCACCATCGGCATCACCTACACGCGCGCCGTGGCAGGCTGGTTCAGCGCCTCGCGGGGCCTTGCGCTTGGCATGTCGCTGCTGGGCGTATCGATTGCCGCGCTGGCACTGCCACCCATCCTGTCGGCCAGCATGGCGGTCTATGGTTGGGCAGCAGGCTATCGTATCCTGGCCGGCTGCGCCTTGGTGATGGGGCTGCCCGCCGCGCTGCTGCTGGTCCGCGAGCGATCGAGCGTGACCGACCGTCTCATCGTGCGCACACCGTGGGCCAGGATCATCCGCAATCCGGTCTTCTGGCTGTTGGTGTTCGCCATCCTGATGGTCAACATCCCCGGTGCCGGAATTTTGGGCCAATTGCAGCCGATCCTCGTTGATGCCGGCATGACACGCGCGCAGGCCGCCGGCATGCTGTCGATCTACGCAGCTTCGGTTTTTGCGGGCCGCCTCGGTTTCGGGTTTCTGCTCGATCGCGTACCCCCTACCTTGGTCGCCGCGGTGGCATTCGGCGCTCCCGCCATTGGCGCTGCCCTGCTGATGCAAGGGCACGTGAATCCGATCGAGGCTATACTGGTCGCTGCGTTGCTTGGGCTGTCGGCTGGCGCTGAATTGGACATCATGGGCTTCTTCGTCGCGCGCTATTTCGGTCTGCGGCACTATTCTGCACTGTTTGGGGCGATGATGACCGCGTTGGTCGTGGCCAACGCATCGGGCAACATTCTCTACGGTCGCGGCTTTGACGCGACAGGCGGCTACGGCAGCGCGCTGGCGCTGTCGATCGGCGGCTATGTATTCGGGACGGCGGCGATGCTCTGGCTCGGTCGCTATCCTCCCGCAACGCTTGGAGGAGAAGACGCATGATTGACCGTCGCACGCTGATCACGACGACGATAGTCGGCGGGATGATGCCGCCTCTCGCAAAAGCCGCCACTGTCCGTCGTCAGAACATTTGGCGCAGCTCGGGGCGTAAATTAGCGGAGTGCGGGCCTCGTCTGGGGGTTGATGTTAAGCGGCGAGCTTGCGGTGTT
>NCGF01000044.1 GCA_002281485.1 Sphingomonas sp. 28-66-16
GACGGCGTCATCGCCGGCGGCGGTGGTTGGCGAGGTGATGTCGTCGATCCATCCGATCAGCGCCACCGGGTCCATCGCGCGCGCCGCGACGTTGATCGACGCAAGAGACGAAATGATCCCTTCCATCACTGAGACGATCTGCTCGACCGACACGCTCGACGATTCCGGGGTCGAATAGGAAATCGCGACGCGGTGGTTCCGGAGGCAGAACGGCGCGTCGGCCGATAACGAGTCCCACACACCGTCCGTCAGGAAATCGACGCGGTGCTTGGCCATGCGTTCATAGACACCGCGCGCCGAGTAGCGCGGCAGATACCATTTCGAGAGGTGTTCGCCGATGCGCGGCGACATCCATTGATGAAACTGAAGACAACCCGGCGCCGGAATACCCTCGGAGAGGAACTGTGCCAGGATCTCGCCGGTGCGCTCGTCGGCGCCAACCAACGGCGCCGCCTCGATCACGAACCCGCGCGAAGCGCTGTTATAGAAGATGCCCGTCTTCGGGTCGTAGCTCCGATAGGGCAGCCAGTGCGCGAGCATCGGGACCGCGAGATCCGGCTGCTGGGCGTCGGGACGCTTGCTATCGCCGAAGACGCCGGCGAGGAGATCGTCGAAAAAGCGTCGCGCCATCTCAATCCTCCTGTGGCACGGACGCGGGGAATTCTGCGGCGCGGACGACTGGCTTGGCATCTGACTTGGCTGCCGGCAGTGTCCCTGCAGCGGCCGCGCTTCGCGCAGTGTCCTGGGCCTCGGTTGCCCGCCCTTGATATTGCGGACTCGCTTTCACCCGCGCGATCGCCTCGGCACCGACGGTCGTTTTGGCCGGCGTCGTCATGCGGGCCGGGCTGGCGCTCGTCGTTTTGGACGTGGTCGCCGCTGCGCTTGGGCTACCCGTTGGGCCAACGGCCTCCGGCGCTGGTGTGGCTTCCTTCGCTGGCTGCGCCCGGCCCATGACCGCAGATGGTCCGGAGGCCGGAGCGTTGCGGCCCGCCTTGGGGGCTAGGCGAGCCGCAACGTCGGACTTGATCGCTGCAACCGGGTCGGCACCGCGCGCCCGCGCAGCGGCCACCACCGCAGGATCAGGAAGATCTGGATCGATCGACGCGACATCGACGATCGCAGGGTCGGCGCGATCGACGGCCTCGGCGAGCGATTCCGGCATTGTGCGCATCGAGGACGCACTGCGATCAGGAATAGGCGTTGCGAACGCCAGCGACTGTTCCTGCCATTCGCCGCTCTGCACGACCGCGTGGACCGCGCTCCTCTCGTGCAAGCGGCCGCGGTCATCGATGTAAGGTTGGAAGACGATCCGAAGCACCCGCTCCTGGGTACGCCGCGCGTCGCCGGGCTCGACGGGCACGATCTGCCTGGTCGAAGCGGTCCGCGGCGGCCGCGCCTTCGGTCGGGTTTCCATATAGGGCCCGGCGGGCACCGCGTCGCCGCCACTCTCGCCTGCGATCATCGCCAGCGCACGATCGTCAATCGATGAGGAGGGCGCGCAGATGCCATCGGGCGCGGCGCATGAGAAGCTGCCTCGCACGTTGCTCCCGAACGTCGCGCACCCACTGAGCATAGTCAGCGCCGCCAGACCGGCCGATCCGAGTACGACCGGTGATCGGCGGGATCGATCCAGATGCCGACTCACGACTTCGCCCCCTTGAGCCAGGCCTCGAGGAACTCCTTCGGCCGATAGCCTTCGAGGATTGCGCCGTCGCTGCGAACAATGACCGGCGTCGCGTTCAGGCCATTTTTCTGGGCGAATTTCTCATTGGCATCGAGGCCCTTGGTGTCGCACGCAGCTGGCGCCTTGAACGGCTCACCTGCATAAGCGGCGTGAAGCGCCTGTTCCTGGTTTTTGGAACAGTAGACGCGATCGGCAATGTCACGGCTGCCGAGGACCGAGATCGGCCGCTCGACCACTTTCACGTCCATGCCGCGCAAGACATTGGTGAGGGCGCGGCAATAGCCGCAGCGGAAGTCCGTGAAGATGGTGACGGTCTGTTTGGCCGCCCTATTGCCCCAAACGATCGCGCCCTCGCTCGGCAAGCCGGTCAGGTTGAGCATGGCCGGGCGCACGGGGGCCGTCGTCCGCCTGCTGCCGACCGCAGCCGCCGTGACTTCGCCCGCGCCCTCCTCGCCGCCGGAAGCCGCCGCGGCATTCGCCTTCGCAGCCCCGCCGACGAGCATGTCGGGGTTGATCTCGAGAAGCCGGGCCGCTGTCAGATCCTGGCGCGTCTCCATGTCGTAGACGCGGCCGATGATGAGATAGCGAGCACCGTGGTTGACGTAGAAGAGGTTCGCGCCCGCAGTGACCTCGCAGAGCCCTTCGATTTTCTCGCAATTGACCTTGGAGACTTCCGTCTTCGGCAGGCGCGCC
>NCGF01000011.1 GCA_002281485.1 Sphingomonas sp. 28-66-16
GAGAAGCTCGTTCGGAATCGCAGGCTCTTTGCGTCGGGACATATGGGATCTCCTTTTTACCCATTATGCCCGCCCGCACACGGAAATCCTGACAGTCCCTCCAGGCCCCGGCACCGCCCAAGGCGATTGCCCGCGGTAAGGCCAGCTTCGCGACGCTCGCCTATGTGGTCGTGAACAAGTTCGACCATCATCTGCCGCTCTACCGCCAGGCCGAGATGATGGCGGCACAGGGGATCGATATCGACCGTTCGACCCTGGCCGGTTGGGCGGGGCAAGCCGCAGCCCTGCTCGACCCGATCGTGGCTCGCATCCGCGCGGAAGGACTGAAGGCGACCAAGATCCATGCTGACGACACGCCCGTGCCGATGCTCGACCCCGGCCGGGGCAAGACTGCCACCGCGCGGCTATGGACCTATGTCGTCGATGACCGCGCCTCTGGTTCCGCGAACCCGGCGCTGGTCTGGTACCGGTTTACGCCTGATCGAACCGGCACCCATCCGCAGACCGAGCTCAAGTCCTTCACCGGCCTGCTGCAAGCCGATGGCTATGCCGGATATGACAAGCTCTATGACGGCGGTAGGGTCCGCGAAGTCGCCTGCTGGGCGCATTTTCGGCGCAAGATATTCGAGAACCACGCCACCAGCCCGACGCCGCTGACCATCGGCCTGCTCGAGCGGATCGCACAGCTTTACGTCCGCGAGGCCGAGATTCGTGGGCAACCGCCCGACGTCCGCCGCCGACACCGGCAAGACCATAGTAAGCCGCTGGTCGAGGACCTGCGCATCGCCATCGACGATGCACTGCGCCGCCTGTCGCCCAAGTCGGCGATGGCCAAGGCGCTCAGCTATGGCCGCAAGCGCTGGATCGCACTGACCCGCTTCCTCGACGATGGTCGCGCCGAGATCGACAACAACATCGCCGAACGCGCGATCCGCTCGATCGCGATCGGCCGCAAGAACTGGCTGTTCGCCGGATCGAAGACAGGCGGCGAACGTGCCGCCGCGATCTATTCGGTCATCGAGACGTGCAAGCTCAACGGCATCGAGCCACAGGCCTATATCGCCGACGTCATCGCCAAGATCGCCAGCGACTGGCCCGCCTCGCCCGCCTCGCGCTGGGACGAACTCATGCCGTGGAACTGGACAGCCGACCGCGCGCCTATCAGCATGGCGGCATGACTGACCAGATCGCGCGGATTCGCATCACACTCAACGACATCGATCCTGCCATCTGGCGACGGATCGAGCTGCCCCTCACCAACAGCCTCAAGACGCTGCACCTCGCGATCCAGGCCGTCATGCTGTTTGAGAACTACCACCTGTTCCGCTTCGATGTCGGCGAGGCCAGCTACGGCATCCGCTTCGACGACGATTACATGGACCCGCCAACCCGCGACGCCGGCAATCTGCGCCTCGCAAAGCTCGTCGAACGCGGCATCACGGACTTCACCTACACCTATGATTTTGGCGATGACTGGCGGCACAGCATCGTGATCGAAGCAGTCCTGCCCGCCGATCCATGGCCAAGCCGCGCCATCCCGAACACAAATCCGTGCTCCAATGGTACGGGCGTCCCTTCGATCCCAACGACATCAGCCCGGATGATATCAGCGCGCGAATGGCAACCCTCGCCAAGCGCCGCGCCTCCGGCAAAGCCGCCCACGCCAGTAAAAAGAACTGATGATCAAGGCGCCCCTCAGGCCACGCTTACGAAATTTAAGACCCTGAGGGCCGGCAGGTCAGATGGAAAGCCGGCGAGGCCTGACCTGCCGGCCCAGAACGATCGGCATCAATGACTATAAACCTACATTGGTCCGGTCAGCGATAGCGTTGCGTCATCCTGTCCTGCTTTCAGGAAGATTCTGCCCTTGGCGGGCTGCCTCCTGCAACCCGAGAATGACAGCAATATCGAGCTCCAGCGACAAATCTCCCGTGGCAATATTCAAAAGCGTTTCCCAATCGCCCGTGTCGGCGGATTCGTAAGCATCGACGATGGCGGGCTGGTTGGGCCATTCGATCGATTCAGGGGCTGGCAATCGCGCAGCGATCTTCTCGAACAACTCCGCCAAATCCGGCCAAAGTCCCGCGAGGCGCCGAGCCGTAAGGCGCGCTGCATGGATGTTTGAATTGAATTGCCGCCTTGCCGCCAGGATGATCTGCCTGCTGATCGAGTCTTCAGCGCGCTTCTTGACTTTGGCCTGGGACGCCAATTTTGCGCAACCTTTCAGATCGATGGCGGCTTTGCGCAGCGCTCGCCCGGCGTCGGCGACTGCAACCTCGAGCGGCTTTAGTTTCGCCAGTTCACCAAAGGCAAACCACTCGCAGTAGGCAATTGAAAGTGCGGCACGCTCAGACAGTGCCCGCAATTCGCGTGCATATTCGACCGCAGCCCGGTGATGGGCGATACACTGTGTCAGCGTCGTCTCGGCAGCGATCATCCAGTCCCGCCACACGTCATCGTAGCTCAGATCGATCTCTGGGCGCGTACCGGCGATCCGGAAACGGAGGGACTTTGCTCGCAGGTACAGGAATTCATAATATTCGTGTTCCAGCCGCTCCTTGTCGTCGTGATCGCCAGCCAAGCCCTCCTCGGCTGCCCGCGCAGCAAGATCGGCATAGCGATCCGCATCATTCCAACTCTCGAGGTTGAAAGCGAGAAGTGCAACAAGCGCGAATATGCGCTCCGGATGCTGGACAAGCGCATCCATCCTTTTGTGAAGATCGGAGGCGCTCATCGCCTTCAGCCACGCTACCATGCTGCTGTAATCCAGCGGGTCATTGCGGTTATCCGAAAATGAGAGACGCACCTCGACCGCGGCGCGTTGCGAGGCCGCCCCCTCATCCGGCGTTCGCGCGAGAAATTCCTCCAGCGCATCCGCCATGAGCTGTAGCGAGAATTGAACGCCCGCGCTCCGAGCAGACTCGAAACGTTTGTCAATCGCATTGGCCAGCGCTTGTGTACCAGCACCAACTGCCTCCGCGAGGAAGCGCTCTCGTTCCTTGTTAAGACGTTCGGCGACTAGACGAGGAAAGGCCTCCAACATCAGGCTCTCGATTTCGCTCAATTCGGCGACCAGCGCATCCAGGGAGGCCTCATTCTCTGCGACCCATTCGGGGTCACGCGCCTTCGGGAAAAAGTCGGCAAGGATCGCGACGATCGACTCAGGCGCGCGCTCGACCCGCAGCGCGAAGTCGTCGCGCGCTCGCCGACGCCATTCATTTTCTCCTGCCAGAAGACCGAGATTCAGAGGAACCATCGCGCCTTCGAGAACCTCCTGCAGACGCTTGAATGCCGCCTCACGCGCCATTTGACTGTTTGCGCTCGTCGGATTGAAAACTGGGGCGAAATAGCTGATGGGCCGTACGAAGAGGAACCGCTGCTGGATGTCCTCTACGAACCGCTGCCGCGCTGCATCGAGCAAGGTCCGGTCCCCGGTCACGAAAACGATCCGGCGGTTCCAGCCCTCGGTCTGGCGATTGCCCCACGTGACCAGAGCGAGCGCATCGCAGTCCGCAGTGAGCGCAGCGTCCGTCTTGGGCTTGGATTGCCGCCCCTGCACGATCAGAGAAATGTAACGGCGCCAAATTTCGCTTTCCTCCCGGATCTCCTCCCAGTCCAATTCGGTCGGCTTAAGTAACCGCTCCAGGTCCATGTATTTGCCGGCGATCCGCGCGGATCGATAACGCACGACCTGATCGGATGGCTCAAGGATCCAGTCCTGCGCCAAAAGCCGACAGGCTTCGCGCGATCGAATACCGATTGCACGGTCGGTAAACTCCTGTTGGGGCGCGTGCGCAAACCCCGCAAGTGCCTCGGGAACCCAGCCTTGGCGTTCTGCAAGCTTTAGAAACGGCTCGCGTTCGGCATGCGGATCAAGGGAAAGCGCAGCGTTCAATTCCTTCAGACGCTTGAGCGCGAATTTGCCGAAATCCTCGTCCTTGCGAAGCCGCTGTGCGATATCCTTACCCCAGGCCACCATGTAACCGATCTGGTGCTCGGTTTCCTCATGATGAGCACGCGTCATGTACCATCTGCCTTGGCGCTGGCCGGGCAAAGCGCCGGAGAAGAGATATTCGGCCGCCAGCAGGCAGGCCTGGGTGTTAACATCGGTATCAGCCTGAGAATCCCCTTCCCAAAGCGGAGCGTGAAATACCTGAGCAAATCGCGGATTCTTATATGGCTCAAGAAACATCTGGATGACGTTTGTGTCGAACACATAGGCGATCTCGCCATTTTGATCGGCATGGCCACCATCGTCGGAATTGCGGTCAATCGTTCGGGTGATGTCAATCACCGCGCCAAGTTTGCGCGTTAGTCGCTTAAGCGGCCGTTCGGACGCATCCCTCATCCCCGCCGCCTGCGGTACTTGTCCATGTCCACGACCTTACTGAGCTCGTCGAGGACGTCGGTGCGCTTCTCGAGCTCACTCTCGGATTCCTGCGTTTCAGCGGCGCCTTGTTCGTCGATGGGCGCTTCATCCTCGGCAAAGCCGACAGCCCAGGGCACGGTGAGCTGCGCGAGTGCCGCACGCAGCGCCGCGCGAACGTTATCCTCCTGCCGCACTGTCGCGAGGCATCGGACTAGCTCATTGCTCGGAAACTCATCGATCAACGCGAGCGCTATCGCCTTGGCATATAAGCCGTCATGAGGCTCAACTGTCAGCCCCGGCAAAATTCGCACGACCGTCCCAGGTAAATTTTCCAACCCACCAAAATCCTCGCGCGCAAAAATGAGCGCAAGTTCCGCCGCAAGGTTCGGCTCCAGCAAATCCAACTGCCACAGGGTGCGGCTTAGATCTTCGACTTCCGACTTACGAAATCGTGCGTCGGCCGCGCGTACCGAAAGATAGGCCAAATCCTGTTTCGAGCGCTGGGGAAGGTCGACCGAACGCGCAAGGAGCATCATCGTCGCGCGATAGAGTCCCCGGCCGTGCAATCGGGTCGCAAGTTGCAGGGCGATGGCGGCGCCCCGCCAACCATCAAGATCGGGTGCCCAACTCCGCACTACCTCGACCGCAGCGTTCGCCGGAGCACCGCTTGGTTCGATCATCAGCACGCGGATCTGGTTGAATATCTCCCCTGCAGGACTCGAAGTTTCGGGATCTACGAATAGGGGAGCGAACGCGCTGACTTTGCGGGCGACAGGGACCTGTGCGGTAAATGCGAGGAGGGCGCTGCGCAGCCACGACACCCATATGTCAGTTGACGCAGCGATCAGCTCCTCGCGGCTAACTTGAGTCATAGGCCGGTTGCCTTGGCAAGGTCGCGCAGCAAACTCACCGAGTCTGGAGCCCCAAGCGTCCTGAGATAATCCCCTTCGGCGTCGTCAAAGTCCGGATTGCTTAGGCGTCCGAGATATATGCAATGCTCGAAAGCCTCGATAGGAAGCACCGGTCTCACGCTCTCGGCAGCGCCGTGAGTATCGCGCGGGCTCGCTTTCGACCTTAGTTCGCCATCGAGCTCGTAGGTTCGCCCGTAGCGATCATCGATCGACCGCCTCGGCCAGTGCCTGAAACGCCGGTGGCCCCGCGCTTCGATCGCCGTTGGACCTGCCGGCCCCATTTGATCACCTGTCTTGGGATGCTCAAATCCGAGTTCCCCAATTGTTCGGCTGGTAACCATCGCGATAACTTCATCCCTGGCGTGGATATGAACCAAGCCAAGCAGACTAACCGCTCTTCTGGCGATCTCGACGCGGCGTGCGCGGGCGCACTTCCGTTCTCGCGCCTCTTCGCAAAGCGCCCTCATCTCGCCGGTGTAGGGTGTGAACCACATCGGCTTTCCAGGCAGCCCGACGGTACCTCGACAACGACCGTCCGCGAACGCATCTACGATCCGGGGTGCGCGGACGCGTTTCCCTGTCCAAGCATCACCGAGTGCCCCATCCTCGCTTGCCTGAATGGTCACGGCGCGAGAATCAAGGAACGCGGAAAGCGGTCCTGTTCGGAGATAGTGATCTTCCTCGCCGAAGAATTTTAGCGATTCCATATGTGCCAATCGCAATGCGGCACGATCCTTGTGTGCGCTTGCAGAGAAGCTGTCGATCATTCGCCGCAACCGGCGCTTTGCCGAGCCCAAGGCGATCTGGTGTTTGTCCACGCCAGCTAGAAGATTAGCGAAGCAAGCCCTAAGTTCAGCCTCGACCTCTTCCTGGGAAGGACCATTCGCCAGTGCCGTAGCAATCGCGTCAAGTGTCATTCTTCCCCCAGCCCTGGACCTCGCTCATCCGCTTCTGTCTGATTGATGAGGGAACTGTCTAGCGATAACTGCGATTTCAATTACCTCCAATTTGGACCTAAGTGCGCGATACGATCCTAGAACTCTTGGCTCTTATTCAATGCGAGTAGCACAGATTGATTCCTACCCCTCGTCTTTTAGTGACTTTTCAATCACTTCAATGGGAATGATCAGCGAATAGGGGCTGCTTGGAGAAGGCTGAAAGCCGAAGTGGCCATAAAATTGTACAGCCTCGTCGTCGATGGCATGAACGAGCAATCCGCGAACGCCGACAAGTTCGGACACCTCGATCGTCCTTATCATCGCTTCTCTTAGCAGAAAGCTACCAAGACCCTGACCACTGTGATCGCTGTCTACTGCCAGACGTCCAAGCAAGATGACCGGTACGAAGTCCGGTTGATTGCGTCGCATCTTTCGAGGCAGTTCGGTCAGGCCTAACCTACCAGATGCGAGCGCGTAATATGCGACTACAGTGTTGCCGCCATGAGTAACGACATAGGTGCGGGAAGCACTTCCCTCGTTCCCGAGTGCATGTTCACGCAGCCAGGCATCGAGCCTCACGTTGCCGCTCGAGAAGCTCGACACGACGTGATGCGACTCAATCCGGGCCGGGGGAGCGTAGAGCGGCTCTGGCATGATCGCCTCTGCTACTCCCACGGTGCCCTACCCGCCATGAGCTTGCGCAACGCCGGCACAGGCCTTGGGGGTTCATCAAGTAGCTTCATCAAAGCGACTGTCTGGACCTCGTCCAGTTCGAACATGCGCTGGTCGAGGACGACCTCCTCCGCGCGCGCAACGGCCGCCTCGAGGATGAACTCCGTACGAGACTTGTCGAGCGCGCGACGAGCGGCATCTATAAGCGCGCGCGTCTTCTCAGGCACGCGGATGCTCAGCATGTCAGAACTCGAACGTCGCTGTTCGCTTTCCTGTTCTAATTTCTTTGCGGCGGGAGGCATGACTCGTCCTTTCAGAGGCGCTGGCTGTGCAGGCTCGTCATGACAATGTCAATACGGAAGAATGGTTTCAAGAGCATTTACGTCGATGGGCCGAAAATGGAGTTGGACCGCGAGCGAGCTGGCCACCCAAGGGACAAAGCTGTTGAGAGTTCGATATTGATTCTTCCCGGCTGAGCATCCTAGGAGATTCAGATGCTTGTCCCAGAGGTCGGGGCCCCTTCTGCCGCGGGAAAGCCGAATGACAGCTTTCCAGCGTAGTGGAGATTACCCTGAAAAGACCGAAAAATTGGAAGCAAAGCTCCTACGGATACAAGCGTATTTCCACCATCGCCGATGTGGGTGGAATTGTGCCGTTATTCATCATTGCTGGTTATGGTTCGTTGTGAGCAATTGTCGGTATCTATTAAACACGAATGCAGCTAAGTGATTGATATTGCTGTTAGAGTAACCGCCTCTTAATCAGCGGGTCCTTGGTTCGAGCCCAAGTGCGTCCACCATAACCACTAGAGATCTGCCGTTTTTGAAATGTGCAGGGCTTTGGCGAAAGAGCCCGGGTGACGTACGGGGCAGCGTTGCGCAGCACATCGGGCCGTTATCCTTGAACGGCGATCAGATACCGCCGAAGTCGAGCTGTAGGCCTCCAGGGCCCGGCTGCTGGACCGCGTGGCACCACCGCCGGCGAGAATCGGCCGTGTCTGCGGCTTAGCCGGTTGCTCAGTCGCCGCGCCAGTCGAAGGGCAGCGGCGCTTCGCGGAAGGCGAAGCGATCGAGGTGGCGCGCGACCGCCCCCTTGAGCCCGTCGAGCTGCCCCGGCGCCGACGCGTCGATCCGCACCTCGAGCGCATCGCCCTTGGCATCGAACGTCACCAGCGCATCGGCGGGCCAGTCGGCGCCGCGGGCATCGCGCGGGAACGCGACGGTGCCGTGTTCGGGCGTGAAGGCCACGCTCAGAGTATGCTGCCAATGGTTGCACAGCTGCTGAAGATATTTGCGCGCGTTCGCCGTCGGTACGCGCGCGATTGCGGAGATTGTCATTGTTCGTCCCCGATGGTTGCCGGCGGCGGGCACGATGCCCAACCGCCGGCGAAGGCGTTGCACGCGGGTGATGCTGCTCGTCCCGGGCTATAGCCGCTCGATCTTCTGCGCGGCGTCGTCGATCAGCGCCACGATCTGGTGAAGCGTTTCGGTATCGAGTTCGCCCCGGCCGAAGCGTTGCATCAGCACCAGCCCGAGATTGCCCATCGCCCGCTTGACCGACGCGCTGTCGGTGCGTTGCCGCTCGGCGCCCAGATCGGTCAGCCGCGCCATCAGCGCCTCGACCTCCTCGGCCCGCTCGGCGAGATGGGCCGTGCCCGCCTCGGTCACCGCGAACAGTTTCTTGGCGCCATCGGCCTTCTGCTCCTCGATCAGCCCCATGTCGTCGAGCAGGGTGATCGTCGGATAGACGATGCCCGGGCTCGGCGCATAGGCACCGCCGGTGAGGTCCTCGATCTCGCGGATCAGGTCATAGCCGTGGCGCGGCTGATCGGCGATCAGCTTGAGCAGGACGAGCCGTAATTCGCCGCCGTCGAACATCCGGCCGCGCCGGCCGCGCCCGCGTCCGCCCATCTCCGCCGGATCGACTTCCCAGCTGACCGCAAACGGTCCCCAGCGACGCCCGCCGCCGCGCGGGCCGCAATGACGATTGCCATGCATATGGTACATTTTCGTTCTTTCTTTAACGTTCATGATGGCACTAAGATATATCTTGGAAATAGGGACGGCAAGCCCTGCTGCAAAATTAATTTACGGGCCTATCTTGGGGCATGGCTGACCTGTTCGCGTCCCCCGATCCCGATCCCGATACCGGCACCGAATCCGCCCCGCTGGCCGACCGGCTGCGCCCGGCCCAACTCGGCGAGGTGGTGGGACAGGATCACCTGACCGGGCCCGAAGGCGCGATCGGGCGGATGGTCGCCGCGCGCAAATTGTCGTCGATGATCCTGTGGGGACCGCCCGGCACCGGCAAGACGACGATCGCGCGCTTGCTGGCGGATGCCGTCGGGCTGCGCTTCGCGGCGATCTCGGCGGTGTTTTCGGGCGTCGCCGATTTGAAGAAGATGTTCGCCGAGGCGCGCGATCATGCCCGGATCGGGCAGCGCACCTTGTTGTTCGTCGACGAGATTCACCGCTTCAATCGCGCGCAGCAGGACGGCTTCCTGCCCTATGTCGAGGATGGCACGGTCACCCTGGTCGGGGCGACCACCGAAAACCCCTCGTTCGAACTCAACGCCGCGCTGCTCAGCCGGGCGCAGGTGCTGATCCTGCACCGGCTCGACGCGGCGGCGCTCGGGCAATTGCTCGACCGTGCCGAAGCGATCGAGGGTCGCCCCCTGCCCCTCACCGCCGAAGCGCGCGACGCGATGATCGCGAGCGCCGATGGCGACGGGCGGTTCCTGCTCAACCAGGCCGAGACGCTCTATTCGGTCGACCTGCCCGAGCCGCTCGACCCGGCCGGGCTCGGCGCCTTCCTGCAACGCCGGGTGGCGGTGTATGACAAGGACCGCGAGGGGCATTACAATCTCATCTCCGCGCTTCACAAATCGATGCGCGGGTCGGACCCGCAGGCGTCGCTCTATTATCTGGCGCGGATGCTTACGGCGGGCGAGGAGCCGCTCTATGTGCTGCGCCGGATCGCGCGCTTTGCCAGCGAGGATATCGGGCTCGCTGATCCGCAGGCGCTGGTGCAATGCCTCGCCGCGAAGCATGCCTATGAATTTCTCGGCTCGCCCGAGGGGGAACTCGCGATCGCGCAGGCGTGCCTCTATTGCGCGACCGCGCCCAAATCGAACGCCGCGTACAAGGCGCAGAAGGCCGCCTGGAAATCGGCGCGCGAAACCGGGTCGCTGATGCCGCCGCAGAATATTCTCAACGCCCCGACCAAGCTGATGAAGGACATCGGCTATGGCAAGGGCTATGCCTATGATCATGATGTGGCGGAGGGGTTTTCGGGGTCCAATTACTGGCCGGCGGAGATGAAGGCGGAGACCTTCTATCGCCCGACCGACCGGGGCTTCGAAAAGCGCATCGCCGAACGCATCGCCTTTTGGGAGGGATTGAAGAATGCGGCTGACGATTAGGGCGACGACGGGGCTGGCGCTGGCCGCGCTGGCGATACTGGCCACGCCGGCGGCCGCGCAGCAAGCGCACGCACCAACCCGCTACGACATGGCCGTCGCCGCCGGCTACAAGGCCGCCATCACCTGCAGCGCGGCGCTGATCGGAGGGCGGACCCAGGCGCAGATCGCCGAGGATGAGCTCCACGGCATCTACCCCGAATATGACGCGATCGTGCACCGGCTCGACGCCCGGATCGATGTGCCGCAGGGCCGGGTCACGGTCGGCTATGGCGAGGGGATGCCGCCGCGGATCGCGCAATGGTCGCCGGTCACCGGCTGCACGACCCTGCCGATCGGCACCGTCCCGGTGCCGCGCGTCGCTGGCGATCAAGCGATCACGCCGAGGCCGGTCGCCGCCAATCCCGCGCCCTGGCCGCTCGGCGATTCGCTGCCCCGTATCGCGATGATGCCCCTCCCGCCCGTCGCAGCGGCATTCGACGCGCTCAGCTATGGCAAGGGCAGCAAGACCACCGGTGTCGTCGTGGTGCGCGGCAACCGCATCGTCGCCGAACGATATGCCGACGGCTTCGGCCCGTTCGTCGCCAACCGCACCTGGTCGGTCGCCAAAAGCATCACCGGCACGCTGATCGGCATCGCCGTCGGTGAGGGCGCGATCAAGGTCGATCAGCCTGCGCCGATCGCCGCGTGGCACAATGAGCGTGACCCTCGCCAACAGATCACGATCGACAATCTCATGCGGATGGCGAGCGGACTGCACAGCGACACCGCCGGCAACCGCACCGACGCGGTCTATTTCGGCGGTACCACGGTCGACGAGAATGTCGTGCAATGGCCGCTCGAGGCAAAACCCGGCACCCGCTTCCGCTATGCCAACAACGACATCCTGCTGGCGATGCTGTCGCTGCGGTCGGCGCTCGGTGAGGAGCGCTATCGCTATTTCCCGCGCGATGCGCTGTTCGACAAGATCGGCATGCATCACACCGTCGCCGAGACCGACTGGCACGGCAACTATATCGCCTCGAGCCAGATCTGGACGACCGCGCGCGACCTGGCGCGGTTCGGGATGCTATACCTCAACGACGGCGTCTGGAACGGCAGGCGAGTGCTGCCCGAAGGCTGGGTGAAGCGGATCAGCACGCCATCGGGCCCGCAACCGGCCGGCGCGTTCGGCTATGGCGCGACCTTCTGGCTGCTCGACAAATCGCCCGGCGTCCCTGCCGACGCCTATGGCGCGTTCGGCAACCGCGGCCAATATGTCGTCATCGTCCCGAGCCGGGGTATCGTCATCGTCCGGCGCGGCGAGGACCCGACCGGCGCGACGTTCGACATCGCCAGGTTCACCGCCGACATCTTGGCTGCGATGAAATGAGCGCGCTGGCAATCGGCGACTGGGACGAACTGGTCGCCTTCGCGCTTGGCTTGCCCGATACCCAGCTGGGGGTTCATTATGGCAAACCGGCGATCAAGATCGTCAGCAACGGCCGTGCCTTTGTATCGGGCAGCCGCGAAGCGGGCTCGTTCGTGCTGCAGATCGACCATGACACCAAGGCGCTCCTGCTCGAGACCGATCCCGACAGCTTCTGGCAGACGCCGCATTATCATGGCTGGCCGGGCCTGCTCGTTCGTTATGGCAGCGTCGATCCCGATCGCGTCCGGGCGATGATCGAACGGGCGCGCGATCAGGCAGCGGCCAAGTGCCCGACCAAGCCCCGAAAAAGCCAGGCATGAGGCGCTTCACGCGGTTTGCCGCGATCGACTGGTCCGGCGCCAGGGGCAAGCGCCATCGCGGCATCGCGGTGGCGCTTTGCGAGGCCGGGGATGCCGCGCCGCAACTGTTCGCCGCCCCGGATGGCGTGTGGTCGCGGACCGCGGTGCTCGACTGGCTGCGCGCCCGCGCTGGCGATCCGTTGCTGGTCGGGTTCGATTTCAGCTTCGCGCCGCCGCTGATCGAGCGCGGCGCCTATCTGCCCGGCGAGCCGACGCCCGCCACTGCGCGCCCCTTCTGGGCGCATGTCGACACGGCAAGCGACGATGAGGATCTGGGCGCGGCCTCCTTCCTCGAAAACCGGCGCGGCCGACATTTCTATCTCGGCGCAGCCGACGGGACCAAGGCCGATTTCATGCATTTCCGCCGCTGTGAGGCGCAGTATAAGGCTGGCGGCGGCGGCAAGCCGTCAACCGTCTATGACGCAATCGGCGCGGCGCAAGTGGCGAAAGCGAGCTTTGCCGGGATGCGCCTGCTCCACCATCTCGGCGCTGCGGTCCCGGTCTGGCCGTTCGACCCGGTGCCCGACCAGGGCGCCCTTGTCGTCGAGATCTACACCAGCATCGCCGCCCGCACGGCGGGTCTGCGCAAGGGCATCAGCAAGATGCGTGGTGCCGCCGCGCTCGACGCCGCGCTCACCCACCCAGCCATCGGCAGCCAGCCACACAGCCCGCTGGAGCGCTATGACGACCACGCCACCGATGCGATCCTGACCGCCGCCTGGCTGCGCGCGCATGCCGACCGAGCATCGCTCTGGCATCCACCCGCCCTTTCCGCCGAAATTGCGCAAAGCGAGGGCTGGACCTTCGGCGTCGTCTGACGCATGGGAAGCCGCGTCATCATCGACATGCCGGTTTAGCTCAGCTGGTAGAGCAGCGGTTTTGTAAACCGAAGGTCGCGGGTTCGATTCCTGCAACCGGCACCAATCGCGACACCTCTTGCCGATCGATCGCCCAACCGCCGATAAGGGCGACCATGATCAAGATCGCCAGTTACAATATGCACAAGGGGATCGGCACCGATCGCCAGCGCAATCCCGCCCGAACGCTCGAGGTGCTGCAGGAAATCGACGCCGACATCGTCGCGTTGCAGGAAGTAGACCGCCGTTTCGGCACCCGCGCCGGGGTGATTCCGCTCGCGATGATCGAGCGGCATACCTCGTGGCAGCCCGTCGCGTTCGGCGCTCGGCCCCACAGCCTCGGCTGGCACGGCAACACCTTGCTGATCCGCAAAGACGCCATCATCGTCGATTGCGAACAGATCCATCTGCCCGCGCTCGAGCCGCGTGGCGCGATCGCGGCCGATATTCGAACGACCAGCGACGGCGTGGTCCGCGTGATCGGGATGCACCTCGATCTATCGGGGCTTTGGCGCCGGCGCCAGGCCCATGCGATCATCGCGCATGTGGCGTCGAGCGTGAAACATTTGCCGACGATTCTGATGGGCGACCTCAACGAATGGAGCGCCACCGCCGGCTGTCTGCACGAATTCGCGCGTCATTATAGCGTCGCCGAGACCGGACCGAGCTTCCACGCACGCCGTCCGCTGGCGCGGCTCGACCGGATCATGGTATCGCGCGATCTGAAGGTCACGGCATGTGGCGTCCACCATAGCGCGAAGGCGCGGGTCGCGTCGGATCATTTGCCGATCTGGGCGACGATCGAGAGGGCTGGCGAGGGAGCTGGATGAACCGCGAGAAGGAACTGCGGCTCGCTTTGGTCTGCTATGGCGGGATCAGCCTTGCGGTCTATATGCACGGAATCTCCAAGGAGATTTGGCGCCTGGCCAAGGCGAGCTGCGCGTTCAACGGCGGGGTGGAGCCGGCCAGCGGCAGCCAGGGCGTCTATCGGGCGTTGCTCCAGGAAATCCAGAACGATCATCAGCTGCAGCTGCGGGTGCTGGTCGACATCATCGCCGGGGCGAGCGCAGGCGGGATCAACGGCGTGTTTCTCGCCCAGGCGATCTCCACGGGCCAATCGCTCGAGCCGCTCACCGATCTGTGGCTCGATTCGGCCGACGTCGAGGCGCTGATCGATCCCGGCCAGGCGCCGGGCCATCGCTTCGCCAAAATCTGGGCGGTGCCGCTTGCCTGGGCCGCGCAGCGCCGCGGCGGCGCGCGGATCGATGCCCTCGTCGAATCCGATGCGCGATCCGAGGTGCGGGCCAAGCTCTCGCGCTTTGTCCGGTCGCGCTGGTTCGAGCCGCCCTTTGGCGGCGCCTTGTTCACCGGCCTGCTGATGGATGCGTTCGACGCGATGGCGGTCGCGCCCAAGGGGCCGCGGCTGCTGCCCGATGGCCAGCCGCTCGATCTGTTCGTGACCGTCACCGATTTCACCGGCCATCCCGAACGGCTCGCGCTCAATTCGCCGCCCGAGGTGATGGAGACCGAACACCGGCTGATCTTCCCTTTCACCGATCACGGCCAGCGGGTCGAGACGCTCGCCCATGCCGGCGAACTCGCCTTTGCCGCACGCGCGACATCGAGTTTCCCGGGGGCGTTTCCGCCCTTTACCGTCGGCGAGCTTGATGGCGTGCTGGCCGCGCGCCAGATTGCGTGGCCGGGCCGGGCGGCGTTTCTGGCACGGGTGCTGCCGCGACAGTCGGCGGCCGATGCAGCCGCCAGCGCGGTGCTGATCGACGGATCGGTGCTGGTCAACGCGCCCTTCCGTCCGGCGATCGATGCGCTTCGCGAGCGACCCGCGAAGCGCCAGGTCGATCGGCGCTTCGTCTATATCGATCCCTATCCGGGCAAGAGGTACAGCGCGAACGCCAAGAGCGATGCCGTGCCGGGCTTCTTCCAGACGATCATCGGCGCGATCTCCGAATTGCCCCGCCAGCAACCGATCCGCGACAATCTCGAAGCGATCGCCGAACGCTCGGCGCGGATCGAGCGGATGCGCGAGATCATCGCGGGGATCAGGCCCGAGGTGGAAAAACAGGTCGAGGCGCTGTTCGGCTATACGCTGTTCCTCGATCACCCCACCGTGGCGCGGCTCGCCAACTGGCGGCGCCGCGCTCAAAACGCCGCCGCCGCCAAGGCGGGCTATGGCTATGCTGCCTATGGCCATCTGAAGCTGGCCGGGGTGATCGAGAACATCGCGCAGCTGCTCTACACCATCGGCGGCGAGACGGGACCGCGCCGCTGGGCGCATATCCGCCGCCAACTCGCCGCAACGGTTCGCGCGCAAGGCATGGACGATATGGGGCCGACCTTTTCGGGCGGGACCAACCCCCAGACGATCGCCTTTTTGCGCTCCTATGATTTCGGCTTTCGAATCCGCCGGCTGCGGCTGATGGCGCGTCGCCTCGCGGAGGTCGAAACGGGCTTCGACGAGGCCGAGATTCACCAGCTCCGCGAGGCGATCTACGCGTCGCTCGCGCAGTATCTCGATGCGAAGCGCACCGATCCGCATCTGGCGCTGCGCCGCGATGTCCGCGCCCTGCGCACCGATGCGGCGCCTCTGCTCGAAAAGCTCGCCCACTCGCTCAACCTCAAGCCGCTCGACGACGAGACCGAGGCGCGCCTGTCGAATGCACTGTCCGCCGCTTCCAAGGAGGTGCGCCGGACGATGCTGCTCACCTATCTGGGCTTTCCCTATTACGACGTGGCGACGCTGCCGCTGCTGCAGGGCGAGGGCCTCGACGAGTTCGACCCGATCAAGGTCGATCGGATCGCCCCCGACGATGCGACCGCAATCCGCGCCGGCGGCGCCGAGGCGACTCTCAAAGGCATTCAGTTCAACAGCTTCGGGGCTTTTTTCAGCCGGGCATATCGCGAAAACGACTATCTCTGGGGCCGGCTGCATGGCGCCGAGCGACTGATCGACATCGTCGTCTCGGCACTCCCTGCGACGATGCGGATGAAGCCCGGCCGCATCGCCGCGATCAAGCGGGACGCCTTCATCGCCATCCTCGACGAGGAACAGCCCAAGCTCGCCCGCATTCAGCCGCTGATCGCGTCGTTGCGGCGCGAGATCGGCTGAGGCTGGCAAAACCGATATCGGCAGCCTACACCCGACGGCAACGCCACGAAGGACAGCGCCGTGCAATTTCTGAAGACCCTCTTCTGGTTCCTGATGGCCGTGATCGCCGCGGTGTTCACGATCGGCAATTGGACGACCGTTCAGATCAGGCTCTGGGCAGGCCTGGTCGCCGATGTGAACCTGCCGCTGCTGTTGCTGCTCACCTTCCTGTCCGGCCTGTTTCCGGCGCTGCTCTATCATCACGCGGTGAAATGGCGGCTCCGCCAGAAACTGGCGACGGCCGAGCGCGCGATCGCCGATCTGCGCGGGCCCATCGGCGCCCCCGCCCCCAGCGTCGCCGAACCCGATACGCCGATCCCGCCGGCCTCCGTCCCCACCGCCGTGCCGCCCGGCGTCTCATGACCACCAGGATATTCGTCGCGCTCGATACCCCGGACATCGCTCGGGCACAGGCGATCGCGCACAAGGTCAGGCATCATGTCGGCGGGATCAAGCTCGGACTCGAATTCTTCATGGCCAATGGCCGCCACGGCGTTCGCGAAATGGCCGAACTCGGGCTGCCGATCTTTCTCGATCTCAAGTTGCACGATATTCCCAACACCGTCGCCAAGGCGATCCAGGCGCTGCGCGGACTCGATCCGGCAATCCTGACAGTCCACGCCGCCGGCGGCAGGGCGATGCTGGAAGACGCCAAGGCCGCCGCCCCGGCGGGCACCAAGGTCGTTGCCGTCACGACGCTGACCAGCCTCGACGAGCGCGATCTGGCGTCGATCGGCGTCAAGGGCGATCCGCACGAGCAGGTGTTGCGGCTGACCGAGCTTGCCCGGTTGGCGGGGCTCGACGGCGTGGTCTGCTCGGGCGACGAAGTGCGGGCGGCGCACAAGGGGTGGCCGAAGGGGTTCTTCGTCGTCCCCGGCGTCCGCCCTGCTGACAGCGCGGTCGGCGATCAGAAGCGGGTGGTGACGCCGCGTGCGGCGATCGACGCGGGCGCCTCGATCCTGGTTATCGGCCGTCCGATTACGGGCGCCGCCGATCCCGACCTCGCCGCGCGCGCGATCGAGGCGACGCTCTGAGCGGTCAGGCCGGGCGGCGCATCGACCAGAAGCGCGGCCCGCCCTTGGGGACGGTCCAGTCGCCCGTGACGACGAATCCCAACCCCTGGTAGAAGCCGATATTGCGTTCGAGCGGGGTTTCCAGATACGCCGGATAGCGACCGTCCACGGCGCGCTCGAGCCCGGCCCGCACGGCGCCACCACCAAACCCCCTGCCCTGATGAAGCGGATCGCAACCGGCGATGTGCAGATACCAGAACGGCTCGTCGGGCAGATGCGCGTCGATCGCGTTGGCGATCGCCATCCCCCGCCCGATCGCCGGACCGAAGGCGCCGATCATCGGCAAGAGGCTCGCGAGCATTTCGCCGATGCCGGTGCGCGCCTGCCCCGGTGCGCGCCACAGCGTCGTCGCCTCGCCCTTCGCCGTCACCAGCCGCATGCCGCGATCGGCATCGGCATCGAACAGCAGCGCGAACAGCCGTGGCAGGCGTTTCGCGCGCACCGAAGGATCGGGGAACATCCAGCCGATCGCCGGATCGTCGAAAAAGGCACGCGCCAGCATCGCCGTGATGGTCCGGCGCTGATCGCGACGGGCGATCTGCACGTCGGCGCTCCCGCCGCGGGGGCCGTCGCGCCGCCCCTGCATCATATCAGCAGAGCCGCGCGCCGCATCGTCCGATCAGGCGGCGCCGCCGGCCTTTTCCTTCTTGGCATAGACGCGGATCGGTTCCTTGCGGCCCTCGATCACATCCTTGTCGATCATCACCTGATCGACGCCGTCCATGCCGGGCAGATCGAACATCGTATCGAGCAATATGCCCTCGAGGATCGAACGCAGCCCGCGCGCGCCGGTCTTGCGATCGATCGCCTTCTTGGCGACCTGGACGAGCGCATCCTCGGTAAAGTCGAGCTGCACCGATTCCATGTCGAACAGCTTCTGATATTGCTTCACCAGCGCGTTCTTCGGCTCGGTGAGGATCGTCACCAGCGCCGGGACGTCGAGGTCCTCGAGCGTCGCGATCACCGGCAGGCGGCCGACGAACTCAGGGATCAGACCGAACTTGAGCAGATCCTCGGGCTCGACCGACTTGAGCGTTTCGCCGGTGCGGCGTTCCTCGGGGGCGGCGACATAGGCACCGAAACCGATCGACTTGCCCTGCAGGCGATCGCCGATGATCTTTTCGAGCCCCGAAAAGGCACCGCCGCAGATGAACAGGATGTTGGTCGTGTCGACCTGCAGGAATTCCTGCTGCGGATGCTTGCGCCCGCCCTGGGGCGGCACCGACGCGGTCGTGCCCTCCATCAGCTTGAGCAGCGCCTGCTGGACGCCCTCGCCGCTCACGTCGCGGGTGATCGAGGGATTCTCGGCCTTGCGGCTGATCTTGTCGATCTCGTCGATATAGACGATGCCGCGCTGCGCCCGCTCGACATTATAGTCGGATGCCTGGAGCAGCTTGAGGATGATGTTCTCGACATCCTCGCCGACATAGCCCGCCTCGGTCAGCGTCGTCGCGTCGGCCATGGTGAAGGGCACGTCGAGAATGCGCGCCAGAGTCTGGGCAAGCAGCGTCTTGCCGCACCCGGTCGGTCCGACGAGCAGGATGTTCGACTTGGCGAGCTCGACATCGGCGCCCTTCTGGCCGTGGTTGAGGCGCTTGTAGTGATTGTGCACCGCCACCGAGAGCACGCGCTTGGCGCGCTTCTGGCCGATCACATAATCGTCGAGCACATCGCAGATTTCCTGCGGCGTCGGCACCCCGCCATCCTTCTTGGAGACGAGGGCGGACTTGGTCTCTTCGCGGATGATGTCGTTGCACAACTCGACGCATTCATCGCAGATGAACACCGTCGGTCCCGCGATCAGCTTCCGAACCTCGTGCTGCGATTTGCCGCAGAACGAGCAATAGAGCGTGCTCTTCGAGTCGCCGCCGCTAAGCTTCGTCATTCAATCCATCCTTCGCGCCTTGAACGCGCGCGTTCGTTGGACGGCCATAGTAGACCGTCCTGCTTCAATCCTACAATCACCAAAATCGGGTTATGCAGCGGGGAGCGCCGGTGCCGATTCGTCAGCGATTGCCGGGCGTCGATCATAGACCTCATCGACGATCCCGAAGGTCTTGGCCTCGTCGGCCGACAGGAACTTGTCGCGGTCCATCGCCAGCTCGATCGTGTCGAGCGTCTGGCCGGTATATTTGGCGTAGAGCTCGTTGAGCCGATGCCGGATGCGCAGGATTTCCTTGGCCTGGATCTCGATATCGGTCGCCATGCCCTGGGCGCCGCCCGAAGGCTGGTGGATCATGATCCGGGCGTTGGTGAGCGCGACGCGCATGCCGGGTTCGCCGGCCGAGAGCAGGAAGCTGCCCATCGATGCCGCCTGGCCGAGGCAGAGCGTGGCCACGCGCGGCCGGATATACTGCATCGTATCATGGATCGCCATGCCCGCCGTGACGACCCCGCCCGGCGAGTTGATGTACATGTAAATGTCCTTCTTCGGATTTTCCGACTCGAGGAACAACAGCTGGGCGGTGATGACCGAGGCCATATGATCCTCGACCTGGCCGGTCACGAAGATGATGCGTTCGCGCAGCAGCCGCGAATAAATGTCGAAGCTGCGCTCGCCACGGTTCGATTGCTCGATGACGATCGGCACCAGGCCATCGGTGATGTGCTTGTTGAAGTCGCCGGTCTCAAACGGATTATGCATGGTCGCTCTCAGGTCCTTTTGCGTCGCAGCCTACATCGGCCTTGCACGTAGGGACTTCAAGCCCTGATGCCATCGCCGCGCCCGGCGCTGGATACGCCAGATAGGAAAGCCGCCGCACCTCGCGCCGCCCGCGCACGACGGTATCGAGGATCAACCCGGTAAAGCCACACAGCGCCGCGAGGATCATCAGCCCGGTCACCAGCACCGCGGTGGGCAGGCGCGGCACCAGCCCGGTCTGCATATAGGTCATGGCGAGCGGCGCGGCGAGCAGCACCGCGCCCAGCGCCAGCAACCCGCCGATCGCGCCGAAGAACAGCATCGGTCGTTCGATCCGGTACAGCATGATGATCGTCCGCAGGATGCGAAAGCCGTCGCCATAGGTGTTGAGTTTCGACACCGATCCTTCGGGCCGGGCGAAATAGGGCGTGGCGATCTCGGCCACCGGCATGCGCAGTTCGAGGGCATGAACGCTGATCTCGGTCTCGATCTCGAAGCCGCCCGAGAGCACCGGAAAGCTCTTCACGAAACGGCGCGAGAACACCCGATACCCCGAGAGAATGTCGGTAAAGCTCCGGCCGAACAGCTGCGTCAGCATACCCGTCAGCAAGGCGTTGCCGAACTGATGCCCGGCCCGATAGGCGGCGTCGGCCTGCGATGTGCGCGCGCCGACGACCATGTCGAGTTGTTCGGCGATCAGCCGCGCGACCAGCGCCGGCGCCGAGGCGGCGTCATAGGTCGCGTCACCATCGGCCATCACATAGATATCGGCGTCGACATCGGCGAACATCCGGCGGACGACGTTGCCCTTGCCCTGCATCCGTTCGCTGCGCACCACCGCCCCGGCGGCACGCGCGACGTCCATCGTCCGATCGCGGCTGTTATTGTCGTAGACATAGATCGCGGCGCCCGGCAGCGCCGCGCGAAAACCCGCAATCGTCTGCGCGATCGCGGCTTCTTCGTTGTAGCAAGGCAGCACGACCGCGATGCGGGGCGCGCCGCCTGTTCCCGTCACGTCCACCCCTGCGCTCCTGCCATTTCCCTGCCGTAACAGGGAAATGGCACAAACCGGTTAATCAGTCGTCTGCCTTCTTGGCAGCCGCCTTTTTGGCCGGCTTCTTGGCGGGTGCCGGCACGGTTTCACCGGCAGCTTCCGGCTCGGCGGCCTTGGCCTTCTTTGCGGCCGGCTTCTTGGCGGCCGGCGCCGCAGCTGCTGCCTCGGTGGTCGCCGCAGGTGCAGCCTCTTGCGGGGCCGGATCGGCAGCCTTCTTCGCCTTCGCCTTCTTCGCCTTCGGCTTGGCCTCATGATCGTGATCGTGATCATGGTCGTGGTCGTGATGATGGGTACCGGTGGCGAAACCATCTTCCGATTCGATCGCCGCCTCAAGCTCTTCGCGGGTCACCGTGCGCTCGACCACTTCGGCCTTTTCGAACAGCCAGTCGACCACCTTGTCCTCATAGAGCGGCGCGCGCAGCTGTGCGGCTGCCATCGGCTCCTGGCGGACATACTCGATGAATCGGGTACGCTCCTCGGGGCTGTATTGCTGCGCGGCCTGCGCGATCAGCCGGTTCATTTCCTGCTGGCTGACCTCGATGCCGTTCGCCTGGCCGATCTCGGACAGCAACAAGCCCAGCCGCACGCGGCGTTCGGCGATCGCGCGATAATCGTCGCGTTCGGATTCCATTTCGGCGATCGCCGCGGCAGGATCGGCCTCGTGCGTCGCCTCATGTTCGAGCTGCGCCCAGATCTGGTTGAACTCGGCGTCGACCATCGACGGCGGGACCGGGAAATCATGGCCCTCGGCGAGCTGGTCGAGCAGCTTGCGCTTCATGTGCGTGCGCGTCAGCCCGGCATGTTCCTGCTCGATCTGCCCCCTGAGCAGACCGCGGAGCTGCTCGAGGCTTTCGAGGCCGAGCGAGGTGGCGAGCGCCTCGTCGATCGCCGCTTCCGCCGCGACGCGCACGTCCTTGATCACCAGATCGAAGGTCGCGGCCTTGCCCTTGAGCTCTTCGGCGGCATAATCATCGGGGAAGGACACGTTGATCTGGCGCTCGTCGCCCTTCTTGACGCCGATCACCTGATCCTCGAAGCCCGGAATGAGCCGGCCCGATCCGATCTCGACCGACATGTCTTCGCCGGTGCCGCCATCGAAAGCGACGCCATCGACCTTGCCGACGAAATCCATCACCACGAGATCCCCCGTAGCCGCTGCATGGCCTTCTTCGGCATCGTCATAGCGCTTCTGCTGATCGGCAAAGCGCTGCAGCTGGGCATCGACGGCGGCGTCCTCGACCGCGACGATCAGCTTTTCGAGCTTGATCGCGTCGATCGACGGAGTCGGCACGTCGGGAAGCACCTCGAGCTCGACCTTGATGTCGGCATCCTGGCCCGGCTCGTAATCGCCTTCGAGCGAGACCGAAGGCTGCATCGCGGGACGCAGCTGTTGCTCGCTGATCAACTGCTGGATGCCGTCCTGGATCGAGGTGTTGAGCGCATCCTGGGTGATCGCGGGACCATGCATCTTGCGGACGAGATTGGTCGGCACCTTGCCGGGGCGAAAGCCGGGCATCCGGATCTGCGGCGCGACGCGTTTCAGCTCGGCATCGACGCGAGCTTCGATATCCTTGGCGGTGATCTTGAGCGTGTAGGCGCGCTTGAGGCCTTCGTTCAACGTCTCGACAGTCTGCATGGTTCTTCTTCAATCTCTCTTGTTGAGCGCCCCCTTCGCTTCGCTCGGGAGCCGCCAAGCCGTGGCCGTCCCCCGGACGCCCACGAGTCTTGGTGGCTGGTGCGGGCGAAGGGACTCGAACCCCCACATCTTGCGATGGCAGGACCTAAACCTGCTGCGTCTACCAGTTCCGCCACGCCCGCCCGGATGTCATGGGGACACCGCCGTTCGGCGAGCGTCTATAGCAGCGATGCGCGGCGGGGCAAGCCAGTGCGGCGCGCAACCGCGTCGCGGTAGTCGTTGGATCGTCGCCACGTCATCGATCGTGCGGCGCCGGCGCCGGGGTGATCGCCAGAAATTCGAGCGCCTCGGCGGCGGGAATGAAGAAATTGACGCCTTGCGGGGCATCGTCGATCCGCAGCCCAGAAACCGCCATCCCCACCAGCGCCGCCGTTTCGTCGATCAGCGGCCCGCCGCTGTTGCCCGGCGCCACTGAAACGTCGCTCTGGATGAAGCTGTAGCCATCGATCACCCGCCGCGCCGAGACGATGCCGCGCGTGACCGAATTCTGCATCGACTTGTCGAGCGGCGCGCCGATCGCGAGCACGGTGGTGCCGACCGAAGGAATCGAGTCGCGCAGCTTGATCGGCGCACGCCGTCGCGACTCTCCCTTGATCAGCGCGACGTCGCGGCCGCGATCGCTGCGGACGACTTCGCCCAATGTCTCGAGCCCGTCGGACCAGCGCAGCTTCACATAGGTCGCGCTGCCGACGACGTGGTGGTTGGTCAGGAAATAGCCGTCGCTCGAGATCAGGAAGCCGCTGCCATGCCCGGCGCCCGACTGGACGAGCACGGTCGCGCCGACCGCCTCGCCGATCTTGCCGACGCCCGCGCTCGGCAACGCCATCGCCAGCGGTGCCAGTCCGCTGCCCGGCCGGCGGGCGATGGTGAGGTCGGTCGGTTCGCCGACCAGCAACCGCTGGAGGAGCCCCGAAGCCGCGAGCGCGCGGACATTTTCGGCAAAGGCGGCGAGCACCAGCGCCTCGACCCCGCCCCACAGCGCCTTTTTCTGCTCGGCGCCGGTGCGCGTCGAAAAAGTGGCGACCACCTTGCGATCGAGCCGGTTGTAGATTTGCCAATCGACCGCGAGCGTGGCTTCGCCCTTGGCGGTCGAGCTGTCGCCCAGCCCGACATGCGGCAGGCACGCCTCGACCCGAAGCGCCTTGATCGCGCCCCCCACCAGATATTCGGCGCGCCGATCGCCGCCATCGTCGAACAGGTCGCCGCTCTGGCCGACGACGTCGAAGCCCAGCCCGCGCAATTCCTCCTTGAAGGCGGTGTCGAAATCGTCGAGCGCGATGCCGCCGCGCCCGCCACGCCAGCGCAGCACGCTGCCGGGCAGGCACAGGAGGCCGACCTTGAAATGGCCGAAGGGTTCGTTGCGGGCGAGCTTGATCGTCAGGCGCACCAGCTGCACCGGGCGGGTCCGGGTGCCCTCGGCCAGCGGCGCAACCGGCGGAACGGCGGGGCTGCCGAGCTTCTGCGCCGGCGCCGGACAGGCGCCGGCCGCGACCATCATCGCCAGCGCAATCGCGCCACCTCCCCGCATCCGCCTGTCTCCCATCGGCGCCCGTTGCAGCGGCCACCGAATTTCCAGAGATCAGCCGAGCAGACAAGGCGCCAGACGGACACAATCATCCGTAATGGCGCGGTCTTGGTGGCACGAACGCGTTGTCGAAGGCGCCTATAGCGCCCCGTGGCAATGCTTGTATTTCTTGCCCGATCCGCACGGGCATGGCGCGTTGCGGCTGACGATACCCTCCCAGTCGGCGGGATTGTTGCTCAGCCCCTGCTCGGCCATCGCCGCCATCGCCATCTGCGGGATTCGCGTCGTCACGAAGCCGCCCGGATTGCCGCCGCGATCGCCGGTGTCGTCTTCGCCGGTGAACGGGTCGAGGTGCGAGGTGATGAAATCGGGCAGTTCGGGGAGCGACGGCGGCGCCTCGAATTCGAAGCGGGCGTGCGCGATCGTCCGCGTCACGTCCTCGCGGATCTGGCCGAGCATCCGCTCGAACAGCTGAAACGCCTCCTGCTTATACTCGTTGAGCGGCGTCTTCTGGGCATAGGCGCGCAGATGGACGACCTGGCGCAGCGCGTCGAGCGTCGACAGATGCTCCTTCCAGTGATGATCGAGATTCTGCAGCAGGATCGATTTCTCGACCTGCGCCCAGGTCGCCGGCTCGAGCGCCGCGGCCTTTTCGGCAATCGCCGCATCGGCCAGTTCGCGCACGCGGCTCTCGACGAGCTCGGGATCGATCGCATCTTCCTTGAGCCAGTCGTCGATCGGCGGATCGATCCCCAGCATTTCCGGGATGCGCAGCTTCATCATCTCGATGTCCCATTGTTCGGGATAGCTGCCGACCGGACAGGCCTCGCCGACGATCGTGTTGACCGTCTCGGCGCGCATGTCGCTGACGACGTCGCCGACGGTATCCGAATCCATGATGTCCGCGCGCTGCTCGTAGATCACCTTGCGCTGATCGTTCATCACGTCGTCATATTCGACGACCTGCTTGCGGATGTCGTAGTTGCGCGCCTCCACCTTGCGCTGCGCGGTCTCGATCGCCTTGGAGAGCCATTTCGAGCCGATCGCCTCGCCATCGGCGATGTTCGAGCGCATCATCTTGGCAAACATCGTGTCGGGGCCGAAAATCCGCAGCAGATCGTCGTCGAGCGACAGGTAGAAGCGGCTCAGCCCGGGATCGCCCTGGCGCCCCGAACGACCGCGCAGCTGATTGTCGATGCGGCGGCTTTCGTGGCGTTCGGTGCCGAGCACGAACAACCCGCCGGCGGCGAGCACCTCGGCCTTTTCGGCGGCCACCTCGGCCTTGATCCGCTCGATCGCGGCGTCGCGCTCGGGGCCTTCGGGCATCTCGGACAGTTCGTCGTTGACCCTGAATTCGACGTTGCCGCCCAGCTGGATGTCGGTGCCGCGGCCGGCCATGTTGGTCGCGATCGTCACGACCGATTTGCGTCCCGCCTGCGCGACGATATGCGCCTCGCGCTCGTGCTGGCGCGCGTTGAGCACCTCGTGCGGCACGCCCTCCTTGACGAGGAACTCGCTCAGCAGCTCCGATTTCTCGATCGAGACGGTGCCGACCAGCACCGGCTGGCCTTTTTCGGCGTGATGGCGGATCTTCTTGGCGATCGCCTGGAACTTGTCCTGGGTGTTCTTGTAGAATTCATCGTCCTCGTCGACGCGCTTGACGGTCACGTTGGTCGGGATGGTGACGACGTTCATCTTGTAGATGTCGTAGAATTCGGCCGCCTCGGTCGCCGCGGTGCCGGTCATCCCGGAGAGCTTGGGATACATGCGGAAATAATTCTGGAAGGTGATCGAGGCCATCGTCTGGTTCTCGGGCTCGATCTGCACGCCCTCCTTGGCCTCGACCGCCTGGTGCAGTCCGTCCGACCAGCGCCGCCCGTCCATCATCCGGCCGGTGAACTCGTCGATGATGATGACCTTGTTGTCCTTGACGATATAATCGGTGTCACGCTTGAACATCACGTTCGCGCGCAGCGCCTGGTTCAGATGGTGGACCACCTGGGTATTCTCGAAATCATAGAGGTTCGCGCCCTCGAGCAATCCCGCCGCCTCGAGCATGCGCTCGGCCTTCTCGGTCCCGTCCTCGGTCAGGATGATCGACTTCTGCTTCTCGTCGAGCTCGTAATCGGCCTTGACGAGCTGCTTCACGATCGCATCGACGCGCAGATAGAGATCGGTCTTGTCGTCGGTCGGGCCCGAAATGATCAGCGGGGTGCGGGCTTCGTCGATCAGGATCGAATCGACCTCGTCGACGATCGCGAAGTTGAACTTGCGCTGGGTCATCGACTCGCGCTCATATTTCATATTGTCGCGCAGATAATCGAAGCCGAACTCGTTGTTGGTGCCGTAGGTGATGTCCGAATGATAGGCATCGCGGCGCTGGGTATCGGTGAGGTTCGGGATGATCACGCCGACGGTCAGCCCGAGAAAGCGGTAGATCTGCCCCATCCACTCGGCATCGCGCGCGGCCAGATAATCGTTGACCGTCACGACGTGCACGCCGGTGCCGGGTAGCGCGTTGAGATAGGTCGCGAGCGTCGCGACGAGCGTCTTGCCCTCACCGGTGCGCATCTCGGCGATCTCGCCGCGGTGGAGGACGATGCCGCCAACCATCTGGACGTCATAATGGCGCTGGCCGAGCGTCCGCTTGGCGGCTTCGCGCACGGTGGCAAAGGCTTCGGGGAGCAGATCGTCGAGCTTGGCGCCCCCCGCGAGTTGATCGCGGAACTTGATCGTTTGCGCCGAGAGATCGGCATCGCTCATCGCCGAGATGGCGGGTTCGAACGCGTTGATCTTCTGGACGATCGCGCCAAGCGACTTGACGTAGCGATCGTTGGAGGACCCGAAAATGGTTTTGGCAAGGCCGCCGAGCATAGAGAATTCCTGATGATTGCTGGCCGGGCATCGCCTGCAATCGCGGCGATGTCGGCAAAAGGGAGATCAAGGACGCGGCCTCGGCCGCATCGTCGACAGGGACTGCTGCTTATTCGCGCCGGCGACCGGCATAAAGCGGCTCGCGCACGGCCGGGGCGAGACCAGGCTCTGCTGCCGGCCGGGCGACCGCAACGAGCGTCGCCAGCGGCGTCTCAGGACGGCTGGTGCGCGCCGGCACAGCGATCGGGATCGCGCAAGTTTCGGCCGCACCCTGACACAGCACCTGCGGCGCCAGCACCCGGCCGCCATGCGCGGCAACGCCGGTCACGGCGGACAGCAGCGCCGACAGGAGCAGCAGCAGGTTCACAGGGCGTCGATCCTCATCACTCGCGCGACATAGGCATTACGAGGCGGGGCGTCCACCATCATGCGTACCGTGTCCTGCCTATTCGACCGGCTCGGTACCGGCGACCAGTGCCCAGCGCATCGCCGAGCGGAACTTGCCGGCGATCGGCTTGCCGGATGCGTCGACCGCCGGCTTGAACCGGCCGTTGGCGATCAACTGGCTGCAGGTGGTCGAATCGAGCAGTTCCGAGCCGCTCGATTCGATGATGTTGCACGCGAGGATCCGCCCGCGATTGTCGATATCGAGCGAAAAAGCGGTCCGGCCCTCCTGCGATGCCGCCTTGGCGGCGGGCGGATAGGAGTCGGCGGGGAACCAGCTCCCGGGATTGCCGATCGGTGTGGGGGGCGAGCCGCCGGGGGCCGGCGTCGGTGTCGCGGCCGCTGCGGGCTTCGCGGTCGGCTGCGTCGCCACGGCAACCGCCTTCTTGGCGGCGGGCGGCTTCTTGATCGGGGCGGCCATCGCCGATGTGGCGATCGATCCTGCCAGAGCGATGATGATTGCCGTCTTGCGTTCGAACGCCTTCACTCTAACACCCCCGCTGTCGATCCGCCCCTTTACTAACCAGAGATGCCCGGCATGTCATCCTCCCGCTCCCCGCTCGCCCCCGATCGCTTCCCCGATCTGCCCGCCATCGACGGCGTTTCGTTGCGCGTGGCGCGGGCCGGTTACAAGGATTGGGGGCGCTGCGACCTGACGCTGGCGATCCTCGATCCGGGCACCCACGTCGCCGGGGTGACGACGCAAAGCCGCTGTCCGTCGCCCGAGGTCGACTGGTGTCGGGCAGCGCTGACGCTTGGCCAGGCGCGCGCGCTCGTCGTCAACGCCGGCAATGCCAATGCCTTTACCGGCCATCGCGGCCGGGTCGCGGTCGAGGCGATCGCGGCGCGCGTCTCGGGCCATCTGGGATGCCAGCCCTCCGACGTGTTCGTCGCCTCGACCGGAGTGATCGGCACCGCGCTGCCCATCCCCAAGGCCGAAGCCGGGCTCGACGCCGCCTTCGCCGCGTCTCCCTGCGGCTGGGAAGATGCCGCGCTGACGATCGGCACGACCGACACCTTCCCAAAGGGCGCCATGACGCGCGCGATCGTCGATGGGCGCACCGTGACGCTCGTCGGGATCATCAAGGGATCAGGCATGATCGCCCCCGACATGGCGACGATGCTGGGGTTCATCTTCACCGAGGCCGCCGTCGCGCCCGAGTTTCTGCAGGGGGCGCTGTCCGCCGCGAACCAGCGCAGCTTTTCGTGCATCACCGTCGATAGCGACACCTCGACCAGCGACACCGTGCTCGCCTTTGCCACCGGCAAAGCCGGCAACGCCCCGATTGTCTCTGCCGACGATTCCGGCGCAGACGCCTTCGTGGCCGCGCTCGAGGAGCTTTGCCTGAGGCTTGCCCATCTCGTCGTCCGCGACGGCGAAGGCGCGTCAAAATTCATCGCCGTTGAGGTCACCGGCGCCGACAGCGACGCCAGCGCGCGGCGGATCGGGCTGTCGATCGCCAATTCGCCGCTGGTGAAGACCGCGATCGCCGGCGAGGACGCCAATTGGGGCCGCGTCGTCATGGCCGTGGGCAAGGCCGGCGAACCCGCCGACCGTGACAAGCTGTCGATCCGCTTCGGCGAAACCCAGGTGGCGCGCGAAGGGCTCGCGGTCGAAGGCTATGACGAGGCCCCGGTCGCCGCGCATCTGAAGGGGCAGGAGATCGACATCGGCGTCGATCTCGGCATCGGCGACGGCCAGGCGACGGTTTGGACGTGCGATCTGACGCACGGCTATATCTCGATCAACGCCGATTACAGGAGCTGACCCGATGACCGACCCGATCCTCCATCACTATCCGATGTCGCCCTATGCCGAGCTCGTCCGGCGCGCGCTGGGGATCAAGGGGCTGGCGTGGCGATCGGTGATCATCCCCAATGTTGCGCCGAAGCCCGAGCTGACGCCGCTCACCGGCGGCTATCGCAAGACGCCGGTGCTTCAGATCGGCGCCGACATTTATTGCGACACCGCGATCATCATCGACGTAATCGAAGCGGCCCACCCCTCGCCCACCCTGTTCCCCGCCCCGCTCGGCCGTGCGGGAACGCTGATCGCGCTCCAGGCCGGCGGCGCCACCTTCAGCCAGGCGGTGGGATCGGCGATGGCGGGGTTCTTGGACAGGATGGGCGAGGATTTCATCGAGGATCGCAAGAAGCTGTTCGGGATGAACCGTGAGCGGATGGCGCAGATGGCGCCGCATCTGATTGCCCAGTATCGCGGGTGGCTGGCGCGGCTCGACGATGCGCTGGCCGACGGCCGCGCCTTCCTCGGGGGCGACTCACCAGGCTATGCCGACTGCGCGGCGGGCATGAACGTCTGGTTTCAGGGCAATTTCGGGCTGCTGGAGAGCCGCCTCGCGCCTTTCCCGCACGTTGCGGCCTGGTTCGCGCGGCTCGCCGCGATCGGCCATGGCAACCCGGTCGAGATGGGCGCGCAGGACGCGCTCGATGTCGCGCAGGCGGCAGCGCCGGTCGTCACGGCCGATATCGAGGCCGATTGCGGTTTCGTGCTCGGTCAGCAGGTCGTGGTGCGCACCGAAGACCCGGGCGCGGACCCCGTCGCCGGGGCGCTACTCAGGTGCACGCCGCGCACGATTTCGATCACGCGCGAAGACCCGCGGGTCGGGACCGTCGCGATCCACTTCCCGCGGATCGGCCAAATGCTCAGCCCTGCGTAACGGCGGCTGCACCCGGCGTCGTGAGCGCGCCTTCGAGCCATGCCTTGAGCTGGCTCTTCGGCGCTGCGCGGCTGAAACGCGCGACTTCCTCGCCGCCCTTGAACAGCACGAGATTCGGGATCGTGCGGATGCCGAAGCGGGTCGCCGCCTCGGGCGCGTCGTCGAGATTGGCCTTGGTGATCGTCACCTGCTCGGCGAGTTCGTCGGATATCTCCTCGAGGCTCGGCCCGATCACCTTGCACGGCCCGCACCATTCGGCCCAGAAATCGACCAGCACGGGCTTGTCGGCATTGAGGACGTCGGCTTCGAAGCTCGAATCGGTAATTGCGATGGTCGCCATTGATAATCTCCTTGGCCACCAGATAAGCGCGCGACGGGCTGGCCTCAAGCGTCTCGGGCAAAGCTTTGCTGATCGGCACGAAAGGGCGGCTTCGCGGCACCCGCGTCGGCGCCGGACGATCACTCGGGCAGATCGAACAGCACCGGGCCTGCCGTGTAGAGCAACGACGCGACGACCCTGCGCCCCGGGAAAATCACGCGGAGAGCCGCTGCATAGGCCGCCATCTGCCGCCGGTGATAGGGCGGGATCGCCTCGATCGTGGCGGGCGCGCGGCGGCCGGTCTTGAAATCGATCACCCGCACCAGCGCCTCGGTCACGAGCAGGCGATCGACCGTTCCCGAAACGACCAAGCCCTCGTCGATCACCGCCGCAATCGGCGCCTCGGCGAGCGTGCCGGGGCCAAACAGCGCCGCATAGTCTGGATGATCGAGCACCGTGATCACGCTCCCGGCGATATCGGCACGAAGCGCGGCATCGGCGACGCCACCCGCGCTGGCCAGCCAGCGATCGGCGGCAGCGGCGCGCTGGTCGCCCGGCACCGCCGGCAAGCGCTCGAACAGGGCATGGATCAGCCGCCCGCGCTCGGCCGCGTCGCGCAGGGCGGGGGTCGGCGGCGGATCGGCGACGCCATCATCGCCGAGCGACGACGGCGCGAGCGGTCTCGGCGGGCGCGCCTCGACGGGCGCGGGCTGGGTCGCCCAGACGGGCACCGAATCGGCGATCGTCGGGGCTGGCGCCGCTTTGGCCGAGGCGCCCACCGGTCGCTGCGGCACGCGCCCGACGAAATGCCGCTCGTCGCTGCCCGCCGGCACGCCGAGCACGGCGAACGCGCGGTCGGCGGCGGCATACCAGCTCGCCGCCGGGGGCACGCCCTTGGCGCGCGGCCCGAGCGCCCCGGCGATCACCAGCCGCTCCTCCGCCCGCGTCGCCGCGACATAGAAGAGCCGCCAATGTTCCTCGAGCTCGCGCGCCGCCGCTTCGTCGACCAGCGTCGCCAGCGGTCCGCCACGTTCGCCGGCGCGCGGACGGAAGATCGGCACCGCCTCGGCGAGCCCGTCGGGCGCCCAGCCGAGGATCGAGCGCGGGGTCATGCTCGGGTCGACCGTCGCGTCGGCGAGCAATACCAGCGGCGCCTGCAGCCCCTTGGCGCCGTGCACCGTCATCACCCGCACGGCATCGAGCGGGGCCGAGGGATCGCGCTTGATCTCGACCTCGCCGCGATCGAACCAGTCGAGAAACGCCTGGAGCGACGGCGTCGCCACCGTTTCGAAATCGAGCGCGGCGTTGAGCAGTTCCTCGATCGGATCGCGCGCTTCCTGGCCCAGCCGGCGGATCAGCTTGCGCCGCCCGTCGAGGGGTCCCGACAGCATTTCCTCGAGCAGCTGGTAAGGCGTCGCGATATCGGCCCGGGCCAGCAGCGCCACCATCGGCGCCAGCCGCTCGGCGGGCTGGGTCGCGCGCAGGTGTCGCCACAGGCTGACGCGGTCGCGCGGCGCGGCGGCGGCGAGCAGGTCGTCCTGCGACCAGCCGATCAGCGGCGAGACCAGCAGGCAGGCGAGCGACAGATCGTCGTCGGGCTGGAGCGTGAAGCGGATCGCGGCGAGCAGATCCTGCACCGCGAGCGGCGCGTTGAGCCGCAGCCGGTCGACCCCCGCCACCGGCACGCCCTCGGCATAGAGCCGCGCGACGATCAGCGAGGCGAGATCGCCGCGCCGCTTGACGAGGATCATCACATCCTCGGGGCGGAGCGCCCTTCCCTTGCTGGTCAGCATCAGCGGATCGGCGGGATCGAGCCAGCCCTTGATCTGGCGCGCGATTTTGGTGGCAAGGGCGCGCGTGGTGTCGCCGATCCAGTCCTCCTCATCGGCGTCGCCTGCATCGTCGACGGTGGCGGGCCAAAGCGTCACGGTGCCCGGGCCCGGCACTTCGCTCGCATGGGCGACGAGCGTGTCGATCGGGCCGAGCCCCGGCGGATCGATCACGTCGATCGCTGCATCGACGAATTCGAGCACCGCGCGGGTCGATCGGAAGGAGTGGGTCAGCGACAATCGCTCGAACGGCGTCCCCTGATCGGTCGCGGGATCATAGGCCTCGAGCGCCCTGGCGAGAAAATCGCGCTCGGCCTTGGCGAAATAGAGCGGGCTGGTGCCCTGAAAGCCGAAGATCGCCTGTTTGAAGTCGCCGACCACGAACAGCGTGCGCATCCGCTCGCCGCGCGCGCCGAGCCCGGTGAAGAATTCGGCGGCGAGCGCGTTGATGATGTCCCATTGACGCGGATTGGTATCCTGCGCCTCGTCGACGAGGATGTGATCGGTGTTCTGATCGAGCGTATAGCGCACCCACTCGCCCATCCCCGGCTGCTCGAGCAGGCCGACCGCCGCGCGGATCAGATCGTCGAAGTCGACCGCGCCGATCCGTCGCTTGGCAAGCGCATAGGCCGCGGCATAGAGCCGCCCGACCTCGAGCCCCTCGGCGAGCAGGTCGCCATAAGCCGCCACCGTCGCCATCCCGAGCAGTTCGACGCAGCGTTCGCCGACGCTTTTCGCCAGTTCGGGATAATCGAAATCGGCGGCGACCAGCTTCGGTCGTTCGGCGCGGGGCTCGTTCTTCTGGGTGAAGACGATCCTGAGCAGATCGCCGAGCATCGTCGCGCGGTCGCCCGGGGTCGCCTCGATCCAGCATTCGGCGACGTCGGCGTCGTTGTTGCCGGTCTTGGTGCCCCACGCCCGGTTGGCGGCGGCGATCCGCTGCACCGCGTCGACGTCGAAGCCATCGTCGCTGCAGCCCTTGGCGATCGCCTCGGCGATGTCGCCGGCGGGGAGATCGAGCGCGCGGCGGATGAACGGCGCGATCCCGGTCGGCAGCGACGCCATCGCCCCCGGCGCGCGGGCGCAGGCGTGCAGAAACGCCTCGGCCCCGCCCTCGCCCAGCCGCAGGCTGAGCCGGCCGATCGACTCGATCACGCCGATCCGCCCCTCGCGCTCGGCATCGACGAGCATCTCGGCGAGCGCCTGCCGCGCCATCACCGCTTCCTCGCGCGCCTCGATCAGGCGGAAGCCCGGCGCGAGCCCCGCCTCGGCCGGGAAGCCCGCGAGCAGGCTCTGGCAGAAACTGTGGATCGTCAGGATGCGGATGCCGCCCCCCGGGGCATCGAGCAAGCGCGCGAACAAGGTGCGCGCGCGCTCGATCAGGCGCGGATCGCGATGATCCTCGCCCAGCGCAAACAGGTCCTTCTTCAGGTCCGCCTCGGGCATCCGCACCCACTCCGCGAGCCGGCTCGAAATGCGCGTCGCCATTTCGGCGGCGCCTGCCTTGGTGAAGGTCAGGCACAGGATCGCGGCAGGATCGGTGCCGCGCAGCAGCAGGCGATAGACCCGCGCGGTCAGCACCTGGGTCTTGCCGGTCCCTGCCGAAGCCGACAACCAGACATGGCTGTGCGGCCCGCTCGCCCGCGCCTGATCGCCCTTCAGCTGGGGCAGATGGCCGCGACTAGGACCGCTCACGGCCATACCATTCGTCGAGCCGCATCAGCTGGTCGTAATCGGCATAGGGCGCATATTCGGGCACCAGCTTGGCGGTGAACGGTTCGTCGCCGGTCAGCCACAGCGCCGCCGCGTCGCTGAAATGCCGCGCGGCGACGCCGGTAAAGTCTTCGGGCGCGATCCCGTTGCCCCTGCCCGCGACATCGACCGGCGTCGATATCTTGCCGAAGCCGTCGCCCGATCGCGCCAGCGACCAATATTCGAACCCGGTAGCGGTGCCCCTGATCCCCTCGAAGCCCGCGCCTTCGGCGATCAGACCGAGCAGCCCGAGCTGCAGGCTGAAGCCGGCCGCGACTGCCCTGGTCGACGGTGCCTTGCCCGTTTTGTAGTCGACGATCACCAGGCCGCCATCGGCCAGCCGGTCGAGCCTGTCGGCCTTGCCGGTCAGCTCGACCCCGGCAATCGCGATCGTGCCCGATCGATCGACCGCGATGATCTCGCGCCCGGCGTCGCCGAGCGCGAGGGTCTTGTCGAGCACCCAGCCGATCGCCTCGATCAGGCGCGGCTGCCAGAGCGCCCGGAGCATCGGATGGGTGCGCGCATCGCCGAGCATCGCCAGCGCGCGCGGCACCAGCCGGTCGGGCGCGGCGCCATCCTCGGTCACCCAGGCTTCGAGGATCGCATGCACCGCCGTCCCGCGCCACGCCGCGCTCGGATCGGCATCGACCGGATCGAGCGGGGCCAAGCCAAGCACTTTGCGCGCATAAAAGGCGAACGGATCGGCCTTGAGGCGATCGACCTCGGTCACCGAGATACGCCCGGGGCGAAGCGCCAGCGGCGGTGACGGGTGAGGGCGCGCCGCCGGCAGATGCGCGCCGGGATCGTCGAGCGCGCGGGTCCAGTGTTCGATCGCGCCGGCGCGGCGCAGCCCGCCCGACATCGCTTCGAGCCGCAGCCAGAAGCGCGAGGCGATCGCCGGCGATTGCGCGTCGCGGCGGGCTCGGGTGAGCAGCACCTCGGGTGCCCCGAGAGCGCTCGCCAGATCATGCGCCGCGAGCCCGATCCGGCGATCGAGCGCGGGCAGCCCGAGTTCCTGGCGAATGCGCGGTGCAAGCCACGGATCGGGGGCGGCCTGCGCCGGCCACACACCCTCGTTGAGCCCGCCGAGGATCATCAGGTCGGCGGTCTGCAGCCGCGCTTCGATGAGCCCGTAGATCGCCAGCCGGGGGTGCCCGCCCTGCGGCGCGCGCACCGCGACCTCATCGAGCAGCGTACGCAGCAATGCCGGCAGGCTGTCGGGGTCGACCAAGGCCGGGCCGGCCTCGGCCTCGATTTCGAGATCGGCGAGCAACGCTGCGGCCGCCCGCCCCGCCGCCCCGCTCCACAACGCATCGCCGCACAGCGCCTGCGCGGTTTCGCGCAGCGCCGCGATCATCCCGACGAGCGGTTGCGGCCCGCGCTCGAAAACGGCCGCGATCGGTTCCAGCAACGCCTGCACTTGCGGCCACCAGCGCGCGGCGGCGGCGCGGACGGCGGCGTCGCGCGCCTCATCGTCGCCAAGATGCGCGGCGATGCCGTCGAGCCCCGGCGCCGGCCGCGGCCCGCGCAAGGCGCGATCGAGCGCGCGCGCGCCTTCGAGCCAGTCCTGCCGGGCGTCGCCGAACCGGACCAGCGGATGCTTGAGCAGCGCGAACAGCGCAAGCGGCGCGAACGACTGGGCGGCGGCTTCGGCCAGCGCGGTCAGCAGCGTTCCCGAGGGCAGGATCGACAGCGGGCGCCCGGCGCTGTCGTCGATGTCGATCCCCCAGCGCCCGAGATGCGCCGCCACGCGCCTGGCGAGCTTGCGATCGGGGGTGACCAGGGCCGCCGTCCTGCCCGGCGTCTCGAGCGCCTCGCGCAGCGCCAGCGCGATCGCCTGCGCCTCTTCGGCGGGGGTGGCGAGTTCGGCGACGCGGACGCCGGCCAGTTGCCGCGCCTCGGCGGGCAGGCTCGTCCATTTGGCGGTGAAGTCGGCGGGCGCGAACGCATTGGCGATCGCCCGCGCCCGTGCTGCGGTGGCGTCATGGCCGCCGCCGTCGCGCCACTGCGCCACCTCGCCGCGATTGACGCCCATCCGGTCGAGCAGCAGCTTCAGCTGGAATTGCGGGTGGGTTTCGATCGCGCGCGCGCGCCGGCCGGTCACCAGGTCGGGCCCATGCGGGCCGAGCGCCTGCCATTCGGCCTCGTCCATCATCGTCGCCAGATCGGGAAACACCACCAGCCCGTCGGGCAATTCGGCGACCACGCGCAACAGCCGCGCAATCGCGGGGGCCGCCGCGGTGATCCCGGCGGCGCAGACGAAGCCCTCGGGCGGCGCCGCGCGCCAACGGTCGCCGAGCCGGCCGAGCAGCCGCGTCCGGCGCTCGGCAAGGTCGATCTGACCGCGATCGGCGAGCGCCCGTGGCCAGCGATCGAGCAGCAGCTGAAATATCGCCAGCGCGCGTTGCCAATGCTCGGACAACCCCTCGGCAACGCTGAGATGAGACAGGCGCGCCGGATCGACCTGCTCGACGAGCAACTGATCGAGCGTACGCGCAAGATCGCCTGCCAGCCGCACCGCCTCGGCCGCGTCGATCGGCACGCCGCCCGCCGCGCGCTCCTCGCTCACCAGCCGCGCGAGGATCATTCGGCGCGCCAGCGGCGCGACCGCAGGCGGGACCGGCTCGGCAGCGTCGGCAGGATCGATCGCGGCGGCCAGTGCCTCTTCGGGATCGGCGTCGCCGATCGCGACCAGCCGGGGCAGCAACAACCCGCCGCCGCTCGCGCGGACGAAAGCATCGGTGATCGTCCGCTTGGCGCGATTGTTGGGGAGCAGCACCGTCCCGCGCGCCAGCCGCAGCGGATCGCCCCGGTAGCGCCGGATCAGGCCGGCGGCGAGCGCATCGGCAAACGCCCGGTGCGCGGGGATCGTGTAAAGATGCGGGCCGCCCCGCTCAGCCATCGGCGAGGATGGCCTCGGTCCGGGCGATTGCGGCCGGGGTGCCAACGTCGAACCACAGCCCCTGATGCACGACGCCAAAGGCACGCCCGGCGGCAATCGCACGGTCCCAGAACAGATTGGTCGAGAACGGCCCCTCGGGCCAGTCGGCGATCAGCCGCGGCGACAGGATCTGGACGCCGGTCCACACGAACGGGGCAAGCCGCGCGCGGCGGCGGCGGCCGGTGATCCGGCCATGGGCATCGAGGTGGAAGTCGCCCTGCCCGGCATGGCAGTGCGCGCGCGCGAGCGGGATCATTAGCAGCAGCGCGTCCATCGTCGCGTCGTCCCACCGCGCCGCCAGCGAACCGATCGCGTCGATCGGCCCGTCGATCCACAGATTGTCGCTGTTGACCGCGACGAAAGGCTTGTCGCCGATCAGATGGCGTGCCTGGACGAGCCCGCCACCGGTTTCCATCAGCTGCGCGCGCTCGTCCGAAATGACGATCTCGATGCCGTTGACCCGCTTGCGCAGATGCGCCTCGAGCGCATCGGCGAGATAATGGACGTTGACGATCGCCCGCTTCACTCCCGCCGCCCGCAGGCGATCGAGGACATGATCGAGCAGCGGCTTGCCGGCGACCTCGACGAGCGGCTTGGGCCGCGTGGCCGTCAGCGGGCGCATCCGCTTGCCCAGCCCCGCCGCCATGATCATCGCCGTTTCGGGCACGAGCCCGCCCGAATCGGGCCGGATGGCGAGCGTCCGCGTGGTCACGCCGCGCCGATCAGCATCGGATCGCCGCGCCGATCGGGCGGGATCGTCGCCGCGAACCACGCCGCCACCGGCGCCAGCGCGGGGTGCGCCAGATCGCGCTCGAGATAGCCCCAGACGCGCGGGCACAGGCTCGGGTAACGCGGCTTGCCGTCACGCTGCCAGAGCCGGGTGAAGATACCGATGATCTTGGCGTTCCGCTGGGCACCGAGGATATGATAGGCAGCGTCGAAATCGGCGCCCGCGCCAGTCGCTTGGATGTAGCGATCGATCATCGCCGCCTCGATCGCCGGCTCGACGTCGCGGCGGGCATCCTGCAGCAGCGAGACGAGGTCATAGGCGGCATGGCCCGCCAGAGCGTCCTGGAAATCGAGCAGGCCAAGTCCGCGCGCGCCGATCAGCATCAGGTTCTCGGCATGATAATCGCGCAGCACGGTGACCGGCCGCTGCGGCAGGGCGAGATCGAACACGGCGTCCCACGCAGCGCGATAGCCGGCGACATCGGCCTCGATCCCGACCGCCGGACAATACCATTCGGTCATGAGGGCCGCCTCGCGGTGCAGAACGGCGCGGTCATAGGCGGCGAGCGGGGCGTGATCGTGGCGGTGGAGGTCGACCAGCAGGTCGACCGCGATGGTATAGAGCCCCAGCGCCGCGTCGGGATCGGCATCGATCGCCTCGCGCATGCGATCATCGCCGAAATCCTCGATCAGCACGAGGCCATGGGCGAGATCGGCAGCAAGGATTGCCGGCGCGGCGAATCCGCGCTCATGGAGCCAGGTCGCGATGTCGATGAACGGGCGCGGGTCCTCGTGCGGTGGCGGTGCATCCATCAGCACGGCGCGGCGGGCGCCCTCGGCGACCCGGAAATAGCGGCGGAACGAGGCGTCGCCGGCGAGCGGGGCGATGCTCGATCCAGCCCAACCGCTGGCGGCGAGGAAATCATCGGCGGCGGTGGGGGGGTTCATAACCGGGACCATCGCGCCTTCCATGGCGGCGGGACGTGCGCTGTCAAGATACGACCGCCCGTCGGCGCCATCGCGAACGACAGCCGAAGCGCATCGGGCCAGACGTCCGCCCCCGCGCGTTCGGGCCATTCGACCAGCAGCAGGGTCTCGCCGCCGGCTTCGTCGAGCCCCAGTTCCTCGATCTCGGCCGGATCGTCGATCCGGTAGAGATCGACGTGGAGCACGGGGATCGTCGTTTCCGGGGGGGCATAGGGCTGAACGATCGCGAAGCTCGGCGACGGTGCTTCGCCCGGCAGGCCAAGCGCGGCGAGCAGACCGCGCGCAAGGCTGGTCTTGCCTGCCCCGAGCGGCCCCGCGAGCGTCACCACATCGCCTGGCGCCACCAGTGCGGCGAGCCGGGTGCCTAGATCGTGGGTGGCGGCGGCATCGGCGAGGTCGATTGCCGCCTCGGCGCTCGCTGTCATGGTCGTGTGCGCGGCAGGCTGACGGTGATCAGCGTGCCCTGCCCGCGCTCCGATACCAGCGCGATCGTGCCCCCATGCGCCTCGACGAATTGCTTGGCGAGCGGCAGCCCGAGCCCGAGCGCGCGTTCGCCGCTGCGCGTGATGCCGGGCTCGGCGAAGCGATCGAACGCCTTGGCGATCGCCTTGGCGCTCATCCCGCGGCCATTGTCCGAAACGACGATCCGCGCGGCATCGGCGGTGCCGTCGAGATGCAGCAACACCCTGCCCCCCTTGGCGGTGCCCGATATCGCGTGGCGCAGCAGATTGTCGATCACCTGCCCCAGCCTTTTGGTATCGCCCGGCACGCTGCCCGCGGTCGGGAGGCACTCGAGCGCGAAATCGAGATGGCGCGCCGCGATCATGTCGCCCAGCTTTTCCGCCACCGCGCGCGCCAGCGGTTCGAGCGCGACGTCGGCCCGCTCGACGGGCGGCTGCGCGCCATCGCTCTGCGTCAGATCGAGCACATCGTCGACCAGGCCGCTCAAGCGTTCGACCGATTCGAGGATCGCCGCGACATACTCGGTGGCCGTTGGCGGCAGCGCGCCGCCATAGCCGCCCTTCAGCATCTCGGCGAAGCCGCTGATCGACGTCAGCGGGGTGCGCAGTTCATAGCTCATATTGGCGACGAACGCGGTCTTGACCCGGTCGGCGGCCTCCAGAGCCACGTTGCGGTCGCGCAGGGCATGCTCGATCTTGCGGCTGTCGGTGACGTCGATCATCGTGAACAGCGCGTTGCCGTCGGGGAGCGGTACGGCGGCGAACTCGAAATGCCGGCCGTCGACAAAGGCAAGATTGCCGCCCCGCTGAATGCGCTCGACCGTGGCCGATCGGACCAGTTCGCTGATCAGCACCGATTTGCCGGCACTCGCGAGCTTGGCTGCGGCCGCCGTGGCGAGCACGTCGACGCGCGGATGACTGGCCAGAAACTCCTCCTCGAACCCCCAGGTCAGCCGGAAGCGGTTGTTCCAGAGCTGCAGCCGCCCGTCGGCCGCAAACACGCCGAGCGCCTCGAACAGATTGTCGAAGGTGGCGGTGCGCACGCGCAACAGCGTGTCGCGCGCGCTGGCGAGCTGGAACTGTTCGGTCTGGTCCTCGAAGATCAGCAGCAACCCGCCATCGGGCAGCGGTTGCGCGACGACGCGCAGATGCATGCCCGCAGGCAGGTGCCATTGCTCCTCGATCTGGGCATCCGCCGTCAGGAACCAGTCGCGCCGCTCGGCCTTCCAGCTTGGAAAGTCGCGGACTTCGGGCAGGCGGTTGGCCTCGCGCATGCGTTCGAGCACGCGATCGAATTCGGGCCGGTCGGCCAGCCATTCGGCGCGCATCGCGAACATCCGCCGGAACGGCTGGTTGCAGAACACCATCGCCCGATCGGCGCCGAACTGGACGACCCCCGCCGACAGCCGGTCGAGCAGCGCGCGCTGCGCCTCGGCAAAGCGCTTGATCCCCGATCGAGCCTGCTCGAGCTCGTCGATATCGACCGCGAACCCCGCCACGCCGCCGGTCGGCAACGGCACGTTGAACACCCGCAGCATCCGCCGCGCCCCCTTTATCGTCGCCGGCAAGGCCTGCATCTGCGGCCGGTTCGAATCGCGGGCGGCGACGGCGCTCGCCAGCGGGCCGCCGGTGCCCGCGCCTTCCACCAGTTCGAGCCCGCGCGCGACGACATCCTCGGCATTGCTTGCTTCGACGGCGGCAACATAGGCTGAATTGACGATCATCAGCCGCATGTCGGGCGCGCGGTACCACATCGGCATCGGCGCTGCCTCGATCAGCCCGGTCAACGCATCATATGCCGTTTGAATGCGCGCATTTTCCGCTGCCAGTCTGGTGATGTCCGCGTCGCTGTCGGTCGCATCGAACACCCACAACACCACTCCGCCGGGCGCCTGCATCGCGCGCGCGGCCCGCTGGCCGTGAATCATCAGCGCGCGCGACGACCCCTGCGCACGGACCGTTCGAGTGAAGGCGCGGGCCGATTTCTGCGTGGTTGCGATGTCGTCGCTCAGGCCGGCAAGGTCAGCGGCGGCAAGGCCCGTCGTTGCAGCGCCAAGGTCAGCTAGATAGCGCACCGGTGTGTCGAGCCCGAACCAGCGGGCAAGCCGATCGGGCATGTCGATCCGGCCATCGGCGCGGACGATCATCGCCACCGCGGGCGCCGATTCGATCAAGGCTTCGAGCCGGCCATTGCTGTCGGCCAGCATCCGGCTGCCACCCCGCGCGCGCAGGCCGAGGTAAAGCGTCCATCCGGCCACTCCGACCAGCAGTGCCAGGACGGCGCCCGCGATCACGCTCGCGAAGGTCGATAAGGCCATCATCGCTCCCGCTGATAGCGGGGCATGACGCAATTCCCAATGGGCTGGCGCGCCCCCCGCAGATTAAGCACCGTTGCGGATGATGCGTTACAGCAGGGACGCCACGGATCGCCGTAAAAAAAGCGGGACCGGCACTGCCGATCCCGCCCAAATCATCCACCGGTGATCCAGCGCGTCAGAATTTAACCGATGCCGAGACCCGGAAGTTTCGACCGAAAACTCCGTCGAAATAGGTCACCGTGCCGCCATTCGCGGGGACCGGGAAAGGTGCGCCGGTATCGAACAGATTGTTGACGACAAATTGCAGCGTCAGCTTCTTGTCGATCGTCGTACCGATCGAGGAGTTGAAATAGCTGGTCGATCCCACGTCCGGATATTCATAGGCGTTGGGCGCGGCATCGGGATCGTTCTTGGTCGCCCCATAATATTGCCACTGACCGGTCCAGAAGAACCCCTTGTTGCGGTAAGCGACGTTGACCGTCGCCTTGTGTGGCGAATAGCCGATCGAGTTGCGCAGCGTCGTCAGATCACCCGCACCGACGCGCACCTCGAGCTTGTCGATATATTGATACGACCCGTTGAACGACACCGAACTCGACGCGCCGAGAAACGGCGTATTCCGTTCATAGGTCAGCTGCGCGATGACCCCGCGAAACTGACGCGAAGCCGCATTGGCATAGCCGGTTTGAATGAAGGTGATCTGGCCGGCGGCGTCACGCGTGAAATTGGAACAAAGCGTCGTTGGATAGGTGTTGTTGTCATAGCAGCCCTGCAGCACCTGATCGGCATCAAGCGCCTCGATCGCCCCGCGCAAACGGACATTGACCCAGTCGGCAGTAATGCTCAGCCCCGGAATCATCGGCGGCTGGAGGATCGCGCCGAATGTGGTCGCATCCGAAATCTCGTTCCGAAGACCGGTATTCCCAGACAGCGAACCCCGCGTGGTGAAATCGACGATATTCGACTGGAAGTTGGTCGGCAGACCGGCAGCGGCGCAGTTCGCCTGCCGAACGGCGGGATTGGGGCCCGACGTCAAGAAACGCGAATCGCATGGATCGTTCGCCGTTGTGAAGATCGCACTGGTCGGGTTGAACAGTTCGGTCACCGCCGGTGCCCGCACGGCGCGGGTATAGTTGGCGCGAAACGCCAGGCCCTTGACGACTTCCCAGCGGAGGTCACCGGTATAGGTCCAGTCGCTGCCGGCCAGAGAATTGTCGATGTACCGCGCCGCGCCATGGAGTTCGAGCGCGCGTATCGCCGGGATCCCGACATCGGCATCGATCAGCGGGACGCGCAGTTCGGTGAAGAACTCGTCGGTGTTGAAGCTGCCGGCGACCGCGTCGATCGGTATCGAGCGGCCGAACTGCGTCCGGTTGGTCGGATCGGTCGGATCGACCTCACCGAAATAGAACAGGCCGGGATTGAAGTCGGCCGATTCGTTGCGGTGCTCATAACCCGCCACGAACCCGACATCGCCGCCCCACACCCTGAACAGGTTGGTGGAGAAGTTGGCGTTGATCACCCATTGCTCGTTGATTTCCCGCGGATCGGCCGTGGTCGTCACATAGTCACGCGCAGCCTGGGAAATCTGCTGTCCAAAGGGATTGATCGGCGCACAGGTGCTGCTGATCGTGGCGATGTTGGCGTTGGTGTAGCCAGGCGCGCAGACGATATTGCCGCTACCGTCGCGGACCGCGTTCAGCGCATTGGCGAAATTCTGCTGAACCAGAACGCGCTCGCTGCCCTGGGTGGTCGACCGACCGTAATTGCCCGATATTTCGAAGCTGATATCGCGGCCGAGCGCGCGGAAGCTGCCGTCTGCGCCGCCGACGAAGCGGTAGAGTTCGACGGTCGACGCCCCCGCCCCCGACACGAGATCGGTATTCGCGCGGCCAAGATAGAAGGTGCCGGGTGCCGCATCGGTTGCCGGATTGCTGGCGAGTGAAGCGATGATCGTCTGTCGAGCGGCAGCGTTGAGATAGGGATTGTCTACACTCAGGATGAGGTTGCCATCGGGTGCGCCCGCAACGTCGAACAGGCCGGTATTGTAGACCGGCTGATCACGGAGCTGCTCTCCGCGGCTATTCGCATACCAAGCCTCGCCGAACAGGCGGATGTTATCGGTGAGCTTGAACTCGCCGACTGCCGTGGCGAGATAGCGCCGCACCGGGCTCAGCAGATTGCCGGGCAGGACGAACCCGTTGCCGCCGTTGAAATTGATCAGGTTGCCCGTCTGCTGGCCGAAGTCGATCGGTACGAGATTGCCGGTGATGTCAAAGCCGAGCGGCTGCCCCGCCGCGTTGGTCACACTCGGCTGGCCGCCAAAGGCCGCAGCTTGCGCGGGCGACAGCGGGAATCCGATGCTGTCATTGACCAGAGGCACCCCATACTGGCTGAGCGCGGGGATGCGGCGATCGGTAATATAGGTGTTTCTGAACGGCGATGCGGGATCGAGCGGTGTTGTGAAGAAGCTGTTGAGCCCGGGCCGCTCAGCATTCGTCAGGCCGTCCTGCTGGTTATATTCACCGGCAATGGTGATGTTGCCGCGGCCTCCAGCGAAATTGAAGCCGGCGAGGCCACGAACGCGGAAATCGGCACCGTCACCGCGTTCGGAAATGCCATATTGGGTGTCGAGCTGAAGCCCGGAAAAGTTCCGCTTGGTGATGACGTTGATCGTGCCGGCGATCGCATCCGAGCCATAGATCGGCGCGCCGCCGATGGCGATTGTCTCGACGCGATCCACCAGGATCGTCGGCAGCACGTTGAAGTCGACCTGCGAGCCGGCACCCGTCGGTCCGAAGATCGAAGCGCTGTTCGAACTCACGAAACGACGACCATTGACGACCGTCAGTGTGCGCTGGTCACCAAGGCCGAAGAAATTCTGGAAACTCTGGCCCGACCCGAACGCGCCGGCCTGCCCGCCGACGCGGCTGCTGCCAGGCACGCCGAACGACGGCAGCGACTTGAGCGCGTCGGCGACGTTGGTGTAGCCGCGCTCGTCGATGAACTTGCTGTCGATCACCAGCGTCGGCTGGCCCGACTCCAGGTTGGGACGCGGGATACGCGATCCGGTGACGACGATGTCGCCACCGGCATTGGGGGCCTGATCGGCCTTGATCGGCGCTTCGTCGCCGACGACGCTGACCGCCGGACCGTTGCCTCCGGTCGACTGAGCCGACGCTGGCGCCGCAAATGCAGCAAGCGAAAGCGCGAGGATCGATGCGCTGATCGTCAGATCCCGTGCGCGTGCGTTAGATGGCTGATTACGCATAAATGAACACCCCTGAAAAAATTGAATGCTGCTCCATTTTTGCGAACTTTGAGCAGTCAAGCAATTGTTAAATTGACATTAATTCATCGTTGTGTTATATTTATCACACTCGTTTTATCGTGGCCAGGCCGCTTCAGCCCAGCGGATTAAATCCAACCCGGCCCCTAAATTCCAATCACCGGCTAACGGATCGACCGTCGGATGCTTGCCGTCATTGCCGAGCTCCTGTCAGTCCTGAAGCGGCGCCAACCACTTGGATATCGTCTTCAAAAGCTGGACACAATTCAGCAATAAAGCCTTTGGGCTGCATGTTGCATGTCTGAAACATCTCAAGAATTTTTCGCGCGAGATGGAACTTTTTTGTCCGATGCCAGCGCGGCACGGCTTGAGCGTGCGAGCGGCGCCGAACCCGTCGACGGCCGGCGCCGACGGGTCAACAAAGATACTGATATTACAGAATGATAAGATCAAATCCGCGGCTCAAGGCCAAGCATCGATCTTTGTCGGGCCCGATCAGCGCAATCGATCGCCGTTGGCTATCGCAGCCCGCGAGACGTTGGAAAATTGGAGAAAAATTAAAAGGGGGCCGCGTCCCTACGAACGCGGCCCCCGATGCTGTCAACCCGGAATGGGTTAGACCTCAGTAACGATAATGGTCGGGCTTGAACGGCCCCTCGACCGGCACGCCGATATAATCGGCCTGCTTCTTGGTAAGTGACAAACGACGGATGGCCCGTTGCGTTCCCAAGATTCACGAGGCGACCCTTGGAAAGAATGATAATCTGCTTTCCGTCGGGGAACTCGACGAGATCGACCTGCGGCTTCACCTCGGTCCATTTGTAGTTCGACAGCGCCGAAATCTGGATCTCGCTGTCGAAATGGCCGATGTTGCAGACGATCGCCATGTTCTTCATCGCCGCCATGTGATCGGCGGTGATGACGTCGGCATTGCCGGTGGCAGTGACGAAAATGTCCGAGCGGGTGACCGCTTCTTCCATCGTCACGACCTCGAAACCCTCCATCGCCGCCTGCAGCGCGCAGATCGGGTCGATCTCGGTAACGAGGACGCGCGCGCCGCCGTTGCGGAGCGACTGGGCCGAGCCCTTGCCGACATCGCCGAAGCCGGCGACGGTCGCGACCTTGCCGGCCAGCATCACATCGGTGCCGCGACGAATCGCGTCGACCAGCGATTCCTTGCAGCCATAGAGATTGTCAAACTTCGACTTGGTGACGCTGTCGTTGACGTTGATCGCGGGGAACGGGAGCTCGCCCTTCTTGGCAATCGCGTAGAGGCGGTGAACGCCGGTGGTGGTCTCTTCCGACACGCCCTTGATGTTCTTGACGGTCTCCGTGAGATAGCCGGGCTTCCTGGCGATGAATTCCTTCACCGCGCGCTGCATCTCGACTTCTTCCTCATTCTCGGGCTCGGGGAAGCTGTGACCGGCTTCCAGCTTGGCGCCCCAGAGCGCGAACATCGTCGCGTCGCCACCGTCGTCGAGGATCATGTTGCAGGTCTGACCGGTGCCGTCATCCCAGTTGAAAATGTCGCCGACGTAATTCCAATAATCGGCGAGGCTCTCGCCCTTGATCGCGAACACCGGCACGCCGGTCGCGGCGATCGCGGCAGCGGCATGGTCCTGCGTCGAATAGATGTTGCAGGTGGCCCAGCGGACCTGCGCGCCGAGCGCGGTCAGCGTTTCGATGAGCACGGCGGTCTGGATCGTCATGTGGAGCGATCCGGTGATGCGTGCGCCGGTCAGCGGCTTCGAATCGCCGAATTCCTCGCGCAGCGCCATCAGGCCGGGCATTTCGGTTTCGGCGATGTTGATTTCCTTGCGGCCGAAATCGGCAAGGCTGATGTCGGCAACGACATAGTCGGTGCGCTCGAGAACGTTGGTGGCCACTGGAAATCTCCCGGGAGTGAACTGAGACGAGCGCGCGGATGCGTTCGATCACGCCGCCCTTAGCCATTTGGCGCCCCGAGATCAAATATAAAGATATCTTTATATATCATGCGCCGGGTCAGGCGGTTCCCGACTGGCTCGACAGCAGCCGCGGATCGACGCCGGCGCTTTCGAGCGCGCACGCCCAGCGATCGCAGGCAGCCGAGGCGAACATCACCGCCGGATCCATCTCGATCGAAAGCCAGCCGGGACGGGCGAGTTCGGCATCGAGCTGCCCTTCCGACCAGCCCGCATAGCCAAGCGCCACCAGCCACCGCGACGGCCCCTTGCCCGCAGCGATCGCCCGCAGCACGTCGAGCGTCCCCGACAGCGACCAGCGACCGGCGACATCGATGGTGTCCTGCCCACCCCAATCCGCCGAATGCACGACGAAACCCCGCCCCGGCTCCACGGGGCCGCCCAGCAGGATCGGAGCATCGGGCGCGCCGTGCGAGTCGATATCGAATTGATGGAGCAGCTCGTGCAACCGCAGATCCTCGATCTCGGCGCCGATGCCGATCCCCATCGCACCCTCGCGATCATGGGCGCACATCGCGATCACCGCGCGATCGAACCTGGGATCGCCGATACCGGGCATTGCCAGAAGAAACTGACCGGTCAGGAAAGCCGCGTCGCTCATTGCACGGACTATAGGCCAGACGTCGCGCCCGCCAAAGCCCTGTCCTCGACCGCGCGGAATTATTCGACGGCCCCGTCTGGACCGCTTCAATCTTGGCTGATCCTCCCCTAGATGGGCGTCACCCGAACCAGCAGAAGGATGCCGAGCGATGACGATCAAGGTTGGCGACAAGCTCCCCCATGTCACTTTCACCAAGCCCACCGAGCATGGCCCCGAGGCGGTCGACAGCGATAGCTATTTCAAGGGCCGCAAGGTCGCGTTGTTCTCGGTCCCCGGCGCCTTCACGCCGACCTGCTCGGCCAAGCATCTGCCCGGCTTCGTCGACAAGGCCGCCGAGTTCAAGGCAAAGGGCGTCGACGAAATCGCCTGCACCGCCGTCAACGACGCCTTCGTCCTCGGCGCGTGGAGCACGAGTGCCGCTGCCGGCGACAAGGTGACGATGCTGGCCGACGGCAATGCCGCCTTTGCCGAGGCGGTCGGCCTGACGATGGACGGCAGCAAGTTCGGCATGGGAACACGCGGCCAGCGTTTCTCGATGCTCGTCGATGACGGTGTCGTCACCCAGCTCAACATCGAAGGCCCCGGCGAATTCAAGGTGAGCTCGGCCGAGCATATGCTCGAGTCGATGTGATGGCCTTGGCGGCGGGCACGGGCGGATTAAGCGCCCGGCCCGCCGCATTGCGCTTGACCGGGGGAACCCGCGCGTCGTCTCGTCGTTCTGACAGCAATGCCGATTCCGCCCAAGGAGCAACGCCCATGACCGAGACCCCCACCAAGCCCGACGAGACGATCAAGCCGATCGCCGAAACCGTCGTCAATGCTGCCGAACACGCAGTTGAGGAGGGCAAGTCCTTCCTCGAGCGCGCCCAGGAAGTCATCGAAGAGGCCGTCGAATCCACCGTCGATGCGATCAAGGAGCGCCCCCTTGCCGCCGCCGCCATTGCCGGGGGCGTGGCTGTCGCCGCCGCTGGCGCGGCCTATGGTGTCAGCAGGCTGCGCGAGACCGAAGAGACGCCGGCCAAGGCCAAATAGGCCCGTTTGACTCCAAACGTCGCCGTGATGCCGGGCTGGTGCTTGCCAGCCCGGTTTGGCTCGATTAGCGGCGTTGCATGAGCAATGCCGCCGCCATCGTCGCCGAGTTAGACCGGCTTTATTCAGACGCGGTCGCCCGCCTTCAGGCAGCGCTGACCGCCTATCTCGACGATGGTACCGTCCCGCCGCCCGAGTCGCGGACCGACGGATCGTTCGCCTATCCCGAAATCAGGTTATTCTATCGCGGCGGCGCCGAACGGCCCGCCCCGCTGCGGTCTTTCGGACGGCTGGTGACGCCTGGCGAATACAAGATCAGCGTTACCAAGCCGGCGCTGTTTGCCGGCTATCTGACCGAGCAGTTGACCCTGCTGATCGAGGATTATGACGTCGAGGTTCAGGCGGTGGTGGGCCGGCAGGAAATCCCTTTCCCCTATGTCCTCGATCCCGGCCACGCGTTGAGCCTCGACGCCGTCTCGGCGAGCGAACTGGCGCGTTTCTTTCCCGCGACCGAGCTTGCCCATATCGGCGACGAAATCGCCGACGGGCTGTGGGACAACCCCATGCAGGTGCGACCGCTCGCGCTGTTCGACGGGCTGCGCACCGATTTTTCGCTGGCGCGCTTGCGCCATTACACCGGCACCCCGCCCGAGCACGTCCAGCGCTATGTGCTGTTTACCAACTATCATCGCTATGTCGACGAATTCGTCCGCTGGGCCTTCGCGCAACTGGGCCCCGACTCAGACGGCAACCCCAGCCGCTTCACCGCGCTGTCGGGCGCAGGCGGTGTACTCGTCAAGGCGGGCGACGATATCGAGGCGGTGCTGGCCGATTCGAGCGCCTGGCGACGCCATCAGATGCCGGCTTATCATCTGATCGCCGATGATCGCACGGGCATCACCCTGGTCAATATCGGGGTCGGACCATCGAATGCGAAGACGATCTGCGACCATCTCGCGGTCGTCCGGCCCGAGGCGTGGCTGATGATCGGCCATTGCGGCGGGCTGCGGCCCAGCCAACGGATCGGCGACTATGTTCTCGCCCACGCCTATCTGCGCGACGATCACGTCCTCGATGACGTCCTGCCGCCCGAAATCCCGATCCCGGCCATCGCCGAAGTCCAGCTGGCGATGGCGCGCGCGGCCGAGATCGTCTCGGGCCAGTCGGGGGAGGAGCTCAAGCGTCGGCTGCGGACCGGCACGATCGTCACCACCGACGATCGCAACTGGGAACTGCGCTACTCGAAATCGGCGCTGCGCTTCTCGCTTTCGCGTGCGGTCGGCATCGACATGGAATCGGCGACGATCGCCGCGCAGGGATATCGTTTTCGCGTGCCCTATGGAACGTTGCTGTGCGTGTCGGACAAGCCGCTGCACGGCGAACTCAAGCTCCCCGGCCAGGCCAATCGTTTCTACGAACGCGCGATCGCCGAACATATGAAGATCGGCATCGAGGCATGCGAGCAATTACGGCGCGAGGGGGCAAAGCTCCACAGTCGCAAGCTCCGCGCCTTCAACGAGCCACCGTTCCGCTAGATGCCGGAAGGGGTGGCGTTCACTCTGCCCGGTTGCGGGCGGGGGCGGCGTGCTATAGCGATAAGGCACCAAATCAGGAGTAAAGCTTTGTCGAAATTCCCGCTGCTCAGTCTGTCGATCGTCACGCTGATGTTGGCGGCGGCCCCAGGGGCCGCGCTGGCGCAGTTGCCGCCGCAGCCGGCGGTGGCGGGCGACAGCGCCGAGGATGCCAAGCTCAAGGCGTTGTTCCATGCGAGCGACGAAGCCGAGCTGAAGCGCAATCCGATTTCGGGGATCTTCCGCGGCGACCTGCGTTATGCCGATCATCTCGGCAACTATCTTACCGATGCCTATCTTGCCGCCGAGCGACAGGCGAACGAGTCCGATCTCGCCCAACTCAAGCAGATCGACCGGTCCAGGCTCACCAGGGTCGACCAGCTCGCTTATGATGTGTTCAAGAACCGCATCGAGATCGGGCTGCGCGGCTTCGCCCCCAATCTTCTGAAAATCCAGAATGATCTGCCGATCGATCATTTTTTCGGGTTCCAGACTTTCTATCCCGAATTCGCCTCGGGAATCGGTGCGGCGCCGTTCAAGACGCTGGTCGATTATGAGAATAATCTGAAGCGCAACGCCGAATATGCGGCGATTCTCGACCGCGCGATCGGGCATTTCCGCGATGGGATCAAGGACGGCATCGTCCAGCCGAAGCTGGTGGTGCGCAACATGATCGGCCAGTTCGACAATCTGCTCAAGGAAGGGGTCGAGGAATCGACCTTTTACGGACCGGTAAAGAAATTCCCCGACACGATATCGGCGGCCGATCAGGCGCGGCTCCGCACCGCCTATGCAACACAGATCCGCGACGTGATCATGCCCGCCGAACGACGCATGCGCGACTTTCTTGCCGACACGTATCTGCCGGTAGCCCGCGATAGCGTCGGGCTGTCGGCGCTGCCCGGCGGGGCGGCGCTCTACGACTATAAGATCGAAAGTAACACCACGTTGCCGCTCAAGGCCGAGGCAGTCCACGACCTCGGGCTGGCCGAGGTCAAGCGGATCCTCGCAGAGATGGAAATCCAGAAGCAGAAGACCGGCTTCAAGGGGACCCTGCCCGAATTCTTCACCTTTCTGCGAACCGACAAGCAGTTCCAGCCGACCTCCGCCGAACAGCTGCACGATCTCTATGCCGGGATCGAAAAGCGCATCTACCAGCGCATTCCCGAGCAATTCTCGCTCGTGCCGAAGACGTCTCTCGAGGTTCGCCCGGTGCCCGCCTTCAAGGAGAAGACCGAGGCGGGCGGCTCGTATCAGGGCGGCACCCCCGACGGAAGCCGGCCCGGCGTGTTCTACTACAACACCTATGATCTGCCCTCGCGTTACATGTGGGAGGCCGAGACTTTGTTCCTCCACGAAGGCGTGCCTGGGCATCATTTCCAGATCAGTCTCGCGCAGGAGAACACCGCCCTCCCCGCCTTCATGCGGTTCGGCGGGGACACCGCCTATGTCGAGGGTTGGGCCCTTTACGCCGAGTCGCTCTGGCATGAGCTGGGCATGGAAACCGACCCCTATCAGCGGATGGGTGGCCTGAACGACGAGATGCTGCGCGCGATGCGGCTCGTCGTCGATACCGGCATCCATGCCAAGGGTTGGACCCGCGATCAGGCGATCGACTATATGCTCGCCAATTCGCCGATGGCGCGAACCGACGCGACCGCCGAGGTGGAGCGCTATATCGCCATTCCGGGGCAGGCGCTCGCTTACAAGATCGGCCAGCTGACGATCAGCCGGCTCAAGGCCAAGGCAAAGGCCGAGCTTGGCGACCGTTTCGATCCGCGCGCCTTCCACGCTCAGGTGCTCGACACCGGCTCGCTGCCGATGCCCGTGCTCGAAAGCAAGATCGAGGGCTGGATTGCCAGGAGCAAGGCCAAGTCTTGATCGCCGCTCGCGCGTAAAGGGCGTCGGCAGCGCTTCTGGCCCTGATCGATCTCGACAGATCAGGGTCGGCGGTGGCAAACTTGCGGCGATGACCGCGCTCTCTCTTCTGCCGTCGGCGATCAGGCACGACGCCGCCGTCGACGCGTGGTTCGATGCCGATGACGGTGCGGTGCGACGCCACGCCCGGCGATGGTTCGATCGCCTGCGCGCCTGCGGCCCGGATGTCTTCGAACTGATCCATGACGGTCATCCGACGGCCTGTGTCGGCGATGCCGCCTTCGGCTATGTCGACGCCTTTTCGGCGCATGCCAATATCGGCTTCTTTCACGGCGCCAGTCTGCCCGATCCGGCTCGCTCGAGGGAAGCGGCAAGCGGATGCGCCACGTGAAGCTGCGGCTCGATCGGCCGGTCGATCCGACCGCGCTCGATGCCCTGATCGACGCCGCCTATCGCGACATCCGTTGGCGCCGCGACGCCGCCGCCCCTTCGTAAGACAAAGGAATTTGACCGATGTATGTCTGTGGGCTTGTCATCCCGGTCGCGGAAGAAAAACGCGAGGCTTATCGCGTCTGGGCAGAGAAGGGGGCCGCCTTTTTCAGGGAATATGGCTGCCTCGAAATTGTCGAGTCCTGGGAAGATTTCATTCCGGATGGCGATCAGACTGATTTTCGGCAAGCCGTGGCCGCCCAACCGGGGGAAAAGATCGTCTTCACGTGGCAGATCTGGCCCGACAAGGCATTCTTCGAAGCCGCCGAGGAGAAAATGCATCACGATGCGCGGATGGATAATGCCGGCGAACCGCCCTTCGACGCGAAGCGGCTGATCCTCGGTTGCTTTCAGCCGTTGGTGGCGAGCGGTCGCCCCCAAGAGACGAACGCCTGACTTCAATCGCTGCGCGCGGTGGCCGCAGAAGCGAAACAGGTAGCGACGCGAACCCGCGATCAGCCGCGCGGCGGGTCAGCGATCATCGCGGTGAAACTTGCCTCGGCCATGACGACGCCATCGACCAGCGCCCTACCGGCAAACTTGCAGACACTTGACCGCTTCTGAACGAAGTCGACCTCGAGCCTCAACAACACGCCTGGTTCGACAGGCTTGCGGAATTTCGCGCCTTCGATCGCCATGAAATAGACGAGCTTACCCGAACCGGCGAGGCCCAGACTCTCGACCGCGAGCACCCCGGCCGCCTGGGCGAGCGCTTCGACGATCAGCACGCCGGGCATGATCGGGCGACCAGGGAAATGCCCCTGAAAAAAGCCTTCGTTGATCGTCACCGCCTTGATTGCCGTGATCGACCGGTCGAGTATCAGCGACTCGACCCGATCGACCAGCAGCATCGGATAACGGTGCGGCAGCGCCGCCATTACACGCCCGATATCGAGCGCATAAGGCGTCGCTGCCGTCACGGAGTCGTTCACCGGGTCTGCGGCTGCGACTTGGCGGGCTGTGCGGGCGCCGTCCCGGCTGGCGGGGCGGCAGCCTGTTGCTGCTGGGGCGGCGTGATCGAGACGGTCGTCGTCGTCGCATTCAACTGCTGCATCGCCACCGCCGTGATATCGTTGGCGGGATCGAAGGCCAGTACCGAGCCGCGCGGCACGACGGCACCAGCCTTGCGGTCCTTGCGTATCTTTTCGGCGATCGGGATCAGCTTGTCGAGGATCTGATATTTCACATATTGGTCGGCATACTGGATTTCCTGGCGCATCTCGTCGAACGCCGACTTCGAATCGTTGAGCGTCTGGCGTGCCTGAGCCAGGCTGGCCTCGTTGGCCGGTGGCAAAGAGCCATCGGGCTTGGCGACCTTCTTGGCGGCTTCGACCTGCTCGTTCCAGCCCTTGACGGCCGTTTCGAGCGTCGACTGGACGCTCTTCAGCTTGGCGCCGTATTTGGCTTCGAGCTGGGTGCCGCCGCTCTTGGCCGCGACGCTGTCCTTATAAAGCTGGTCGACATCGACCACCAGCGTCACCGACTGCGCATAGGCCGCTTGCGGTGCCAGCGCCATGCCGGCGACGAGCGCCACCGCCATGCCGGCGGCTTTGAAAAATGTCTTCATCAGAATTGGGTCCCTACATTGAAAGTGATGAGCTTGTCGTCGTCACCAAACTGCTTGAGAAGCGCATGGGCGACGTTGATCCGGAGCGGCCCGAACGGCGAGTTCCAGTTGACCCCGACGCCGATGGTGAGCCGGGGCGACGCCGAGTTACCGACAAACCGCTCGAGGAACGGCGCGATGGTGTTGGTCGCCGCCGTGTTCGTGGTGGTTCCCGTACACGTTCCCCCGAGCGTCGCCGAATAGCCGGTCGTACAAGTCGTCAGCAAGCCCGCATTCACCGTATCCTCGGTGCCGACGATATAAAGCGGTCGACCGGTCGTGTCGAGCAACGGCTGGATCAGCGGCAGGACGGTCACCGCACCGGTGGTGGCGTCCACCGATGTCGGGAAGGTCGCGGTCGGCAGTGGCCGGGTCACCCCGAACAGCGCGCCGAAATCCATGAAGATCGACGGCCGAAGCCCAAGCTCGCGCGCGCCAGCCCCCAACGGGATTTCGAGTTCGACACGCCCGAGATAATAGGCCCGGCCACCCAGCGCGTCGTCGACGATCTGGCGACGGTCGGTGATCAGGATCTGGTTGCCGTTCGCATCGGTCGAATAGGGCAGACGCTGGACGCGCGGGCCCACGCCGCGAATGTCGAACCCGCGGAACTGCGGCTCGCCGAGATAATAGCGGTCGTTGATCCGGACGGCGTCGATACCGGGGCCCCGGCTGCTTTCGAGCGGGAAGATATAGGCGCCTTCGAGCCCGACCGAGAAGATGAAGCCCTTGCCGACGTTCCAGTATTTGTCGGCCTCGAACCGCGAGCGAAGATAGCGGACATCGCCACCGAGGCCGGCGAAATCTTGGCTGAGGATCACGCGGTGGCCGCCGGTCGGCCGCAATCGGCTGTTGAGGCTGTCGTAGATCAGCGAGTAGCCGACCGACGACGTCACCCGGTTGCCGATCGCGTCGCAGAGATAGCGACCGGCCTTCAGCGGATCGCACACCCCGTTGGTAAAATAGGTGGCCTGATCAAGACCGACCTGATCGTAGTTCAGTCCGTAGCGGCCCGACAGCGACCAATATTCGGTGAGCGGGATACCGACCCTGATCTGGAACCCGGTCGAGACCTGCGAATAGGTGGTCTGTCGCGTGTTACCGATGAAGTTGAAGGAATTATAGTCGCGCCTGAAGATATCGCCACCGATCGCGATATTGCGGTCGAACAGATAGGGTTCGGTGAACCCGAGCTCGAGCGACTTCGAATAGCTCGAATAATTGGCGCTCGCCCGCAATTCCTGGCCCTTGCCCCGGAAATTGCGCTGCCGGATCGATGCCGTGACGATGAACTGCTCGAGGCTCGAGAAGCCGACCGAGAGATTGAGTTCGCCGGTCGATTTTTCCTCGACATTGGTTTCGAGCACGACGCGGTCGGGTGCCGATCCGGGCTTTTGCTGGATTTCAAGCTTATCCTGGAAAAAGCCGAGCGAGTTGATCCTGTCCTGCGATCGCTTGACCTGGAAGCTGTTGAAGGCGTCGCCCTCGGTCAGGCGGATTTCGCGGCGGATCACCTTGTCCTGCGTCACCGTATTGCCGTTGATGTCGATACGCTCGACATAGGTGCGCTGTGCCTCGGCGATGTGGAAATTGATCGACATCGTCAGCGCATCGGCGTCACGCTGGAACTCGGGGTTCACTTCGGCAAAGGCATAGCCGAACAGACCGGCGGCCTGGTTGATCCCCTCGACCGAATCCTCGACCTTCTTGGCGTTGTACCAGTCGCCCTTCTTGGCAACCAGGCCGGCGGCGAGCTTCTTGTTGTCGAAATCGCGGATATCACTGTCGACGGTGATGTCGCCGAAATGATAGCGCTTCCCCTCTTCGACGACATAGGTGATGATGAAATCGCGCTTGTCGGGCGTGAGTTCGGCCACTGCCGAGGTCACTTTGAAATCGGCATAGCCTTCGGTCAGATAGAATTGGCGAAGCTTCTGCTGGTCATAGGCCAGACGGTCCTGATCATAGCTGGTATTCGAACTCAGCATCGTCAGCAGGCTCGCCTGCTTGGTCGCCATCTGGGCGCGCAGCTTGCCGTCCGAGAATTTCTCGTTGCCGATGATGTTGATCTGGCGAACCTTGGATTTCGGCCCTTCGTTGATCTCGAAGATGACATCGACGCGATTCTGGTCGAGCGCGACCATCTTGGGCGAAACCGACGCCGCGAAACGACCCTGCCGCCGATAAAGCTCGATGATCCGGCCGATATCGAGGCGAACCGCCGAACGCGTGAAAATCTGCCGCGGCGCGAGCTTGATTTCCTTCTGGATCTTGTCGGACTTGAGCCGCTTGTTGCCCTCGAGCAGCACGCGGTTGATGATCGGGTTCTCGCGGATCCGCAGCACGAGATCGCCGGTCTGTACCCCGTCGATCGCGACGTCGGCGAACAGGTCGCTCGCCAGCAGATCCTTGATCGCCTGATCGAGCGATTCATTGTTGAACGTTTGCCCGATCCGCAGCTTGGTATACGAAAGCACGGTCTCCGGCTCGATCCGCTGCGATCCTTCGACACGCAGCGACTTGATCACCTTGACCGCGGGATCGGGCGCGACGGGCACCACTGCCGCCGGCTGGGGGGTCGCCGGCGTCTGCTCGGGCGTCGCCGGCGCAGTTTGCGCCAGGGCCAGGCCGGGCATGCCCGCGAGGACGGTGCCGGCCATCAGCAACGCCACGGCACGCGTGCCGAATTTATAACCCTTGGTCGTTGTCACCATTCCACCCCAAACGGATAAATTATGCCCTGCACGGCGCGATTGCCCTGCCCGAAGCGGATCAACCTATCAACCCGGCCAGCCGGTTCCAGAGCCCCAACGACCCAAGATCGTTGAATGTCACCAGCACCATCAGTCCCAAAACTGCCGCCAGCCCTCCCCGGAATGCCCATTCCTGCACGCTGGGATCAAGCGGTCGACGGCGTACCGCCTCGATCGCGTAGAACAGCAAATGGCCGCCATCGAGAACCGGGACTGGCAACAAATTGATGAATCCAAGATTAATCGACACCAGCGCGATCAGGAACACGAACTGCGACGCGCCGAGCGCCATCTGCTCGCCCGATACCTTGGCGATGCTGAGCGGGCCACCCAATTCCTTGACCGAGCGACGACCCGAAATGATCTGGCCGATCACGTCGCCCATCATCCCCAGTATCTCGCCGGTCTTTCGAACCGCGACGACCGGGGCTTCGATCGGGCTGACCGGCACGAAGCGGGCGGCGGTGTTGCCAATTCCCAGCCGGCCGATTCGCGGTTCGTTGCCGAAGCGGTCACGCTCGATCACCGTGCCGACCACTACGTCGCGCGCGAGCGGGGTGCCGCCGCGTTCGAAATCGATCCGGACCGACTGGCCCGGGCGAATCTGGACGTAGCGGATCATGTCCTGGAAGGTGTCGACCGGCCGGCCGCCAAGCGCGGTGATCCGGTCGCCCGGCCGAAGGCCCGCCGCCTGCGCCGCGCTCCCCGGGGCCACCGAACCGACCACGGCGGGGGTGCGCAGATCGCCGAACGCGATCGCGAAACCGCTGAGGATGACGATCGCAATGAGAAAATTGGTGACCGGACCTGCCGCCACGATGATCGCCCGTTGCCAGATCGCCTTGGCCTGAAAAGTGCGCGCGCGCTCCTCGGGCGGCAGCATGATCCATTCGGGATCGGCCCGGCTCGACGGGTCCATGTCGCCGGCGAATTTCACATAGCCGCCCAGCGGGATCCAGCCGAACTTCCAGCGGGTGCCGCGCGAATCGCTGACGCCGAACACCTCCCGCCCGAATCCGATCGAGAATTCATCGGCCTTCACACCAAAAATCCGCCCGGCAAGATAATGGCCGAGCTCGTGCAGGAACACGAGCGGACCGATCACCAGCGCAAAGGCGAGCAGGGTCAAGAACAGGCCGGGGGTCTCGCTCAAGCGACGCAATCCTTCACACGCTCACTCGCCAGACGCCGGGCTTCGGCATCGACGGCCAGCACGCCGTCGAGCGTCTCCGGCGCCACCGGATCGTAGCCCGCCAGTGTATCGGCGACGATTGCGGCAATTTCGAGGAAGCCAATGCGCCCGGCGAGAAATGCTGCCACCGCGACTTCGTTGGCGGCATTGAGAATGGCCGGCCGGGCGCCGCCCGCGTCGAGCGCCTCGCGCGCGAGCCTGAGCGCGGGGAAGCGCACCGGATCGGGCGCTTCGAAATCGAGCTGGCCGATCGCGACCAGATCGAGCGGCGCCATCGGCGTCGCCATCCGATCGGGCCAGGCGAGGCAATAGGCGATCGGCGTGCGCATATCGGGCGGCCCGAGCTGGGCGAGCATCGATCCGTCGACATAATCGACCAGCGAATGGATCACCGACTGGCGGTGAAGGATGATCTCGATCCGATCGTGATCGATCGGAAACAGCCGCGCGGCTTCGATCAGCTCGAGGCCCTTGTTCATCAACGTCGCCGAATCGACCGAAATCTTGGCGCCCATCGACCAATTGGGATGCGCGACCGCCTGGGCCGGCGTCATCGCCCGCATCTCGGCGAGGCTCTTGTCGCGAAACGGCCCGCCGCTCGCGGTCAGGATGATCCGGCGGACGCTTTCCGGACGCTCGAAATCGAAGCATTGAAAGATCGCATTATGCTCCGAATCGCACGGCAACAGCGTGGCGCCATGCACCCGCGCCGCTTCGAGGATGACGTCGCCCGCCGACACCAGCGGCTCCTTGTTGGCGAGCACCACCGTCCCGCCCTGAGCAATCGCGGCCATCACCGGCGGCAGCCCCGCGCAGCCGACGATCGCGCCCATTGTCCAGTCGGCGCCCATGGCAGCCGTCTCGCAAACGGCATCGGCGCCGCCTGCGCACTCGATGCCGGTCCCGGCGAGCGCCGTGCGCAGATCGCCAAGGCAGCTTCCGTCGGCAACGACCGCACGGCGGGCGTTGGTCCGGATCGCGGCAGCGGCGAGCTTGTCGACGTCGCAATTGGCGGTCAGCGCCAGCACGTCGAACTTGTCGGGCTCGCGCTCGATCAGGTCGAGCGTCGAGCTCCCGACGGAGCCCGTCGCGCCCAAAATCGTTATCGTCTTCATCCGAACAACCCTCGTATCTGCGGCAACACCACCAATATCGCCGCCAGCGGCGCCACTGGCACCACCCCGTCCAGCCGGTCAAGCAGACCGCCATGGCCCGGCAACATCGTCCCGCTGTCCTTCACCCCCGCGCGCCGCTTTAGCCAACTTTCGAAAAGATCGCCCGCCTGCGCCAAAATAGCCAGCACCGGTGTCGCCAAGGTGAGCCGCCAAGGCAAGCCATAGACGAGATGCATCACAATCGCGAACGTGCTCGCAAGCGCCACACCGCCGATCAAACCCGCCCAGGTCTTGTTGGGGCTGATCAGCGGCGCCAGCTTGGGGCCGCCGATCGCTCGCCCCGCAAAATAGGCGCCGATGTCGCACAGCCAGACGAGTCCCAGCGCCCAGAAGCAGAAGATCAGCCCCAGGGTCTGCTCCCTGATCAACAGCAGCCCCAGCACCGGCAACGCGCCATAGACGAGCCCGAGCGCCAGCATCGGCTGGCGAGTCACGATGACGATGAAAAACGCCGCGGCGCCGATCAGGCCAAGCGCGAAGAAATTGGGGCCCGCCGCCAGCGGGCACATGATCGCCAGCGGGACCGACACCGCCAGCATCATCATCTTCTTGATATGGGGGGTCGCCCCGCCGAGATTGGCCCATTCGGCGACCGCGCCCAGCGACAGCAGCACCGTGAAAAGCCAGAAGACGAGGCCGCCGGTCCACAAGGTCGCCAGCGCAGCGCTCGCCATCGCCAGCCCGACGATCGCCCGGGTCGCCAACTCGGATCGTCCGTTCGCGGGAAGTTCGGTCACAGGCCCCCGAAACGGCGCTGCCGTCGGCCGAAATGCGCGACGGCGTCGGCGAGCGCGGCTTCGTCGAAATCGGGCCACAAGGTGTCGACGAACAGCAACTCGGCATACGCCGCCTGCCAGAGCAGGAAATTGGAAAGGCGGTGCTCGCCCGAGGTCCGGATCAGCAGATCGAGCGGCGGCAGATCGCGCGTGTCGAGCGCCGCTTCGATCGCGGCCTCGTCGATTGCCTCGAGCGGCATCTCGCCGTCGCGCACCCGGGTCGCGAGCGTGCGGGCTACGGCGGCCAGTTCGGCCTGCGAGCCATAGTTGAGCGCGATCACGAGGATCGATCCGTCATTGTGCGCCGTACGCGCCAGCGCGTCATCGACGAGCGCGACGATGTCCTTCGAGAAGCGATGATAATTGCCGATCACGCGCAACTGGACGTTCTCGCGCACCAGCTCGTCGAGATCGCTGCGGATGAAGTGCCGGAGCAACCCCATCAGGTCGCTTACTTCCTCTTCGGGCCGGCGCCAGTTTTCGGAGGAGAAGGCATAGAGGGTCAGCGCCTCGATCCCGAGCGTGCGCGCCGCTTTGGTGATCCTGCGTACCGCCTCGACCCCCTGGCGATGCCCCGCGAGCCGCGGCAGAAAGCGCTGCTTCGCCCAGCGGCCATTGCCGTCCATGATGATCGCGACATGGCGCGGCAGCACCTCGCCCGCCATGCCCGTTGCGGGTGCCTTGGCGGGCATGGGCATCACTTGCCCAGGATTTCCTTTTCCTTGGCGCTGGCAGCGGCGTCGATATCGGCGATCGTGCTGTCGGTGAGCTTCTGGACTTCGGTCTCGTGGCGCTTGCGCTCGTCCTCGCCGAAGACGTTCTTCTTCTCGTCGATCTTGAGGCTCTCCATCCCGTCGCGGCGTACGTTGCGCGCGGCGATTCGGGCCTTTTCGGCATATTGGCCGGCGAGCTTGGCGAGTTCCTTGCGGCGATCCTCGGTGAGATCGGGGATCGGAATTCGGAGCGTGGTGCCGTCGACGATCGGGTTGAGGCCGAGCCCGGCCGAGCGGATCGCCTTGTCGCACGGGCCGACATTCGATTTGTCCCACACCTGCACCGAAAGCATCCGCGATTCGGGGGCCGAGACGGTCGCGACCTGATTGAGCGGCATGTGCGACCCGTAAACCTCGACCGTCACCGGATCGAGCAGCGAGATCGAGGCGCGCCCGGTGCGCAACCCGGCGAGATCGCCCTTCAGCGCTTCGACGCTGCCGGCCATCCGGCGTTCGAGATCGGCCTTGTCGTATGCGGCCATGTCAGTTCTCCGTCATGTCGGTGATGTTGCGGACGATGGTCGACGTCCCCTCGCCAGCCAGCACCGAGGCGAGATTGCCTTCGCCGCGAATGTTGAAGACGAGGATCGGAATGTCGTTTTCGCGGCAAAGCGCCACCGCGGCCGCGTCCATGACCTTCAGATTATCGGCCAGCACCCGATCGAAGGTCAACGTCTCGTAGCGCGTGGCGGTTGCGACCTTCTTGGGATCGGCATCGTAGACGCCGTCGACGCTGGTTCCCTTGAAAAGCGCGTCGCAGCTCATTTCGGCGGCGCGCAGCGCAGCGGCGGTATCGGTGGTGAAGAACGGGTTGCCGGTACCGGCGGCGAAAATCACGATCCGCCCCTTCTCCATATGCCGAATCGCGCGGCGCCGGATATAGGGCTCGCAGACGCTGGCCATCGGGATCGCCGACTGGACGCGGGTTTCGATGCCGATGCGCTCGAGCGCGTTCTGGACGGCGATCGCGTTCATCACCGTGGCGAGCATACCCATATAATCGGCGCTGGTGCGATCGAACCCCTTGGCTGCGGCGGCCAGCCCGCGAAAGATGTTGCCCCCGCCGACGACCAGGCAAAGCTCATGCCCTGCCCCCTTCGCGGCCGCGATCTCCCCGGCGACGCGATCGACCGTGGCGGGATCGATTCCGAACTGCCCCGGCCCCATCAGGACCTCGCCCGAAAGCTTGAGAAGAATGCGCTTGAAATGCGGGATGGTCATGAATCCAACTTGAACTGGGCGGGGCGGCGGCGACCTTACTGGCCCCCTGCCAGCGTGCCAAGCATTGATCCCGAGTAACCCGACCGCCTCTGTGGCGCAGACGACGAAACGTGCCGGGACACGACGTGAATCGGTCGCGACGGCAGGGGGCACGCCCCCTGCCCGCCCGATCAGTTGAGGCCGGCGGCAGCCGCGACTTCGGCGGCGAAATCGCTGGTTTCGCGTTCGATGCCCTCGCCCAGCTGGAAGCGGACATAGTCGGTCAGCGTGATCGACGTGCCGGCATCCTTGGCCGCCTTGGCAACGACGTCGGCGATCGGCGTCTTGCCGTCCATCACGAACAGCTGGCTGAGCAGCGCGTTTTCCTTGGCGAACTTCTTGATCGCGCCATCGACCATCTTGGCGATGATATCGGCGGGCTTGCCGCTCTCGGCTGCCCGCTCGGTCGCGATCGCGCGCTCGCGCTCGATCACGTCCTGGTCGAGGCCGGTCTCGTCGAGCGCGAGCGGGAAGGCTGCCGCGATGTGCATCGCGATCTGCTTGCCAAGCGGGGCAAGCACGTCTTCGCCGGCATCGCTCTCGAGCGCGACGAGCACGCCGATCTTGCCAAGCCCTGGGGCGGCGGCGTTGTGAACGTACGGCACGACCGCACCCTGGGTCACCTCCAGGCGGCGCGCGCGGCGCAGCGTCTGGTTCTCGCCGATCGTCGCGATGTTGTTGGTCAGCACTTCCTCGACGGTCTTGCCGCCGAGATGCGCTGCCTTGATCACGTCGAGATCGTCGCCGAGTTCGAGCGCGACCGAGGTCACGTCGCGGACGAACGTCTGGAACTGCTCGTTCTTGGCGACGAAATCGGTTTCCGAATTGACTTCGACGGCGGCGCCCCTGGTGCCCGACACCTCGACCCCGATCAGGCCCTCAGCGGCGGTGCGGCTCGACTTCTTGGCAGCGGCAGCGAGGCCCTTGGTGCGCAGCCAATCCATGGCGGCATCCATGTCGCCCTGAGTCTCGGCAAGCGCCTTCTTGCAATCCATCATGCCCGCGCCACTCTTTTCGCGCAGATCCTTGACGGCGGCGGCTGTGATCTCGGCCATGTCTTACTTCCTCTTTATCGTCGTATATGGATGCGGGCGGGGGAAGGCCTGTGCCCTACCCCGCCCATATTTCAGTTCGGAGACGCGATCAGGCGTCGAGCTGCTGCTCGCCGGCGGCGGCAGTCTCGGGCATGGTCGCGGCGGCAACCATTTCCGGGTCGGCGGCAACCTCAGCGGGCGCGGCGAGCGCCTCTTCGGCCGGCGGCTCGTCCATCGAGCCGAGATCACGGCCGCTCGCTGCCTGCTGCTGCTGGCCACCACGGGTCGCCGCGATCGCGATCGCTTCGCAATAGAGGCGGATCGCGCGGCTGGCGTCGTCGTTCGCGGGGACCGGGAAGGCGATACCATCGGGCGAGACGTTCGAATCGAGGATCGCAACGACCGGGATACCCAGCGTGTTGGCTTCCTTGATCGCCAGCTCTTCCTTGTTGGCGTCGATCACGAACATCACGTCCGGGATGCCGCCCATGTCGCGGATGCCGCCGAGCGACAGATCGAGCTTGTCCTTTTCGCGCGTGAGCTGGAGCACTTCCTTCTTGGTGAGGCCGGTAGTGTCGCCCGACAGCTGCTCTTCGAGCGTCTTCAGCCGCTTAATCGACCCCGAGATCGTCTTCCAGTTGGTGAGCATGCCGCCCAGCCAACGGTGATTGACGAAATGCTGGCCCGAACGGCGCGCGGCGTCGGCTACGGCTTCCTGCGCCTGGCGCTTGGTGCCCACGAACAGCACCTTGCCGCCCGAGGCGGTCGAGGCGGCGACGAATTCGAGCGCGCGCGCGAACAGCGGTACCGTCTGGCTGAGATCGAGAATATGGACGCCGTTGCGGTCGCCAAAGATATAGGGCTTCATTTTCGGATTCCAGCGGTGAGTCTGGTGGCCGAAATGCGCGCCTGTTTCGAGCAATTGCTGCATCGTGACGACTGGTGCCGCCATAGGTAATTCCTTTCCGGTTGTGCCTCTGGGAAGCGAGTAATCCGGGAAACCCGGACACCGGCTATATGTGCTTCCCATGCGGTGTGAAGGCGCGCGCTTTAGCCCAAGGCCCTGCCGAGTTCAAGGGGCCTATCGGCGGCCGCAAGCGCGCGGAAACATTTACAGAACATTTTCTTCAAGGCCGTTGACAAACGGAACATTAATCGAACATAAAACGATCACATCGTGTTTCGAGAAACAAACCGGCCTCATGGCGTCGAAAGCCGAACAGGTCGTCGTTGACGGGAGTTGTCCAGATGATCGCGCTGTTCGGAGTTGCCCTTTTCGCCGTCGCCCTTGCCGCCGTCTTCGCGGTGTTCGCCACGACGCTGATCCCCGCGCTTCCGCGCATCGCTGCGTTGCTTCGCGACGGGGCTGTCCCGATGGTCGACGAACACCCGATCGCCATCGCTGCCCACCGCGGCCGGCCACGCCGGATCGTCAAGCGGACGGCGCCGTTCCAGCGGGTTTCCCGCGTAGCCGCTTGATCCGGCCGTAGTTGCGGATGCTGAACGGGATCGAGACCAGATAGGCAGCGCAGATGAAGGTCAGCATGTGCCACGGCGCGGAAACGAACGCCGCACCGATCAGCACGATGACCGCCATTGCCTCGAACCGGATCGAGCTGCGCAGCTTGAGCGATGACCAGCTGAACGTCGCGAGGCTCGACGCCATCAACATCGCAACGAACGCGATCCACGGGCCGACCAGCCACGCCGACCGAAAGATCGGCAATTCGGTCCAGAACCACAGATAGAGCGGCAACATCGCGAGCCCGGCGCCCGCCGGCGCGGGAATGCCGGTGAGGAAGCCCGCCGATTTGTGCGGCTGTTCGGTGGTGTCGATCGCGGCGTTGAAGCGCGCGAGCCGAAGCGCGCAGAAGACGGCGAAGACAAGCGCGCAAAGCCAGCCGACCCGCGGCATCACGCTCAGCGACCAGAGATAGATGATCAGCGCGGGCGACACGCCGAAGGAGATCGCGTCGGCCAACGAATCGAGCTCGGCGCCGAAACGGCTCTCGCCGCGCACCATCCGCGCGATCCGGCCATCGAGCCCGTCGAGCACCGCCGCGATCATGATCATCGTCACGGCAAGCTGCCATTCGCCCGAAATCGCGAACCGGATGCCGGTCAACCCCGAACACAGCGCGAGCGCAGTGACCGCGTTCGGCGCGACGGCGCGGAGCGGCAGGCCGCGCGGCACCCGCGGCGTCGGTCGCCTCATGTCGATCGCATCGTCGGCGCCGGGCGCCGGGTCATTGCGCGATCCCGAGCGGGGTCTTTCCCTGCACCCGTGCCAGCACCGTTTCGCCCGCAACCGATCGCTGGCCCAGAATCACCTGGCACGCGCAATCATCGGGCAGATAGACGTCGACACGGCTGCCGAAGCGGATCAGCCCGATGCGCTGGCCGCTGGCGACCATGTCGCCCGGCTTGACGAAGCCGACGATCCGGCGCGCAACGAGGCCGGCAATCTGGGTAAATCCGATCAGCCGCCCGTCCCGACCTTCGACGAGGATATGCTGGCGCTCATTCTCGTCGCTTGCCTTGTCGAGATCGGCGTTGAGGAATTTGCCTGAAATATAGATGACTTGCCGGATCGTCCCCCCGATCGGCGTGCGATTGATGTGCACGTCGAACACGCTCATGAAAATCGACACACGGACGAGCGGCGCGTTTCCGAGCGCCCGATCGCCAGCGAGCTCGATCGGCACGGGGACACGCTCGATCATCGTGATCAGCCCATCGGCCGGCGCGACGATCAGGTCATCGCCCTGCGGCGTCACGCGCACGGGATCGCGAAAGAACAGCGCCACCCAGGCGGTCAAGCCGATCAGCGGCCAGGTCAGCGTATCCCACACGAAAAACGAGAGAAAGGCGACGGCGCCGGCGATCAGCGCGTATTTGCGTCCTTCCGGGTGGATGTCGGGAAAGCGCCATTTTACCGCGGGAGCGGTCGCTGGCGACGGGTCAATCAATGGCATCCCTCCATCGTAGCTTGCGCAGTGCAGCAATTCAACGTGGTTCGCAGACGATGCTGGGCAGCACGACAATCCAGCCGGAGCAGGTTGATCAAGCCGAGCCTTCATCCTAGACGCATCGCAACATCCCACTCCCTAGGAAAAGCGAGCAATCGATGGCGAAGATCAAGGTGAAGACGCCCGTCGTGGAAATCGACGGCGACGAGATGACGCGGATCATCTGGCAATGGATTCGCGAGCGTCTCATCCTCCCCTATCTGGACATCGATCTCGATTATTACGATCTCGGCATCGAAAAGCGCGACGAAACCGATGACCGGATCACTGTCGAGTCCGCTCGGGCGATCCAGAAATACGGCGTGGGCGTGAAGTGCGCGACGATCACCCCGGACGAGGACCGGGTGAAGGAATTCAATCTCAAGAAAATGTGGAAATCGCCCAACGGCACGATCCGCAACATCCTGGGCGGCGTGGTGTTTCGCGAGCCGATCGTGATCAAGAACGTGCCGCGGCTGATCCCGAGCTGGACCCACCCGATCGTCGTCGGTCGCCACGCGTTCGGCGACCAGTATCGCGCGACCGATTTCCGCGTCCCAGGGCCCGGCAAATTGCGGCTGGTGTTCGAGGGCGACGACGGCACCGTCATCGACGAAGAGGTCTTCCGCTACCCGTCGTCGGGCGTGGCGCTCGCGATGTACAATCTCGACGATTCGATCCGCGATTTCGCGCGCGCCTCGATGCATTACGGGCTCAACCTCAAATGGCCGGTCTATCTGTCGACCAAGAACACCATCCTCAAAGCCTATGATGGCCGCTTCAAGGATTTGTTTGCCGAAGTTTTCGAAAGCGAATTCAAGGATAAGTTCAAGGAAGCGGGCATCGTCTATGAGCATCGCCTGATCGATGACATGGTGGCATCGGCGCTCAAATGGCACGGCGAATTCGTCTGGGCCTGCAAGAATTACGACGGTGACGTCCAGTCCGATCAGGTCGCGCAGGGCTTCGGCTCGCTCGGTCTGATGACTTCGGTATTGCTCACCCCCGACGGCAAGACCGTCGAGGCGGAGGCGGCGCACGGCACCGTGACGCGCCATTTCCGCCAGCACGAGCAGGGCAAGGCGACCTCGACCAACCCGATCGCCTCGATCTTCGCCTGGACCGGAGGCCTAAAATATCGCGGCAAGTTCGACGGGACCCCTGAGGTCACCCAGTTCGCCGAAACGCTCGAGCGGGTCTGCATCGAAACCGTCGAAAACGGCCATATGACCAAGGATCTGGCGCTGCTGATCGGCCCCAATCAGGCGTGGATGACGACCGAGCAGTTCTTCGAGCAAGTCCGGCTCAATCTCGAAACCGCGATGGGGGTGGGTGCCTGACCGCACTGAAACTGCGCTGACGTAACGCAAAGATGAAGGGATAAGCTGACAAAGCATCGCTTGTTCGCCTAGATGGTAGCATGGCGATCGGACTGGACAGCAAAGGCTTTGCCGACACGCTCGTGATCCTGGGCGCGGCGGGGATCGTCATACCGGCCTTCGCGCGTGCCAAAGTCAGTCCGGTGATCGGCTTCATCCTGGTGGGTCTGCTGGTCGGCCCATCGGGGCTCGGCGCGCTGGTCGGCGATTATCCGTGGCTGCGACACGTCACGATCTCCGATGCCGCCGCGATCGAGCCTTTCGCCGAGTTCGGGATCATCCTGCTGCTCTTCTCGATCGGGCTCGAACTGTCGTTCAAGCGGCTGTGGTCGATGCGCGGCGCCGTTTTCGGCACGGGCGCTGCCGAACTGATCGTCTCTGGGCTGGCAATCGGTGCGGCGCTGCATTTGCTCGGCCAGAGCTGGACCGGCGCGATCGCGCTTGGGCTGGCGCTCTCGCTGTCGTCGACGGCGCTTGTCCTGCCGATTGTCGGGGCGGGCAGCACGGTGGGGCGGCTCGCCTTTGCGATGCTGCTGTTCGAAGATCTGGCGCTCGTGCCGATCATCTTCGCGCTGGCCACGCTCGCGCCCGGCATGCCGGGCAGCAGCGGCGCATTGATCGGCGTGCTCGGGACGGCCACCCTCACCGTCGTCGCGATTTTCGTCGGCGGCCGGTTCGTGCTGCCCCGGCTGTTTGCCCAGGCGGCCCGCACCAAAAGCCCCGAATTGTTCCTCGCCGCTTCGTTGCTGGTGGTGATCGTTTCCAGCCTCGCGACCAGCGCCGCCGGCCTGTCGCCGATCGTCGGCGCGCTGCTCGCGGGTCTGCTGATCGCCGAGACCGATTACCACAACGAAGTCGAGGTGATCACCGCACCGTTCAAGGGGCTCGCGCTCGGCGTGTTCCTGATCACCGTCGGCATGAGCCTCGATCTGCGGTTGATCGCGCTGCACTGGGTCGGGCTGGCGGCGGCAACCTTCGGGGTCGTCGCGGTCAAGGCCGCCGTGACGCTCGGCCTGCTCAAATTGTCGGGCGTGCGCAATGCCGTCGCGGCAGAGACCGGGCTGCTGATGGCGAGCCCTTCGGAAACGACGCTGATCGTGCTCGGCGCCGCCGCGCAGGCCCAGCTCATCATGCCGTCGACCGCCAGCTTCTGGCAGACGGTCACGGCGATCGGGCTGACGATCACGCCGATCCTCGCCTGGCTCGGTCGACAGGCGGCGCGGCGGATCGAGCAGCGGACCGCCGGCGATTCGCCCGAGATGGCGATCCCCGAAGAGGGCCCCGGGACGGTCATCATCGGGTTCGGACGGGTCGGACGGATGGTGGCCGACATGCTCAGGGCACACGGCCAGCCATTTCTTGCCGTCGAGGCCGATATCGACGCCGTCGCCTCGGCGCGCCGCGAAGGCTATCCGGTGCTGTTCGGCGATGTTGCGCGCCCCGAACTTGTCGATCGCCTCAATCTCGGCCGCGCCAAGGCGCTGATCCTGACGATGGATGATCCGGTGCTGACGGTGCGGCTCACCCGCCGGGTGCGTGGCTGGGTCCCCAATCTTGCGATCATCGCCCGCGCACGCGACGTCGATCATGCCGCCGAACTCTATCGCGCCGGCGCGACCGATGCGGTGCCCGAAACGCTCGAAAGCTCGCTGCAATTGTCCGAAGCGGTGCTGACCGATCTCGGCGTCGCGGTCGGCCCGGTCATCGCCTCGATACACGAGAAGCGCGACGAGCTGCGTAAATCGATCAAGCAGGTCGCCGGGCTCGATCGGGAGCCCCGACTGCGCCGCGCGCGCCGCAAGGATAATGTCGCTGGCGAAACCGGTGGGTGACCGCCCGAAACCGGCAGCGCCGGCGATCGCGCGATGACGCCACTCGGCTCGCCGTCGAGCCGCCCGGCGCGCTATCGCGGTCTCGCCGCGGAAACCGGCCGCTGGGCGTGCACCACCTATTTGCGCCTTGCCGGCTGGACGATCGACGGCGATTGGCCGGCGATCGACCGCGCGGTGTTGCTCGCGGCGCCGCATACCTCGAACTGGGACGGGGTGATCATGCTCGCAGCAGCCGGCCATTACCGGATCAGACTGCGCTGGATGGGCAAGAAAAGCCTGACGACGGGGCCGTTCGGCTGGCTCGTGCGCTGGGCGGGCTGCGTGCCGATCGATCGCTCGGCCAGCAACGACGTCGTTCGGGCGATGACCGCCGCCTTCGCCGCTGCCCCCGAGCTGATCCTCGCGATCCCGCCCGAAGGAACGCGCGGGCTGACCCGAGAATGGAAAAGCGGCTTCTACCACATCGCCGTCGCCGCCGGGGTGCCGATCATCGTGACCGTGCTCGACTATGGCACCAAGACGATCCGCATCGCCAACGTCTTTGCACCGACCGGGGATTATGCGACCGATCTGCCGCGCCTGCGCGGCTATTACCGCGCCGCGCAAGGCCGAAATCGCCAGAATTTCTCGGCTGACGACTGACCCCGTCGATCGCGCCCGGCGTCAGGCGGCGGCGACCGTCTCCGCGAGCGCTGCCCGCACCGCCGCCACGGCGTCGTTCGCCTTGGCGCCATCGGGCCCGCCGCCCTGGGCCATGTCGGGCCGCCCGCCACCGCCTTGACCGCCCAGCACCGCCACTGCGACCCGCAACAGATCGACCGCGTTATAGCGCCCGACCAGATCGTCGCTGATGCCGACCGCGACCGAGGCGCGACCGTCGTTGACCGCGACGAGCATCGCAATTCCGCTGCCGATCCGCGCCTTGATGTCATCGACCGCGCCGCGCAGCCCCTTGGGATCGAGCCCATCGATCACCTGACCGACAAAGCCGACCGAGCCGATGATTTCGGGCCCGGCGGGCGCCGCGCCACCGCCCCCGCCGAGCGCGAGCGCCTTCTTCGCGTCGGCGAGTTCGCGCTCGAGCCGGCGGCGATCCTCGACCAGCGCGATAACGCGCGCCGGCACCTCGTCCGGGGACGATTTGAGCGCGGCAGCCGCCTCGCGCAACTTCTCGTCGCGTTCGGCGAGCCACAGCCGCGCGGCTTCGCCGGTCAGCGCCTCGATCCGGCGAATCCCGCTCGACACCGCGCTCTCGCTGATGATCTTGAACAAGGCGATATCGCCGAGCGCGTCGACATGGGTGCCCCCGCAGAGTTCCACCGAATAGGACGCGGCATCGCCCGTCCCCATGCTCAGCACGCGGACTTCGTCGCCATATTTCTCGCCGAACAGTGCCATCGCGCCGGCCGCAATCGCGTCGTCGGGGGTCATCAGCCGCGTGCTGACCGGCTCGTTGCCGCGAATCTGCCGATTCACGTCGGCCTCGACCGCCGCAATCTCGGCCGCGCTCAACGCATTGGGATGCGAGAAATCGAAGCGCAGGCGATCGGGCGCGACGAGGCTGCCCTTCTGGGTGACATGCCCGCCGAGCCGTGCGCGGAGCGCCGCGTGGAGCAGATGCGTCGACGAATGGTTGGCACGCACCCGATCGCGCCGCTCGGCATCGACCGCGAGATGGACGTTGTCGCCCACCGTGATCGTGCCCGCCTCGATCGTCGCACGATGGACGTGCAGCCGCCCCACCGCCTTGCTGGTGTCGTCGACCACCGCGCGCAGCCCGGCATCGGTGGTGATCGTCCCGGCGTCGCCCATCTGGCCGCCGCTCTCGCCGTAGAAGGGCGTCTGGTTGGTCAACACCAGCACGGTTTCGCCCGCGGCAGCGCGATCGATGCGGGCGCCGTCCTTGACCAGCGCGACGACCTGCCCCTCGCCCTCGTCGGCTGTATAGCCCGTGAATTCGGTGCCGCCCTTTTCCTCGGCGATGTCGAACCAGATGTCGTCCGACGCGCGCTCGCCGGATCCCTTCCAGGCGGCGCGCGCGGCGCGCTTCTGTTCGGCCATCGCGGCATCGAATCCGGCATGATCGACCCCGAACTGCTGCGCACGCAGCGCATCTTCGGTCAGATCGAACGGGAAGCCGAAGGTATCGTAGAGCTTGAACGCGGTCGCGCCGGGCAACACGTCGCCCGGCCGCATGCCGGCGGTCGCCTCGTCGAGCAGCTTGAGGCCCTTGTCGAGCGTCTGGCGGAAACGCGTTTCCTCCTGGAGCAGCGTCGCTTCGATCGATTGCTGCGCGCGGACGAGCTCGGGATAGGCCGCGCCCATTTCGGCGACCAGCGCCGGCACCAGCCGGTGCATCAGCGCATCCTTCGCACCGAGGATATGCGCGTGGCGCATCGCCCGGCGCATGATACGTCGCAGCACATAGCCCCGGCCCTCGTTCGCCGGCAGCACGCCATCGGCGACCAGAAAGCCCGAGGTGCGCAAATGATCGGCGATCACCCGGTGGCTCGCGGTGTTGGCGCCGTCGGGCGCGGTATGGCTGAGCGCGCTCGACGCCGCGATCAGCGCCCTGAAGGTGTCGGTATCATAATTGTCGTGGACGCCCTGAAGCACGGCCGCGATCCGCTCGAGCCCCATGCCGGTATCGATCGACGGCCGCGGCAGCGCGGTGCGGGTGCCGTCGGCCGATTGCTCGAACTGCATGAAGACGAGATTCCAGATCTCGACGAAGCGGTCGCCGTCCTCATCGGGGCTGCCCGGCGGACCGCCGGGAATGTGATCGCCGTGATCGTAGAAGATCTCGGAGCACGGCCCGCACGGCCCGGTATCGCCCATCGACCAGAAATTGTCGCTCGTCGCGATCCGGATGATCCGGCTTTCGGGCAGCCCGGCGATCTTTTTCCAGAGGTCGAACGCTTCGTCGTCGGTGTGGTAGACGGTGACGGTCAGCCGGTTCGGGTCGAGCCCCCAGTCGCGCGTCAGCAGCGTCCAGGCAAGGCCGATCGCGCGTTCCTTGAAATAGTCGCCGAACGAGAAATTGCCGAGCATTTCGAAGAAGGTGTGATGCCGCGCGGTATAGCCGACATTGTCGAGATCATTGTGCTTGCCACCGGCGCGGACGCATTTCTGGCTCGACACGGCCGTTTGATAGGGGCGCGTCTCCAACCCGGTGAACACGTTCTTGAACGGCACCATCCCCGCGTTGACGAACATCAGCGTCGGGTCGTTGTGCGGCACGAGCGGTGCCGAAGGCACGCGCGCATGCCCCTCACCGGCGAAATATTCGAGAAAGCCGCGGCGGATGTCGTTGGTCGATGTCATCCCGGTGATTTAGGCGGGGGGGCGGAAATTGCCAAGGCGCATCATCCCAGCGGCGCATCGATGCTGGTCGGCGGTACGCTGAACCAGCTAGGGCCGGCTTCGGTCATGTGAAAACAATCTTCGAGCCGGACGCCGAATTTGCCGGGAATATAAATGCCCGGCTCGTTCGAAAAGCACATCCCCGCCGCGAGCGGCGTCGATTCGCCATGGACGAGGTTGACGGGTTCGTGCCCGTCCATGCCGATGCCGTGCCCGGTGCGATGCGACAGACCGGGGAGTTTGTAGCCAGGGCCATAGCCCCACGCCTGATAGCGTGCGCGCACGCTATCGTCGACCTTGCCCGCCGGCGTGCCGAGGATCGCAGCGCCCCGGGCGATCTGCTGCCCCATCGCGACCTGTTCCCACACGCGGCGCTGCTCGGGCGTCGGTTTGCCGGGGACAAAGGTCCGCGAGATATCCGATTGATAGCCATGGACGGTGCAACCGCAGTCCATCAGTACCACTTCGCCCTCGCGTACCGCCTGCGGCTTGCCCGATCCGTGCGGATAGGCGCTCGCCTCGCCGAGCAGCACCAGCGCGAATTCGGGGACACCGCCGAGCTCGCGGGTGGCGCGCGTCATCAGCGCGCCGATCTCGGCGGGGGTCATCCGCTCGGCGATCTGCGGCACCGTCCAGCGATAGGCAGCGATGGTGATGTCGCTCGCCAGCTGCATCAGCGCGATCTCGGCAGGGCTCTTGATCATCCGGACCGCGCGAATCACCGGATTGGCCGAAACGAACGCGACCGCCGGCATCGCCCTCGCGGCGCCGTCGCTCGCGAAGAAGCGCACCGTCTCCTCGATGCCGACGCGGAGGCCGGCAGGATTGCGTTCGCGCAGTGCCGCGACAATCAGCGCGATCGGGTCCTCGTCCTCCTGCCAGACGCGGACATCGGCAGCGACCGCGAGCGATTCGCGGACCGAGGGCTCCTCGAAAAACGGCGTGACGATCACCGGCGCGCCCGACGCGGGCAGCACCGCCGCGGTCAGGCGTTCGCTGCGGTGCCACTGGACACCGGTGAAATAATCGAGGCTCGATCCGGGTTCGATGAGCACCGCGCCGATCCGCAGCCGCCGCATCAGCGCCTGCGCCCGCTCGATCCGCCCGGCGCGTTCGGCGGGGGAGATCGGCCTGGCGTCGGCGGCGATATTCGCGAGCACCGGGGCACCATCCGCCGCACCGCGCGCGATGCTCGACGCGGCGACGAGCGGCAGCGTGACACCCGCCGCCAGAATCTGCCGTCGATCGACCTTGAACTGACCCGTCATCGCTCGATCCCCCCGCCACTTGCGCCGTCTATCGGGATAGGGCGCTTGACCCGGGCGCCGCAATCCCCTTCCCTGCGCGCTTTCCCGCCCCGAGCGATCGAATTGGAGTTTCCCATGGCCAAGCGGCTGACCCTTTACATCATGATCGGGCTGATCCTGGGGCTGGTCGTCGGGTGGGGGCTCAATCTCGCCATCGCCGACGGCACCCCCGAAGCGACCGCCCGGCTCAAGGAGATTGCCAGCTGGTTCTCGATCGTCACGACGATCTTCCTGCGGCTGATCAAGATGATCATCGCTCCGCTGGTGTTTTCGACTTTGGTCGTCGGCATCGCGCACATGGGCGACACGGCGGCGCTGGGGCGGATCGGCGCACGGACGATGGGCTGGTTCATCACCGCCTCGCTGATCTCGCTGAGCCTCGGCCTGATCCTGTTCCATGGCATCGAATTCGTGATCGATCTGATCGCGCCGGGCCAGGGCTTCGGCTTCAAGCTGCCGCCGCCCGAGGCGACGGCGGGGGTCGATCAGGCCGCCTTCAACCTCACCAATTTCGTCACCCACATCGTGCCCTCGTCGATCGTCGATGCCATGGCGGGCAACGAGATCATCCAGATCGTCGTCTTCTCGATCTTCGCCGGCGTCGCGCTCACCGCGATCGGCGAGCGCGGCGCCCCTATCGTCAAGGGGGCCGAGGCACTGGCGGCGATGATGCTGCAGATCACCGATTATGTGATGCGGGTCGCGCCCTTCGCGGTATTCGCGGCGATCGCGGGGACGATCACGGTCAACGGGCTCGGTATCATCGTCACGCTCGGGCTGTTCGTCGGCAGCTTCTATATCGGTCTGGCGGTACTCTGGATGGCGCTGTTCGGCGCCGCCTTCGCCTTTATCGGCCCGCGCGCCGGCACCCTGCTCCGCTATATCCGCGAGCCGATCCTGCTCGCCTTTTCGACGGCCTCGTCGGAGGCCGCCTATCCGCGCACGCTCGAAGCGCTCGACCGGTTCGGCGTCCCCCCCAAGATCGCCAGCTTCGTGCTGCCGCTCGGCTATTCGTTCAATCTCGACGGGTCGATGATGTACATGACCTTCGCGACGCTGTTCATCGCGCGGGTCTACGGCATCGACCTGTCGATCGGCACGCAGATCGTGATGCTGCTGATCCTGATGGTGACGTCCAAGGGGATTGCCGGGGTCCCGCGCGCCTCGCTGGTCGTGATCGCCGCCGTGATGGGGCAGTTCGGCATCCCCGAGGCTGGTCTGTTGCTGATCCTGCCGGTCGATCAGTTTCTCGACATGGGCCGGTCAGGCACCAATGTCGTCGGCAATGCCGTCGCGACCGCCGTCGTCGCCAAATGGGAGGGGCAGCTCGACGACCCCGAACCCGCCGAGATCGAGCCGCCGCATGCGCCGAGCAAGGGCTTCAGCCACCATCAGGCATAGGCATAGGGCCCGCCCTTGGCGAGCGCGGCCTGATAGGCGGGCCGCGCGTGGATCGTGTCCAGCCACGCGATCGTCGCCGGGCGCGACTCGTCGAGCCCGGCGCGGGCGCGCGCCGCCTCGAGCGGAAAGCTCATCATCACGTCGGCCGCGCTGATCGCGTCCCCGGCGAACCACGGGCGGCTGGCGAGTTCGGCTTCGAGAAAATCGAGGTGGACGTCGAGCATCGGGCGCAGCCGCTTGAGCGCCGACTTGCCGAACAGCGGAATGCGCCCCACCACCAGCATCGCGAACAACGGCGGCATCATCGAGCCTTCGGCATAATGGAGATACTGGCGATAACGCAGCAGCGATTCGCGGTGCGCACCCGGCCCCATCCGGCCATCGGCCTTTTCGACGAGATACTCGACGATCGCGCCGGTCTCGATGATGACCTGGCCGTCATCCTCGATCATCGGCGATTTGCCGAGCGGATGGATGGCCTTGAGCGCGGGCGGCGCGAGCGACGTTGCCTTGTGGCGCTCGTACCGCCTGATCTCATAGGGCAGCGCGAGTTCCTCGAGCAGCCAGAGAATCCGCTGCGACCGCGAATTTTCGAGGTGGTGGACGATGAGGGTCATGGCAGTCTCCCGGTCAGGCGATCAGGCTAACGGCTGATCCGCGGCTGTCGAGGGTGCAGCAGCGCGTCGCAGCCACGCGGACCGCCGAAGTTGCGGAAATTGCGGAAATTGCGGAAATTGCGGGTCACGGTCATTCTCATCCGGAGGCGTGATCATGCGCCTCCCGGGACACGATGAAAGGCCCGCCGACATGGGCGGGCCTTTCCGTTTGTCGCGGCGCCGGAATGGGGGGCTGACGACGCCGCGGGGGGAGCGGGATTACATCTCGTCGTCGGCATCGGGCTCGGTGCCCGCCATCATTTCCTCGGCGACCTTGTCGGTGCGGGTGCGGATCGCCTGTTCGAGCCGGTCGGCCATCTCGCGATGCTCGCTCAGATAGGTCTTGGCGTTTTCACGCCCCTGGCCGATCCGGACGCTGTCATAGGAGAACCATGCGCCCGATTTCTCGACGAGCCCGGCCTTGACGCCGAGATCGAGAATCTCGCCGATCTTGGAAATGCCCTGGCCATACATGATGTCGAATTCGACCTGCTTGAACGGCGGCGCGACCTTGTTCTTGACGACCTTCACGCGGGTCGTGTTGCCGACGATATCCTCGCGGTCCTTGATCTGGCCGGTGCGGCGGATGTCGAGCCGGACCGAGGCGTAGAATTTGAGCGCATTGCCGCCGGTCGTGGTTTCCGGGTTGCCGTACATCACGCCGATCTTCATGCGCAGCTGGTTGATGAAGATCACCATGCAGCGCGAGCGGCTGATCGACCCGGTTAGCTTGCGCAGACTTTGCGACATCAGCCGCGCCTGCAGGCCGACATGGCTGTCGCCCATCTCGCCCTCGATCTCCGCGCGCGGCACCAGCGCCGCGACCGAATCGACCACCAGCACGTCGATCGCGTTCGAGCGGACCAATGTGTCGACGATCTCGAGCGCCTGTTCGCCGGTGTCGGGCTGCGACACGATCAGTTCGTCGATATTGACGCCAAGCTTCTTGGCATAGACCGGATCGAGCGCGTGTTCGGCATCGACGAACGCCGCCGTCCCGCCATTTTTCTGCGCCTCGGCAATGACATGCAGCGCGAGCGTGGTCTTGCCCGAGCTCTCCGGACCGTAGATTTCGATCACGCGGCCGCGCGGCAGGCCGCCGACGCCGAGCGCGATGTCGAGCCCGAGCGACCCGGTCGAAATCGATTCGACCTGCATCGTCTCCTTCGAGCCGAGCTTCATCGCCGAACCCTTGCCGAACGCGCGGTCGATCTGCGCGAGCGCGGCGTCGAGCGCCTTTTGCCGCTCGGCGGCTGCCTTGTCCGTGGATACCGCCATTTTGCTGTCGATGACCTTCAATTGTGCCGCCATTGGAAGCCTCCGTCGCTAGACCGAACATGCCGGATGGGCAATGCGTGACGTTTTGTACCTGTAATGTTCTAGCAGAACAAGAGGGGTACGAAAATAAATGCTCAATGGTTGCCGCGGCGGCCGATCAGCAGCGCCAGCAGCAGCACGACGCCCGCTCCCCAAAGGATCGTCGCACCCGATCCGGCGAGCTGCGCAAGACCATTGCCATAGAGCTGCGGCACCCAGGAAAGGGCAATTCCGTCGCAAAAGGCTGCGACCATGGTCCCGACCGCCACCCCCATCAGCAGCTGATCGCCGACGAGCCCGGCTGCGGCGCGGAACAGATAGACGACGGGGATGGTCCCCGGCACGACGAGCGCGAAGGTGATCGCGCGCGCCGATCCTTCGAGACCGCCCATCGGCCCGACGAGTCGCAGGATCATGGCGGCAACGAACCAGAAGGCGAAGCCGAGCAGGCACGATATGAGGAGTTGGCGCCGCGAGAGGGGGGCGACACCAGTCGGAACAGATGAATAGGCCATCGACGATCTCCGGTTAGAGGCGCGTGGCCATTAGCATGATGTAGCGCTCGCTACAATAATCGATCGTTGCGGCCGGGCGTCGGCGCACGCCGGCCGGCTCAGGGCGTGCCGCCGCCGCCCATCGCCCCGTAAACCTGGCCGGTGGCAAAGCTGTTGTCCGATTCGGCGAGACGGACATAGATGCCGGCGAGTTCGCCGGGCTGGCCCGGGCGGCCGAGCGGGGTCGCCCCGCCAAATTGCTCGAGCTTGTCCATCGAGGCCCCGCCAGAGACCTGGAGCGGGGTCCAGACCGGGCCGGGCGCGACGCCGTTGACGCGAATCCCCCTGGGGCCGAGCTGCTTGGCGAGCGAGCGGACGTAGTTGGTCGTCGCCGCCTTGGTCATCGCATAATCATACAGGTCCTTGGTCGGGTCGGTCGCCTGTTCGGAGGTGGTGCCGATGATCACCGAACCGGGCTTCATGTGCGGGAGTGCTGCCTTGATGGTCCAGAACGGCGCATAGATGTTGGTCTTGATCGTCGCGTCGAAATCATCGTCGGCGATGTCGAGGATCGAGTCGTGCGCCTGTTGCCGACCGGCGTTGAGGACGAGAATGTCGAGCCCGCCGAGCCGGTCGATCGCCTGATCGACCAGCCACCGGCAGAAACCGGCGTCGCGCAGATCGCCGGGGATCGCGATCGCCGTCTGCCCGGCCGCCTCGATCAGCGCGACGACCTCATCGGCATCGGGCTGCTCGTCGGGGAGATAGTTGATCGCGACATCGGCGCCTTCGCGCGCAAAGGCGATCGCGGCGGCGCGGCCCATCCCCGAATCCCCGCCGGTGATCAGCGCCTTGCGGCCCTTCAACCGCCCCGATCCGACATAGCTGTGCTCGCCATGATCGGGCTTCGGCGTCATGTCGCGGGCGAGACCCGGCCAGGGTTGCTCCTGGCGGTCGAAGGGCGGCTTGGGAAAGCCCTTGGTCGGGTCGCGCAGGATGCTGTCGGCGTCGGGCTGGTCGTTGCGGGCCATGGTCGTCTCCGTCTGATCGAGGGGTCGGGTGATTGGGGGTTCGCCCCGGGCAACCAACGACAATCGCAAAAGGTTCATCGCCGGCGAGCGCTGAGACTTGCCGAGCCGCCGCGCATTGGCGATGGTGCGCCATGACAGATCTCGACGCCTTCATCACCGGCCTGCCCAAGGCCGAGCTCCATCTCCATATCGAGGGCAGCCTGGAGCCCGAGCTGATGATGGCGCTGGCCAAGCGCAACCGGGTCGACATCCCCTTCGCGAGCGTCGAGGCGATCCGCGCCGCCTATGATTTCTCGCGGTTGCAGGATTTTCTCGACATTTATTATGCCGGCGCCGACGTGCTGCGCAGCGAGGAGGATTTCCATGACCTGGCGCTTGCCTATTTCGACCGGGCGGCGGCGGACGGGGTCGTGCATGCCGAGATTTTCTTCGATCCGCAGACGCATACCGATCGCGGCATCCCGTTCGATGTCGTTGCGCGCGGGTTGCTGGCGGGGATGGACGCAGCGGCCGCGAAGCACGGGCTGAGCGCGAAGCTGATCCTCTGTTTCCTGCGGCATCTCGATGAGGAAGCCGCCTTTGCGACGCTGACGGCCGCCGAACCCTGGCTCGACCGGATCACCGGGGTTGGCCTCGATTCATCGGAGGTCGGGCACCCGCCCGACAAGTTCGCCCGAGTCTTCGCCGCCGCCGGGGAACGGGGCCTAAAACGGGTGGCGCATGCCGGCGAGGAAGGGCCGCCCGACTATGTCTGGCAAGCGCTCGACATACTGAACGTCGACCGGCTCGACCACGGCAATCGCGCGATGGAGGATCCCGCGCTGGTCGCGCGGCTCGCCCGCGAGCAGATGACGCTGACGGTCTGCCCGCTCTCCAATCTGAAGCTCTGCGTCGTGCCCGACATGGTCTCGCACCCGATCGACGCGATGCTGAAGGCGGGGCTGCGCGCGACGATCAATTCGGACGATCCCGCCTATTTCGGCGGCTATGTCGGCGACAATTACCGGGCGGCGGTGGCGGGGCGCGGGCTGTCGCAAGGCGATGTCGTGACGCTGGCGCGCAACAGTTTCCTCGGCAGCTTCCTGCCGGAAGACTCGATCGCGGCGCAGCTCGCCGCCGTCGATGCCTTTGTGGCGGCGCAGTGATGCCGGTCTTCACCCCCGTCGTGCAACCCGACTTCGTCGCCGCGGTGCAGGCGCTCGCCGAACAGCTGCGGAGCGGCGACTGGGTGCCGAGCTATCTGATCGGCATCGGTCGCGGCGGGCTGGTCCCGGCGGTGTTCCTCAGCCATGCGAGCGGCCTGCCGATGCTCTCGGTCGATTACTCCAGTCAGGTGGAGGAGTTTGCAGGGGCGGCGCTGGCCAAGCTCGCGGCGCGGACGCGGGACGGAGACCGCTTGCTGTTCGTCGACGACATCAACGACACCGGCGGGACGATCGGGCGGCTGCGGACGATCCTGGCCGAGCATGGCGCGGTTGCGGGCAGCATCCGCTTTGCCACGCTGATCGACAACAGCCGGTCGTCGCAGACGGTCGATTACCGCGCCCGGACCATCGACCGGGCGGTGACCAAGGACTGGTTCGTGTTCCCGTGGGAAGCGGTCGCGCCGCAAACGGCGCTCGACGACGATGCCGCTGCGGTTCCCGAACGCACCGCGTGACGCTCACCCCAGCGAGTCGAGGGCCCTGGTGACCGAATCGATCGAAAAGGGTTTGCCGATCACCGGCCGGTCGCAGAAGCGCTCGGCGATGCTGTCGCCGCTGCCGCCGCTCGCAAACACGAAGGGGATGCCCGCGGCCGCGAGCGCGTCGGCGATCGGCCAGCTCTGTTCGCCGCCGCGCAGATGGACGTCGAGGATCGCGGCATCGATCGTTTCGCGGGCGATGATCGCCAGCCCCGTTTCGACCGAATCGGCCACCCCGGCGACGCGCCGCCCAATCGCCTCCAGAAAATCTTCGAGCATCATCGCGATCAGCGGTTCGTCTTCGACGATGAGGACAGCGGAAATAGCCATTGCGCCGGGCTTATACGGCGAAGCGCCGCCATCCAAGCATCATTTCGCTGCCAGCACGTCGCGGGCCGCCTCGGCGAGCTGCTGGACCGAGAAAGGCTTGGCAAGAAAGGCAACATTGTCGAGATCGATCGATTTGCGCAGTTGCTCTTCGGCATAGCCCGACATGAACAGGATCGGCAGATCGGGATATTGCCGGCGCACGTGGCGCACCATCGTCGGCCCGTCCATCGAGGGCATCACGACGTCCGAAATCAGCAGATCGGGGCGCGGGTGGGTGGCGAGCAGCTCGAGCGCGGCCTCGCCATGTTCGGCGGTCAGCACGGTATAGCCCTGGCGGGTCAGCGCCCGCTCGGCGACGGCGCGGACCATGTCCTCATCCTCGACGAGCAGGATCGTCCCCGTCCCCCACAATTCGCCCTGGCGGATTTTTGGTGAAGGCGCAGCGGCCTTGGCGGGCACCGGCGCGGCGTGCACCGGGAAATAGATACTGAAGACGGCGCCGTGGCCGGGGCGCGACTCGGCAAAGATGTAGCCGCCCGACTGCTTGACGATGCCATAGACCGTCGAAAGACCGAGCCCCGTCCCCTTGCCGACCTCCTTGGTGGTGAAAAACGGTTCGAAGATCTTGGGCAGGATATCGCCAGGGATGCCCGCGCCGGTGTCCGAGATGCGCAGCGCGGTATAGTCGGCGACCGGCAGGATATCCGACCCCATCTTGCGAACATCGGCCGCGGGCACCGCGAGCGTCTCGATCGTCAGCGTCCCGCCGCCGCGCGGGTTGCCCGCGAGCATCGCGTCGCGCGCATTGACGGCCAGGTTCATCACTACCTGCTCGAGTTGGCCCGGATCGGCGCGCACCGGGCCGAGATTGCGGCCATGCTGGACGGTCAGTGTCACGGTCTCGCCGAGCAACCGTTTGAGCAGATTGGAGACTTCGGAAATGACGTCGGGGAGCTGCAGGATTTGCGGCCGCAGCGTCTGCTGGCGCGAAAAGGCGAGCAGCTGGCGGGTCAGGCTCGCTGCGCGGTTCGAATTGGCGCGAATCTGCTGGATGTCGTCATAATCGCTGTCGCCGGGCGAATGGCGCATCAGCATCAGATCGCAGTGGCCGATGATCGCGGTGAGGATGTTGTTGAAATCATGCGCGACGCCGCCCGCGAGCTGGCCGACCGCCTGCATCTTGGTCGCCTGCGCCACTTCGCGCTTGAGCCGGGTCTCCTCGCCATTGTCCTTGAGGCTGATCAGCACCGCCGCCTCGCCGAGCCCGCGCGCGCCGGCGATCGAGAGCGCGACCGGCTCGTCCGGGCGCCCCTTGAGGCGGACCGCCATGTCCATGCTGTGGGTTGCCCCCAGCGCAAATCGCCTGATCGCGTCGGCGACCGCCGCCTTGTCCTCGCGTACCACCAGATCGCCGGGATAGAGCGGCGGCGCCGCGCGATCGACCTCGGTCGCGCGGACAAAGGCATCGTTCATCTGCACGAACCGCCCCTCGCGATCGACCAGCGCGATGCCGAACGGCATCAGCGCAACCAGGCCATGCACATCGCCGCCCCCGGCTGCCCCCGATCGAGCCGCCGCCTGATCCTCCTCGTCGAGCAGGGCGACGAGCATCGGCGCCTGATCGCCCTCGACAAAGGGAATCTGGACGACCCGAAGCGCGTTGCCGGCCACTCCTTCCTGCTCGAAACGGATATGGCCGGCGCCGTCGGTGATCAGGAATCCGGCGAAATCGCGCCCGGCGATCGCACCTTCCTCATGCCCCATCGCTCGCGTCCGGAACACGCGGTTGGCGGCGCGGATCCGGCCATCGGCGGTGATCAGGACGATCATGATCCCGGCCGACGCCATGCGGTTGCCGACGCCGCCCGCGATCATCGCCTCGATCGAGTCGACGAGATCCATTCCCTCGGCGCCGCGGAACCGCCACACCAGCGAGTCTTCCCCCTGCCCCGAGCGCTCGATCAGCGCCGATACGGGGGTGCCCGCGACGACGATCCGGTCGATCGTCCCGTGCCCATCGCGCCAGGCCGCGCGCCCGGCATTGGCCAGCGCGCTCACGCCGGCCTCGCCGATCGGCAGGTTGGGCGGAGTCGGCAGCCCGGCGAACAAGGTCGCATAACGGCGGTTGGCGCATACCAGCCGGCCGGCGCGATCGGTAACGGCGACTGCATCGGCACTCGCCTCGGCAAGCGCCTGAGCGATCGACCAGTCGGTCTCGGCCTCGTGCGGTGCCGCGGGCGACGCCAGCAATCGATAACCGAGCAGCGCGGCGAACAGCAGCAATCCGGCACCGAGAAAACCCGCCGCCAGCATCAGATCGCCGACCACGCCCAGCACGATCAGCCCCGCGCCCAGGCCGGCGCCGATCGCCAGCAGCGCGGCACGGCGCATCGGCGTCAGGATACGCGTCGACGGGATCGGAAGGCTGGCCATGCTGTTCTCATTGGCGCCGCCTTCGCACCCGTCAAGCGACTAGCCGATCCGAAGACGATCGGGGCCGATCTCCGGCGCTGAAAGCCACCGCGCGGCTGGCTACCAGATCCGCACGCGATCCTCGGGCGCGAGATAGACCTTGTCGCCGGGCTGCGCGCCGAACGCGGCATACCACGCATCGAAGTTGCGGACCGTGGCGGTGCGTTGCTGGCCGGGCGAATGCGGGTCGGACAGCAGCTGCGAGCGCAGCGCGGGCTCGCGATACTTGGTCCGCCAGACCTGCGCCCAGCCCAGATAGAAGCGCTGATCGCCGGTCATCCCGTCAATCACCGGCGCGGGCTTGCCGTCCAGCGAGTGATGATAGGCATCGAGCGCGACCGTCAGCCCGGCGAGATCGGCGATGTTCTCGCCCAGCGTCAGCGCCCCCTGGACATGCTGGCCCGGCAGCGGCTCATAGGCGTCATATTGCGCGATCAGCTTGTTGGTGAAGACGGTGAATCGCTTGACGTCTTCCTCGGTCCACCAGTCGGCGAGCTTGCCGGTCGGATCATATTTGCGGCCCTGATCGTCGAAATGATGGCTGATTTCATGGCCGATCACCGCGCCGATGGCGCCGTAATTGACCGCCGGATCGGCGTTGGGATCGAAGAACGGCGGCTGCAGGATCGCGGCCGGAAAAACGATCTCGTTCATCGTCGGATTGGCATAGGCGTTGATCGTCATCGGCGTCATGAACCATTCGGTCCGGTCGAGCGGCGCGCCGAGCTTGGCGAGCCCACGATCATATTCGAACGCGTTGGCCGCCGCGACATTGCCCACCAGATCGCCCCGCGTCACCTTCAGCGCCGAATAATCGCGCCAGCGCGTCGGATAGCCGATCTTGGGGGTGAAGGCGGCAAGCTTGATTCGCGCCTTCGCCTTGGTCTCGGGCGCCATCCACTCGAGCTTGTCGATCCGCTCACCCATCGCCGCGATGATGTTTTTGACGAGCGCGTCGGCCTGCGCCTTGGCGGCGGGCGGGAAATAACGGGCGACATATTGCTTGCCGATCTCCTCGCCCAGCGCATTGCTAACTGCCGTCACGCCGCGCTTCCAGCGATCGCGCTGCTGCGGCTGGCCCGACAACACCGTGCCGTAAAAAGCGAAATTGGCGTCGTCGAACGGCTTCGACAGGAAGGGCGCATAGGCCCGCAGCACCTTGAGCATCGCATAATCCTGCAACACGCCGACCGGCGTCTCGCCGAAGAGCTTGGCTTCGCCGGCAACCGCGCTTGGCTGGCCGACGAGGAATATCTGCTGATTGGCGATGCCGAGCGCCGCGCCAGCCTCGGCCCAGGGATATCCGGGTGCCTTGGTCGCAAAGTCGGCCGCGGTCCATTTGTTGTAGGTCTTGTCGGCGTCGCGCGATTCGACACGCGTCCAGTGCACCTTGGCGAGCGCCTTTTCGAACGCGAACACCGCCGCTGCGCGCGCCTCGGCATTGGGTTCGCCGGCCAATGCCAGCATCTTGGCCAGATAGCCCTGATACGCCGTCCGCGTCGCCGCCAGTTTGGCATCATCCTTCAGATAATAATCGCGATCGGGCAGGCCGAGCCCCGACTGGTTGACGTTGACGATATAGTTTTCGGGCAGCTTGTCGTCCTGGCCGACATTGACCGCGAACAGGGCGCCGACGCCCCGGCGCTGGAGCTTGGCCATTTCGACGGCGAGTCCGGTCCGGTCCTTGGTCAGCTTGATCGCGGTCAGCCACGGCATGATCGGATCGCCGCCGCGGGTGTTGATCGCCGCCTCGTCCATGAAGCTGGCGTAGAAATCGCCGATCTTGGAGCCGCGCTTCTTCGCCGCCGCATCGAGAATCACGCGGGTCTGCGCGAGCGAGCGATCCTGCAGGACGTTGAACATCCCGTACGTCGCCCGGTCGGCAGGAATTTCGGTGTTTTTCGACCAGGTGCCGCTGGCATATTCGGCGAAATCGTCGCCCGGCTTCACGCTGCGATCCATCCCCGCCATATCGAATCCGAAATCGCCGATCTCGGGCTTCGCCGCCGGGGCGCTGGTGCTCGAGGCTGCCTTTTCCCCGGCCGCCGGGGCGCCGGTCTTGGCATAAACGACACTGCTGAGCGCGGCGGTGGCGAGCAGCGACGAGACGAGAAGCGACTTCCGCATGAAGATTCCTTGTCGAACAACGGCCGCGAACGGGATCGATCGGGCGGGATTGAGTAAAATAGCGTGGTACAATTGCTATCGCCAGTCAAACCGGTATCGGCGGCAACCAACGGCGCGCCGGGCCTCGATCGGGCCTCAGCCGCGATCGCGCATCAGCCTCCCCTGCTCGCGCTTCCAGTCGCGCGCCTTTATCGTCTCGCGCTTGTCGTGATCCTTTTTGCCCTTGGCGAGCGCGAGTTCCACCTTCGCGCGCCCCTTCGAGTTGAAATAGATCATCAGCGGCACCAGCGTCATGCCCTGACGCGCGACGGCGCCGTGCATCTTGTTGATCTCGCGCTCGTGGAGCAGCAATTTGCGCGCGCGCTTGGGTTCATGGTTGAAGCGGTTGCCGTGGCTGAATTCGGGGACGTTCGAGTTGATCAGCCAGACCTGGCCGTCCTTGACCTCGGCATAGCTCTCGGCGATCGATCCGGTGCCCGATCGCAGCGATTTCACTTCGGTGCCGGTGAGCGCGATGCCGGCCTCGAACACCGTCTCGATCGCATAGTCGAACCGCGCGCGCCGGTTCTCGGCGACGATCTTGGTCTTCTCGAAGGTCGGGGGTTTGGGTCGGGCCATGGGAGGGGCGATGTAGGGCGCCCGGGCCGCGAAGGGAAGCCGCGCCGTCGCGGCGCGCGCTTCAGGCGAGCGGGTCGGGCCCGAAGCGGTTGCCGCCCGCCTCCCCGGGCCCGATCAGGCAATGGCCGAGCAGCGCGAGCGAGCCCAGATAAAGCAGATTGGCGAGGAGCAGCACGGTCAGCAGCAGCGACCAGGGCGGCGTCGGCAGCGGCAGATCGCCGGCCAGCCACAACAGCGAAACGAAGCTGATCAGCAGGAATGGAAACGGCAGCAGCCCGCCAAAACCGGATCGCCCGCGATCGTGCAGCCGCCGCGACACCGAAGCCGCGAGCAGCAGCGCGAGCACGAGGATGATGACGGTCGCGCCGAGCACGATCCGGCCGACCGCCGGCACGAGATGGAGATTGGGACCGTCGATATCGAAGAGCCAAAGCCCCCGCCCGGTGATCAGCGTCGCAGTCGGCGGGTGATCGCGAACGGCGTCGCGCACCACCACCATGCTGTCGAGCAACAGCGGCACATAGACCAGTATCATCACCAGCACCGCCAGCGCGAAGGCCGCCATGGCGTAGAGCACGAAGCTGTCGCGCGGCTCGCGTCCGCCAAACCGGAAGAGACCGAGAAAATTGCGTTCGAGCGCGTCCATGATCGACCACATGCCCCGGCGATGAGCCCGAAGCGCTAGAGCGATCGGGTTGATAATCGGTTAGCCGGGGTAGTTACCCCGGCGCATCATCGCAATCCGGCCTGCGCCAGCGCGGCATCGACCGCGTCGCGGCTGGCGGCGCTCGGCCAGGTCATCGGCAGCCGAAGCGTGACAGGAAAATCGGGGCGGACTTGCGTCAGGGCATATTTGACCGGGCCGGGCGAGGCATCGGTGAACAGCGCGACATGCAGCGCGAACAGCCGATCGTGGAGCGCCAGCGCCTGCGTATAATCGCCCGCGGCGCACGCCGCCTGGAAATCGGCACATAGCCGCGGCGCGACATTGGCGGACACCGAGATGCACCCCACCCCGCCCATCGCGTTGAAGGCCAGCGCGGTTTCGTCATTCCCCGAAAGCTGGACAAAGCCCGCGCCGCAAGCGGCGCGCTGCGCCGAGACGCGCTGCAACTGGCCGGTCGCATCCTTGACCCCGACGACGCTTGGCACGGCCTTGGCGATCCGGGCCATCGTCTCGACGGCGATGTCGGTGACGGTGCGGCCGGGCACGTTGTAAAGGATGATCGGCAAGTCGCACGCCGCCGCAACCGCTTCGAAATGGCGGAAGATTCCCTCCTGATTGGGGCGGTTGTAATAGGGCGGCACCATCAGCGCGGCGTCGGCGCCCGCCGCTTGCGCCGCCTCGATGTTGAGGACCGCCACCCGCGTATCGTTCGATCCCGCACCAGCGATCACCGGCACCCTACCGGCGACCTGCTCGACGCAGACTCGCACCACATAAAAATGCTCCTCGGCGTTCAGCGTCGCGGCCTCGCCGGTCGTCCCGCACGGAACCAGCGCCGACGATCCTTCGGCGATCTGCCATTCGACCAGGTCGCGAAACGCCGCCTCGTCGAAACTGCCATCGGGCGCAAAGGGCGTCACCAGCGCCGGGATCGATCCGCGAAACATGAGGTCAAAGGCTCCTGCACGTCTCGAAACGCGCCAAATTGCTGAAATTCGCAGGCGACAGATAGGGCGGAATCACGTAGCGTGTCCACATGCTGGCAATTCTCACAAAGTCCGGCTTCTTGCTGGCCGGCGTTTCCGCCGTCGCGACCGCCCTCGGCGTGCCGCAGGAACAGCTCGATCGCTATCGGGCACAACTCGAAAGCGTCCCGGCGACGGTCGAGGCGACCAATGCGCTCGCCGCCTCGATCGCGCAGTGGAAGCAGTTGCAGCAGTCGGACAGTTTTTCGTTCGACAGCTATTCGCGTTTCCTGCTCGCGCATCCCGGCTGGCCGGGCGAAACCGGACTGCGGCGCGCCGCCGAGCGATCGATGGACACCGGCAGCTGGTCGCCCGGCGTTGCGGTCAGCTATTTTCGGCGCTTTCCGCCGCTGACCGGCACGGGCCAGGTTCGCTTCGCCGAAGCGCTCGCCGCCGTCGGGCTGCGCGACGAGGCCAACGACGCCGCGCGCGCCGCCTGGCGGCAGGGGACGCTGCCGTCGAGCGACGAAGCCAAGCTGCTCGAAGGCTTTGCCGGTGCGCTCAGCCCCGCCGACCACGATGCCCGGATGGACCGGCTGCTCTGGCAGGGCGCGACGAGTTCGGCGCAGCGCCAGCTCGGCTTCGTTTCCGCCGACAAGCGCGATCTGTTCGCGGCGCGGCTCGCGTTTCGCACCAATGCTGCCGATGCCGCGGCGCAGGCCGCCGCGACGCAGGACCGTTTCGCGAACGACGCCGGTTATCTCGCCGATCGCGCGACATGGCTCAAGAACAGCAACAACTGGGTCGCGGCGCGGGCGCTGCTCGCCCGTCCGCATGCGCTGTCGGGCCGCCCCGGCGATGTCGAGAGCTGGTATGAAGTGCTGCTCGCCAATGCGCGCGCGGCGGCCGCCGATGGCCAGGCAGCCCAGGCGTTCGACATCGCCCGCCAGGTCGACGACGCCTATCCCGCCGGTACCGACGTCAGCACGCGCCCCTATGGCGAGCGCGACGACTATACCAGCCTGGTGTGGCTCGCCGGGCAGACCGCGCTCAAGCAGCTCGGACGATCGACCGAGGCGATGGGCCTGTTCGCGCGCTATGCTGGCGGGTCGCAGACTCCGCAGACGCGCTCGAAGGGCTATTACTGGGCGGGCCGCGCCGCGCTCGTCGCCGGTCGCCAGGCAGAGGCGACCGCCTGGTTCGAAAAGGCCGCTGGCTATCGCGACCAATTTTACGGCCAGCTGGCGACCGAGAAGCTCGGCCGCGCGCTGACGCCACCGCCCGACATCGCGATGCGCCCGGTCGATCAGGCGGTGCGCGATGCCTTTTACGCGCGCGAGACGGTGCGCGTCGCACGCTATCTCGGCACGATCGGCGCGCATGAGGACCAGACCGCCTTTGTCCGCCAGATCGCGATCGACGCCAAGTCCGACAGCGACCACAGCCTGGCGACCGAATTGTCGCGCGCCCTCGGCCGGCCCGATCTCGGCGTGATGGTCGGCCGCAGCGCGTTGCAGAACGGCCTGCCCGATTACGCCGCGACGGGCTTTCCGCGCGTCCGGGTCCCCGAAACGCAGGAAAGCGCCTGGACGATGATCCATGCGATCGCGCGGCAGGAAAGCCAGTTCGATCGCGCCGCCGTCAGCCGGGCCGGCGCGCGCGGGCTGATGCAGCTGATGCCGGGCACCGCCCGCGACGTCGCGTCCAAGATGGGGCTTTCCTACAATGGCAGCGCGCTGACCACCGATACCGATTACAATATCCAGCTGGGATCGACCTATTTCCAGAAGATGCTCGATCTCTATGCGAGCTATCCGATGGCCGTCGCGGCTTACAATGCCGGGCCGGGCAATGTGAACAAATGGATCCGGGCCAATGGCGATCCGCGCAGCGGCGCGATCGACATGGTCGACTGGATCGAGGCGATTCCGATCTTCGAGACGCGCAACTATGTCCAGCGCGTGCTCGAAAACGCCGTCGTCTATGATCTGCTCAACCCGCAGCGGAGCCGGTCGACGGGTAAAGCGCGGATGAACTGGTATCTCGGGCGCAACCCCAACAGCTGACGCGGCGACTTTTTCGACCCGCAAGGCTGCGCCAGGATCAGCGCATGGAGCATCCCAACTATATCAGCCCGGCGGGTTTCGCCCGGTTGCGCGCCGAATATGAGCAATTGCTCGGCGAAGAACGCCCGCGCATCGTCGATGTCGTCTCCTGGGCGGCGGGCAATGGCGATCGCTCGGAAAATGGCGACTATATCTATGGCCGAAAACGGCTCCGCGAGATCGATCGGCGGCTCGGCTGGCTGGCGAAGCGGATGAAGGCGGCGCAGGTGATCGACCCCGCAGCCCAGCCCGATCGAACCCGCGTCTATTTCGGCGCTACCGTGGCGATCGCCGACGAGGATGATGCGCAACGCACCTTGACGCTGGTCGGCGACGACGAGACCGACGCTGCTGCCGGCCGGATCGGCTGGAGCGCGCCCATCGCGCGCGCGCTGCGAGGGGCCCGGGTGGGCGACGTCCGGCGCGTGCGGCTGCCGGTCGGCGAGCGGGATTATGAAGTGCTGGCGATCGGCTATCCCGAGGCCTAAGCTCGCGCTCCATCATCGACAGGAGCAAGCCGATGGCCAAGGACACCCCCACCGGCAACATCGCGCTGCTGATCGACGCCGACAATGTCCCCCACACCGCGCTCGATCCGGTGCTGACGGTGCTGGCCGAGCTCGGCACCGTCAACATCCGCCGCGTCTACGGCAACTGGAGCAAGGCGGCGCTCAAGGAGTGGGCGACGAAGACGATGCAATATGGCATCGAGCCGCAGCAGCAGTTCGACGTCACCAAGGGCAAGAACGCGACCGACATGAAAATGACGATCGACGCGATGGACCTGTTGTTTTCGGGCAAGATCGATGGCTTCGGGATCATGTCTTCGGACAGCGATTTCATGCCGCTGGCGATGCGCATCCGTCAGAACGGCATTCCCGTCTACGGCTTTGGCGAGGCCAAAACCCCGATCGGCTTTCGCGCGGCGTGCACGCGTTTCATCGATCTCGGCGCGCTCGAACAATCCGCCGACGCCGAGCCGATCGAAGCGGTCGCCGCAGCCGCCGCCCCGGCCCCCAATCCATCGGCTCCGAAACCGGCGCCGCAACCGCGCAAGCCGATCGACCCCGAGCTGATCAAGCTGCTGATCGATGCCTACAAGGCCTCGAAGGCCGACGAGCACGGCTATGTCCATCTCGGGCATCTCGGCCAGCTCGCCGCCAATCGATCGAGCTTCGACGCACGCAATTATGGCTATGCCCGGCTTTCGGACCTGCTCGAGGACGTCCCCAACTTCCACACCGAGCGGCGCGAGGGCCAGGTCTTCGTCAAGCGGCTGCGCTGACGGGGCCCCTCTCCGCGCCTTGACGAGGGCGCCGACGTCGTCGGAGAGCCCGGCGGATGCCCGATCGCGAATATAGGATGTGGCCGGCGCGGTCGGCGGCATAGCCCGATCGGCCTCGGCAAGCGCCTTGCCATAACTCCCGGACGCCGACGCGGCCGCTCAGGTCGAAAGCCGCCTCGGCCGCGCGCGCGGCCAATCCGCCTGCAAACGCGCCGGACCGAGGCAAAGACACTGCCGTGCCCGGCCAACAAGCTGCTATGCACGGGCTCGCGATCGTATCGCCGGTAAAAAGAGTATGAAATGAGCGTGATGCGCAGGGTTTATGTCAGCGGCAAGGTCCAGAATGTAGGATTTCGCGATTGGGCGATCCGCCGGGGCCAGGAATTGCGGCTGCGCGGCTGGGTCCGCAACCTCAAGGACGGACGGCTCGAGATACTGGTGCACGGCGACGACGAGGCCGCAGGACAGTTCGTCGATGCCTGCCGCGAAGGGCCGCCGCTCGCCCGGGTCGATCACGTCGAGGCGGTCGCCGCCGAGGAACGCGCGCCCAAGGGGTTTACCAAGCGGTTCACGGCGTGAAGCCGCCGGGTGTTCGGCGCCATCGCCGGTAAAGCCCGGAATCGAGATATTATCGCAAATACCGATAGATATCTTCGCGCTGGCAACCGAGAGCTTCGCGCCGAACCGATGAACGTTGCACTCTATGCAGCGGCCATTGTCGGACGGCACCACCTTTTGACCGAGCACCCAATTCGGTTACGCTACCGCGTCAGCTTCTTATATGCCAGCCGCGTCGGCCGATCCGCCGCATCGCCGAGCCGCCGCCTTTTGTCTTCCTCATAGCTTTCGAAGTTGCCCTCGAACCATTCGACATGGCTGTTGCCCTCGAACGCCAGGATATGCGTCGCCAGCCGGTCGAGGAAGAAGCGGTCATGGCTGATCACCACCGCGCAACCCGCGAAGCTCTCCAGCGCCTCCTCGAGCGCGCGCAGCGTTTCGACGTCGAGATCGTTGGTCGGTTCGTCGAGGAGGAGCACATTGCCGCCCTCCTTGAGCATCTTGGCCAGATGCACGCGGTTGCGTTCGCCGCCTGAGAGCTGGCCGACCTTTTTCTGTTGGTCCTGCCCCTTGAAGTTGAAAGCGCCGACATAGGCGCGAGTGCCGATTTCCTGCTTGCCGAAGCGGAACACGTCGGAGCCGTCCGACACTTCCTGCCACACCGTCTTGTCGGGATCGAGATGATCGCGGCTCTGGTCGACATAGCCGAGCTTGACCGTCTGGCCGACGTTGATCTCGCCCCCGTCGGGGGTTTCCTGGCCGGTGATCAGCTTGAACAGCGTCGATTTGCCCGCGCCGTTCGGCCCGATAACGCCGACGATCCCGCCCGGCGGCAGATTGAAATCGAGATTGTCGAACAACAGTTTGTCGCCATACGCCTTGGTCAGCCCCTTGGCCTCGATGACGTTGTTGCCGAGCCGTTCGGGCATCTGGATGAGGATCGCCGCCTTGCCGACGGTGCGGTTTTCCTGGGCCGCGACGAGTTCGTCGAACGCGCGGATCCGCGCCTTGGACTTGGTCTGGCGCGCCTTGGGGGTCTGGCGGATCCAGGCGAGTTCGTCCTGGATCGCCTTTTGCTTGCCCTGTTCCTCGCGCTCTTCCTGTTCGAGCCGCTTGGCCTTCTTCTCCAGATAGCCCGAATAGTTGCTCTCGTAGGTGTAATAGCGCCCGCGATCGAGCTCGAGCACCCAGTTGACGACGTTATCGAGGAAATAGCGGTCGTGGGTCACGAGGATGACGTTGCCGGTATATTCCTTGAGGTAATTTTCGAGCCACTGGACGCTTTCGGCGTCGAGATGGTTGGTCGGCTCGTCGAGCAGCAGGATATCGGGCTTTTCGAGCAGCAGCTTGCACAAGGCGACACGCCGCTTCTCGCCGCCCGAGAGATTGGTGACCGGGCTGTCGCTCGGCGGGCATCGCAGGGCTTCCATCGCCTGTTCGAGCTGGCTGTCGAGCGCCCAGCCATCGGCGGCGTCGATCTTGGTCTGGAGATCGCCCATCTCCTCCATCAGCGCGTCGAAATCGGTATCGTCCTGCGGATCGCCCATCTCGGCCGAGATCGCGTTGAAGCGCTCGACCATCGCCGCGACGGGCCCGGCGCCGAGCTTGACGTTCTCCAGCACCGTCCGGGTCGGATCGAGCTGCGGCTCCTGCGGCAGATAGCCGACCTTGATCCCCTCGGCGGCCCACGCCTCGCCGACGAAATCCTTGTCGATCCCGCCCATGATCTTCATCAGCGTCGATTTGCCCGAGCCATTGGGGCCGATGATCGCGATCTTGGCGGTCGGCAGGAACTGAAGGTGGATATTGTTGAGCACCGGCTTCGCGGCGCCGGGGAAGGTCTTGGTCAGACCCTTCATCACATAGCTGTACTGCACGGCCATCGGCTGCGGGCTCCGTCTTCGACTGCAGGAAATTGCGAGCGGGCATGTAGCGGGCACAGGGTGGATTGGCAAACCCGGGCGACGGCTCTAGGCCTGACATCCATGAGAAATGCTCCGCTCGCCGCCGCGCTGGCCGCCTCCGCCCTCGTCACCACTGCGCCCGTGCAGGCCCAGCGCCCTGCCCCGGCGCCCGCAGCCAGCGTCGATCCCCGTGTCGCCGCGCTGCGCGATGCCGCGCTCGACGACAAGACTGCATTCGCGATCGTCGAGGGCCTCACCACCGAGGTCGGCCCGCGCGCCGCCGGCACCGAGGCAGAGGCGCGCGCCCGCGCCTGGGCGCTCGCCAGGCTGACCGCGCTCGGCTTCAAGAACGTCCATGTCGAGACCTATCAGATGCCGGTATGGGTGCGCGGCGAGGAGACCGCCGAAGTGGTGGCGCCGTTTCCCCAGAAATTGCGGCTGACAGCACTCGGCAATTCGGGTGCGACCCCGCCCGCCGGGCTGACGCTGCCGATCGTCTATTTCCCGACCTTCGCCGATCTGGTCGCCGCGCCCGACGGCAGCCTGAAGGGCAAGATCGCCTTCGTCTCGAACGCGATGACGGCAACGCAGGATGGATCGAGCTATGGTCAGTTCGGCGCGGCGCGATTCATCGGCCCCGACATCGCCGCCAAAAAGGGCGCCGCCGCGATCGTCATCCGATCGATCGGCAGCGATCACGGCCGCGGGCCGCATGCCGGGGCAACCAATTTCGAACCCGGCGTGACTCCCATCCCCGCCGCCGCGCTGTCGGTGGCGGACGCCGAAAATCTCGAGCGGATGGTCGCGCGAGGCAAACCGATCACGCTCCACCTGACGCTCACCCCGCGCCAGACGGGGATGCACGAATCGGGCAACGTCATCGCCGAAGTGCCGGGCACCGATCCATCGGCGGGGATCGTGCTCGTCGGCGGGCATCTCGACAGCTGGGATCTCGGCACGGGCGCGATCGACGACGCCTCGGGCATAGCGATCACGGCAGCAGCGGCGAAGCGGCTGCTCGACGGCCCTGCCCCGCGCCGGACGATCCGCGTCGTCTGGTTCGGCGCCGAGGAGGTCGGCGGCTTCGGCGGTCGCGCTTATCTCGACGCGCACAAGGCCGACACGCATGCGCTCGCCGCCGAGTCCGATTTCGGCGCCGATCGCGTCTGGCGGTTCGAGGTCAACCTGCCCGACAGCGCCAGGCCGGTCGGCGATCGGCTCGCGGCGGCGCTCGGCCCGCTCGGGATCGTGCGCGGCACGGCGGTCGGCGGTGACGGAACCGATATCGGCCCAGTGCTGCGATCGGGCGTCGCGGCGGTCGATCTCAACCAGTCGGGGCTGCGCTATTTCGATTATCACCACACGCCCGAGGATACGCTCGACCGGATCGATCCCGCCCAGCTCAGCCAGAATGTCGCCGCATGGACGGCGATGCTCGCGATCGTCGCCAACGCGCCCGAGGCGATCGGGCCGGTCACGCCAAAGCGTTGACCGGTGACGCCATCGGCAACCAGCCAGGAACCAGCGCCATGATCAGGACCCTCGTCGTGAGCAGCTTCATCGTACTGACGCTCGGCGGTTGCGGCCGATCGTCGCCCAATCCGGTCGTCGAGAATGCCAGCGAAATGGATATGAAGGCCAACCGCATGGAAGAAGCCGCCGAGCGCGCGTCAAACGAGATGGCTGCCGACATGATGACCAATCGCGCCGATCTCGTTGCCGCGAACGACGCGATGCTGACCAACACCGCCATCGAAAACGGGGCCGCCGCGCGCGACAGATAACGGGATCGGCTGTCCGCCGCCCGATCGACGCTCAGTCCCCGGATTTACCGAAGAAGTGGCCGATCACCGCTTCGGTGAGCCGGGCAGGACGGTGGGTATCGGCGTCGACGCAGCACCAGCTCGATTGTACCTCGGCGAGCACTTCCTCGCCGCGCCGGATGATCGTCTGATAGAATGCCCGCGCGCCATGCACCTTTTCGAGCAGCACGGTCGCGACGACATCGTCGGCGAGAAAGGCGGGCTTGCGATAGGTGATCTCGTGTTTGAGCGCGACCCAGAGATGCGAGGCGATCGCCTCGCTCGGCGCGAGTCGTTCCCAATGGCTCAGCACCGCCGCCTGTACCCATTTGAGATAACTGGCGTTATTGACATGCCCCATGAAATCGATGTCGGCGGGATCGATTGCGACGCTGTATCTGTGCGGGATGGACTGATTCATTACGAACGGCCATAGCACGCCCGTCGTTAACTGACGATGATCGTCTTACACACACACATTTTTGCAGGAGCGTTTTTTTCGATGGCGTACAAGGACCCGGGCTTCAACGATCGACTCGCCAGCGCCGCCAAGGCCAAGCAGGCCGCGCTCGACAAGCTCAAGGCGCGTCCGCCGATCGATGAGGCTGCCGCTGCCGCCCGCCTTGCCGCGCGCGAGGCCAAGGAAGCCGCCGCCGCCGAACGACGCGCCGCTCAGGCCGCCGCCCGCGCCGCTGCCGCCGCCGAAAAGGCCGAAGCGAAGCGGCTCGCCGCCGAGGCGGAAGCCGAGGCCGAGGCGGCAAAGGCAAAGCCCGAATTGAGCGAAGCCGAGAAAAAGGCGATCCGCGATGCGCGCTACGCCGCCCGCAAGAAGCGGAAGAAATGAGCCGCTGAATTCAGGTCGCGATGCCCGGCAGACTGAGCGTCGCGCGCAGGCCCGGGCCATTGTCGCTGAACGCGAGCGTGCCGTGATGGGCATGCGCGATCGCCGCGACGAGGTTGAGCCCAAGCCCGTGGCCGGCGGTCGACCGGCTGGCATCGAGCCGGACGAACCGCAACACCATTCGCTTGTGATCGGCGGTGGCGACGCCGGGGCCGTTGTCCGCCACGCAGATCGCGATCGCGCCCGTCGGCCCGTCGCGGGCGGCGGTCAGCGTGATCGTGGTGCCGGGCGGGGTATGACGCTGGGCATTGTCCAACAGATTGATCAGCGCCTGCGAAATCAATTCGCGATCGCCATTCACCTCCAGCCCCGCCGCCACGGCGGCGTCGATCGTCCGGCCGCTATCGATCACTGCGGGCGCATAGCTGTCACACAGATCCTCGACGAGCGCCGAAATGTCGACCGGGGCAAAGCTGCGCGCCAGGCCGCCTTCGACCTCGGAAATGCGCAAGATCGCCGAGAACAGCCGCAGCAGATCGTCGCTTTGGTTGAGGGCCCGATCGAGCGCCAGTTGGAGCGCGGCGGGATCGGGCGACCCGGCCAGCGCCAGCTCGATTTCGCCGCGCAGGCGCGCCAGCGGCGTCCGCAGATCGTGGGCGACGTCGCTTGATACCTGGCGCAGATTGCCGAGCAGCTGGTCGATCCGGTCGAGCATCGCGTTGACCGCGCTCCCGAGCTGATCGAACTCGTCGTCGAGCCGGCTGACCGGCACCCGGTGCGACAGGTCGCCCCGCACGATCGCCCGCGCGGTCGCGCCGATCGCCTCGAGCCGCTCGCGCAGATACGCGCCGAGCAGGATGGCCCCGATCACACCGATCAGGCCCGCCACCGCCACGGCGGCAAGGCACAGCGCCAGGATCGTGCGATCGATTTGCTGCACCGATCGGGCATCGAGCGCGATCACCAGCCGGAGGTTGCCGGCCAGGTCGATCGCATATTGCCGGGCAGGCGTCGCCGCTCGACCGGCGCGCGGGATCGCGATATCGTGCCAGCCCGGCTTGGGCCGACCCGTCGTCAGCCCGCCGGCCAGTCGCCGGCCCGAGGCATCGAACAAGCCGTAGCTATAGGGATTGATCGTCCCGCTCGCCTCGCGCTGGTCGATCAGGCGGCGCAGATTCTCGCGCCCGAAATCGCCGAATTCGGCCTTGAGCTCATTGGCTTCCATCAGGATGTTGGCATCCTGCTGGCGACGGATCTGATAGTCGGCGGCGAAATAGACGGCGGTGCCGAGCCCGGCGATGGTCAACGCGAAAATGACGGCATAGGCGATGGCAATGCGATAGGCGGCGCTCTTGAGCAGCCTAGTCATCGACACGCAACCGATAGCCGACGCCGCGCAGCGTCTGGATCGGATCGCTGTCAAATCCCTCGTTGAGTTTCGATCGCAGGCGGCTGAGATGACTCTCGACGATATTGGTCTGCGGGTCGAAGTAAAAACCCCAGACGCGTTCGAGGAACATCGTCCGCGTCACCACTTTGCCGGCATTGCGCATCAATTGTTCGAGCAGGGCGAGCTCGCGCGGCTGAAGGTGGATTTCGCGCCCGTCGCGGTGCACCTCGCGCTTGAGCAGATCGACCTCGATCCCGCCGACCGAAAGCCGCACCGCCGATTCGGCGAGGGGCGGCCGCCGCAGCAAGGCGGTGAGCCGGGCGGCGAGTTCGGGCATCGCGAACGGCTTGACGAGATAATCGTCGGCGCCGGCTTCGAGACCGGCGACCCGGTCCATGATCCCCCCCAGCGCGGTGAGCATCAGCACCGGCGTGCTCACCCCTGCCGCGCGCCAGCGCTCGAGCACTTCGACCCCGTCGATGCCGGGGAGCATCCGATCGAGGACCACCACGTCGAAATTGTCCTGCGCCCCGATCCGCATCGCCGAATCGCCATCGGCGACGCGGGTGACCTGATGGCCAAGATCGATCAGCCCCTGCTCGACGAGCCTGGCGGTGTCCTGATCGTCTTCGGCAAGGAGTATCTGCATGATCGCGTCTTATCCCAGACTGGTGGCGCAGGGGCAATTTCTTGTCCCAATGTAGATGAACAGCGGCTAAATACTACATCCGTAGGCGGCCGGCGTAGCCGGTCAGCTCGAGATAGCCCTGGCCGCCCTCGGTTTGCACCGCGCCTTCCCAATAGACCGGTTGCCCGGCCCGCCGCGCATCGAGCTCCTGATCGGCGAACAAGGGATCGAGCCGCCACTGGCGAAGGCCCTCGGGCAGCCGCACCGTCAGCCGCTGCACGACCGGATAGAGCGCACCGGTGCGCGGCGAGCGCCAGCGCCGCAGCACGTCGAAGCGGACGTCGCCAGGCGCGAAGGTGGTTACCCGCCCATCGGCGCGCCGGATCGAGCCGCCCGCCCACAGCGTGCTGCCATCGGCACGGCGAATCCGAAACGCCATCAGCGCGGCGCCATCATCGAGGTTGAGCCCGGTCCAGTCCCAGCCGACCGCGTCCGAACCGAGATAGCTCGACGACCATTCGCGATCGAGCCACGCTTCGCCGGTCACGCGGGTCGACGTGCCGCCGCGCGCCAGCGTGCCGGCGACGGCGAGATGCGGCACCGAATAATAATAGCTCGCCTGGTCGGGGCGCGGCCCCTTGCGGCTATACCCCCCCGCGCCCTGCGGCAGTGGCGGCTGGGTCGGCGCGAGGATCAGCGCCAGCGCGAATTTGGGGGTGGTGACGCGGGTCGTGTAGCGGCCATCGGGCATCCTTCGCAGCCGCCAGTCGGCGATGGCGATATCGGCGTCGCCGATCCGCGCCTGCGCCAGCCCGAACCCCGCTCTCGCGGCGCGCTCGCCATGCAGCAAATGGCCGATCCCCGGATCGGACAGCGCGGCATGCGCGAACAGCACCTGGCGCGCGGCGAAGCGGCTCGGGTTGGCGGGATCGGACGATGGGGTGGTGCGGAAAAAGGTGATCTGGAAGCCGAGGCGGCGGCCCTCGGGAGTCCTGACCTGCCCGGTGACATACCACCATTCGGTGCGGAAAGCCGGATGCGCGCCGTGATCGTTGGGGAAGCGCAGCGTCTTGCCCGGGATGACGACGGCGCCGGTCGGTCGGCTCGGGCCGGCGGCCACGAGCCCGGCCAGCACCGCCAGCAACAAGGCGACCCGCCGCATCACCAATCCTCCCGCACCATCCGCACCGCGCTCGCCGACAAGGCCTGCCGCCCCGCGAGCACCGCCGTCCCCGACGCCGCCGCGATCAGCGCCAGCGCGATCAGCCCGAGACTGCCCCACGGCACGATCGTCTCCATCGTCCAGTTGAACGACTGCGGGTTGACGACATGCACCAGCACCTCGGCAAGCACCCCGCCGAGCGCGATCCCCGCGACCGCGCCGAGCGCACCGAGCAACGCGCCTTCGCTCGCGAGCATCGCGATCAACTGGCCGCGCGAGACGCCGATATGGCGCAACATCCCGAAATCACGGCTGCGCGCGAGCGTCTGCGCCGAGATCGTCGCCGCCACCCCGGCAAGCCCGACCAGGATCGCGACGCCTTCGAGCAGATAAGTGACCGCGAAGCTGCGATCGAACAGGGTGAGCGCGAAGCGGCGGAGCATGGCGGGCCTGGCGACGTCGATCGTCTGGCGCACGCCCTCGGGCACGGCGGCGACCAGCGCCCGGCCCACCCTGGCGGCATCGGCGCCGGGGCGCAGCATCACCGCCGCCTCGCTGCGGACGGCATCGCCGGTCAGCCGTCGATAGTCACGGTCGGCGAGGATGATCGCGCCTTGCTGGCGCGCATAGTCGCGCCAGATCCCGGCGACGACGAACGCCCCCTGCCCCGTCCCGGCGATCGGAAGCGACACCGCGTCGCCCACCGACCATTTGTAAAGCCGCGCCGCCGGCTCGGACACCCAGACCGGAATCCTGCCCGTCGGCAGCCTCGCCGCGTGATCGATCAGGACGAGCGCGGGATTGCCGCCGGTCAGCGCCATCGGCCGCACGATCAGCCAGACCGGCGGGCGATCCGCCGCGAGCGTCAGCGGGAGCTGCCGGCTGAAGACGATCCGCGCCACGCCCGGCGTCGCCGCAAGCCTTGCCTGCGCGGCCCGATCGAAGCCCCCGCCATCGCTGCGCAGATACAGGTCGGCCGACAGGATTTGCCCGAGCCAGCCATCGACCGCGCCGCGAAAGCTGGTGACCATCACCGCCATCGCGATCATCAGCGCGGTGCTCGCGACGATCCCGCACAGCGCGGTCGCCGCCTGCACCGGCGCGCCGTGGAGATGGCGGATCGCCAGATCGATCGGGACCGGCCCCGACGGGCGGCGCGCAAGCGGCCTGAGCAGCGTGCGCGCGAGCCACGGCATCGCAGCGATTCCGCCCGCGAGGATCAGCGCCATCCCCAGATAGCCCCCGATCGGCAGCGCACCGATCGGCGGGAGCAACGCGACACCGCCGCCGAGCGCAATCAGCACGGCGGCGGGCAGCCACGCGACGGCGGCGCGTGGATCGATCACGTCGCCGGCGTTGCGCAGCGCGACGGCGGGGGCCGCGCGCGCGGCGAGCCGCGCCGGAAGCGCGCTGCCGAGCACCGCCACTGCCACTCCGAGTGAGAAAAAGCCGCACGCCGCAATCGGATCGAAACGGAGCGACACCGACCCGTCACGGAAATAGCCCGCGCCAAGATCGCCGCCCAGGCTGACCAGCGCGCCATAGGCGAGCGCATAGCCCAGCCCGAGCCCGAGCAGCGCCCCGACTAGACCGATCAACAATCCCTCGATCGCTACCGTCGCGACGACGGCGGCACGCGGCAGCCCAAGCGTGCGCACCAATGCGAAGGCGCGCAGCCGGCGGGCAACCGACAGCGATTGCGCCGAAAAGACGAGGAACCCGCCGGTCAGCAGCGCGACCAGCGCGAGCATATCGAGATTGACGCGATAGGCGCGCGACAGCGCGTCGCCGCGCTCGCTGGCATCGGCGGCGGTGTCGATGACGGCGTCGCGGGGCAAGAGCGCGGCGATCGCGCGGTCATCGCCGTTGGCAGCGCGCTTGATATCGATCCGGTCGAGCCGCCCGAGCCTTCCGAAGTGCCACTGCGCCGCGGCGATGTCGATCACCGCCATGGGTCGCTCATCGCCGACGCCCGGCAGCGCCCCCGAGATCCGGAACCGCGCCACATGCCCCGCCGCCGTCACATCCAGACTGTCGCCGGGCCGGGCCTTCAGCGCGCGCAACAACCCCGGCGAGGCGAACAGCGAGTCAGCCGCGAACACCGTCTCTGCCGCGCGATCGAGTCCGCGGGCCGGCATACCGACCAGCGACGGCGTGACCTGCGCCGCGCGCAAAACGTCGATCCCCAGCAGGCTGAACCGCACCGCCCCTGCCCGCGCCGACAGGAAGATGACCGGACTGGCATCGGCGACCCCGGGCGCGCGCGCGAGCTTGGGATAGAGCATCTCGTCGAAACCGAGCGGGCTGGTCGCGCGGACGTGCAGATCGGCGGCGCCGTTGACGCTCTTCAGCGCGCCGTCGAACGCGCCGAGCGCCGATCCGTTGACGAGGTGGACCGCGAACCCCAGCGCCACCCCGATCGCGATCGCCACTGCCGTCAGCGCGATCCGCACGGGATGCGCGCGCCATTCGCCGATGATCAGCCAGCGTAGCGCGAGCCGGGCCGAGACGAATCCACCCCCGCCCGTCGCGTCACCCGGCATCGCGCGCGACCAGCCCCGCGGGGGTCAACTCGAGCGTCCGGTCGGCAATCGCCGCCGCTGCCGCCGAATGGGTGACGATGATCGCCGCCACTCCGCCCTCGCGCACCGCCTCGGCGAGCAGCGCCAGGATTTTGGTGGCGGTTTCGGAATCGAGATTGCCGGTCGGCTCGTCGGCGAGGATCAGCGCGGGCCGATGGACGAGCGCGCGGGCTATCGCGACGCGCTGCAACTCGCCGCCCGACAGATCGCGCGCATAACCGTCGCCACGTTCGCCCAGCCCGACCCGGTCGAGCATCGTCTGCGCCCGCGCCGAAATCGCCGCCCGTTCGGGCGAACCGAGCGCCAGCGGCAGCGCGACATTCTGGCGCAGCGTCAGATAGGGCAGCACGTGGAACGCCTGAAACACGAAGCCGATGCGCTGGCGCCGGAGCCGCGTCAGGCCGGCCTCGTCGAGGCCGCCGAGCGATGTCCCTTCGATCGCGATCTCGCCCCGGTCGGGCCGATCGAGCCCGGCGAGCAGGTTGAGCAAGGTCGATTTGCCGACCCCGCTCTCACCGACGATCGCCAGCAACCCGCCGGCCTCGAGCGCCAGATCGAGCCCTTCGAACAATTGCCGCCCGCCGGGCACCGATTTGGCGAGGCCCGAGACGCTGAGCAGCGGCGCGTCGCTCACCAGAATTGCGATCCCGGCCCGCCCTTGAACGGCCCGGCGAAGCGGGCGGTGATCCAGCCGCCGTAGAAACCGCCCGGCTGCGGCGTCACCCGCTCGCCGTCGACGAAGCAGGCGTCCATCATCGCGGCATAGAAGGCGACATGATCGCGCAACACGGCGAAGCTTTCGGTCGGAGTCGAATAGGCCCAGCCCGCGCGGACCGCCCGGCGGCTGGGGCCGACGACGTCGACATAGCGCGCCTGCCCCTTCCATTCGCAAATGCTGCGCGGGCCATCGGCGGCGACGAGCATCGCCATGTCGATGTCTTCGGGCGGGAAATAATAGCTCGGCGGATGGCTGGTCTCGAGCGTGCGGACGCCGTTGCGCGTTTCGGCGAGTACCCGGCCGTCGAATTCGATCCGAAGCAATGCCGTCGTCGGCTCGGCGATCGCCGGGCGCGGGAAGGTCCAGACGCTTTCCTGGCCGGGCAGGGCTTGATCGGGTTTGGGGCGGAACATGACGACATCAGCCTGTAAAGCGCCTTCAAGACCCCCGCCATACCGCATTTCGGCGCGTCGCCCGGCGCGCGTCAAACCGGCGGGGGCACCAGCCCGATCAGCTTCATCGCCACCGCCTGCACCAGCATCACCACCAGCCAGTGGAGGCTGTCGCCGATCACCGACGCGCGGGGCGCAGACCGATAGACCTGGGTGATCGCGAGCAAAGGCAGCACGAAGCCTGCCCAGATGACGATCGCGCTGCCCGTCGCCATGATCCACGGATCGGCCTTGTCGGGGGCGAGGATCAGCGCGCCGGCGAGAATCGCCGCCAGCCAGAACTCGCCGAGCGCGGCGAGCACCACCAGACCGGTCGACATGGATCGCGGGTTGCCGATCGCCCGGTGATAGCCAAAGCCGATCGCCAGCCCGAGCAGGGTCGCCGCCGCGATCGGAGCGAGATTGAGCAGGATATAGATCATCGCGTCACGGCGTCGGAATGACCGGCTTGGGCTTGCCGCGATAGCGATCGAACCACGCCAGGATCGCCGACGCCTTGGCGGCCGCCTGCGACGGTCGCGCGGCGATGCCCCCATGGCTCGCCCCGGGCACCTTGACCAGCGTGGTCGGCACCCCGGCGATCTGGAGCGCGGCATAATATTGCTCGGATTCGCTCACCGGCGTGCGATAGTCCTGGCTGCCGACGACGACCATCGTCGGTGTCTTGACGTTGGCAATGAGGCTGAGCGGCGATCGGTTCCAATAGCTCATCGGGTCCTCCCATGGCTGTTTGGCGAACCAGTAGCGCGAGGTGAAGCCGGTGCCGTCCATCGTCAGCGCCTCGCTGACCCAGTTGATCACCGGCTTTTGCGCGGCGGCGGCCTTGAACCGGTCGGTCTTGCCGACGATCCACGCGGTCAGGATGCCGCCGCCCGAGCCGCCGGTGACGAACAGATTGTCGGGATCGGCCACCCCCGCCGCAATCGCGGCATCGACCGCGGCCATCAGGTCGCCGACATCGTCGCCCGGATATTTCTTGTCGATCAGATTGGCGAAATCGTTGCCGTACGAGGTGCTGCCGCGCGGATTGACGTAGACGACGGCATAGCCATCCGCGGCATAGAGCTGGTCGTCGGTCGAGAAGGACGGGCCATAGGCCGAATGCGGCCCGCCATGGATTTCGAGGATCAGCGGCACCTTCGTCCCCGGCTGATAGCCCGGCGGCGTGACGAGCCAGGCGTCGATCGCCTTGCCGTCGGGTGCGGTCACCGGCAACGCGCGAACCGCCCCGAGCGTCTTTGCGCCGAGCGCGGTTTCGTTGAGCATCGTCAATCGCCGTGCCCCGCTGCCACTGGTGACGAACACGTCAGCCGGGCGCTGGGTGGTGCCGCTGGTGAAGGCGACGGTGCCGCCGTTCGACACCGAGAAGGTGCCGCCGGTATAGGGGCGATCGAGCCCGCCCCCCGAAACCCCGCGCGCGACGGTCGTGACGCGCCCGTCGAGCGTCACCCGCGCGACCTGCTTCACGCCGTGATCGTCATAGGAGACGAACAACGAGCGACCGTCATGCGCCCAAGTGACGGTATCGATCCCGCGATCGAGCCCTTTGGTGAGCAAGCGCGCGCCGCTGCCGTCGCGGTTCATCACATAGAGATCGTCGTTGTCGTGGCTGCGATGCGTGTCGTCGAAGCCGAGATAGGCGATCGATTTGCCGTCGGGGGAGACCACCGGCGCGGCATCGGGGCCGTAGCGGCTGGTCAGCGCGGTGAGCGCGCCGCTGGCGAGATCGAGCGAATAGACCTCCGAATTGTTGGGTTCGCGCTCCCAATCGGGGGTGCGGACCGCGCTGAACACCAGGCTCTTGCCATCGGGCGCCCAACTCAGCGGCCCCGAATCATCGACATTGCTGAAGGTCAGCTGGCGCGGCGCCCCGCCATCGGCGGCAACGACGAACAGGTGATCGTAGCCGGGCTTGATATAACCGCCACCATCGGCGCGATAGGTGACGCGGTCGATCACCTCGAGCGGCTCGGCCCATTTCGCGCCCTCGGGCTTCGGCGGGGCGCTGCCGAGCTTGGTCGGCGCCCCCGGCACGGTCATCACGTAGGCGATCTGGCGGCCATCGGGCGACCAGCTGATAGCCGACGGGCTGTCGGGCAATTGGGTGACGCGCGCCGCCTCGCCCGAGGCCATCCAGCGCACGAACAGCTGCGGCGACTGGCCATCGACCGCCGAGACATAGGCGATCCGGCTGCCGTCGGGCGACCAGCGCGGCGAGGCATGGCTGCCCTGCCCGGCGGCGAGCGGCGTCTGCGCACCGGTGCGGGTATCGACCAGCCATAGGGTCGCATGGGTGCGATCGGTCATGATGTCGGCGCTGTTGCGGACATAGACGATCCGGCTGCCGTCGGGACTGATCTGCGGATCGCTCGCCTGTTCGAGCCCGAACAGGTCGGCGCCGGTGAAGCCGTGTGCGCCGGCAGCTGCCCTCGCCTCGGATTGGGCCAGCGCGGGCGACGCCGCACAAAGCGCGGCGGCAAGAAGCAGGGCGGCGAAATGGCGCATTGGTCGAATACCTCGAGACTGGAAGTGCCCTTGGTCGCGCGACGCGGCCGATGATGCAAGATGCTGCGTCAAATTGGCGTGCGCCAGGGCCGCACGCTGGCGATCGCTTTTGGCATCGGTCGAGCCGAACACCGGTCAGGGGGTCGGTTGCGTTTGCCCTTTTGCATGATCAGCCGTTAGAAGCTCTGCACACCGGCGGATTTCGAAAGTGACGAATGCTGACTGACCTCGCCGGAAACCCGGTCGATCATCGCTGGCAGCATTCCCCGGTCTATCGCTGGTGGCGGCATGCCGTGGTCGACACGGTCGACCAGCGAAAGGTGATGGAGCGAATCGCCGAAGATAGCGGGTGGTCGGGGCGTTATGCCTTCATGACGACGATGTCCGCCGGCATCGCCGTGCTGGGGCTGTTGTTGTCGTCGCCGGCGGTGGTGATCGGCGCGATGCTGATCTCCCCGCTGATGGGGCCGATTCTGGGGCTTGGCTTCGGCCTTGCGCTGTTCGATTACACGGCGGCGCGGCGATCGTTGGTCGCGGTGCTGATCGGATCCTTCGCGGCGATCGTCTTCAGCGCGCTGATCGTGCTGGCATCGCCGCTCAAGGCGCCGACCGCCGAAATTCTGGCGCGAACCCAACCCAATCTGTTCGATCTGCTCGTGGCGCTGTTCGCCGCGCTGGCGGGCACGTTCGCGATCATTCGCGGGCGCGGCGATACCATCGTCGGCGTGGCGATCGCGACCGCGCTGATGCCGCCGCTCGCGGTTGTCGGCTATGGGCTGGCGACATGGAACATGCCCGTGCTCGGCGGCTCGTTCGCGTTGTTCATCACCAACCTGATGACGATCGCGCTGGCGGCAACGGTGATGGCGCGCTTCTATGGCTTCGGCCATTATCTGTCGGGACAGCAGGGCTGGACCCAGACGATCGTGCTGACGCTGGTGTTCGTCAGCATGTCGGTGCCGCTTGGCTTTTCGCTCAATCGGATCGCGCGCGAAACCGTCACCGCCAGCCAGGTCCGGACTTTTCTGGGCAAGCGCTACGGCGCCAACGCGCGCATCACCCAGCTCGACATCGCCTTCGATCGCAAACCGATTGCGATCCAGACGGTCGTGATCGCGCCGCGCGGGGCGCCGAGCGACACCGCCAAGGTCCAGGCCGATCTCAGCAAGCGCCTCGGCCAGCCGGTCAAGCTGCAGGTCGATCTGGTGCTGCTCGACCCGCGCGCCGGCGCGATCGACGCGCAGCGTGCCGAGCTTCAGCAGGCCTCGGCCGCCACCGCCGCCGAGAATGCCGCCGCCGACCGTGTCGCCGATCTCGTCGCGTTGGGCGCCGGCATCGCCCGCGACGACGTGACGATCGATCGCGACCATCACCGCGCCACCGCCACCGCCGCGCGGCTCCCGGGCGCGACCGGCGCGACCTATCGCGCGCTCGAACAACGGATCGACGCCGCCGCCGACGACTGGTCGATCACGCTCATCCCGCCGAGCGGCGGCTTCCCGACGATCCGCTTCGCCGACAATAGCGATACGCTCGATGCCACCGCCCAGCAGGCGGTCGCGCTGTCGATCTGGCAGGCAAAGCGCTGGAATGTCGGCGCGCTGGCGGTGCCGGGCCTGGTCGACGGCGCGCCTCCCGAAAAGCCGACCCTCAACCAGCGGCGCGCGCTCGCCATCGCGGCCCTTTTGCGCGCCCAGTCGGTCCAACCGGTCGCCGCGCCGGCAGCCGGCCAGGCGTTTGCGCTTGCCGTCGTCGCCCCGCCAACCCCATCCGAGGACGCGCCATGATCAACGGAGCCCATATCTCGCCGCTCGACGCCGCCGCCGTCCTCATCGTGCTCTCGGCGCTGCTCGGCTATTTCAATTTTCGCTTCCTGAAGCTGCCGCCGTCGGTGGGGTTGACGATCATGGGGGCGATCGCCTCGCTGATCGTGGTCGGCATCGACATGGTCCTGCCGGGCAGCCAGATCGGCGCCGAGATCGCCGACTATATCGCCTCGATCGATTTCCACGCGACCTTGATGGACGGGATGCTCTCGTTCCTGCTGTTCGCCGGCGCGCTGCACGTCGACTGGCACGACATGAAGCGCGGCGCCGTGCCGATCATCCTGCTGAGCACGATCGGCGTCGTGTTTTCGACCTTGCTGATCGGCAGCGGCTTCCTGTGGCTGACTGCCGCGATCGGATTCAGCGTCCCGTTCGTCTGGTGCCTCGTCTTCGGCGCGCTGATCAGCCCGACCGATCCGGTCGCGGTGATGGGCGTGCTCAAGCGCGCCAAGGTCAGCCCCACGCTCGAGGCGACGGTCGCCGGCGAAAGCTTGTTCAACGACGGCGTCGGCGTCGTCATCTTCACCATCCTGCTGGCGACCGCGCTCGGCAACGAGCCGTTCAGCTGGGCGCGCGCGGTGCACCTGTTCTTCATCGAGGCGGGCGGCGGCGTGCTGCTGGGCCTGGCGGTCGGCTGGATCGGCTACCGCGCGATGCGCTCGATCGACGAATACAAGCTCGAGGTGTTGATCAGCCTGGCGATCGTGATGGGTGGATACACCATCGCCCACTGGATTCACGTCAGCGGCCCGGTGGCGATGGCCGTCGCGGGCCTGCTGATCGGCAATGAGGGCGTGGCGACTGCCATGAGCGAGACGACGCGCGACTATCTCCTCAAATTCTGGGCGCTGATCGATGACATCCTGAACACCGTCCTCTTCGTGCTGATCGGGCTCGAAGTCGTCACCATTCCAAAGGATACGCGACTGATCGTCCTTGGGCTCGCGGCGGTGCCGCTGGTGCTCGCCGCGCGGACGATATCGGTTTCGGGGCCGCTGGTCGCGTTGCGGCCCTTGCTGAACCTTGGCCCGCTGGCGCTGCCGACGCTGATCTGGGGCGGCCTGCGCGGCGGCATCTCGATCGCTCTGGCGCTTGGCCTGCCCGATGGACCCGGCCGGTCGATCCTGCTCGCGGCGACCTATATCGTCGTGCTCTTCTCGGTGATCGGCCAGGGTGGGACGATCGCGCGGCTGCTCGATTGGCTGACAAAGCGGACGGCGAAACAGGATGTCGTCCGTTGATTACGGTCATTGCCGCGCTTGTCGCCTTACTGATGATTGCCGCGATGACGTTCACCCGATTTTCGAAATCGGAACAATGGACGGCGACCGTCACGCCGCTGGCATCGATCATCGGCAGCGGCTTTCTGATCTCGGGGCCGCTGCTCGCGCATGAATTCGGCGGTGCCGCGCTGCCGGCGATGGCGGTGCTGCTGCTGCTTGCCTATGCGGTCGGCGGGGTCATCCGGTGGAACATCGTCCATGTCGAAAACTACCTCGAATCGGCGCCGTTCAACGATCCGATCAGCTGGACCGCGCGGCTGACCCAACTCGTGCTGGCGGCGGCCTATGCGATTTCGGTCGCCTATTATCTGAAGCTGCTCGCCGCATTTGCGCTCAAGGCGGTGACGGTGCCCGAACAATGGCGCGACGTCATCGCCAATGCCGGGGTGACGGCGATCATCGTCGTGCTGATGGTGCTCGCCTTCGGCGGCGGGTTGCGGCGGATCGAGAGGATCGCCCACGCCACCGTCGCCGTCAAGATCGGGATCATCGCCGGGATGCTCGCCGGCCTCGCCGGCTGGTGGGTCGTGAACTGGGGGACGCCGCTTTCGGTCCCGCCGGCGATCATCACGTGGCGCGGCATCCCGCTGTTGCTCGGATTGCTGATCACCGTCCAGGGGTTCGAGACCTCGCGCTATCTCGGCCAGTCCTACGACCAGGCGATGCGGGTGCGGACGATGCGCCATGCGCAATGGATTTCGACGGTGATCTATCTGGGCTTCATCGGCCTGCTCACGCCGTTTCTCGGCGCCGCCGCCAAGGCCGAAGGCGTCGCCGGCATCATCGATGTGATGCGGCTGGTGGCAGCGCCGCTCGTCATCTTCGTGTTCATCGCCGCGCTGTCCAGCCAGCTCAGCGCCGCCGTCGCCGATTCGATCGGCTCGGGCGGCCTCATGAACGAAATCTCGCAGAAGGTGCTGTCGCTGCCGGCCGCCTTTGCGCTCTCCGGCGCGCTCTCGATCCTGGTGGTCTGGCTGACCGATCCGTTCGAGGTCGTGGCGCTGTCGTCGCGCGCCTTTGCGGTGTTCTACGCGATGCAGTGCGCGCTCGGCATCGCCGTCTCGTGGCGCCGCTCGATCGGCGGATGGCCGCTGCGGATCGGTTTCGCAGCGTTGGCGCTGATCTGCATCGTTGCCGCCCTGGTCGGCGCGCCCGCCGAGTCATGACCCTCGACCCCGCCTGGATCAGCGCGGCGATCCTCATCGCGGCGCTGATCCTGTTCGTGAGCGAACGCGTCCGCCACGATCTCATCGCGGTCGGCGCGCTGATCGCCTGCGTCGCCGCCGGGCTGGTCGCGCCGGAAGCGGCATTGGCCGGCTTCGGCGACCCGGCGGTCGCCACCGTCGCGGCGGTGCTGATCGTCGGCCGTGCGCTCGAGATGACGGGCGTCGCCGCGCGCCTTGCCCAGATCATCATCCCCGCGCACGCCGGCTTTTCGACGCGACTGTCGCTGCTGATCGTGGTGGCGGCGGCGCTGTCGGCGTTCATGAACAACATCGCCGCGCTGGTGATCACGATGCCGCTGGCGACCGAAATCGCCCGGTCGTCGAACCGCCACCCGTCCACCACGCTGATGCCGCTCGCCTTTGCCAGCATTCTTGGCGGGATGACGACGCTGATCGGAACGCCGGCCAATCTTATCCTGTCCTCGGTGCGCGAGCGCGAACTCGGCGCGCCGTTCGGCTTTTTTGCGATGACGCCCGTCGGCGTCGCCGTCTGTGCCGCCGGGCTCGCCTATCTCGGGCTGATCGGCTGGCGGCTGCTCCCCAACCGCCGCGGCGCCGGCACCGCGACGGCGCGCCCGTGGCGGGTTTTCGAAATCCCGATCGCCGCCTCGGTCAACGCCTCGCGCGCGACGATCGCCGCGAGCCTGCGCAGCGTTCGCACCCGGTTGCTGACCGTGATTCGCCACGGCCGTGCGATCGGCTGGCCGGCTGACGATTCGCTTCGGGCCGGCGATCGGATGCTCGTCCTGTCGCGATCCAGCCAGACCGAGATCGCGCCGTCGCTCGACTGGGCGCATCAGCCCGGCCCCATGGTTGCCGGGCTGGTCACCGCGCGGATGGCGGTGGCGTTCGGATCGCCGCTGATTGGCGATGGCCATGAGAGCATCCCCTTCCTCAGCGGCGGGCGGCTGTCGGTGGTCGCGTTGGGACCGCGCGCGGCGAAGCTCAAACGCCCGCTTGCCGCGCTCGACATCCAGAGCGGCGACCAGCTTTTCGTTCAGGGCAGGCCCGAGGATCTCGGCGCGTTTGCCGCGCGCATGCGGCTGCTCGAAATCGACAGGGTCGATACGGTGCCGGTCAATGTCCGCGCGGCGATCATGACGGTCACGATCTTCGGTGCGGCGATCGCGACGACGATCCTTGGCGGCATTACCCCGGCGATCACCTTTCTCGCCGCCGCGGCGGCGATTGCCGGGCTGCGGCTGATCGCCCCCGGCGAAATCTATGCGTCGATCGACTGGAGCGTGATCGTGCTGCTCGCCGCGATGATCCCGGTCGGCGCCAGCTTCGAAACCAGCGGTGCCGCGGCGATCCTCGCCGGCTGGCTCGGCCAGGTGCTGGCCGACGCGCCGTTGGTCGTCGCGCTCGCCGCAGTGTGCACCGCAACGCTCACGCTCTCGATCTTCTTGAACAATGTCGCCACCAGCGTCATTATGGGGCCGTTGGCGATCAAGGTGGCGATGCTGCTCGGCATTGCCCCCGATGCGATGCTGCTCGCGGTGCTGATCGGTGCCTCGTCCGATTTTCTGACGCCGATCGGGCACCAGAACAATCTGCTGGTGATGGGCCCCGGCGGCTATCGTTTCACCGATTATGCCCGGGCCGGCGCGCTGCTGTCCTTGATCGTGGTGGCGATCGCCTCAATCATACTGGCCTATGGGTTTGCGTAACGGGAGAAGCGGATGTCGATGATCCTTCAGCCCGCCACGCAGGCCAGCGGTCCCTGGCCGGGATGGCTGGCCGAGGCGCATGACGTGCTCGATCAGCTTGCCGTCAGCGTTGGCGCACACCGTGTTTCGGTGCTCGATCTGCTGGTTTTCGCGATCGTCTCGGTGTCGATCTACGGCGTCGCACGCCTGGCCTTCAGGATCATCCAGCGCCTGATCCGGCAGAGCCACCGGCTCGATCCCTCGCAGAAGGTGCTGATCCAGAAACTGGCGGGACTGGCGATCTTCGGCCTCGCCCTGCTGATCGGCGTCGATGTCCTGTCCATCGATCTGACCGCGTTCACGGTGTTTTCGGGCGCGCTCGGGCTCGCGGTCGGCTTCGGTTTGCAGAAGACGCTCGGCAACCTGATCGCCGGCCTGATCCTGCTGATGGACCGGTCGGTCAAGCCAGGCGACGTCATCGTCGTCGGCGATACGTTCGGCGCGATCAGCAAGATCGGCATCCGCGCGGTCTCGGTCGTCACCCGCGACGGCAAGGAACATCTGATCCCCAACGAGAAACTGATGACCGACCCGGTCGAGAACTGGTCCTATTCGAGCCGCAACGTGCGGCTGCGGATTCCGGTCGGCGTGTCGTATCATTCCGATCTCGCGGTAGCCCAGCGGCTGATGCTGCAGGCGGCCGGCGCTGCCGAGCGGGTGTTGTCGGACCCGGCGCCGACCGTCTGGCTGAAGGCGTTCGGAGACAGTTCGGTAGATCACGACATTCTGGTCTGGATCGTCGATCCCGAGCTCGGCGTCGGCAACGTCCAGTCCGAGATCCTCAACCTGTTATGGGTGCTGTTCAAGCAGCACGGCATCGAGATCCCCTTCCCGCAGCGCGACATCCACATCCGGACGCCCGACGGCACGGGCAAGGGTTGATCGCCCGCCCCGGCTCTCGGCTCCCGAAACGGGTGCGCGATGGCCCGATCGGCCCGGGGGCGAAGCGGGCGCCGCCGACTAGGCCGGGCCGCGCTCGTCGGTCATGATCAATACAGGCTTGATCACCGCGCCCGATTCAGAAGCCGCGACCGCCTCGGCAATGGCGGCGAAGGGATAGGTGCGGATCAGTTTCTCGAGCGGGAGCCGGCCTTCCCGATAATGCGCGATCAGCCTCGGAATGAAGCGCTGCGGATCGATACCGCCCTCGACCACCCCGATGATGCGCCGGCCCATGCTCATGATCGCCGACAGATCGAGCGGCAGGCGCGGGTCGCCTGGATAGGCGCCGACCAGCGCCAGCGTGCCCCTGATCGCCAGCTTGTCGATACACGCGGCCACCAGATCGACCGCGCCGGTCGTGTCGATGATATGATCGAAGGCCTCGCCAAGCGTCGCCACGCTGTCGGTCACGGCAGTCGCGCCGAGCTCGCTCGCGATCGCGAGCCGGTGACGGTGCCGGTCGAGTACGACGATTCGGCCGGCATCGGCGATCGCTGCGGCCATCACGGCGGAAAGGCCGACCGCGCCCGCGCCGAGCACCGCCACCGACTCGCCGGGCTGGACCTCGAGCGTTTCGAGGACCGTGCCGGCGCCGGTCTGCACGCCACAGCCGAGCGGCGCCATCGTCGCCAGCGGCAGATCGCGATCGATCCGAACGACATTGCGTTCATGCGCCAGCGCGTGGGTCGCAAAAGCCGACTGGCCGAAGATCGCGCCCCCCAGCGGCACGTCGCCGCGCCAGATTCGACCATCGTCGGGACCCGCGATGCCGAGGAAATTGCGCGGCACGAACTCGACGCAATAGCCCGGCTGATGATCGCTGCACGCATCGCAATGGCCGCAGCTGTGAAAGCTGATCAACACATGATCGCCGGGCGCCACCGAGGTGACGTCCCGCCCCACCGCCTCGACGATGCCGGCGCCTTCGTGGCCGAATATGCCGGGAAAGGGCACCGGCAAATGGCCGTCGCGCATCACCAGATCGGTGTGACACACGCCGCACGCCGCGATTGCGACCCGCACCTGATCGGGCCCCGGCTGCCCCAGGTCGAGCGCTTCGAGACGAAACGCCGCGCCCGGCGCCTCGACCACGGCTGCTTCAATCCTCATCATTTCGGCCGATCAGAACTTGAAGCCCACCCGGGCATACCATTCGCGCGGTCGGTTATAGGTGCCGAAGATGATGCCATCGGCGAGGTTCGATCCGCCCGAGGTGAGATAGCGGGCGTCGGTCAGGTTGGTCGCGCCGACCGTCAGCGTCCAATTGTCGCCCGGATGCTCATAGGTGACGTTGGCATTGAAGACGTCGCTCGGCGCTCGGAGCAGCAGCAACGTCCGCTGGGTGTCGTTCCACACGCTGCTGGTATGGGTGAAATCGCCGAGCAGGACGAGCGCCCCGCCATTGCCAAGCCCCAATTTGTAGCGCGGGCTGATGTTGAGCTTGAACTTGGGCGTCTTCGGCAGGCTCTGGCCGACCAGCGTTCCCGCCTGGAAGGCATTGGCGCCGCCCACCGCCGCGGCCGCGGCGGACACCGAGGTGTAGACGGCGTCGATATAGCCGAGCGAGGCATTGATGCTGAACCCGTCGACGGGCTCGGCGACGACCTCGACCTCGAAGCCGCGGATGCGGGCGTTGCCGGCATTGGCGATCGTCGGCGAGGTGCCGATCTGGATGTTGAGCTGGATGTCCTTGTAATCGGTCGTGAAGGCAGCCGCATTCAGCTGCAACCGCCGGTCGAGCAAGGTCGATTTGACGCCGACTTCCCAGGTCGTCGCCTTTTCCTCGTTGAAATCGGGCGCGACATTGCCCTGCGGATTGGTCAGCCGCGTGGTCCAGCCGCCGGTCTTGTATCCCTTGGACCAGCTGGCATAGACGAGCAGACGATCGGCCGGGTGCAGCTGGATGCCGATCTTGGGCGAGAAATTGCTGAACGACTTGCGGTTCACGCCGGGCACATAGACCCGCACCGGATTGGTCGGGTCGGGAAAGTCGAGCCCCTGGAAGCAGGTGATCGGCGCCAGCGGGAACGGGCCGTTCGGCGTGATGACGCCATTCGCGTTCGAACAGCCGAACAGTTTGTAGTTGAACCCGTTGAGCTCCTGCTGCCCGCCCTCGAACGTCTTCTTTTCATTGGTATAGCGACCGCCGACGCTGACGCTGATCAGGTCGATCGGCTGATAGTCGATCTGCCCGAAAAACGCATAGTTTTCGGTATCGAGGCGGTTGGGTCCGTCGACCTGGACCTGGCCCTCGGCAAAGGTCACATAATCGTGCAGATTGCCGCCTTCCTTGAAATAATAGGCGCCAAGGACGTAGTTCAGCTTCTTGTCGAACAGATTGCCGAGCAGCTGCAGCTCCTGGCTGATCTGATACTGATTGAGCGTGAAGCTGAGCTGCGAGAAATTGAGCGGCGATCCATCGGCATCGAGCCCGGCGTTCCAGTTGACCTCGCGATAGGCCGTGATCGACTTCAGATCGATGTTCGGCCCGAGCCGGAAATTGAGGGTCCCGGCCAGCCCCCATGCCTGAAGGTCCGAATAGCTGTTGCCGGTCGAATAGCTGCGGTTCGGGTCGTTGGTGACGAACCGCGAATCCCAGGGGAGCCGATCATTGGCCGGATTGCCATCGACGTTGACGCTGGCGATCGACGGCAGCTGGAATCGCGGATTGACCTGCGTGCCGCTGACGCCGCACAGCGCCTGGGCATTGCGCGCCGCGATCTGCGCGCTCGTCGATCCGATGCAGAAATTGTAGAGGCCGGCAAAGGTGAAGCCGGTGGTGCCGGTCGGGTCGAATGCGGTGCCCGGCAGGTTGGCCGTCCCGGCAAAATTGCCCGGCACGTTCGGGAAGATGCCGATCACGCTGTTCGCCGAGGTGCTGCGATCCTTGGTATAGTCGCCGGCGAGCAGCACCGAGATCGGCCCGCCATTGTCCCATTTCAGCTTGCCGCGGACGCTGGCGGTGTTGGCGGCCCCCTCGTCGGTGGCGCTGTTGTAGCCCGCGGCGGAGAAGCTGTTGAACGATGGCGCATTGTTGGCGCGCTGATCGGGGAACGGGATGCGCTTGAGAAACCCGTCCTGGCGCTTGACGTTGAAGGTGATCGACGATCGCAGGTTCTCCGTGATCGGAATGTCGGCCGATCCCCGCCCCTGAAACAGATTATACTGGCCGGTGGTGAAATCGCCGCGGACCTTGAAAGTGTCGCTGGGATCGCGCGTGACGATCGAGATCGCGCCGCCGATCGTGTTGCGCCCGAAAAACGTCCCCTGCGGTCCTTTCAAGATCTCGATCCGTTCGACGTCGAGCAGGTCCTGGTTGGCGCCGACCGTCCGCGCGAGATAGACGCCGTCGAGATAGACGCCGACGCCGGGATCGATGTTGAACGCGAAGTCGTCCGAGCCGATGCCGCGGATATAGGCGGCCAGCACCGAGGTCGAGGCCGAGAACGGCGTGCCGGCATCGAGATTGACGTTGGGCGTCAGCGCCGACAGCTGCGACACGTTCTGCACCGCGCGCTCCTGAAGCGCCTCCGCGGTGAACGCCGAAATCGCGATCGGCACGTCCTGGACGTTCTGCGCGCGTTTCTGGGCGGTGACGACGATATCGGCGAGCCGGCTTTCGTCCGCTGTCGTCGGCGCCTGTGCGGGCGAAGCCGTCGTCGATTGCGCGAATGCCGGCGCGCCGACGATGGCGGCAGAGAGCAGGAGCAAAGCTTTTGCAGAATGGCGCATCGAATCCTCCCCGAAGTGACCGCATATTCTTGCGGGCTTGATGAGGAAGTTAGGACGCTCCGCCAGTCGTGTCTTGGACTGGCGCGAACGAGCGATCAGGACGCTGGCGAACTTCGCCGCGTTCAGCGCGTGCCTGTCCGGGCGCGCCATTCGCGCGGGGTAAGGCCATAGCTTCGCCGGAAACATCGGCTGAAGAACGCCGAGTCGCTGAACCCGACATCGAAGGCGATTCCGGTGATGCTCTGGTGAAGATCGGCCGACAGCCGATCGGCGGCGCGGGCGAGCCGCTGCTGCGTGATGAAGTCGGTCGGCGTCTGATGGGTGTGCCGCGCGAACGCCTTCTGTACTGCCCTCGGGCTCAGCCCGGTCGCTTCGGAAATCATCGCGGTACTCAGATTGGGGTCGTTCAGATGGCGGCGGGCGAACTGGACGGGGCCTTCGGCGATCTCGCTCACTGACCCGCGGACGGCGGTGCGGCAGGCGATCTCGGCCGCGACGGCGACCAGCGTGTCGATCCCGTCGGCAAGATCGGCGATGCGATCGCGTTGATTCCACAAGGAGTCGAGCATCTGGCGAAGGAAGATTACATTGGGGTCGAGCCGGTTCAACAGCAGGCCGTGCCAATCGACTGACGATGCCTCGCCCTCGAGCAGCGATTCGGGCAGTTGCAGGATCAAACAGTCGTTGCCGGCCGAAATGTCGATCGAATAAGGCCGCGAATCGTCGGCAACGATGATATCGCCGACCCGCCCCGTCACCACCGACCGGTCGTTGGTGAGCGTCAGGCGACCGTGGCGCTGGACATGCAGCACCAGCGTCCGTTCGCGATCTTCGGCGCTCGATCGGCGCACGCGCGCCGCGCCACTGCGCGCCTGGGCGATGGCGATCCTGCCAAGCGAAAACCGCGCCAGATCCGCCCTGATCTCCTCGGGCACGTCGGCGACCATGCCGGGAAAGGCCTCGGCAACCAGATCGCGCCAATAGCGCCCGCGCTGCGGCGGCGGCATCCCGAGGGTCGAGAACGTCTCGACACCCCCCACGGCATTGGTTTGCGGCTGTTGCATGATGCATCCCCCCAAAGCGCTGGCGGCACCGGCTGGCCCCTTCTGCTGGTGGCCTGATCCCGGATGACGGGAAGAATGTATCCTAGGCATACCAAGTCGGCAAGCTGATCTAACGATTGAGAAATGTAGCGCGTATCGACGGCCTTGCCAGCGTCGCATTGCCTGTTATGTATCCTTGGCATACATTGCAGCGTGAACCGACCGGCGGAATGTCGGTGTGATCCTGCGCCACGCGTCGTGCCAGGGCGTTTCGCGCCGAAGGCCGGCACCCTCATCTGGGAGAATGATCGATGACCGAACAGGATGTCGTTTCCTACCGTGTGGAAGACCGGATCGCCTGGCTCTATTTCGCGCGTCCCGACAAGCGCAATGCGATGAGCCCGCGACTCAATCGCCGGATGATGGACGTCCTCGACGAACTCGAATTCCGCGACGATGTCGGGGTGTTGATCCTGGGTGGCGAGGGCAGCGCCTGGTCGGCGGGCATGGATCTGAAGGAATATTTTCGCGAGACCGAGGCGCAGGGCCTTCGCGGGGTCCGCCAGTCGCAGCGCGAAAGCTATGGCTGGTTCCGGCGCCTCCGCTGGTTCCAGAAGCCGACGATCGCGATGGTCAACGGCTGGTGCTTCGGCGGCGGCTTCGGCCCGTTGTTCGCATGCGATCTGGCGATCACCGCCGATGAGGCCAAGTTCGGCCTGTCGGAGATCAACTGGGGCATCCTGCCCGGGGGCGGCGTCACCAAGGTGGTCGTCGATCTGCTCGCGATGCGCGACGCGATGTGGCTGACGCTGACCGGCGAACTGATCGACGGCAAGCAGGCAGCGGCCTGGAAGCTCGTCAACGAAAGCGTACCGCTCGACCGGCTGGAGGCGCGTGCTCGCGAGGTCGCCGAAATTCTCCTGCAGAAAAACCCCGTCGCGCTCAAATTCGCGAAAGATGCGGTTCGGCGTGTCGGCACCATGACCTATGACGAGGCCGAGGATTATCTCGTGCGGATGCAGGAAGCCGCCAATTTCCACGACAAGACCGATGGCCGCAAGGAAGGCATCCGTCAGTTCATCGACGAAAAGAGCTACAAGCCCGGCCTCGGCGCCTACGACAAGTCGCGCGTCGAAGGCTGAGGCGCGGCGCCTTCAGAACGTCATCAGCGCATCGAGTGCGACGACCCCCTGGCCCTTTGGATAGGCGATCACCGGATTGAGGTCGAGCTCGCGAAGCCCCGGATTCGCCCGCACGAGCGCGCCGACGCGCGCCACCAGATCGGCGACCGCGTCGAGATCGATCGCGGGAGCGCCTCGAAAACCGTCGAACAACGCGGCCATCCGGAGCGTGCGCAGCGACGCGACGATCGCGGCGGGCGAGAGATCGGGTGCCAGCAGCCGCACGTCGCGGGTCAGTTCGGCGGCGACGCCGCCAAAGCCGACGAGTACCACCGGCCCCCAGTCGGGATCGGACCGCGCGCCGATGATCAGTTCGAGGCCCTTGGCCCCCATTTTTTCGACGAGCACCCCGTCGAGGACCAGATCGGGCCGGTGTGCCGCAACGTTCGCCGTCAGCCTGTCCCACCCATGGGCGAGCGCGCCCTCGTCGGCGATCCCGACGATCACCCCGCCCGCATCGGTCTTGTGCGGCAGCGCGGCCGCCTGCGCCTTCAGCACGACCGGGTAGCCGATCCGGGCGGCAATCGCCTTGGCCTCTTCGAGCGTCGCCGCCAGGGCCGAGGGCGGGAAGGCAAAGCCAAGCGGCGCGAGCAGCGCCTTGGCGCGATATTCGGGCAGCATCGTGCCGGGAGCGACGGTTTCTCCGAGCGACGCCGGCATCGCCGACCGGCCCGCCTCGCCCGTCATCGGCGCTGCGGCCACCAGCCGGGCGATCGCGCGCAGCGCGCGTTCGGCGGTCGGCAGATAGGGGATGCCCAATTCCCGTAGCGCGGCGATATCCGTGCTCCGGATGCCGCCGCCCTCGTCGACACCCGCGACGATGATCGGCTTGCCGCTCGCGAGCGTCCGCACCGCCGCCGTCACGGCCTCGAACTTGACGTGCGATGTCCCTTCCATTGTGTTGATCAGCGTCAGCAGAATCGTGTCGATCCGGTCGTCTGCGGCCAGCGCGCTCAGGGTGCGTCCATAAAGCCCGGGGTCGACGAGCCCCTGCGCGGTCACGTCGAGGGGGTTGGTGACCGGCACGAACGGCGGCAGCGCGGCGCGCAGCGCCGGGCTGTCGGCGTCGCCGAGCGTGGGCAGCGCCAGTCCCGCCCGCTCGCATTGATCGAGCATCAACGCCTTGAAGGCACCCGATTCGGCGACGATCGCGGTCCCGCCCTGCGGCGGTCGCGGGCAGCGCAGCACGATTTCGACCATGTCGCCCAGTTCCTCGAGCGTCTCGGCAAAGATCACGCCGGCATGCTCGGCATGCACCCGCATCACCTGATAGTCGCCCGCGAGCGCGCCGGTATGCGTCGCGGCGCTGGCGCGGCCGGCTTCGCTGCTGCCGGGATGCAGCAGCACGATCGTCTTGCCCTGCGCGCGTGCGGCGCGCGCGGCATCAAGGAAGCGCTGCGGCTTGCGAAACTGTTCGACGATCATGCCGATCACCGCGATCTCGGGATCGCCGAGGAAATGGTCGATGAAATCCTCGACCCCGCACACGGCTTCGTTCCCGGTCGAGACATAGCTGGCCAGCGGCACCTCACGCGCGATCATCGTCGTCGCGAGCACGGCGGCCATCGCGCCCGACTGCGACACGATGCCGACGCGGCGCGCGCCCTGCGCCCGCGCGGCGGGCATTTCGACGAAGGTGAGCGGAATATTGTCGCGGAAATTGACGAGCCCGAGGCAGTTCGGGCCCTCGACGATCATGCCGGCTTCGCGAGCGATCCGCGCGATCTCCTGCTGGTCGGCGATCCCCTGCGGACCATCTTCGGCAAAGCCGGCGGCGAACAGCACTGCCGCGCCCACCCGTCGCCGGGCCAGGGCCGTCATCACCTCGATCACCGAGGACCGGGGAATCGCCAGGACCGCGACGTCGATCGCTTCAGGCAGATCGTCGATCGTGGCGACGCAGCGGCGCGCGCCGATAGACTCGCGCTTGGGATTGACGAGATGAATCTCCCCGCCAAACCCCGCGCGGTCGAGATTGGCGAGCACCGATGCACCCAGCGCCCCCGGCTTGTCGGAGGCGCCGACGATGGCAATCGAGCGCGGAGTGAGCAGCCGGTCGAGCGAGGCGCGGCCTGTTGGTTCCGGGCCATGCGTCATCACCGTCATTTTCGCCTCCTGCCTGTTTCGGGCGGCCCGCGCCGCGCGGGGGCGGCAGGATCGCTTGCCTCTAACTGTATCCCGGGCGGACATTTTGCAACCCGCCTGCTGGCAGTCCGGCGATTCGGCGCGGCGCCTGCCACGCCAGGGCCTGCCGGTCAGTCCCTTACGGTGCGAATCTTGCGCAGCAGGGCCATCAACTGCAATCGTTCGTCGGTCGACAGCGCCACTGCGGCGGCTTGATCAGCCTCGTCGAGACAGCGCACCATTTCATCGATTCGATCGCGGCCACCGGCGGTGATGTGCAGCGCATTGGTCCGCAGATCGCGGCCGGGCTGTCGCTCGACGAGATCCCGTTCGGTCAGTGCGTTGACGAGCTTCATCGCGCTCGATCGGTTGACGTGCAGCGCCTGGCCGAGCGCGGTCTGATCGCAGCCGGGATTGTCGCGCACGATCAGCAGCGCAGCGAGCTTGGCAGGCGTAATTCCGAACGGCGCCAGCGCGGCACGGGCGTGATTCCCCATGTGCAACTCGGCCATCAACAGCTGGAATCCCAGCAACCGCTGCAGTTCCTTCCCCTCGTTCATCGGCCCCGGGCTGCTTGCAAAAATTGTATCCTTGTCACACAATGCCGCAACGAGCATGGCGTATTCAAGTCGACGCCGTCAAATGCCAGCACGACCACGCGGACGCCAGTCAGGAGAGTGATGATGGGCCATGAGTTCAAACTGTTGATCGACGGCGAGCTTGTGGCGGGGACCAGCCGGTTCGATGTCATCAACCCTGCGACGGGCGCGGCCTTCGCCGAGTGCGCGAAGGCCGACGAGACCCAGCTCGACCAGGCGGTCGCCGCCGCCAAGCGCGCCTTCCCGGCCTGGTCGGCGCGGCCGATCGAGGATCGCGCCGCGCTCGTCGGGAAGCTGGCCGACGCGCTCGAGGCCCGCGCCGGCGAATTCGCCAGCCTGCTCACCAGCGAACAGGGAAAGCCGCTCGATCAGGCGATGTATGAGGTGATGGGCAGTGTCATCACGCTGCGTGCCTTTGCCGGCATGCGGCTCGAAACCAAGACGCTGCGCGACGCGGGCGGCAACACCGTGATCGAGCATCGTACCCCGCTCGGCGTGGTGGCGGCGATCACGCCCTGGAATTTTCCGATCATCCTGCTGATGAACAAGCTCGGGCCGGCCTTGGTCACCGGCAACACGATGGTCGCCAAGCCCGCGCCGACCACGCCGCTGACGACTCTGCTGTTCGGCGAAATCTGCCAGCAGTTGCTGCCCGCCGGTGTCGTCAACATGATTTGCGACCAGAACGAGCTGGGCAATCTGCTTACCGCGCACCCGGACGTCGCCAAGGTCGCGTTCACCGGCTCCACCGCGACCGGCAAGAAGGTGATGGCCTCGGCCGCCGGCGGGGTGAAGCGCGTGACGCTCGAACTGGGTGGCAATGATGCCGCGATCGTGCTCGACGACGTCGATGCGCGGCATGTCGCGCGCAAGGTCTATGGCGGCGCGATGGCCAATGGCGGGCAGATCTGCGTGGCGATCAAGCGCGCCTATGTGCCTGCGGCGATGTATGACGATTTCTGCGACGAGCTGGCGCTGCTGGCCAACGCCGCGATCGTCGACGACGGATCGAAGCAGGGCACGCAGATCGGGCCGGTGCAGAACAAGATGCAGTTCGACAAGGTGCGGGCATTGCTCGACGATGCCCGGGCCAATGGCACGATCGTCGCCGGCGGCGCCGCGCTCGACCGCCCCGGCTATTTCATCCCGCCGACGATCGTCCGCGATATTGCCGACGACTCGGCGCTGGTGCGCGAGGAACAGTTCGGCCCCGTCCTGCCGGTGATGAAATATACCGACATCGCCGACGTCATCGCCCGCGCCAACGATTCCGACTATGGTCTCGGCGGCACCGTCTGGGGGCGCGATCTCGATCGGGCGACCGATGTCGCCAAGCAGATCGACAGCGGCACGGTATGGGTCAACCAGTATCTCGCGATCGACCCGACCATTCCGTTCAGGGGCTCGAAACAATCGGGTATCGGCGGCGAGCTCGGCGAGGCCGGCCTCAATGAATATACCCAGGCCCACATCGTCAACGTCGTCGCCCTCGAAGAGGCCTGACCAGCCGATCGCCGCACTGGACACCATTCAAACCGTCTCGAAGGATCCTTGATGACGATAGCCACGACGCATGTCGGCAGCCTGCCGCGCGGGCCCGAATTGACACCCCTGCTCCGCGCCCGTGATCAGGGCGAGGCATATGATGCCGCGCTGTTCGATTCGACCGTGCAGACCGCAGTCGACGCCGCTGTTGCGGCGCAGGTCGAGGCCGGGGTCACCTTCGTCAGTGACGGCGAATTGGGCAAGATCGGCTATTCGACCTACATCATCGAGCGGCTGTCGGGCTTTGGCGGCGACAGCCCGCGCAAGCCGGCGCTCGATCTCGCCGAATTGCCCGAATTGCGCACCAAGCTCGCCGCGATCATGGGCGCGCAGGAATTCACGCGCGCTTCATGCATCGGCCCGATCGAGCTGGTGAACTTGCAGCCCCTGCATGACGATATTCGCCGCTTCCAAAGCGCGCTCGCCAAGAATGGCGAAGGGGTTCAGGGGTTCTTGAATTCGGCCTCGCCCGGCCTGATCACCGCGTTCCAGTCGAACGCCTTTTATCCAAGCCACGAAGCCTATCTCGACGCGCTCGTCCCCGCAATGAAGCCCGAATATGATGCGATTGCAGAGGCGGGCTTTGTGCTCCAGCTCGATTGTCCCGATCTCGCGATGTCGCGGCATACCGGCTATCAGGACATGGACGAGCCGACCTTCCTGCGCGCGATCGAGGCCAATGTCGAAGCGCTCAATGCCGCCACCGCCGACATCCCGGCGGACCGGATGCGGATGCATATCTGCTGGGGCAATTACGAAGGCCCGCACGATCACGACATCGCGCTCGAAAAGATCATCGGCATCGTCTTGAAGGCGCGGCCCGCAACGATCCTGTTCGAGGCGGCTAATCCCCGGCACGAGCATGAATGGATCGTGTGGCGCGATGTCGGTTTGCCCGACGACAAGATCCTCGCGCCCGGGCTGATCGACACCTGTTCGAATTATATCGAGCATCCCGAGCTCATCGCGCAGCGGATCGAGCGCTTCGCGGGCATCGTCGGCAAGGACAGAGTGCTCGCGAGCACCGACTGCGGGTTCGGCACCTTCGCCGGCTATGGCAAGATCGATCCCGTCGTCACCTGGCGCAAACTCGCCGCCCTGCGCGCCGGCGCGGATCTCGCCGACGCACGGCTGGGCTGACCGTGGCGGTTTCGGACGATAGCCGCCGCGCGATCGAGGCTGACTGCGCCCGGCTGATCAATCGCTATGCCAATCTGAACGACGCCGGCGACTGGGCGGCAGTCGCGGCGCTCTACACGGTCGACGGAATCATGACCCGGCCGACCGCGCCCGAGGCGCCGATCGTCGGACGCGAAGCGATCCTCGCTGCATTTCTCGCGCGGCCGCCGCGCACCACGCGACATCTTTGCGGCAACATCCTCATCGACGTCGAGGATGATCGATCGGCGCGCGGCGAGAGCGCGATGCTGCTGTTCACCGGCAGCGCCGCGCCGCTGGTCGGCAGCTTTCACGATCGGTTCGCGCTGACGGCCGAGGGCTGGCGGTTTGCCGAACGGCGCGGATCGATCGTCTTTGCGAGCTGACTACCCCGCCACCGCGCGCAGGCTATAAGGCGCAGATGGCGGACCCATCCTATCCCGCGAGCGTCAAATCGGCGACCCGAACGCTCGACATCATCGAATATGTCGTTTCGCGCGGTCGCCCGCTCGTCGCGCAAGAGATCGCAACCGCGCTGGGCATTCCGGTTTCGAGCCTGTCCTATCTGCTCGCAACGCTGGTCGATCGAGGCTATCTTGCGCGGGCCGGCCGCCGTTACAGCGCCGGGCCAGGACTAGAACGGCTCCAGGCCAGAAGTCCGGTCTTCACGCTGGCCGAGGCCGTCGCGCCGCTGGTGCGCAGCTTGCGCATCCAGCTCAACGAGACGACGTCCTTTTTCGTCCGGCGCGGCTGGGAGGTCGAGGCGCTGGTGACCGAACCAAGCGCGCACGCGTTGCGCTATGCGGTGCAGACCGGGGCACATGCGCCGCTGCACGGCTTTTCTGCCGGCAAGGCGCTGCTCGCGGCGATGCCCGACGACGAGCTCGCGCGATATTTCGCCGAAACAAGTCGCCAGCCGTTCACCGCGACGACGATCGTATCGGAGTCCGGGATTCGCGCCGAGATCGCCAAGATCCGCCAATCCGGCGTGGCGCATACGCATGAGGAGCATACGCCCGGCATCCACGGCATCGGCCGCGCCGCTTATCGCAAGGGCGAACTCGTCGGCGCGTTTAGCTTCGCCATTCCGGTCGTCCGCTGCAGCGCCGCGCTCGAACACCGCGCCACCGAATTGCTGACGCGGACGGCCGAATTGCTCAATCTCGATTGAGGAGGAACGGGGAGCCGGCGACGACCGACCCCCTGCCCTGATGCCTTACGCCGGCTGACGGGTCCGCCAGCTATCGGCATAGCTGTCCCGCGCGACTTCCGAATAGGGAACCGGCGCAACGGTTGCGCGGATTTCCGCCTGGACGTGCTTTTCGACGGTGGGCTTGCGCGTGCCGCCATCGGGCTCGCCCCACAGTAGCGTCACCTGCGTGCCGGGCTCGGCATAATCCGCGTCGAGCATGGCGAGCGTGAGCATCTTGCCCTCGTTCGCACTGTAGCCGATCCAGGTCGACACCCCGACGCCCTTGCCGTCGACGAGCACCGAATCATAGGGGTGCATCGAATAGACCGCCGACGGGAATTCCATATATTTGGCGCGGTCGCCCTTTTGCAGCGCCGAGCTCATCACCCGGAGCACGTCCTCGGTGTCGAGCGCGAGCGTCACCTTCTTGCGGTGCGGCTGGCCCGCCATCCGCTCGAGCGCCTCGCGGCCAATGAAATCATGGTCGAACTTGACGAACGGACCATAGCCGAGGTCCCACGGGGTGAGATAATAGCCTTCGATGCTGTCGGGCACGAAACTGCCGCCGATCGATGCTTTGGCTTCATAGCTGTTGGCGGTCAGCCATTCGCGGTATGGCTTCAGCGCCTCGCCCGAATAGACTGCCGGCAAGGGCGATGGAATCCATCCCGATTCCAGCGTGTTCGACGAATAGGTACGCCCGCCGACGAGCGCCATGCCGAAATCCTTGCCCGCCGCGATCAGCGCCTGACGAACGGTCTCGCCATCGGCCCACGGCCCGAACAGCTCATAGCCGGGCTGCCCCGCCATGCCGTGACGGAGCGCTCGGACTTGCTTTCCGGCGATCTCGATCGTCGTCATGTGGAAGAACTTCAGGTCGGGCGGGGTCTTGCCCATCGCAACCTCGAGCGTCTTCATCGCATTCGGGCCCTGCAGCTGGAAGCGATAGGATTTCCGGTTCTCCGGATCGGGACGGACGGCGGTGCGCTCGTCGCGCACGACGGTCACGTTCCAGTCGCCGGTCGCGGCATGATATTCAACCCACTCGATCGTCGGTGCGCGGCCGACGAGATTGAAGCGGTTTTCTTCGAGATAGAACAGGATCACGTCGCCGATCACATAGCCATCGGGCGTGACGGGCACGAACTGCTTGGCGCGATTGGGCACGAACCCCTTGAAGCTGTTGACGCCGAGATAGTTGAGCATCGCAAACGCATCGGGGCCCGACACTTCGAGATCGACCATGTGGTAGGACTGGTTGAACAGCACGCAGGTTTCGGCCCAGGCGAGCTGCTCGCTGCGCCAGTTGGAATATTCGGCAGGGACGCCGGGATAGGCATTGGGGCCGCTCTGCTGGTTGCGAAGCAGGTCGACGATGTCGCCGCTCCCCGCGAGCATCGATTCAAGGCTATGGTCGGTCATTCTACTCTCCTGTCATGTCGGTTCAGGGTCGGGCCGGTTGGGCCAGCCATTGGGTGATCGCCGCGTTGAGCGAATCGGGGGCCTCGACCGGTAGCATATGGCCGGCCCCATCGATGATGTTGAGTCGTGCCCCGCGAATGGCACCCGCAATCGCGGCGAGCTGATCGGGGGGGCTCCAGCTGTCGAGGCTGCCCGTCGCGACGAGCGTCGGGCAATCGATTTCGGGCAGCAGCGTCTCGACCTCGGGGCGCCCCAGCAGCGCGCCCACCTGCGCGGCAAAGGCCTCGACCCCCGAGTCGACGCACATCCGATGCAGCGGCGCGACCAGATCGGCATCGCCGGCGCGCGCAGGCGCCACCATCGGCGGCAACCAGCGATCGACCAGGGCTTCGGCTCCCTCGGCGCGACCGAGATCGACCAACGCCTGGCGCTTTTCGGCTTCGCCGGGGCGAACCCGATGCACGCCGGTGCTGATCAGCGCGAGACGTTCGACCCGCGACGGCGCGATCCGATAGATTTCGAGCGCGACCCGCGCCCCCATCGAGTGGCCGAGCAGCGAGATCCGTTCGGGCGCCGATTCAAGGGCGTATCGGGCCATCGCGACGATCGTGCCGATCGTGCCGAAGCCATCGACTGCCACGCTGTCGCGAAACCATCGGCGCTGGGCGGAAAAGATGCGGGCGTCGCACAGCAACCCCGGAAGGAGCATCAGTTGCGCCGCCATTGCCTCCCTTCCGTCCTCTTCGCATCCTTGAAATATTCTGATATACGAATCAAAGTTCGAGCGCTAGGCTTTTTGACGATCGAGAGACAATCGGCCCAGCGCCCAGCTGCCGAACGACAATGCGCGCTCGCCTTCGACGAGCCCCTGCGGGAGACGGACCATGCGCCCCAGTAGTGCACTTCACCCCGATTGGGCGGTGCCGACGCCGACGATGATCACCGACGGCTATTCGCTTGAGATCACGGCAAAGGACATCGATGCGCTGCGGGCGGCCGCGCCGGCGATCGCCGAGAGGACCCCGGTGGCGATCACTTTCCTGCCCGGCGAGACGATGGATGCGCGGATCGCCGCCGCCGTCGCGGTCCGGGCGCTGGGTTTCGAGCCGATGCCGCATCTTTCGGCGCGCCGGATCGGGTCGCTCGCCGAACTCGAGCAGATCGTCGCGCGGACGACCGCCGAGGCCGGTGCCGAGCGCATGTTCCTCGTCGCCGGCGATCCGCCCCAGCCGGCGGGGCCGTTCGCCGACACGCTCTCGCTGCTGCGCACCGGGTTGTTCGAACGGCACGGGATCAAGGCGATCGGTATCGCCGGCCACCCCGACGGCCATCCGGCGATGGACACCGCCGGCCTGTGGCAAGCGCTGGACGACAAGCGCGCCGACATCGCTGCGCGGGGCATGGCGACGCTGATCGTGACGCAATTCGGCTTCGATGCCGATCCCTTCCTCGCCTGGCTGCGCGAATTGCGCGATCGCGGCATCGACGCACCGGTGCGGATCGGCGTCCCGGGGCCGGCGGGCATCAAGACGCTCCTGCGTTTCGCGATGCACTGCGGCGTCGGCGCGTCGACCAGCGTCATGGCGAAATATGGCGTCTCGATCACGCAATTGCTCGGCACCGCCGGCCCCGACAAGCTGGTCGACAATCTCGCCCGCGGGCTTGGCCCCGACCATGGCGCGGTGCGGCTGCATTTCTATCCGTTCGGCGGCCTCGCCCGCACTGTCGAATGGATCGGCAATCATCGCGCCGCGAACCGGCGCTGAGCGATCGGGCGACAACCAACAAAGGGGATCGAGCTTGACCGACGTATGCACGTTGACCTTGTCGTGTGAGGACCGGCCCGGGCTGGTGGCGACCGTCGCCGGCTTTCTTGCCGAGCATGGCGGCAACATCGTCGCCGCGCAGCAATTCGACGACCGTCAGACCAATTTGTTCTTCATGCGTGTCGTGCTCGCGCTCAACGATCCCGCCGTCACCGTCGACACGCTGCGCACCGACTTCGCCGCCATCGCGGCCGCCCATGGCATGACCTGGACGATCCGCGCCGCCACCGAGCGCCAACGCGTGCTGCTGATGGTATCGAAATTCGATCATTGCCTGGGCGACTTGCTCTACCGCCGACGGATCGGCGAACTGGCGATGGACGTCGTCGGCATCGTCTCCAATCATCCGCAGAGTGCGCTCCAGATCTCGATGATCGGCGACATCCCCTATCATCACCTGCCCGTCACGCCCGCGACCAAGCCGGCGCAGGAAGCGCAGATCAAGGCGATCGTCGCCGAAACCCGGGCCGATCTCGTGGTGCTGGCGCGGTACATGCAGATATTGTCGGACGATCTCGCCAGCTTTCTGTCGGGCCGGTGCATCAACATCCATCACAGCTTCCTGCCGGGCTTCAAGGGCGCCAAACCCTATCACCAGGCGCACAGCCGCGGGGTCAAGATGATCGGTGCGACCGCGCATTACGTGACAGCCGATCTCGACGAGGGCCCGATCATCGCGCAGGACGTCGAGCCGATCAGCCACGCCGACACGCCCGACGATCTCGTCCGCAAGGGCCGCGACATCGAGCGCCGCGTGCTGGCCGAGGCGGTGACCTATCACCTCGAGGACCGCGTGCTGCTGAACGGCACCCGCACCGTCGTCTTCCGGAATTAGGGCGCGCTCGGATCGTTCCTCCCCGCCGGCGAATGGCGCGATCCGGCTATTTCGCGGCAGCCGGCGGTTCCGCCAATTGCGGATAGCGATCGAGAATCGCGCTGGTGACGCCGTTGGTCCAGCCGAATCCGTCCTGCAACGGATATTCGCCGCCACCGCCGGGCTTGCGCTCCTCGATGTCGTATTTCTCGAGCATCTTGCCGGTCTCGCGATAGGTGCGGCCGACCGTGTCGATCCAGCGTGCGGCGATCGCGCTGGCGGCATCATCGGCGCCGTACCGCGCCAGCCCGGCGATCGCGACCCATTGCAAGGGCGCCCAGCCATTGGGCGCGTCCCATTGCTGGCCGGTCCGGATCGTGGTCGTGCGCAGGCCGCCAGGCGCGACGAGCGACGCCTGGATCGTCTTCGCCACCGCCCTGCCCTGCGCCGGCGACGCGACGCCGACGAACAGCGGATAGGCGGTCGCCGCCGACAGGATCGGCGTCGGCCGCGCGGTCGACCGGTCCCAATCGGCGTAGCGGTTCTCGGCGGCGACCCACAGGTAACGGTCGATCGCCGCCTTGCGACGCGCGGCTTGGCGGGTGAAGGAAGTGGCGCAAGGCGTATCGCCGATCGCTGCGCAACGCGCCGCGATCCGCTCCTCCATCGCCCATAGCAGGCTGTTCAGATCGATCGGCACGATATCGGTGGTATGGATCGATGCGAGCGCCATCGGATCGCGCAGCCAGCGTGCGCTGAAATCCCAGCCGCTTTCCGCCCCCGATCGCAATTCGCGCTGGACGACCGACGGATCGCGCGGAGCGGCGGCGAGCGCGGTCGCGCGATCCTCGGCGAAGGATTCGTCGCGCGGGGTGTCTCGCGCGTCCCAATAACGGTTGAGCAGGCTGCCATCGGGCATCCGAACGACATGCCGGCACGCCCCCGCACCGGGGAGACAGGCGGCGCCGTCCATCCAGAAATCATGCTCGGCCCGGAGAGCCGCCAGCCGCTTGCGCGCCAGCGCCGGATCGGCATCGGACGACAGATCGAGCATCAGCGCGAAGAACGGCGGCTGCGACCGGCTGAGATAATAGCTCCGCGTGCCGTTCGGGATATGGCCATAGCGATCGATCAGGTCGACGAAATCGGCGAGCATCGATTCGATCAGCGGCTGCTGATCATCGACATGCAGGCCGAGCATCGTGAAATAGCTGTCCCAGTAATAAATCTCGCGAAACCGCCCGCCCGGCACGACATAGCGCTCGGGCAGGCCCAGCGCGGAACTCCCCGTCGGCGGGTCGATCGGCGGGCGGGTGAGATCGGGCCACAGCGTGCGGATATGCGTCCGGAGATCGACGGGGGCGCGATCGTCGACGCCGGGCACGGTGAAGTTGGCGAGGACGAAGGCGCGCAGCGCCTCGGGCGTGGCGGGTGCCTCGCGCTGATAATCCGCCAGGATCGCAGCGACCTCGCGCTTGGGGACCGCGTCGACGAAGGTCTTGCCGTCGCCGAAGACGCGCCCCTCCTGCACCGCCACGAACAGCGGCCCATAGAGATCGGCGGGGGTGCGTATCTCGGGCGAGGCGGCCATCAGCATGGCCGCCCCGATCATCGCCGCCAGCGCGCGCAGGCCGCTTTGCCTGAGCCTCAAAGCTTGAACGTCGCGCTGAAGCGGAACGAGCGTCCGAGGATCGGCCTTGCCAGAATCACCCCGGTGCCTTGCGCGCCGAGCGTGCGCGGATTGCCCTCGGTCAGGCCGATGCTGTCGGTCAGATTGTCGCCGAATACCGACAAGGTGAGATGGCGATTGAGCTCCACGCTCGCGCCCGCATCGAGCTTGTAATAGCTCGGCAGGACCTGGTTGTTGTTCACGTCGGAGAAGCGCTTGCCGTAATAGCCGATGGTCGCAAAGACGCTGGCCCGCCAATCGCCGCCCAAGCTCGTTTCATAGGCGGGCGTGACGCGCCACTGCCAGCGCGGCTGGCGCTGGACGGTATTGCCGGTCAGGTCGACGCTTTGCGGATTGCCCATCGCGTCGGTGATCGTGGTGAAGAAATCCTGATATTTGGCATCGAGATAGGTCGCCGACCCCGCGATCGACGCGCCGCGAAACGGCCGCAGCTCGCCTTCGACTTCGACGCCGGTGGCTTTGGCCCCGCCGATCGACGCGATCGGCGCGCCGCTGGTGATGACGGTGGTGGCGAGCCCGGTGAAGTCGTTGTGGAACGCGGTCACATACAGGTTGGCGATGCCGCTGGAGATCTTCACGCCGCCTTCATAGGTGTCGACGCGAGGCGCGACGCGGATGCCGTCGCGCAGATTGTCGAAGAACGGAAAGCTGTTGCCGCGGCTATAGCGGGCGAACACGCTGACCGCCCGGGTGAATTCGTAATTCGCGCCGACGGTGTAGGAGATGCGGTCGCCCTTGTACTGCAACGTCGAGAAGGTGCCGTTCAGATAGGCATCGCCATTGTCGTACAGCGTCAGCGGATTGCCGTCGAACCCCGCCGCCGGGGCAGCGCCGTTATTCTCGAGCGTGCCGTTGACGGTGTGCTGCTGCCAGCGGATCCCTGCGTCGACCTTCAGCTTGTCGGTGACGTTGAACTCGTCGACGCCGTACAGCGCCAGGTCTTCGCCGGTATAAGTGGCGTTGACGTTGAAGAAGGAGCAGCTCGTAAAGCCGTCGCGGGTGACGACCCGGCCGTCGCTCAGCGTCAGGTTCAGGCGCTGCGCATTCGGCGTCGCGGTGAGCAGGAAGCTGTTGCCGAGATTCCACTGATCGGCCGATGAGTAGCGGGTATAATAGACCCCGCCGGTCAGCTTGTTGCGACCGGTTTTCCATTCGAGGGTGAAATCGTTGACATAGGCCTCGATCTGCTTGCGCACCGTCCACAGCCCGGCCTGCACCACCGGCTGCGCGCCCGACACCGCGCCGCCGCCATTGGCGTAGGTCAGGCTGCCGATCGTCCCGCCGAGGCCGGCGGCGAAGGCCGATGCACTTTGCGGCGGGGTGCCGCCGGGCACCAGCCCCGTCGTATTGGCGTCGCCGTTCAGATAGCTGAACTTGTCGCGCGCGGTCAGCCCTTCGGCGAGCTCGAACTCGATATTAGTGCCGACGTTGCCGAGCTTCGCGCCGCGCCCGTCGGCAAGGTCGAAGCGCGATCCGTCGTTGCGCACGCCGTAGCGCGTGTCGATGCCCGCCAGCGTGCCCGTGCCCGGGTCGAAACCGGGATAGGCGCTGATCTTGTTGCCGTCCTGGACGACGGGCACGGTCAGCAGCCACTGGCCCTTGTCGTTGAGGTAGCGCCCGAAGATCAGGATCGAGCCGCGATCGAAATCATGGCGGATATTGGCGGTGATCTGGCCGCCCTCTTCGGCTTCGAACTGCGGATCGCGGACGCCGTGCGCCGCCGCGTAATAGCCGCCGATAAAGGCATAGGTGCGGTCGGCAATCTGGCCGGAGACATAGCCGTCGAGGCGCAACTCGCCGAAGTCGGTCGCCGACAATTTGGCGAGCGCCTCGGGCGTCGATCCGCCTTCACGCTGGACCAGGTTGACGGTCAGCCCCGGCTGGCCCGACGAAAACAGCGACCCGGTCCCGCCGCGCACGGCATCGATCCGCTTGATCGTCTCGTCGATCCGGATCAGCTGGGTATTCTCGAGGAACGACAGCGTCGGCGGCGGGAAGAAGGGCACGCCTTCGCTCTGGAAGGTGACATATTCGGCGTCGCCGCCCGACGGATAACCGCGCACGAAGATGTTCGCGCCATTCTTGCCGCCCGATGATTCGACGCTGACGCCCGGCACGACGCGCAGCGCCTCTGCCGTGCTCGCGGCCCCCAGCCGGGTCGCCACCGCGCTGTCGATCGAGGTGACCGCGAAGGCGGCATCCTGACGGCGCGTGCCGCCGCCGGCGGTACCGACGACGATGATGTCTTCGGCAGGCGCCGGTGGCGGGGGTGTTTCAGCCGATGAAGCCGCTTGCGTGTCGGCCGCCCGATCGCTCTGGACGGGGGCGGCGCTGGCGCCGACGGGGGCATTGCCATCGGCGACGATCAGAAAGGCCCCGCTCGGCGTCTGTCGGGCGCGCAAGCCCGATCCCTTGAGGAGCAGCGCCAGCGCGCGTTCGACGTCGATCGGTCCGCGCACCGCCCGCGACTGTTTGCCGCTGACCAGATCGGGGGCGAACAAAATCTGCTTGCCGGTCTGACGCGAAAAGGCGAGCAGCGCGTCGCTCAGGCTCTGCCGCTCGATCGAGATGCCGACGGCGGCCTGCGCCGCAACCCCGGCAGGCAGCGTTCCCGCCATCGCCAGCAATCCGGCCATCGCCGTCGACCGGGCGAAAATGCTGATTTTTCTGCCGTTCATCGTCATCTCTCCGCGTTGTGGCGCCGTCGCTTGCGGGGCCTTCCACTCGGGCAAGACGCAGTCGCGACGAAAGTCCGAACCGCGCCGCGATTATTTTTGCGGGCCGGTCGATCGGCTCGCGGGCCCGATCCTCGAGGCGATCGCGTAGTCGCCACCGGGAAGCGCCGTCACGCGCACGGGAAAGCCGAGTTCGAGCGCCTCGACGAACGAGGCGACTTCGCCGGTGCGGAACGAACCGCTGATACGCAGCTGCCGCGCCCGATCGTCGCCGAGCACCAATTGGTGCCGCGAATAACGATTGAGCTCGGCCACTGCCTCGGCGAGCGGCTGATCCTTGAAGACCAGAATCCCCTCGCGCCAGCGCGCGGCATCGCTGGCGTCGGCCAGTTTCTGGATGGCGACGTTGCCCGGCGTCGCGATCAGCATGTCGTTCGGTTCCATCGCCACCGACCGCGCGTGCCGCGACGCGACCGAAACCTTGCCCTCGACCAGCACGACGCGCACCTGATCCTCGCTGATCCTGACGTCGAACGCGGTGCCGTGCGCGGTGACCGTCTGGTCGCCCGCCGCGACGACGAAGGGCCGCGCGCGATGCTTGGCGACCTCGAACATGGCCTGGCCTCGATCGAGCACCAGCCGCCGCTCCGTGGCGCTGTACGCGACGCGAAGCCGGCTGTCGGTATCGAGCGTGACGCGCGAGCCATCCTCGAGCGTCATCGCGAGTTTCTGGCCAATGCCGGTGCGGTAGACCGGCTCGCCCTCGCTGGCGGCGGGCATGGTGCGCGGCACCCGATCGACGTGCCACAGCGCGAGCGGGGCGACGATCGCGAGGCTGGCGGCCATCGGCACCCAGAGCGACGGCGACAATCGCGATCGGCGCAGGCTGGTGCGCGCGACGGCTTCGTGACGCAGCGCGAGCAGCTCGGCTTCGCCGGCCAATGCCGCGCTCGACGATCGTGCCGCGACGATCACGTCAAAGGCGGCCGCATTGTCGGGATCGGCCATCCACGCCTCGAAGCGCCGCGAGCGTCGTCGGCCGCCGTCGTCGGCGATCCGATCGGCCCAACGCGCGGCCTCGAGCCGGCGGAGGTCAATCATCGCGCCAGTCCCTCAGCGCCGCCGCGACGTGGACGAGCGCCCGCGCCTGATGCTTTTCGGCGGCGCGCGTCGAAATGCCGATCGCGCGCGCGACATCGACCATCTTCATCCCCTCGAGCACCCGCAACACGAAGATATCCCGCGTCCGTTCCGGCAATTCGAGCAAGGCCGCACGCAAGAGGCGCGCGGCCTGCTTGCTCTCCAAGACGCGATCGGGCGCAAAATCCGAACCCTCCAGATCGCAATCCTCGATCGGATCGTGCTTGCCCGCCTGACGGACGCTATCGCGGCGCGCCTGATCGCGCAGGACGTTGGCCGCCGTGACGAATATGAAGCTGTCGCGGTGCTCGATCGCGCCGGGATCGGACAGGCGGCTGAGCCGAAGGAACACCTCCTGAAGCAAATCGGGGACATCGGCCTGAACCGGCACGCGACGCGAAAAGAAACGGGTCAACGGTCGCGCATAGGTTCGCGCCAGGGCGCCCAACAGCTCCTGGCGGCGATCGAAATCATCCTTTTCCCTGCTATGCGCCATGATCGACAGACGCTAACCCGGCGTCGTTGCAAATGCCACAGCCTTGCCCGCCGACCACCGGTTAGTCGACCGCCCGCATCCACCGCGCGATAAAGCTGGGCCTGGTTCGTGACCCCTTCGGGCCAGAACGGCACAGACAGCTACTTCAGGAAAAGCGATTTCCTGAGCACGACGTGCACCCCCTTGTTGCGGTCGACCAGTTCGGTGATTTCGACGTCGCCGGCGACGCTGATCAGCATATAGGCGTCGTCGCGCGCCATGCCCTTGGTCGACACCAGGAAGTCCAGCATGTTGCGCAATGCCTTGCGCGTCGCATGGCTGAGATCGTCGTCAAAACCCATCGCGATATAGGCATCGGGCGTCTCGGCGCGCGGATAGGGCGTCTTCATGCCCTTGTGCAGGATGAATTCGAACGTGCCGGTCAGCGAGGTTTCGAGCGCGGTGATGTCGACTTCGCCATTGCCCTGCGCGGCGTGGCCGTCCCCGACCTGGAACAGCGCGCCCGCCGCATGGACCGGCAGGAACAGCGTCGTCCCCGCGACCAACGCCTTGTCGTCCATATTGCCGCCGTTGATCGTCGGCGGCGCTGAATCATAGCGCCCGAACGCGGGGGGCGGTGCGACCCCCATGCTGCCGAAAAACGGGCGTAGCGGGATCTCGATTCCCGGCGCGAACTTGCCGACCATCCGCGCCTTGTCGAGCGGCACGATCTTCAGCCGCGAATAAGGGAAATCATCGGTCAGGAAGCCGGTGCCATAGCCGAACGCATTGTACGAATAGGGGATCGCCAGGTCGACCTTGCGGATCCGCACTTCAAGCGTGTCGCCCGGTTCGGCGCCCTCGATCGCGATCGGCCCGGTCAGGATATGGCCGCCCGGACCGCGACTGGCGGCGGGCACGCCATCGAACACGGCACGCAGCGCGGGCTCGACATCGGCCGGCGCGACACCGGCTTTCTCGAGCCGGGTCGGGCTGCTGGTGAGCAGCGTGTTGATGACCACCGTGTCGCCCGATCGAATCGTCAGCACCGGCTTGTCGCTTGCGTCGTAATGGCCCCAGGCGACCGTTTCCGGCGTCGCCTTCAGCTCATACTCCTTGGCCGCCGCAGGGGCGGCGATGATCAGCGTCGCGAGCAAAATCAGGCGCATATGGGATGTTCCTCGCGTCAGTTCCTGGGGGCAAAGTCGCGCAGATCGGCAACGGTCTTGGCATCGAGCCGCTGGATCAGCGCGACCACCAGATCGACCATGCCGTCGAAATCGGCCCGATCGATGATGCCGTTATGGGCATGGGTATAGCGCGCCGGCACGACCAGATTGACCGTCGGCACACCGCCCGCCGTCGCCTGAATCGCCGCGCTGTCGTCGCCATACCCCTGCACCAGGTCGCGCTGCAGCGGGATCTGCCTGGCCGCCGCGACAGCGCTGACCAGCGCCACGAACTTGCGGTTGGGGAGCGTGCTGCTGTCATAAAGGAAAATGCCGGGGCCTGCGCCGAGCCTGGCCTGTGTCTCTTCCGGATTTCGGCCCGGGCTGTCGCCGGCGATGCCACCTTCGATCGCGATTCCGATATCGGGCTTGATCACGTCGGCAGCGGTGCGCGCGCCGCGCAGGCCGACCTCTTCCTGAACGGTGGCAGCGACGAACAGCCGGTTGGGGTGCCCGCTCGCCGCCAGTCGACGAAACGCCTCGATCACCACCGCGCAGCCGACCCGGTCGTCCCACGCCTTGCCGAGATAACGCCCGCCCGGCATCGCGACGAACGGCGCATCGGGGACGACCGGATCGCCGGGGCTCAACCCTAGCGCCTTGAGTTCGGCAGCGTTGCGCGCCCCGACATCCAAATACAGCGAATCGCGCGGATAAACCTTGCTGCGTTCGTCTGCCGGCACGACGTGTATGTCGCGAATGCCCGTGACGGCGTGGACAGGCCCCTTGCTGCCGATGATGATCCAGCGCTGGTCGGGCAAGGCCTGGTCGAGCCAGCCGCCGAGCATCTGCATCGTCAGATAGCCATCGGGCGTCACGCGCCGCACCACGCCACCCAGTTCGTCCATATGCGCGTCGAGCATGACCCTGGGACCGCTCGACCCGTGCGACGCGATCACCGAGCCGATGCCGTCATAGCTGATCTGGTCGGCCGCGGGTTTGAGTTCGCGGACCATGATCGCCCGCACCGCTTCCTCGAAGCCCGACGGCCCCGGCGCATCGGCGAGTTCGCCGAGCAACCGCTCGGTGCGATCCTGCGCGGCGAGCGGCGTGGCGACGACGGCGAGCGCCACCGCAGCGATGATCCGGGACCTGAATTTCATGCGACACCTCGCTGTTCGACCGTCAATTCACGACCGTCCGGCCATTCACGATGCACACCTTGCCGCCTTTCGTCACGGACGTCACGTGCTACATGTGGATGATGCCGGCGACAGGATCGCCCCCCGTCGCGACGATGTCGGCATGGCGCCGGCGTGCACCGAGGCGATGTCGGCGCCGTCGCCGATCAGCTCGGCAGACGCCAAATATCCGAACGATGATGGAATGGAAAAGGGCGAAGCGTTCGATTTGAAAGGTCGCAGGCCGCACGGTTATGGTCGGGGAGACAGGATTCGAACCTGCGACATCCTGCTCCCAAAGCAGGCGCGCTACCAGACTGCGCCACTCCCCGACGCTGGGGTGCCCTAGGGGG
>NCGF01000036.1 GCA_002281485.1 Sphingomonas sp. 28-66-16
GCCCTTGACGTTGAAGCTGAAGCGGCCGGGCTTGTAGCCGCGCGCCTGGCTTTCGGGGAGGCCGGCGAACCAGTCGCGGATCTGGGTGAAGGCGCCGGTGTAGGTCGCGGGGTTGCTGCGCGGGGTGCGGCCGATCGGCGACTGGTCGATGTCGATGACCTTGTCGAGATATTGCAGGCCGGTGACCTTGTCGTGCTTGCCGGCGAGCATCCGCGCGCCGTTGAGCGCGCGCGCCGAGGCGGCGTAGAGCGTGTCGATGGTGAAGCTCGACTTGCCGCTGCCCGACACGCCGGTGACGCAGGTGAAGGTGCCGAGCGGGATGCTGGCCGTCACGCCGCGCAGATTGTTGGCGGTGGCGTTGTGGACGGTGAGCTTCTTGCCATTGCCCTTGCGTCTGGATTTCGGAACGGCGACTTCGCGCCGTCCCGAGAGATAGTCGGCGGTGATGCTGTCTTTCGACGCCAGCACCTCCGCGAAGGTGCCTTGCGCGACGACCGCGCCGCCATGGACGCCCGCGCCGGGGCCCATGTCGATGACATAATCGGCGGTGCGGATCGCGTCCTCGTCATGCTCGACGACGAGCACGGTGTTGCCGAGATCGCGCAGGCGCCGCAGCGTTTTCAGCAGCATGTCGTTGTCGCGCTGGTGGAGGCCGATGCTGGGCTCGTCGAGCACGTAGAGCACGCCCGACAGGCCGCTGCCGATCTGTGACGCAAGACGGATGCGCTGGCTCTCGCCGCCGCTCAAGGTGCCGCTGGTGCGGTCGAGGTTGAGATAATCGAGCCCGACATTGTTGAGGAAGCCGAGCCGCTCGAGGATTTCCTTGAGGATGCGCTCGGCGATTTCCTTTTGCTGGCCGGTGAGCGCTTCGGGAATCGCCTCGAACCATGCGAGTGCGTCGACCACCGAGAGGCGGGTGACGCTCGAGATGTCGCGCATGCCGATCTTGACCGCGAGCGCCTCGGGCTTGAGGCGCGCGCCGTGGCAGGTCTCGCACGGGGCGGAGCTCTGGTATTTGGCCAGCTCCTCGCGCATCCACGCGCTTTCGGTGGACAGGAGGCGGCGGTTGAGATTGCCGATCACGCCTTCGAACGGCTTCTTCACGTCGTACGACTTGCGGCCGTCGATGAAGGTGAGCGTGACGGGCTTGCCGCCGGTGCCGTGGAGGATGATGAGCTTGACCTCGCCGGGCAGCTCCTCCCACGGGGTGTCGAGGCTGAAGCCGAATTCGCGCGCGAGGCTGCCGAGCACCTGCATGTAATAGGGCGACGGCGGCTGCGATTTCGCCCAGGGGACGACCGCGCCCTTCTTGATGCTGAGCGCATGGTTGGGGACGACGAGATCCTCGTCGAACAGCAATTTCTCGCCCAGCCCGTCGCAGGCCGGGCACGCGCCCTGCGGGGCGTTGAACGAGAACAGCCGCGGCTCGATCTCGGCGATCGTGAAGCCCGAGACGGGGCAGGCGAATTTTTCGGAGAAGACGATGCGGTTGGGCGGAATGCCCGCGCCTTTCATCTGGCCTCCTAAAGCCCTCTCCCTTGAGGGAGAGGGTCGGGTGAGGGTGTCCGCCCCATCGACGGCAGACGCGTCGGCTGCGCCGCCGCTCCCCCTCACCCCGGCCCTCTCCCCGCTGGGGAGAGGGAGTTCAGCCACTGTCCCATCGACCAAATCCACATAGGCAAGCCCCTCGGCGAGCTTCAGCGCGGTCTCAAAACTTTCGGCGAGGCGGGTCGACAGATCGGGGCCGACCACCAGCCGGTCGACCACCACCTCGATGTCATGCTTGTATTTCTTGTCGATCGCGGGGGCTTCGTCGATCTCGTAGATTTCGCCGTCGATGCGCACGCGGGTGAAGCCGGCCTTCTGCCATTCGAGCAGTTCCTTCTTATACTCGCCCTTGCGCCCGCGCACGACCGGCGCGAGCAGATAGAGCCGCGTCCCCTCCGGCAGTGCCATGACGCGGTCGACCATTTGCGACACGGTCTGCGCCGAAATGGGGAGACCCGTGGCGGGCGAATAGGGAATGCCCACGCGCGCCCAGAGCAGGCGCATATAATCATAGATTTCGGTGACGGTGGCGACGGTCGAGCGCGGGTTGCGGCTGGTGGTCTTCTGCTCGATGCTGATCGCGGGGCTGAGCCCCTCGATATGGTCGACATCGGGCTTCTGCATCATCTCCAGAAACTGGCGCGCATAGGCCGAGAGCGACTCCACGTAGCGCCGCTGCCCCTCGGCATAGATGGTGTCGAAGGCGAGGCTCGACTTGCCGCTGCCCGACAGGCCGGTGATGACGGTCAGCGTATCGCGCGGAATGTCGACCGAGACGTTCTTGAGATTATGCTCGCGCGCGCCGCGAACCGAGATGTGAGTCAGCATGAATCGGGTTCTACTTATGTTCTGAGCGGGACGCCAGTCCCCGACGTAGCGACGCGCGATCGGCAATGCCAGATGGCCGGCAGCCGGTAGGGTCGGCAAAGCCCCGCCAGCGACGGCGACGGCGGCACGTATCGGCGCTCAGCGCGCCCGCCCGAAACATTGAGGAAATTCAATGTTTCGGGCGGCTTTCGTGTCACCGTCGTTTCATTTTCGGCGCCTAGCGGCGCGGGTGAAGATCAGCAGCCTGCCGCCAGGCAGGCGCGTTCCGATAATCAGTCGCAGCCCCGGCCGATCGCCTGATCGGGCGTGCTGTTTCGTCATGTCCAAGGGGGACCGCCAGTGACCAATTTCCGTATCGCCAGAATCGCGCTGGCGCTGTCCGCGGCCTCGGGCGGCTTCGCCGCTGCCGCGCACGCCCAGACCGCGCCCGCACCCGCCAATACCGCTGCCGAAAGCGCCAGCAGCGACGTGACCGACATCGTCGTCACCGCCGAGCGCCGGTCCGAAAATCTCCAGAAGGTACCGCTGTCGGTGGGCGTCGTCAGCGGCGATACGCTGCGCGACATCCAGTCGGGCGGCGAGGATCTGCTCGCGCTCGCGGGTCGCGTCCCCGGGCTTTATGCCGAGACGACGACGGGCCGCATCTTCCCGCGCTTCTACATTCGCGGCCTCGGCAATATCGATTTCTATCTGGGCGCGTCGCAGCCGGTGGAGATCATCCAGGACGACGTGATCCTCGAGCATGTCGTCCTCAAATCGAACCCCGTCTACGACACGCGCCAGATCGAAGTGCTGCGCGGGCCGCAGGGGACGCTGTTCGGCCGCAACACCACCGCCGGCATCATCAAGTTCGATTCGATCCAGCCCGGGCAGGACTTCAGCGCACGGGGCACCTTGTCGATCGGCGAGTACAACACCGTCAGCTTCGACGGCGGCGTCGGCGGGCCGATCGTCAAGGACAAGATCGCCTTCCGCGTTTCGGGCCTGTATCAGCACCGCGACAATTGGGTGACCAACACCTATACCGGCGCCAGCGCCGACGGCACCACCAGCCTGTCGAACAAGCTGGGCGGATTCGACGAGCGCGACGCCCGCGTCCAGCTGCTGTTCACGCCGACCGCCGCGTTGTCGATCAACGTCGCGGCGCATCTCCGCGATTACAACGGCACCTCGACGATCTTCCATCGCGGCGGGCTGCAACTCGGCTCGAATTCGGTCGCGGCCGAGCCGCGCAATCTGATCGCGCTCGACGAAGGCCGGGGCAACCTTCAGGGCTATAATACCCGCGGCGCCTCGATCCGCGCCGCCTATGATTTCGGCCCGGCGACACTGACCAGCATCAGCGCCTATGAACACACATCCGGCTTCAGCCGCGGCGACACCGATGGCGGTGCGGCGGCGCTGTTTCCGGTCGGCGGCGCGCCCAACGGCTTCGGTCAGTCTCAGGGCCGCGTGCTCGGGCTCGACCAGTATAGCGAGGAACTGCGCCTCGCGAGCAATGGCGACACACGCTTCAAATGGCAGATCGGCGGGCTCTATTTCGATTCGCGTGACGATACGCGGTTCGATCAGCGTGCCTTCCTGATCGGGACCAACCCCAACAACTTCGTCGTGCTGCACGATATCAACACGAGCTGGGCGATTTTCGGCCAGGCGAGCTACAAATTGCTCGATTCGCTGACCGTCACCGGCGGCGTGCGCGTGACCAACGATACCAAGCGCACGATCCTGACCCAGACAGCCAACACCGCGGCGGGCGTTTCCACCTATGCCGGCCGCCGCGACGTGGGCCTGTCGGACACGCTGCCGAGCTGGGATGCGAGCCTGCTCTATCAGATCGATCCCGACGCCAGCCTCTATGCCCGCGTCGCGCGCGGTTTCCGGGGGCCGACGATCCAGGGACGATCGGCGGTATTCAATGCCGATTTCACCACCGCCAATTCGGAAACGATCCTGTCGTTCGAGGGCGGGGTGAAGAGCACCCTGTTCGACAAGACGCTGCGCTTCAACGCCAGCATCTTCCAGTACACCGTCGACAACATCCAGCTCAACGGCAATGATTCGAACGGCAATGGCGTGCTGTTCAACGCCGCCAAGGCCAATGCGTACGGCGTCGAGGCGGAAATCGACTGGCGGCCGATCCCCAATCTGACGCTCGGGCTCGGCGCCAGCGCGCTGCACAGCGAGATCAGAGACAGCCGCGTCTATGCCCAGGTCTGCGCGCTGAACGGCAGCGTCACCTGTACCGTGCTCGATCCCGTGATTCGCGTCGGCCCGAACTATTTCGCGCAGATCAACGGCAACCCGCTGCCGAATGCGCCGCGCTATAATTTCGATTTCAATGCGCGCTACGATCTGCCGGTCGGCCGTCACGGCAAGCTGTTCGCGGCGACCGACTGGAACGTCCAGGGCTATACCAATCTGGTGCTCTACCGGACGCGCGAATTCTTCGCCGACGGCAATTACGAAGGCGGCCTGAAAATCGGCTATCAGGGCGACGATGGCGCCTATGAGATCGCGGTGTTCGCCCGCAACATAACCGATGCCAAGAACCTGAAGGGAGTAATCGAGAATTATCGCGCCGCCGTGTTCAACGAACCGCGCGTGATCGGCGTGACCTTCTCGGGCAGGTTGCGCTGAGCGACCCGCCGGTCCGCGCGATCCGGCGCGGGCCGGCGGCGTTTCAGGATCGATTCAGCCCCCGCCTCTGCCCCTTGAAAACACGAAGTGTATTATCTATTTGATACACTGAAGTTGCGGTCTCCTTCATTCGGCCGCCGGAGGGCATGATGGGCGACAAGAAGAGCAAATCGGGCAAGCAGCGCAAGAGCGGCAAGTTGCCCAAGAAGATCGCCGGGGTGAAGATTCCCAAGGAGCTGCGCAAATCGGGCGAGGCGCTGATCGCGACCGCCGCGTCGCCGGTCGGCCGCGAGATGCTGATGACGGGAATCGCCGCCATGCTCGCCAAGGCAGCGATGCGGATGCAGACGCCACCGCGCCCGACCGGACCGGCAGCACCGCCCCCGCCCCGCTCCCCCGCGGCGCCGGACGCCACGCCATTCGATCCCGAGGCGGCGGGCGCGCAGATGGCGCGCCGCGTTTTCGAGGCGATCGGCATCGTCGCCGACAAGATCACCCAGCCCCCCGCCGATCCCCCCGTTCGCCATTGAGGCACCGCCGAGGTGGCAATTCGCATCCGCTTGCCCTAGATAGGGAGGCAAGAGGACCGGCTGAGCGCCGGCTGCTATCCTGCGGCCGGTTTGCGTGCCGGCAGGATGGCCCGCCGAATGGCGACAATGCTCGAGACACACGACCCCGATCCCAGTCTGCTCCAGTTGATCGAGCAAAGCCCGATCGCGTCGGTGATCAGCGACCCCCGCCATCCCGACAATCCGATCGTGGCATGCAACGATTCGTTTTGCGCGCTGACCGGTTATCCCCGCGAAGAGGTGCTCGGGCGCAATTGCCGTTTCCTGTCGGGGCCGGCGACCGAACCGTGGCTGTCGGAGCAGATCCGCACCGGCGTGCGCGAACATCGCCCGGTGCTGGTCGAAATTCTCAATTACAAGCGCGACGGAACGCCGTTCCGCAACGCGGTCCTGGTCGCGCCGATCTATGACGAGCGCGACGAACTCCTCTATTTCCTCGGCTCGCAGGTCGAGATCGACGGCGGCGCACCGACCCCGCTGAGCATGCGGCGCATGCGCGCGGCCGAACTCGTCAAGACGCTGTCGCAGCGCCAGTGGCAGGTGCTCAAGCTTGCCTCCAACGGGCTGCTCAACAAGCAGATCGCCGCCGAACTCGGGCTTTCCGAAAAGACCGTGAAGATGCACCGCGCGATCCTGATGGACCGGCTCGGCACCTCGACGACGGCCGACATGATCCGGGTGGCGGTAGAAGCCGGGCTTTAGGGCGTCCCGCTTTTTGACGCGCGGCCCGGGCGGCACGGGGCGCTTGCCGACGAATGGCTGCCCCATCCCGGCAAACCACGCTTGAACCGCCCCCCGATTTGCCCGAAAGCGCGGCCAGGCGGATTGGCGCTGGAGGAATCGATCGATGACCCGATGGCTGCTGGCGCTCTTCCTCATGGTCGGGCTGTCCGCGCCGGCGCGCGCCGACGATATCAGCGCGGCCGGGCGCGGCGTCGTGCGGATCGTCACGATCGCGTCCGCCGACAGCGAGGTCGTCGGCTTCGGCCATGGCAGCGGGATCGCGATCGCCCCCAACCGGGTGGTGACCAACGCCCATGTCGTCGAGCTGGCCGCGCGCTATCCCGCCAATGTCGTGATCGGCGTCGTGCCGTCGGAGGGCACCAAAAGCTATCAGGGCAAGCTGATCGCCTATGATGCGCAGCGCGATCTCGCGCTGATCGAATTCACCGGCACGCGGCTGCCCCCGCTCACGCTGTTTTCGGGCGGCGTCGACGACGGCGAGGCAGTGATCGCGCTCGGCTATCCGGGCAATGTCGACGTCGCCACCGCGCAGAGCGCCGCCGATTTCATCAAGCCGCTCGGCCCGGTGCGCTCGCAGGGTGGCTTTGCCGGGCGGCGCTCGCTCACCGGCATTCAGGTGCTGCTCCACACCGCCGGCATCGCGCGCGGCAATTCGGGCGGGCCGCTGCTCGATCAATGCGGCCGGGTGATCGGCGTCAATTCGGCGATCACCAAGGCCGAAGAGGGCGATGCGAGCTTCGGCTTCGCGATCGCCAACAGCGAGCTCGTCGCCTTTCTGAACGAGGCAAAGCAGCCTTTCGCCTCGACCGGGGTGCCGTGCACGAGCATCGACGAACGCCTGCGCCAGGACCGCGAGGCGGCCTCCGCCGCGAGCGAGGCACGCGATGCCCAGAGCCGCGCCGACGCCGCGCGCGCCGCCGAGGCCCGCGCGACCGCGCTTGACGCAGCCCGGCTGGCGGGCGAACGGCGCCGCGAGAATTATATCGCGCTGGCCGCCGTGCTGCTGGTCGCGGGGGCGCTGGCGATCGGCGGCGCGGCCTTGCTCGAGACGCGCAGCCGTCGACGCGAGGCGATCGGCGCGGCGGCGCTGGGCGGCGTGCTGTTCATCGCCTCGGCCGTGGTCTTCTTCATCCGGCCGTTCGATGTCGTGCTGCCCGAAACCGCGGCATCGCCATCCCCCGCGCCGACCGCCGCCGCGCGCTTCGGCAAGATGCTCTGCCGGGTGGCGCCCGAGCGCAGCCGAATCAATCTGTCGACCCCGAAGGACGTGACGATCGACTGGGAAAGGGATGGCTGCATGAACGGCCGAACCCAATATGCCGAGAATGGGAGCAAATGGGATCGGATCCTCGTCCCCAACGAGGACCAGACCGTCTCGATCCTCGAATATGATGCCGCCGCCCAGACCTATACCGACAGCCGCTATTATCTGACCGCGAGCCAGATGGAGCAGGCCCGCAAGCTGCGCAGTGCGGTCAAATTCAAGGCCTGTACGACGAGCGAGGCCGAGCGGCTCGCACTCCAGCAGCAGCAGATCGCGATCCGCGACGCGCTGCCGCCCCGGCCCGACGAGTGGCTGGTCTATCGCTGCACGCCGGCCTCGTGACGTCCGCGCGCCCAGAAGGGGGCGACGAAGCGGCCGCGGCGGTGGGCGAGCAGCAGCAGGGCGATGCCGAAGGCGGTGCAGAGGAGCATCGCCGGCAGCGAGGCCTCGGCGCCGAACTCGCCGCCGGTGAGCAGTTCGGGCCCGCTGATGCGCGGGCGGAGCAAACCCTGAACGTCGAAGCCCGAAACGGCGATGCCGTAGATGCCGCCCTGGGTGAAGTTCCACGCCGCATGCAGCCCCATCGCCGCCCATAGCCGTCGCGTGACCATGTAAATCGCGGCGAGCATCACCCCTGCCTCGATCGCGATCGCGAAGGCGGCGACCAACGTCGCATTGGGGTTGCCGAGATGGAGCAGACCGAACAGCGCCGCCGAGAGGATGAGCGCGATCCAGCTGCCGAGCCAGCCTTCGATGATCCGGAAGAACAGGGCGCGCAGCATGATCTCCTCGGTCACCCCCGAGACGATCGAAATGCCGATGATCGGCGCGAGCACCGTCACCGGCTGGGTGCCGATGACAGCATAGCCGCCCAGCCATGCGATGACGCCGACCACCGCCGAAAACAGAACGACGCCGATCGCCAGACCCGCGAGCAATTCGGGCACCGCGCCTTCCAGCGCGAATTCCTTTACCGGGCGCTGCTCGACCAATCGGGTGAACAGCACATAGGCCAGCATGAAGACCGCGGCGACCAGCGTCCCGCCCAGGATCGCCCATGGCCCGTCGCTGCGCGCGCCGACGATCGCGGCAAGCTCGGTCGCGACGACGCTCGCCCCCGCCATGAAACCGATCGCGACGACGAGCGTGACCAACGGAAAATGCAGGATTCGCCGCACCAGGCTTTTGCCGCGTGGATGGTCTTGTACGTCGTGCATGTCGGCTCCCGCTCCCCTGCCCCCGCCTTAGCGGGCTGCGGCCAGCGGTAAAGCCCCTGTCAGCGGCGCCTCAGCATCGATCGATCCGCGCGGCGAAGCAGCCACGCCGGGCATTATGGGCGTGGAGATAGGCGACCGCAGGATCGGCGAAGAAGCGATCGATCAGCGCGGGCAGATCACGCCCCTCGACCACCTCGGCATCGGTCATCATCCCATGGTCATCGAAGGCACGCACCGACAGCAGCCTGATCGCGAGCTGATCGGGCACGACGTCAGCAAAATGCGCCGGCGTCTCGGCGCCGTCGCGCACGAAGATGGCGTGGGACGATCGATAGGGCGTGTCGACCGGCAGATGTTCGTGATTGAGCAACAGCAAGGCCTCCCCAGGCGCGGCGTCCTCGAGCGTCACCCGGCACGGAAAGCCCGGCCGCGCGTCGGCGATCACCCGGATCACGCCGGCGGCGGCGCGTTCTTCGTCCGACATCGCGTAAAAGCGGCGGAACGGCGCGGGATCGATCCCGCTGATCGTGAAGCTCATTCGACACCCTCGCGGTTGCGCAGGGCGATCTTGCGGTCGATGCCGTAAGCATAGCCGCCCATCGTTCCGTCGCTGCGCTGGGCGCGGTGGCACGGGATGACGATCGAGACATGGTTGGCGCCGCACGCCGTCCCCGCTGCGCGCACGGCCCGTGGATTGCCGGCGATCGCCGCGAGCTCGGCATAGCTGCGCGTCTCGCCGATCGGGATCTGGCGCAGCGCCTGCCAGATCGCCTCCTGAAACGCCGTTCCCTGCACGTCGAGGGGGAGATGCTGATCGCGATCGGGGCTTTCGACGCTCGCGACCACGCGTGCCGCGAGATCGGCGAGCGCGTCGCCGCCGGGGACGATTTCGGCCTTGGGGAAGCGCATCCGGAGCGCCGCCTCGCCCTCGTCGAACGACACCCGGCACAACCCCTTGTCGGTCGCCGCCACCAGCATTGGCCCGAGGCTGGTCGCCGCGATCGTCCAGCGGATCGTCACCCCTGCCCCCCCGCGCTTCCAGGCGCTCGGCGTCATGCCCAGCCGCTTGCCGGCCCCCTCATAGAAACGGCTTGGCGCGGAATAACCCGCCTCATAGATCGCCTCGGTCACGCTTGCCTCCTTCATCAATGCCTGCGCCGCCGCCCGCGCCTTGAGCCCGCGCGCATAGGCGGCGGGGGTGACGCCGGTCGCGCGCTTGAAAAGCCGGTGAAAATGATGCGGCGCATAGCCGACCATGGCAGCGAGATCGTCGAGCCCGAGCGTCTCCTCCGCTCCCTCGATCAGCGCGACCGCGCGCGCGACGGCGATGCGGTCGCGGCCGATCTCGTCGGGCTTGCAGCGCAGACAGGCGCGAAACCCCGCCGCCGCCGCCGCCGCCCCGTCGCGATAGAAGACGACGTTCTCGCGCTTGGGGTGGCGCGCGGGGCAGCTCGGCTTGCAGTAGATGCCGGTGGTCAGCACCGCGCCGACGAAACGGCCGTCGCTATGCCGGTCGCGGGCGATGAAGGCGGCCCAGGCCGCGTCGGGATCGATCGTGTCGGTGCTCATGACACCGATATAGGCGCAGGCGCCGGGCGCTCCATCCCGGCGGTTGCGATCAAAGCGATCAGCGCCTGGCGCTATCCGCCATTGGCGTGGAACAGCTCGAGCGTGCGTTCGCGCGCCAGATCGGCCGAGGCTTCGTGATAATCCTTGCGGCGGTCCGAATTGAAGCCGTGGCCGGCCTCGTAGACATAGACGGTCGCTTTCGGCCAAGCCTTGGCGATCACTTTCTCGACACCTTCCATCGGGATGCCCGCATCGTGGCGCCCGAAGTGAAGGATGACCGGAACGCGGGGTTCCTCGTCGGCGGCGCCGGGAATTTGGCTGCCATAATAGCCCGATGCCGCCGCGACGCCGGACAGCCGGGTCGCGGCGAACCAGCATACCGAGCCGCCATAGCAATAGCCGACCATGAACACCGGCCCCTTGGCCGCCATCGCATCGACGCAGGTCTGGACGTCCTTCAGGCTGAGATCGAAGGGATGAAGTCCGCGCGCGAGCTGCACGGCGCGGGCAAAGCCCTCGCCGGTATAATCGGCCTCGAACCCCGGATGTTCTCGGTCGAACAGCGCCGGGGCGAGGACTTCATACCCGTCGCGCGCATATTCGTCGCACAGCTCGCGAATATGATCGGTGACACCGAAGATTTCCTGCACGAGCACCAGACCGCCGCGCCGCGCGCCGGCCGGCGCCACGTGATAGACCGCGATCTCGGCGCCGTCGGACATGGTCATTTTCGTCATCGTCCCGTCGGCCATGCTGCGCTCCTGATCCTGGAATTCGCCTCCTTCTAGCGTCGCCTTCGAGCAGCGAAAGACGAAATGACGCACTCAGGCCGCGCGCACGTCGACGATCAGCTGGTTGATCTGCCCGCGCAGCCGCTCGACCGAGCAGGCGACGTCGTCGGCGGTGCCGGCAAGATCGGTGGCGGTGTCCCGGGCGCGCTCGGCGCGTTCGTGGAGCGTGTGCATGCTGGCGGCGGCGACGGCGGTGCCGTCCTCGACGTCGCGGATCGCGTGGGCGATGCGCTGGGTCATGTCGCGCTGCTGCTCGACCGCGGTCGCGACGTTGCTCGCCGACTGATCGAGCCCGGCGACAAGCGAATCGATCGACTGGATCGTCGACAGCACGGTATCGCTCGCATCGCGGACGGCGGCGAGCCGGGTCTCGATCTTGCCGGCAGCGGCCTGGGTCTGCCGGGCGAGACCCTTGACCTCCTCCGCCACCACCGCAAAGCCGCGCCCCGCCGGTCCCGCGCGCGCCGCCTCGATCGTCGCGTTGAGCGCGAGCAGATTGGTCTGCCCGGCGATCACGGCGATGAAATCGAGCACCGAGGCGATCTCGCTGACCAGCGCGCCGAGCGATTCGGCGTGCGCGCGCCCGGCGATCGTGCGTTCGCGCACGGTGCCGACCCCAAGCCGCGATTCATTGGCGGCCGCGCTGATATGCTCGATCGCCGAGGCGAGCGCGCCACTCGATTGCGCGATCGTCCGCGCGCCGCCCGCGCTCTGGTTGGCGAGCGCGGCGGTAGCGAGCGCGTGATGTTCGGCATCGGTTGCCTCGCCGGACATCGTCCCCGCCGTTTCGCGCAGCCGCGGGCTCGCCGATTTGAGCGCGGCGACGACCGCGCCGGCGTCGCGCTCGAACACCGCGAACACCGCATCGAGATCGGCAGCGCGCTTGGCCTTGGCGGCGTGGTCGCTCACCTCGCGGCGATGCAGCGCTTCTTCGACGCGGCGCGATTCCTCGCTCAGGCGCCGCGCGTCGAGCGACCGTTGCCGGGCAAAGACGAGCGCGCGGGCGATATCGCCGATTTCATCGCGCCGATCGACGCCGGGGATCGAGACGTCGTGCTTGTCGTCGGTGATCCCGTGAGTCGCGACGGCGATGGCCGCGAGCGGACCGGTGATCCGCCGCGCGACCATCCGCATCCCCCACCAGCCGACCGCTGCTGCCAGCAGCATCACGAGCGTGACGATGACATAGGCGCGCGCCGTGCGGTAGCGGACCAGATTCTGCTGCCGGCCGGCGTCGTCGCGCAATTTGTCCATCAGCGCGGTGGTCGCCTGGGTCAGCGGGTCGATCGCCGCATAGAGCGCCCCGCTGACGAAGAATTCGAGGCGATCGGTGGCGTCGTCGCGCAACAGCCCGCGCAAGGCGGCGATGGCGCGATCGGCGTCGCGCCGGGCGGTATCGATCTCGGCGACGTCGCGGCGATAGCGGGCATCGATCGGATGGGCGCGAAAGCGCGTCCAGTTCTCGTGCACGGTGGTCTGGGCGGCGTCGATCACGGCGAGCGCACTGTCCGCACCGAGATTGCCGCTCTGCACCTTCTGCGCGCTGGCCAGGGCGCCGGCATAACCATCCATGACATGCTGCAGCTCGGCGATCGGCGTCAGCCGGTCATCGACCAGTTCGCGTACCAGATTGGTCGTCATCAGCGCGCCGACCACGAGCGACAGCGCGAGCACCGCCTGGATCGCGACCAGCGCCAGCAATACCCGACGCAGCAGCGCGCCGATCGTATCGGCCGGGCGGCGCAGTCGGGCAATCCATTGCGACGCGATGACGATCATTCGGGAGGACCCTTGCGCTGGCGGAACGACCCGTCAATGCCCGCAAAGGCGACAATGGATGGTTAACCGAATGTGACGCTTTGATGAAAACGGTCGTTTTCGAGCGGGGTCGATACGATCGCCCGCCCGACTTGCATCCCTGCGGCACCGATGCTAGCAGCCGCGCAACCCAACCGATGGGCGCTTTGTCGCCCTGTTTTCGCGCGGGGCCAACTTTCCTGTTCCCAAGAGGATGTCGATCGCGTGGAGAATTCCGGCGGTATTCAAGCGAGCTTACCGGGACGCTATGCAACGGCGTTGTTCGAACTCGCCCGTGATGCAAAGGCGATCGACAAGGTCGAGGCGAGCCTTGCCACCGTGCGCGCGGCGCTCGACCAGTCGGCGGATTTCAAGATGCTGACGACGAGCCCGCTGATCGCGCGCGGCGCCGCGATCCGCGCCGTCGAGGCGGTGGCGACGATGCTCAAGCTCGACCCGACGACCGCGAAGTTCCTGGGCGTGCTCGCCGAGAATCGCCGCCTTGGGCAACTGCCCGCGACGATCCGCGCCTTCCGTCAGCTAGCCGCCAATTTCCGGGGCGAAACCACGGCAGAGGTCACCTCTGCCCATGCCCTGACGACCGACCAGGTAACCGCGCTCAAGCAGTCGCTGCGCCAGCGCGTCGGTCGTGAAGTTTCGGTCGACCTGTCGGTCGACCCGTCGCTGCTTGGCGGGCTCGTCGTCCGCATCGGCAGCCAGATGATCGATTCGTCGATCAAGACCCGTCTCAATACCCTCGCGCACGCAATGAAGGTTGGCGGCTGATCGCCGCTTGGAAAGGCTAAAAAGGTTCACCCCATGGATATCCGCGCCGCTGAAATCTCGAAGGTCATCAAGGACCAGATCGCCAGCTTCGGCACCGAGGCCCAGGTCTCGGAAACCGGGCAAGTGCTCTCGGTCGGCGACGGCATCGCCCGCATCTATGGCCTCGACAATGTCCAGGCCGGCGAAATGGTCGAATTCTCGAACGGCGTGCAGGGCATGGCGCTCAACCTGGAAGCCGACAATGTCGGCGTCGTGATCTTCGGCTCGGACAGCCAGATCAAGGAA